>DATJWW010000046.1:0-19200 GCA_035500835.1 Solirubrobacterales bacterium | reverse complement strand
CGCCGCCGTGACGGCGTTCTTCTTCAGCTGCTTGGAGCCGACGGTGTTCTTGCCGAGCTGGGAGGCGGCGAAGGCGCTGCCACCTGCGACGACCAGGAACAAGGCCAGCGAGGAGATCACGTTGGCGTAGGTGAGGCGCTTCCGGATCCGTTGCACAGGAAATCCTCTCTATTTAGGTACCGGACGAGTTCGCCGAACCTCTCAGGAAGCTCCCAGCGCGTCAACCCGGGCAGACACATGGCCTCGGTTTAGTGCGGAGTCAGTGACCGGCTTCGAGCAGGCCTTCGAGCATTTCCTCGACCCCGCTGCCGGAGGCCGATCCACCGCCATCCGATCCGCCGCCTTCGATGATCTGTTCGAGCTTTTCGACCGCCTGCGTGGCGGGAGAGCTTCCGGCTTCGCCGCCGGAGCCCCCGTTTTCGGAGCCGCCGGACCCACCCTTGTTCGAGCCGCCGCCGAACTTCGACTTCTTCCCGGGCAGCGCTTCGGCCACCAGTTCTTCGAGTTCCTGCACGACCTTGGCCCGTTGATGCGACGAGCGTGACGGCAACTTGGGGTTCGACTTCTCCTGAGACGGGGGCGTACTTTCGGACTGCGAGCGATGCTTCGATCCATCGTCGCCGCCCTGGCCGGATCCGGCCGACCGATGGTGCTTCGCCTTCTGTGCCGGAGCCGCGAACTGCGCTTCGAAGTGATCCTGTCCCCCGTCGCCTTCGGTCTTCGGCTTCTGCGCTTCCGAGGCGGTCGGGCGCGAAGAGCTGGATTCCGATCCCGCGTCTGCGCCCGCCGGCGCGGTGGTCGATCCTCCCCCACCCGAACCACAGCCTGCGATCGCGAGCACAGCGGCCAGCACCGAGAGTGACCCTAGGAACGGCTTCATGGCCCCAGATCAGCCCCCGCCTCGATCTCCTCCGCGGCCTCGGCGATGCGGACAACGAGGTCGGCGAAGCCTTGGACCCCGGGATCGACCTTGCCGTAGCCGCCGCCGACGTAGCGGGCGTAGACGCCCTCGAGGATGATCGCCAGCTTCCAGTAGCCGAGGGCGACGAAGAAGTCGAGTTCGGAGAGGTCGCGGCCGGAGGCCTCGGCGTAGCGGGTGGCGATCTCCTCGCGGACGGGGAAGCCCGGCGCCAGGTTGGCCGGCAGGCCGAGGCTGATCCCGTCGGAGCCGCGCTCGGGCCAGTAGGCCATCAGCGTGCCGACGTCCGCGAGCGGGTCGCCGAGCGTGCAGAGCTCCCAGTCGACCACCGCCGCCACCTCGCCCGCGTCGTCGAGGATCATGTTGTCGAGGCGGTAGTCGCCGTGGACGATCGAGACGCCCTGCTGCGGCGGGATGCGGGCCGAGAGGCGCTCGTGGACGCGGTCGATCGCCGCCAGCTCACGCGTCTTCGACTTCTCCCACTGCCCGTACCAACGGCGCAGCTGGCGGGCGACGTAGTCCTCGCGGCGGCCGAGGTCGCCGAGGCCGACCGCGTCGGGGTCGACCGCGTGGATCGCCGCGAGGGTGTCGGCGACGCGCATGCCTATCCGGGCGCGGTCGTTTTCGTCGGGGAAGGCCGCCTCGGCCTCATCGACCCCGCGCAGGACCGGGCCGCGGACGAAGTCCATGACGTAGAAGGGCGCGCCGTTCACCGAGTCGTCCTCGCAGAGGCCGACGACCGGCGCGACCGGCACCGGCGTGCCGCCGAGCGCCGAGACGACCTTGTACTCGCGGACCATGTCGTGGGCGGAGGAGAGCGTCTTGCCGAGCGGCGGGCGCCGCAGCGCCCACTCCGAGCCTCCTGCGTCGCTGACCCGATAGGTGAGGTTCGAGTGGCCGCCCGCGATCCGCTCGTAGGCGAGCGGCGCCTGCGCGCCCGGCACGTGCGCCGCAAACCAGGCGCCCATCCCGGCAATGTCGATGCCGTCGACCGCCACCGGTGGTTCGCCGTCGCCGCGGCCTGTAGCCTCGTCCCCCATAGCCGCGCAAGCATATTCCCGCCGGGGCAGACGCCTCAGTCCATCGCTTGCCAACCGCCTCCGGATCGGCTTCGCGATCGCCTTCGCCGTGCTCACGGCGCTGACCGTGGTCGGCGTCGGCCACTTCATCGACCAGCGCCAAGACTACGAGACCTCCCTCGAAGCCTCTTACCAGCGCGAGATGCTGGCCAGGGCCGAGCTCAACGCAGGACAGCATCCGGCCGCGGCGCGGCTGGCGATCGTCACCGAGGAGGCCAACCGCGAACACCTCCGCGACTCGATCTCCGACAACACCCGCGACACCGTGATCCTGGTCGGCGCCGGGCTGCTCGCCGGCCTGATCGGGGCACTCCTCCTCTTCACCGGTCTGATCGTGGCGATGCGCCGGCCGCTCGAGCGCCTGGTCGACGCGGCGGGACGACTGGCGGCGGGCGACCGCTCCGCCCGGGTCGAGGTCGGCGGCCTCGCCGAGACCGCGGCCCTCGGCAAAGCCTTCAACGAGATGGCCGCCGAGCTCGAGCTCGAGGCCTCCCAGCGCGACCGGCTCGACCGGATGAAAGACGAGTTCGTGCTGACCGCCTCGCACGAGCTGCGCAGCCCGCTCACCTCGGTGCAGGGCTTCGCCGAGCTGCTGATGATGGACCGCGACTCGCTGACGCCGCGCCAGGTGGAGACGGTCGAGATCATCCTCGACAACTGCCGCCACCTGGCGAGGCTGCTGAATGACCTGCTCGACCTGGCCCGCTCCGACGCCGGGCGACTGACGATCCGGCCGCGGCCGACCGAGCCGGCGCCGCTGATCGAAGACGTGGTGCGGACGATGCGGGCCCAGACCGAGCGCTCCGATCAGACGCTCACCGAGAAGATCGGCCCGAACCTGCCGCCGATCGAGGTCGAGCCCGACCGCATCCGCCAGGTCCTCGTGAACCTGATCACGAACGCGCATGAGTATGCGCCCGAAAAAGCGTCTATAGAGGTGAGCGCCCGGGTAGCCGACGGTGGAGTGGAGATCGACGTGACCGACGACGGCCCGGGCATCCCCCCGGCGCAGCTGGAGCACATCTTCGAGCGCTTCGTCCGCGGCGACGCGGGCCTGACCCAGCGCGTCGGGGGGACCGGCCTCGGCCTGGCGATCTCGAAATCCCTGGTCGAGCTGCACGGCGGCGCGATCGCGGTCGACTCCGAGGTCGGCCGCGGCTCGACCTTCAGGGTGACGCTGCCGCTCGCCGCACCCGGGGCGGTCGAGGCGCCCGCCCCCGCCCCGCCCGCGATCGCCGAGAGACCGCGATGACCACCGTCCTGGTCGCCGACGACTCGGAGACGATCCTGCTGCTGATGCGGACCCGGCTCGAGCTGGCCGGCTACGAGGTCGAGACCGCCGCCGACGGGCAGGAGGTGACCGAGCGGGTGCCGATCGGCGGCGACGGTCCCGACATCCTCCTGCTCGACGCGATGATGCCCCGCAAGTCGGGCATCGACGCCCTCCGCGAGCTGCGCGCCGCCGGCGTCGACACTCCGGCGCTGATCGTCAGCGCCCACCACGATCCGAACGACGTCGACGCCCCCACCGACCTCGAGATCAGCGGCTACGTGACCAAGCCGATCGACTTCGACCTGCTGCTCGGCGCGGTCGCCGAACTGACCGAGAAACCAGGTTAGCCTCGCCGCGGTGTGGGAAACCCGTCCATTGGACGGGTTTCCCACACCGCTAGCTGCGGGCGACCTCGAGCCGGATCTCCTTGCCTTTCAGCTTGGTGCCGTCGAGGAACTCGACCGTGCGCTCGGCCTGGTCGGGATCGACCTCGACGAAGGAGAAGCGGTGGAGGACGCGGACGTCATGGACGGCCTCGTCGGGGAGGACGGCGCCCTCGCGGAGCGCCCACCGGAGGTCGTCCTCGTCGATCCCGCTGCGCTCGCCGCGATTGACGAAGAGCTTCGTGGTGGAGGGCTTCTTGCCGTTCGCCCCCGCCTTGGCCTCGGCGCCGTCGTCGGCGGGTACCTTCTCCGGCTGCTCCTCCCGCTCGCGGCTGCGCCGCTCACGGCGACGCGGACGCGGCGCGTGCTCAAGCCGCTCCTCGGGGCTCTCCCACTCGCCGATCGTCGTGTTCACGTCGCGCTCGATGCGGCCGATCTCATCGCGCTCGTCCGGGGTCACGAAGGTGATCGCCCGGCCGGTGCGGCCGACCCTGCCGGTGCGGCCGATCCGGTGGACGTAGGTCTCGGAGGAGTTGGGGACGTCGAAGTTGATCACGTGGGTGACGTGCTCGACGTCGAGCCCGCGGGCGGCGATGTCGGTGGCGACCAGCAGCTTCACGCGGTGGTCCTTGAAGGCGATCATCACGCCGTCGCGCGAGCCTTGGCTCATGTCGCCGTGCAGCGCTTTGACGTCGAGGCCTTTGTCCTTCAGCGTCTTCTCCAGGCGCGAGGCACCGATTTTCGTGCGGGTGAAGATGATCGCCTGCTCGGGCTCCTCGATCTTCAGGATCTCGACCAGGCGCGACGCCTTCTCGCGCGCCGGCACCTCGACGAACGCCTGCTGGATCGCATCGACGGTCAACGTCTTAGGCGTGATCCGCACGGTGACCGGGTCATACATGTAGCCCTCGGCCAGCTTCTGGATCGGCGGCGGCATCGTCGCCGAGAAGAGCGCCGTCTGCCGCCCGCTCGGGCACATCCGCAGGATCTTCTCGACGTCCTCGATGAAGCCGAGGTCGAGCATCTCGTCGGCCTCGTCGAGGACCACGTAGCGGGCCGCGGTCAGCACCAGCGAGCGCCGCGACATCAGATCCATCATCCGGCCGACGGTGGCGACGACGACGTGGGCGCCGGAGCGCAGCTGCGACTGCTGGGAGCGGATCGGGGCGCCGCCGAAGACGGCGACGATCTCGACGTCGAGGTGCTCGGCGTAGGAGCGGAGCGCCTGGGTGACCTGGATGCAGAGCTCGCGGGTCGGGGTGAGGACGACCGCCTGCACCTCGTCGTCGTCGGGGTCGAGGTACTGGAGGAGCGGCAGGCCGAAGGCGGCGGTCTTGCCGGTTCCGGTCTGCGCCTGGCCGATCACGTCGTGGCCGGCGAGCAGCTCCGGGATCGCCTCCTCCTGGATCGGCGAGGGCTCGACGTAGCCGAGCTCGTCGAGGGCCTGCTGGATCGCAGGGGAGAGTCCAAGGTCTTTGAAGGTCGTCATACCGCCCTTTATGAAGTGGGGTCGAGGAGAAGCTTGCCCGCGCTGGAGCGGGATTCGAGCGCCTCGTGGGCGCGCGCCGCCTCCGACAGAGGGTAGACGCCACCGATCGTCACCCGCAGTGCGCCCGTCGCCAGGGCACCCAGCAGCTCCCCGATCATCGGCACCGCGAGGTCGCGGCGGGCGAGCACGTGGACGAGCCAGAAGCCGATCACCGCCTTCGATCCCTGCAGCAGCGCGCCGGTGTCGACCTGGCGGGCCTCGCGCGAGGCGTTGCCGAAGACGACCAGCCGGCCGAGCGGGGCGAGCGCCGCCAGCTCGGCGTCGAAGGAGGCGCCACCGCTCATGTGGAGGACGGCGTCGACCTTCTGGCCGTCGTTGGCCTCGAGCAGCGCGGCGCGCAGATCGTCGCTCTGCGAGTCGACGGTGGCGTCGGCACCCAGCCCTTCGACCAGCTCGCGCTTCTCGGCGCTCGAGGCGAGGCCGATCACCTTCGCCCCGGCGGCCTTGGCGATCTGCACGGCGAGCGTGCCGGTGCCGCCCGCGGCGGCCTCGATCACGATCGTCTCCCCGGCCTCGATCCGGGCGCTGCGCTTGACCAGCGCCATCGCGGTCAGGCCCTGCAGCAACGCTCCGGCGGCTTCATCGTCCCCGACTCCGTCGGGGACGGGGATCAGGGACGACTCCGGGACGAGCACCTTCTCGGCGTAGCCGCCGGTGCCGACCAGGGCGACGACGCGGGTGCCGTCGCCGGTGCGGCCGGCGATCTCGGCACCGGGCACGAGCGGCAGCTGCTGCTCGGCCAGGTAGTCGTTGCGGGTCGAATGGGTGTCGGCGAAGTTCACCCCGCAGCGGGCGACCTCGACCAGTACCTCGCCCTCACCGGGCGTCGGGTCGTCGAGCTCGACGTACTCGAAGGCATCGGCGCCGCCGAACTCCTGTAGCTGGATCGCTTTCATGCGGGTGAGTCTCGCAGGGGAGCCGGTAGGGTGCCATCCCCTATGGCCCTGACCGTGGTCGGATCGATCGCCTTCGACGCCGTCAAGACCCCGTTCGGGGAGCGCGAGCGCATGCTCGGCGGCGCCGCCGTCCACTTCTCGCTGGCGGCGGGCTTCTTCACCGAGGTGCGGCCGGTCGGCCCGGTCGGCGACGACTTCGGCACCGAGCAGTTCGAGCTGCTGGATTCGCGCGGCATCGTCTGCGAGGACATCGAGCGGGTCGAGGGCGGCCAGAGCTTCTTCTGGCGCGGCCACTACGACTTCGACCTCAACGTCGCCCACACCGACGACACCCAGCTCGGCGTCTTCGGCGAGTTCGAGCCGAAGCTCTCCGACGCGGCCCGCGCCGCCGACACCCTCTTCCTCGCCAACATCCAGCCCGACCTGCAGCGCCAGGTCCGCGCCCAGTGCGGCGGCGCCTCGTTCAGCGGCCTCGACTCGATGAACCTCTGGATCGAGACGGCGAAGGACTCGCTGCTCGCGGCGATCGCCGAGGTCGACTGCCTGGTCGTCAACGACGCCGAGATCCGCATGCTGACCGGCGAGTCGAACCTCGCCCGCGCCGCCCGCCAGGTGATGGAGATGGGGCCGCGCGCGGTGGTCGCCAAGCGCGGCGAGTACGGCGCGGCGCTGTTCACCGATGGACCCGACGGCGCGAACTTCTTCGCCCTGCCGGGGTTCCCGCTCGAGGACGTGCGCGACCCGACCGGCGCCGGCGACAGCTTCGCGGGCGGTTTCTTCGGCTACCTCGACGGCTCGGGCGGTGACCTCGACGAGGCCAACCTACGGCGGGCGATGGGCTACGGCACCGTGCTCGCCTCCTTCAACGTCGAGGAGTTCGGCACCGAGCGGGTCGCGCGCCTGGAGCGCGAGGAGATCGACGAGCGCTTCGAGGCGCTCCGCCGGATGACCCAGTTCGAGGCTGTCCCCGCCCCGCGGGATTAGAGGTGCGCACCGCCACGGGCGGGACGAGAAGGAGCGCGGCCAAGAAATCTGCGTGGTTGGAAACTTCGCCAGACACGAAGAAAGTAACCGTGCAGATTTCTGACCGTTGGAAGAAGCGGCATCTCTGAGACGAACGCCTGTCCCCGGCGTCTCGGAGGCGGCCACACCCTGCCGGGGTCGCCTCCGAGACGCCGGGTCCTCCATCCCCCTCGGCAACGGCTCTCCGGCTCCGAACTGCGATACTCGGTTCTCCCCACGAAGCAGCAAAAAGGAGGGTGATGGCTACCGAGGAGCAGACCACTGGCGCGAGTGCCGAGAACGGAGCCGCGGCCGGGACGGAGACCCTGACCGTCACCGACAACCGCACCGGCAAGAGCTACGAGTTGCCGATCACCGACGGCACCATCCGCGGCCTCGACCTGCGTCAGATCAAGGTCGACGACGACGAATTCGGGATGATGTCCTATGACCCGGCCTTCACCAACACCGCGTCCTGTCGTTCCTCGATCACCTACATCGACGGCGACGCCGGAATCCTCGAACACCGCGGCTACTCGATCGAGACGCTGTGCGAGAACTCGACCTTCCTCGAGGTCGCCTACCTGCTGATCTGGGGTGAGCTGCCGACCAAGGCTCAGCTCGAGCGCTGGGTCTTCGACATCACCCACCACACCTTCGTCCACGAGGATCTGAAGCACCTCTTCGAGGGCTTCCGCTACGACGCGCACCCGATGGGGATGCTGCTGTCGGGGGTCGGCGCGCTGTCGACCTTCTACCCCGACGCGAAGCAGATCAACGACGAAGAAGAGCGCTACATGGCCGCCGCGCGGCTGATCGCCAAGGTGCCGACCCTGGCCGCGTTCTCCTACCGCCACAACATGGGGCTGCCCTACGTCTACCCGGACAACGACCTCAGCTTCGCCGAGAACTTCCTCTCGATGGTCTTCAAGAAGACCGAAGCGCGCCACATCCCGAAGCCGGAGCTGGCCAAAGCGCTCGACGTGCTCTTCATCCTCCACGCCGACCACGAACAGAACTGCTCGACCAACGCGGTGCGCGGCGTCGGCTCCTCCGACGTCGACCCGTACTCGGCGGTGGCGGCCGGCGTGGCGGCGCTCTACGGGCCGCTCCACGGCGGCGCCAACGAGGCGGTGCTGCGGATGCTGCGGCGGATCGACAAGGTGGAGAACATCCCCGACTTCCTCGCCCGGGTAAAGGACCGCGAGGAGAAACTGATGGGCTTCGGCCACCGGGTCTACAAGAACTACGACCCGCGGGCGCGGATCATCCAGCAGTACCTCGACCCGATCTTCGAGGCGACCGAGTACAACCCGCTGGTCGAGATCGCCCGTGAGCTGGAGAAGCAGGCGCTCGCCGACGACTACTTCACCGAGCGCAAGCTCTACCCGAACGTCGACTTCTACTCGGGGATCATCTACGAGGCGATGGGGATCCCCACCGACATGTTCACGGTGATCTTCGCGATCCCGCGGACGGCCGGCTGGGTCGCCCAGTGGATGGAGATGAAAGAGGACCCGGAGCAGAAAATCGCCCGGCCGCGCCAGATCTACACCGGCTTCCGCGAGCGCTCCTACGTCCCGATGGCCGAGCGCTCCGGCGGCGAGAAAATCGTCGGTCCGCCCGCCCGGCGCCCGAAACGCCCGCGCCGCGGAGCGTAAATAAGCTGGGGCGGTGGCCCGTCCCAGCTGGAAGCTGACCGTGCGCGTGAGCTCCGAAGTCGACCACCTGGCCTTCGAGGACCTCGAGGAGGCGGTGGCGACGATGCGCGAGCGGGCGATGCGCATCCGCGCCGAGGGCCCGCCGCAGACGGCGAAGCTGGTGCGCACCTTCAAACCGGGGGAGCAGGTGAAGGCGCGGCTGGAGCTGAGCGGGCGCGGCCTCCTGCACAAGCCGGTCGCCGGGATCGACGTGCGCGGCGACGGCACCTTCGTCCCCTACCGGGGCGGGCTGCGGCGCGAGGAGCTCGACCCGACGAACCACGACACGCCTTTCGACCTGGTGCGCGAGACTCTGGAAGGAACGACCGATGAGCCCTGACCGAGCAAAGACGAACGACGTGCCGAAGGGCAGCTACGCCGCCGGCGAGCGGGCGAAGATGCCGGCGGGCGCCGAACCGCCCTACGCCGTCTTCATCAACGGGGTCGAACAGAAACCCGGCGTCGACTATGAGATCGAGGGCCGTGAGATCCACTTCACGCGGGCGATCATCAAGGAGGAAATCGGGATCAGCCGCTGGCTGGCGATGTACCTGGGGATCTTCGGGACCTACCGCAAGGACGAGAAGGTCGACCTCCAGTTCCACCGCGAAGGCAAGGTCGAACTCGTCCCCGATCTGCCGGTCGTCCCCTACGGCGACGAGGACGGCGGATGAACATCGGCTTCCTGATGCTCACCGATTACGCCGAGGCGGTGAACGGGAAGCTCTACCTGACCGGCGGCGGCTGGAACGTCCTCCGCCTCCCCGAGCTGCCGCACGAGTGGTCCTTCCACATCGGCCTCGGCATCGACGTCGCCTGGCACGAGACCAACAGCCCCCACGAGCTGAACGTCACCATCCAGGACCCCGACGGGGTCGAGCTCGGCGAAGGCCTGGCCGCCAACTTCGAGACCGGCCGACCGCCCGGGATGCCGCAGGGCCAGGAGCAGCGCCTGGTGATGTCGATCGCCGCCACCGCCACCTTCACCACCGCCGGGCCCCACGCCGCCGTGGTCGAGGTCAACGGCGAGGAGATCGGCCGCGCCCGCTTCTACCTGATGGAAGGCGTGCCGGAGGGCGGCGAGCTCGGGTAGAGCATCCGGCCGCCGAGCAGTTCGGTGACCGTGACGAAGCGGAAGCCGCGGGCGCGCAGGCCTTCGATCACGCCGGGCAGCGCTTCGGGGGTTTCCGGGTGATGGCCGCCGTCGTGCATGAGGATGATCGCGCCGGGCGTCGCCATCTCGACGGTGTGTCTGATGATCCCGTCGACACCGGGGTGGTGGTCGTCGGCGGAGTCGTAGGTCCAGAGGATCGTCTCCAGGTGCGTGGCCAGCGCCGCGGCTTCGACCTTGGCGTTGACCAGGCCGTAGGGCGGGCGGAAGAGGCAGGGCTCGAAGCCCGTGGCCTCGCGGATCGCCGCGTCGGTGGTGGCGAGCTCTTCCTCGTCGGGATCGTGCGGGTGGTGGAAGGAGTGGTTGCCGATCTCGTCGCCGGCGGCGAGGATCTGGCGCATCAGCTCTTCCCGCCCGGCGACGTGGCGGCCCTCCTCGAAGAAGGTCGCGTGGGCGTGCATCCGGTCGAGCGTGGTGAGGATCTCCGGGGTCTGGACATTGCTCGGGCCGTCATCGAAGGAGAGCGCCACCTCGCGCGGCCTCCGCGGGCCCTGGGAGACGATCGTCCCCGGGCGGGAGGTGCAGCCGATCGGTTCGGTGCCGGCGCCGTAGAGGGTGCCGCCGTCTTCGGTCGTGGGCTGGGCGGCGCCCGCGACGCCTGCGGTGAGAGCGATGATCGCGAGGGCCGCCGCCCCGGCGCGGAGCAGCGCCGCCCGCATCAGTTGAAGACGTAGAGGAGCAAAAACGCGACGATCGCCCAGACCGCGCCCGCCGCCTGGATGCCGCGGTCGCCGGCGACGATGCCGGACATCGAGCGATCGTCGTTGCGGTCGTAGATCAGGTACAGGTAGCGGAAGATCGCGTAGACGACGGGCGGCACCGTCAACAGCATCTGGCTGCCGATGAGCGGCGAGTTGACCGCGTAGATGCAGTAGCTGATCACGGTCCCGGTGGTGACCAGGGAGACCATCTGGTCGAGGAACGGGAGCGAGTAGTGCTCGAGGACGGGCCGGGTCGAGGTCCCCTCGTGGAGCTCGGAGACCGCCTCCTGGCGACGCTTGGTGAAGCCGAGGAAGGCGGCGAGGAAACCGGTGCAGAGGAGCAGCCACTCGGACGCGTGGGCATCGACGGCGCTGGCGCCGGCCGCGACGCGGAGCACGAAGAGGCCGGCCAACGTCATCACGTCGATGATCACCACCTGCTTGAGGCCGAGGCTGTAGGCCATCTGGGCGACGCCGTAGCCGATCACCATCAACCCGACTTTCCAGTTGACGGCGAAGCCGATCGCGATGGCGACGATCGCCAGCGTCGGGGCGATCGCCATCGCGCTGCGCTCGGAGAGCTCGCGGGCGGCGAGCGGCCGGTAGCGCTTCTTCGGGTGCTTGCGGTCGAGCTCGACGTCGATCAGGTCGTTGACGAAGTAGCCGGCACTGGAGATGAGGCAGAAGGCGACGAAGGTGACGATCGCCGCGAGGATGTCGTGGCCCTTGTCGAAGTTCCCCGAGAAGAGCAGCCCGGCGAAGACGAAGACGTTTTTCATCCACTCCGTCGGCCGGCCGGTCTTGATCGCGGCGCGCAGCGGGCTACGGCGAGGCACGACGGGCTCGTCGAGGTTCGAGGACTCGCCCGCGGGAGGCACGGTCGGCTGTTCGGAGGTGATCGTTTCCATCGATGGGGGCGGCGGGCTGCTCGGCAGCTGGTGGCCCCGCCGCCAAAAAGGGTTGCGAAAGGGTAGCGCCCGGTCGGTCGCCTCAGGGGTCGAGGAGCACGCCTGGGTTGAGGATGCCGGCCGGGTCGAGCTCCGCCTTGGCGGCGCGCAGGGCGGCCGCGAACGGGGCCGGGCGCTGGCGGTCGTACCAGGGCCGGTGGTCGCGGCCGACGGCGTGGTGGTGGGTGATGGTCCCGCCGCCGTCGATCAACGCCTCCGAGACGGCGGCCTTGATCTCGTCCCATTGCTCGACCTCGCCACCGCGGATCGCGGGCGCGAGCACGGTGAAGTAGGGGGCGATGCCGTCGGGGTAGGCGTGGGTGAAGCGGCAGGTGACGAGCGGCGCGCCGCGACCCTCGCGTGGGGCACCCGACACCTCGGCGACGGCACCGATCGTGGTCTCCATCACGGTCGCGTGGAACTCCTCGAGCCGGTCCCAGGTGATCGCCGTCTCGAACGTCTCCGACAGCACCCCGCAGGAGACGAACGTGTCGCGCAGATACGGCGCCGACAGGAACGCGCCCCGCCAGCTCTCCGCCGCCGTCCGCATCTGCCCCTCCTCGGCGGGGGTAGATGCGGACGGCGCCTGAACCTGCGGCGGGTCGGCCTCACCGTCGTGTGACTTCGCTGCGTCCACGGCCACTCGCAAGGGCCCTTCCACGGGGTGGTGCGCGCTCTCGAAGCTGAGGAGGAGTAGGTGCCCGCGCCCGTTGCCGGCCCCGGTCAGCTCCGCCTCGGCGGCTTCGAGCAGGCGGCAGTTGGACGGATCGAGACCGGCCTGGACGATCTCCCGCACCGCCTCGCAGGCGTCGCCGAAACGATTGAAGCGCACCGTCGCCGCCGCCTTCCACTCGGGCCGCGGACGCACCCGCACCCAGGCGTCGGTGACCACCCCCAGGATCCCCTCCGACCCGAGCAGCAGCCGGTCGGGCGAGGGGCCGGCCCCCGACGCGGGCAGCCGCCGGCTCTCCCAGGTGCCGCGCGGGGTCACCGCCCGCACCGACTCGACCAGGTCGTCGACGTGGGTTTCCTTGGTCGCGAAGTGGCCACCCGCCCGGGTCGCGATCCAGCCGCCGAGCGTCGCGTACTCGAAGGACTGAGGGAAGCAGCGCATCGTCAGCCCGTGCTCGCGCAGCTGCTCCTCGAGCCGCGGCCCGCTCGCCCCCGCCTCGATCCGCGCTGCCAGGCTGGTCGGGTCGACTTCGACGAGGCGATCGAGGCGACGCAGGTCGAGCGTCACCACCGGCCTCTCCCCCAGCCGCGGCTCGACCCCGCCGACCACGCTCGTGCCGCCGCCGAATGGGATCACCGCGGCCCCCTCGGCCTCGGCCCAGCTCAGCACCGTATCCACCTCGGAGCAGTCGCGCGGCAGCGCCACCAGGTCCGGCGGGTTATCGAACTCGCCCCGGTGGCCGCGCACGATGTCGCGGTAGGCCTTGCCGAGCGCCCGGGAGACCCGCTCGTACTTCGCGTCGGTGAACAGATCGCCGAACGCCTCCGGCCGCCTCAGCCGCGGCGCCCGCACCTCGACCTCCCCGAGCGGCACCGCCGCCCGCACCTCGCCGCCGAACCCGAACCGCGCCCGGATCCCGGCCGCGGCCTCCGCAAGCTGCGCCGCGGTCGGGCCCTGGTCCTCGTATCCCCATCCCCAATGCTTGAGCCGCCGTCCCACGGCTGCCGTCACCCAGTGCGTTCGCAGAAAGTTCCGCTATCCGGAACCAAGTGCGAACGCGTTACCAATGCACACCTTTCATGAGGTGCGCGAAGGCCACGGCCTCGGTCGACGGCGCTTTTTCGCGCTGCTCGTCGCCTTTGCCCTTCGCCGCCTGTGAATCGGGGAAGAGTTTGTAGGCGGTGTTGAGGATCGTGTCGCTCGCCTTCGGCGCCACCGCGTAGAGCAGCTCGCCGAAGTTGCCGAGTTTCGTCGCCACCTTCTTCGGCCGGTTGACCATCGCCTTGGCGATCATCTCGGCGGCCTCCTCGGGGGTGATCGCCGGGAACATGTCGTACATCCGGGTCGGCGCGATCATCGGCGTCCGCACCAGCGGCATGTTGATCGTCGTGATGTGGACCTTGTCGTCGATCACCTCGGAGGCGATCACCCGGCTGAACGCGTCGAGGGCCGCCTTCGAGGCGACATAGGCGGAGAATCGCGGCGGGTTCGTCTGCACCCCGATCGAGCTGATGTTGATGATGTGCCCCGACTTGCGCGCCCGCATCGCCGGCAGCAGCGCCAGGATCAGCCGCAGCGAGCCGAGGTAGTTGAGCTGGATCGTCCGCTCGTAGTCGTGGAAGCGGTCGTAGGAGAGGGCGACCGAGCGGCGGATCGAGCGGCCCGCGTTATTGACCAGGATGTCGACGTGGCCGTGGTAGGTGAGCACCTCCTCGGCCATCCGGGCGACGTCCTCCACGTCGGCGAGGTCGCAGCGGTGGATATGGGCGACGCCGCCGGCGGCGATGATTTCCTCTTTCGTCTCTTCCAGCTTCTCGACCGAGCGGGCGACCAGCAGCACCGTCGCGCCGGCGTCGGCGACCTTGATCGCGGCGGCCCGGCCGATCCCCGAGGAGGCGCCGGTGATCAGCACCACCTTGCCGCGCACCGCACCCGCCAGGCTGCGGTCCTTGAACAGGTCCGGATCGAGGTTGCGCTCCCAGTAGTCCCAGACCCGCGTCGCGTAGCTCTCCAGCGGCGGCACCTCGATGCCGCTCCCCGCCAGCACCTCCTGCGTCGCGATCGAGTCGAACCGGGTCGGGTAGTCGATGTAGGTGAGGACCGAGGCCGGCAGGCCGAGCTCGCCGAGCACCGCCGAGACCGCGCGCTTCGACCCCGGCAGAAAACGCAGCGCCGAGCGCAGCGCGCCCGTCGCGGGCTCGGTGACATCGGTGTCGAGCCGCCACGACATGCGCGGCGCGTCGGCCGCCTTGGCGAAGATGTTCACCACTTCGCCGGCCCGCCGTGGGTTCGGGTCGGTGAGGTGGAAGGCGCGCCCGTCGAGCCCGGGCTTGTGCCCGATGTGGTCGATCGCGGCGGCGACGAAGTCGACCGGGACGATGTTGATCTCGCCGCCTTCGACCCCGACCGTCGGCAGCCACGAAGGCAGCACCCGGCGCGCCCGCTGCAGCGCCTTGAAGAAGTAGTAGGGACCGTCGATCTTGTCGATCGCGCCGCTGCGCGAGTCGCCGACGACTATCCCCGGCCGGTAGACGCGCCACGGCCGCCGGCACTCCTCGCGCACCAGCCGCTCGGCGTCGTGCTTGGTGCGGAAGTAGGGGTTGTTGTCGAGCTTTTCCGCCTCGTCGAACATCTCCTCGGTCCAGACGCCCCTGTATAGACCGGCGGCGGCGATCGAGCTGACATGGTGGAAGCAGCCCGCCTCGACCGCGCCGGCGAGCTCGATCGCGTGCCGGGTCCCCTCGACGTTCGCCACCTCCTGGGTCTCGGCGTCGGCGGTGATGTCGTAGATCGCGGCGAGGTGGAAGAAGTGATCGATCTCGCCGCGCATCGAGACCAGGTCCTCCTCGGAGATCGCCAGCCCCGGCTGGGTCAGATCGCCGGAGATCGGCACGATGCGCGCCCCGTCGGCCCCCCAACCGGTGCGCAGCTCCTCCAGCCGGCCGCGTGATCCGGCCCGCACCAGGGCGTAGATCGTGCCCTCCCGCTGCAGCAATCGCTCGACCAGGTTGCGGCCGATGAACCCGGTGGCGCCGGTCACGAAATAGCTCATCCGGTACCAGGTTATCCCGAGACAGCCACCAAGGGCGTGGGTTTGTAAGACTGGATCGAAGAAATGCCAGAGACGGCAACCGTGCAGATCACCATGCCCGAGATGGGCGAGTCGGTGACCGAGGGCATCGTCCTCGAGTGGCACGTTGCCGTAGGCGATTTCGTCAACGAGGGCGACACCGTCGTCGAGGTCTCGACCGACAAGGTCGACGCCGAGGTCCCGGCGCCGACCAGCGGGACGATCACCGCGCTGGTGGCGGAGGTCGACGACGAGGTCCCCGTGGGGGCGGCGCTGGCCGAGATGGAGCCCGGGGAGGATTCTTCGGATGGTGCTCCGGCCGCGGGTCCTGCCGCCGCAGGGGACCCACCGTCGCCTGCGGTAGCTGAAGCTTCCTCGGCGACGGTTCCCCCTACGGCGTCACCCGCGGGAGGAACCGCCGGGACCAACGGGGGCAACGGCTCGGGGAACGGAGCCGATGTCAAGGCCACGCCGATCGCGCGCCGGGTGGCTGAGGCCGAAGGGATCGACCTGGGCAAGGTGACGCCCACGGGCCTCGGCGGGAAGGTCACCAAGGAGGACGTGCTCAACGGCGGCAACGGGTCCGGCAATGGCGTCGCCGCGCTCTCCGGCGAGGAGAAGCAGCTGCGGGGGCCGGCGGCGATGCTCGCCAAGGCGATGGACGAGAGCCGCACGGTGCCGACCGCGACCTCGTTCCGGACGATCGCCGTCGACACGCTCGACGCGAAGCGCAAGGCGATCAATGCCCAGCTCAAAGAGCGCGGCCTGAAGACCTCCTTCACCCATCTCGTCGCCTGGGCGATCGTCGCCGCCGCCAAGGATCACCCGGTGATGGTGCGCAGCTTCGCCGAGCGCGACGGCAAGCCCTACGCGATCGAGAACGGCCCGGTCAACCTCGGCATCGCCGTCGACGTGACCCGCAAAGACGGCTCCCACAGCCTCATGGTCCCGGCGATCAAGGGCGCCCAGGATCTCGACTTCGCGGGCTTCCACGCCGCCTTCGAGGAGCTGATCGCGAAGACCCGCGAGAACACCCTCACCGCCGACGACTTCCAGGGCACCAACATCAGCCTCACCAACCCGGGCGGGATCGGCACGGTGGCCTCGGTGCCGCGCCTGCTCGCCGGCCAGAGCGCGATCATCGCCACCGGCTCGATCGCCTACCCGCCGGAGTGGTCGCATGCCTCGCCGGAGCGGATCAAGCAGCTCGGCGTCTCGAAAGTGATGACGCTGACCTCGACCTACGACCACCGCGTCATCCAGGGCGCCGAGTCGGGTGAATTCCTGCGCCGGGTCGAGCAGCTCCTTCAAAGCGAGGACGATTTCTACGAGTCGGTCGCCGGCGAGCTCGGCATCGACGCGGCGGCGGTGACCAATGCCCATCCCGCCTCGGCCTCGCCGCTGCCGCTGACCACCGCGCCGCCGCCCGGCGAATCCTCGTCGGTCCCCGGCGAGGTCGACGAAGAGCTGCTGCAGGCGGTCCAGGCGGCGACCTCGCTGCTCAAGGCCTATCGCACCCAGGGGCACCTCGCCGCCCACCTCAACCCGCTCGGCGCCGAGCCGAAGGGCGACCCCGGGCTGGAGCCGGAGAACCTCAACCTGACCCCGGAGCTGATGGCCCGCATCCCCGCCTCGATCCTGCGGATCGGCGTCCCCGGCGAAACGCTGCTCGAGGCGCTGCCGCGGATGCGCACCGCCTACTGCGGCACGATCGGCTACCAGTTCGAGCACATCGCCTCCCACCAGCAGCGGATCTGGATGCGGGAGATGATCGAGACCGGCGCCCACCGCCAGCCGCTCACCGAAGACGAGAAAGAGCGCCTCCTGCACCGGCTGATCGACGTCTTCCAGTTCGAGCGCTTCCTACAGAAAGCGTATCTGGGGCAGAAAATGTTCTCGATCGAGGGGCTCGACGTGATCGTGCCGATGCTCGACGAGGCCGTCACCCTCGCCCACCGCGCGGGCGCCGACGATGTCGTCTTCGGCATGGCCCACCGCGGCCGGCTCAGCGTCCTCGCCCACAATCTCGGCCGCTCGGTCGAGTCGATCCTCGCCGAGTTCGAGGGCTCCAAACGGCTGAGCGCGGTGAAGTCCCTTGCGGCGATCCCGCACGGCGGCACCGGCGACGTCAAATACCACTACGGCCACCGCGGCGTCTACGAGTCCTCGGCGGGCGAGAAGACCTCGGTCCGCCTCTACCCCAACCCGAGCCACCTCGAGTTCGTCGACCCGGTGGTGACCGGCGGCGCCCGCTTCCTGCAGAACAAGTTCGACGGCGCCGAGCTGACCCAGGACGTGATGAGCGCGGTCCCGGTCCTGCTGCACGGCGACGCCGCCTTCCCCGCCCAAGGGGTGGTGGCCGAAACGCTCAACCTGCAGTCGCTGCTCGGCTACAGCACCGGCGGCACCGTCCACATCATCCAGGACAACCAGGTGGGCTTCACCACCGATCCCGAAGACGCCCGCTCGACCCCCTACGCCGGCGATCTCGCCAAGGGGTTCAACGTGCCGATCATCCACGTCAACGCCGACGACGTCGAGGCCTCCATGTCGGCGATCCGCCTGGCGATGGCCTACCGCGAGCGCTGGCACCGCGACGTCGTCATCGACGTGATCGGCTACCGCCGCTACGGCCACAACGAGACCGACGAGCCCGCCTACACCCAGCCCGCGGTCGCCGCCAAGATCAGGGACCACAAGCCGGTCTCCGAGCTCTACGCCGAGCAGCTGATCGAGGAGGGAGTGACCACCGCCGAGCAGGTCGCCGCGGAGGGCGAGACGCGGAAAGCCGAGATGTCGGCGGCGCTGAAAGCGCTGCGCGAGCGGATGGACGCGGGCGACTACGAGGATCCCACCGTCGCCACCGGCACCGGCGAACTCGACCGCACCGCCAGCCCGCCGGTCGACACCGCGCTCACGGCCGACCAGCTGATCAAGCTGAACGAGGAACTGCTGCGGGTGCCGGACGGCTTCAACGTCCACAAAAAGCTGCGCCGCTCGCTCGGCAAACGGGCCGACGCGCTGGCCGAGGGCGGCATCGACTACGGCCAGGCCGAGGGGCTCGCCTTCAGCTCGCTGCTCACCGAGGGGGTCCACATCAGGCTCACCGGCCAGGACTCCGAGCGCGGCACCTTCTCCCATCGCCACCTCGTCCTGCACGACGAAAACACCGGCCTCGAGTACACGCCGATGCAGCACCTGAAAGAGGCGAAGGCGCCGTTCGAGCTGCACAACAGCCCGCTCTCGGAGGTCGCCTGCCTCGGCTTCGAGTACGGCTACTCGGCGGCGAGCCCGAACGCGCTGGTCCTCTGGGAGGCGCAGTTCGGCGACTTCGCCAACGCGGCCCAGGTGATCGTCGACAGCTTCATCGTCTCCGGTGAGGCGAAGTGGGGGCAGACCAGCCGGCTCACCATGCTCCTCCCGCACGGCTACGAGGGCTCCGGGCCGGAGCACTCGAGCGCCCGGATCGAGCGCTTCCTGGCGCTCGGCGCCGAGGGCAACATCCGGATCGCCAACCCGACCACCGCCGCCCAGTACTTCCACCTGCTCCGCCGCCAGGCGCTGATCCGCAAGGCGCGGCCGCTGATCGTCTTCACCCCGAAGGGGCTGCTGCGCCTCGACCGCGCCTCCTCGACGATGGAGGACCTGACCGACGGCGAGTTCCGCCACATCCTCGACGACCCGAAGGTCGAGGGGCGGCGCGAGAAGGTCGAGCGCCTGGTCCTCTGCACCGGCAAGATCTACTACGACATCGACGCCTCGCCCCGCCGGGCCGAGGCCGAGAACGTGGCCATCGCCCGGGTCGAGATGCTCTACCCCTTCGCGAAAACCCGCCTC
>DATJWW010000045.1:0-97239 GCA_035500835.1 Solirubrobacterales bacterium | reverse complement strand
GCCAGGAGCCCGCGGACGACGCCACCCTCGCCGGCGGCGATCCGGGCCGCCATCCCGAATGCCAGCTTCGCCTGTCCGGGATCGGTGAGGACGACGAGGATTCGTGCTCCGATCCGCTCCGACAGCCCCTCGGGTGCGGGGACCTTCGGCACCGCGCGCTCCACCAGGAAGGTCCCGACGACGATCGAGACCAGGATCAGGACCAGGGCCGCGTTGACCACCGACTGGTCGAAGAGGCCGATGTTGAAGCCGACGATCGTCGCCGCCAGGGTCGCGGCGGCCTGGGGCACGGTGAGGCCCAGCATCAGCTCCGCCTGGGAGCCGGAATAGCCGAGCCAGAGCCGGGCGATCCCAGCCGAGGCGGCCTTGCCGCCGAGGCTCGCGAGCACGAACAGCCCGGCGAGCTTGAGGGTCTCGCCTTCGACCATCACCGCGGGGTCGAGCAGCAGCCCGACCGAGACGAGGAAGATCGGCACGAAGACGGCACTGCCGAAGAAGTCGATGCGATCCATCAGCGGGCCCTCGTTGGGGACCAGCCGGTTGAGCGCGAGGCCGGCGAAGAAGGCGCCGACGATCGGCTCGATGCCGAAGATGTCGGCCACCGTCCCCGCCGCCAGGAACGAGGCGATCGCGAGCAGGTAGCGGACGACGCGATCGGTGCCGAGATACCGGAACGCGAGCCGGGCGATCCGCGGCAGGGCGACCAACGTGAAGGCGACCACCACGAAGAGGCCGAGCGCGATCTGCAGCGCAATCGAGGCGGGCGAGCCCCCCGCCACCTGCGTCCCGGAGACCGCGGCGAGCACGACAAGCGCCGCCGTGTCGGTGAGGACGGTCGCGCCCACCGCGGTGGCGACGCCGCGGTCGGCGGCCAGCCCCGCTCCCCGGGCGGTCGGATAGAGGAGCAGCGTGTGCGAGGAGAGGAGGGCGCCGAGCAGCAGCGCCGCCGCCGGGATCCAGCCGAGCGCCAGGCCGATCACGGTGCCGAACAGCATCGGCAGGGCGAAGGTGAGGACGCCGTAGGTGAGCACCGCGCGGCGATGGATGCGGACCAAGGAGAGGTCGAGCTCGACCCCGGCGACGAACATCAGGTAGAGCAGGCCGACCTGGCCGAGGTCGGGGACGGTGGTGTTGCCGGCGCCGATCAGGTTCAGGCCGTATGGGCCGATCACGTAGCCGCCGACCAGCAGGCCGATGATCCCCGGCACCCGCGCTCTCGTCATCAGCGGCGGGCCGATGATGACGACCAGGAAGAGGATCAGGAACTCCCAGGCGGGGCCGCTGGGCGATTTGAGCGCGATCCCGGCGAGGATCTGAGGGAAGCCGGCGGGCATCAGTGGAGGGTGGTGTGGAGTAGGGGGATCGCGGATTCGGCGTTCACCGCATCTTCGCCGACCCATTCTTCGAGCAGATCTTCGATCGTGCCATCGGCGGTGAAGGCGCGGATCGCCGAGTCGACCGCCTGGCGATCGGGCGAGTCCTCGGGCATCGCGACGGCGAGCGCCTCCTTTTCCGGGAGCTGGGCGACGGCTTCGAGCCTGCCGTGGGACTGGGCGGCGACGGCGACCGCTAGTGGCAGGTCGAGCAGGGTGGCTTCGATCTTCCCCGCTTCGAGGGCCGCGATCACCTCCTGCTGGCCGTCGTAGAGGATCGGTTCGCTTTCCGGCACGATCGAGTCTTCGATCGCTTCGACGAAGGTGGTCGACTGGATCGCGCCCCAGCGCAGTTCCTGGGCGGTCTTCAGGTCGGGGACTTCGGTCCCCGCCTGGACCAGCACCGTCGGCGCGGTTTTCAGATAGGGGTCGGAGAATTCGAGCACTTCTTCCCGTTCGGACGTGGGCGTGATCAGGTCGATGGCGAGGTCGGCCCCGCCGAGGTGCCCGCGGACGATCCGGTGGAAGTGGACGATCTTCACCTTCACCGAGCTGAGGCCGAAGCGCTTCGCCATCGCCCGCGCCAGCTCGTACTCGAAGCCGCCGGTCGGGTGTTCCGGGGTGCCTTCCCAGAAGCCCGGGCTGGGGACGACGGAGGTCGCCACGGTCAGGACGCCCGGCTGGGCGGGGGCGAACTCCCCGGCGGAGGCCGAGATCGACCCGCAGCCGCCGACCGCCAGCACGAGCGGCACGACAGCGAGCAGGGCACCGGCGATCCGTCTCAGCGCGGTGCCTTTCCGTCGTCCATGGACGAGCAGGGTATTCCGAGGCTCAGTCGGCCGGGAGGTCGGCACCGAGGAGCTCGACGATCTCCTCCGGGGGCCCGCCGCGCAGGAGCCAGCGCCGGCCCTCGCGCTCGACCTGTCCGGCGGCGGCGAGCCCGGCCAGCGCCGTCGTCACCGAGGGACGTCGCGCCGCGACCAGCTCGCCGAGCAGCTCGTGGGTGAGCGGCACCGCGAGGGTCGCACCTTCGGGGCCGATCCGCCCCCAGCGGTCGGCAAGCTGCCAGAGGAGGGCGTGGAGGCGACGGTCGACCCGCGGCTGCTGGACCGCGGCCATGGTCAGCGCCAGGTGGCGGGAGCGCGACATCGCCCGGTCGACCATCGCCACGGCGACGCTCGGGTAGGCCGCGGCGCGGGCGACGAAGACCTTGTCGAGGACGGCGAGCTCGGCGGGCGCCACCACCGTCCAGGTCGGCTCGAAGGGCGCGCTGGCGACGGCGCCGATCGTCTGCCACGGGCGCAGCAGGTCGCCAGGTCCGAGCAGCTCGGCGCCGAAGCGGTCGCCACGGCCGACCCGACGGACGAGGAAGCCGGCGAGGACGAGGAGGCCGAAGCCGTCGGCCGTGGCCGGCGAGGCCGTCGTCGGACTCCAGGGGCCGCGCGGCAGCTCGGCGCGGGTCGCGATGCAGGTGCGGCGCGCCTCCGTCAGGTGCGCGGCGTCGATCCCCGCCGCGAGGTCGGGGTCGACGCGGAGGACTTCGACGGTGTCGGCGCTCAAGTCCGATCGATCGTAGCGTCGTCAGAGATCTGACAATCCGCACCGTTGCAGGCACTTTGAGGCCTGGACCGGGTCGGGCCATCCCTAGGGTCGGGATCATGGAGCGCCCCGAGCCAAGGCCCGTCCTCGCCCGCGCCCGCGCGGAGCTCCCGCTCATCGGCCTCTGCCTGGCGGTCGGGCTCGGCGCCGGGCTCGGCGCGATCGTCTTCCGCTACCTGGTCGAGGGCTTCACCTGGATCTTCGCCGGGCACTCCGACCCGAGCGCGCTCGGCCACTTCACCAACCCACACCTCGCCTTCCTCGGGCCGTTCGTGGTCCTGGTCGTGCCGGTGGTCGGGGGGCTTCTCTACGGCCCGCTCGTCTACCGCTTCGCGCCCGAGGCGCGCGGCCACGGGGTGCCGGAGGTGATGCTTGCCGTCCACTCCAACGAAGGCCGCATCCGGGGCCGCGTCCCGATCGTCAAGTCGCTCGCCTCCGCGATCTGCATCGGTGCGGGCGGCTCGGTCGGTCGCGAGGGGCCGATCGTCCAGATCGGCTCGGCGATCGGCTCGGCCCTCGGGCAGGTCGCGAAGCTGGCCGCCCACGACATTCGTCTGCTGGTGGCCTGTGGCGCGGCAGGCGGGATCGGCGCCACCTTCAACGCGCCGATCGCCGGCGTCTTCTTCGCGCTCGAGCTGATCCTGCGCCGCTGGGACACCCGCTCCTTCGGGCTGATCATCCTCTCGGGCCTGGTCGCCACCGCGGTCGGCCGGGTCGCCTTCGGGGCCGAAGCGTTCCTCACCCTGCCTCCGTTCCACCTGGTCTCCGACTGGGAGTACCCGCTGTACGCGCTGCTCGGCCTCTTCGCCGCGGTGGTCGGCGTCGCCTTCATCCGGGTGCTCTACGGGATGGAGGACCTCGCCGACCGGATCTGGCGCGGCCCTGCCTGGCTGCGACCCGCGGTCGGCGGTGTCCTGCTCGGCCTCGTGCTGTTGGCGCTGCCGGAGATGTACGGGGTGGGATACCCGGTGCTGGAAGGGGCGATCGCGGGCAAGTACGTGCTCGGTGCGTTGATCGTCTTCGGCGTGGGCAAGATCTTCGCCACGAGCCTGACGATGGCGATAGGCGGCTCGGGCGGGGTCTTCGCGCCGTCCCTGTTCATCGGCGCGATGCTCGGCAGCGCCTACGGCCTCGGCGCCCACGATCTGCTGCCTGGTGTGACCGCGGGCGCAGGCGCCTACGGCCTGGTCGGCATGGCGGCGCTCTTCGCCGCGGCCGGCCGGGCGCCGATGACCGCGATCCTGATCGTCTTCGAGCTGAGCGGCGACTACAAGATCATCCTGCCGCTGATGCTCGCCGTGGTCGTCGCCACCGGGCTCAGCCATCTGCTCAGCGCCGACTCGATCTACACGCTGAAGTTGCGCCGCCGCGGCATCGACATCGAGCGGCCTGCCCAGGCGGGTCCACCGCCCGGGCCCGAGGCCCTGCTGCCGAGGGAAACCGTCGTCTAAGAACCTGTCTCAAGACTCGCGTGTGCGACTGGCGAGTGCCGGACCGAGCGGGGGTAGGACGCAGGGAGGCCGAATGGCAGAGCCATTTGGCCGATCGAGGACGCCGCCCCGCGAAGTGTGTCCGGCGCCGTCCAGGCGTGCGCGGGGGTCTTGAGACAGGTTCTTGGTCCTATTCTTCGCCTCGATGAAAGAAGTGATCGACACCTTCTGGGAGATCATGGAGTTCCTCGTGCCGCTGGCGCTGGCGATGGCCTACGAGAAGCGCGCGGGACGGCTCTCCGGCGAAGGGCGGCCGGTGCCGGTCTGGCGCCAGGTCTGCTTCGGCGCCGGGATGGTGACGATCTGCGCGGCGCTGATCGGGCCGATGGACGACTTCGCCGACGAACTGCTCTGGGTGCACATGATCCAGCACCTGGTGCTGGCCGACATCGCCTCGCTGCTGATCGTCCTCGGCTTCACCGGCCCGCTGCTGCAGCCGCTGCTGAGCTTCCGCGCCGGGCGCCCGTTGCGCGCCCTCACCCACCCGGTGGTGGCGATCTCGATCTTCACCGCGGTCCTCTACTTCTGGCACATCCCGGTGCTCTACCAGTCGGTGCTCACCGACACCAGCCTGCACGTGCTCGAGCACCTCACCTTCCTCTCCGCCGGGATCCTGCTCTGGATGCCGCTCTTCGGCCCGCTGCCGAAGCCGCAGTGGTTCGGCAAGGGCGCCCACGTCATCTACACGGTCTTCATCTGGCTGCCGGCGATGGTGCTCGCCAACGCGATGATGTGGTCGGACACGGTCTTCTACCCGGACTACTCGAAGACCGCCGAACTGCACGGCATCACGCCGATCGCCGACCAGTCGACGGCGGGGGCGATCCTGATGGCCGAGTGCACCTTCCTGGCGCTCGGCATCTTCGCCTGGGTCTTCCTGCGCTGGGCGAAGGAGGACATCGAAAAACAGGACCTGCTCGACCTGGCGATCGACAACCACTTCGAACTGAGCCCGGCGCGCGCGGCGCGCGCCGTCGCCGCCGGCCGCGGCCCCGAACTGCGGGCGCGGATCGAAGCGGGGCGGAGATCGGATCCACCGCCTCCCGAGGGTTAACCCGCTCTCAGCGATTCCTCAGCTTTCCGTTAGGGAGCGCTGAGCGACAGGCTGAAGCATCGCGGGGGTGAAAAAGCGCTCCAGCCTCCGCCGTCTGCCCCTGCCCCGCCGTCCGCTCGAGTGGGGGTTGGCGATCCTCGCCGTCGCCCTCGTCGCGATCGCGATCGCCTCGCTCGGCGGCAGCTCCTCGAGCAGCTCGGCGGCCACCAGGCGCACGGCGACGGTGGGCAAGGGCGTCGTCCAGTCGACGGTCTCCGGCAACGGCACGCTTGAACCGGCGCAGAAGGTGGAACTGAACTTCGGCGCCTCGGGCGAAGTGACCGCGATCTACGTCAAGGCGGGGGAAGAGGTGACGAAGGGCGAGGTCCTCGCCGAAATCGACTCGAGTTCCGCTCGCGCCTCGCTCGCCTCGGCCGAAGCGCAGCTGCTGGAAGCCGAAGAAACGGTGGAAGCGGCCGCCGAAGCCGAAGAAGAAGAAAGCGAAGAAGTTGCCTACGAGGGTGGGGCGAAGACGGTCTTCGCGGTGCTGACCACCGAAGGTACGACGACAGCCGTGAGCGCCGAAGAAGGCACTGCGCCGACCACGGAATCCACCACCGAACAGACCGCCGCGGAAAAGGCCGCCGCCGAAAAAGCCGCGAAGGAAAAGGCCGCCGCCGAAAAGGAAGCGGCGGAAAAGGAAAAGGCGGGCGGCGAGAAGGAAGCGCCGAGCACCGGCAAGGAAGCCGGGGAAGGCAAGGAAGAAGCCGGCCCGGAAACCTCGACCGAAGCGCCGGGCACCGAAGCTGAAACTGCGGCGCCGACCGAAGCGACCACGGAATCGAGCGCGCCCTCCGGCGCCGAGACCGGCGGCTCGGCCGAAACTGGCGCCGCCGGCGTGAGCGTCAGCCTGCCGACCGCCGAAGCGAACCTGCGCGAGGCCGAACTGACGCTGAAGAGCGCCCGCCAGGAAGTCCGTGAAACCACCTTGCGCGCGCCGTTCTCCGGCACGATCGCCTCGGTCTCGGGGTCGGTCGGCGAAAACGTCTCCGGTGAAGCCTCGGGTACCAGCGGGGGAGGGTCCTCCGAAGCCTCCCTCGGTGGGCTCGGGGCCACCGGCGGCGAATCGGGCGAATCCTCCGGGTCCTTCATGGTCCTCGCCCAGGTCCACCGGCTGAAGATGGAAGTCAGCTTCAGCGAGTCCGACATCGGCAAGGTCCGCGTGGGCCAGACCGCAACGGTCTCGGTCAGCGCGATGGAAGGCACCGAACTGGCCGGCGAAGTCACCAAGGTCAGCGTGCTGCCGAGCGAAGGCTCTTCGAGCGTCGTCGAATACCCGGCGACGATCCTCGTCACCCAGAACGCCAAGGGCGTCCGCGCCGGGATGTCGGCGAGCGCCGAAGTGGCCGTCGAACAGGTGAAGGACGCGCTCACCGTGCCGAGCGAAGCGATCACCGGCAACAGCGTCACGGTCGAAGAAGACGGCAAGGAAGTGACGAAGACCGTCAAGACCGGCCTGGTCGGCGATGAAACGACGCAGGTGATCAGCGGCGTCAAGGCGGGGGAGACGCTGATCCTCCCCGAAACGACCGTCGCCACCGGCGGCCTCGGTGAAGGCGGCAGCGAATCCGGCGCCTTCCCCGGCGGCGGGAGCTTCCCGGGAGGCGGCTCCGGTGGCTTCTCGCCGCCGAGCGGCGGCAGCTTCAGCTTCCCCGGCGGGGGCCCGTGATGGAGCGGTCCGAGCAGCCGGTGATCCGGATCGAGGATCTGGTCCGGACCTACACGATGGGGCAGACCCAGGTGCGGGCGCTGCGCGGCGTCTCGTTGCTGATCGAGCGCGGCGAGTACGTCGCGATCATGGGCCCTTCGGGCAGTGGGAAGTCGACGCTGATGAACACGCTCGGCTGCCTTGACGCGCCGACCTCGGGCCGTTACCTCCTCGACGGCGTGGACGTACGTCTGCTCGACGAAGACGATCTCTCCGACCTGCGCAATCGCAAGATCGGCTTCGTCTTCCAGGGCTTCAACCTGGTGTCGAAGATCTCGGCGACCGCCAACGTCGAACTGCCGCTGATCTACGCCGGGCTGGGCCGCGCCGCGCGCCGTCGCCGGGCGGTGCGGGCATTGCGCGCGGTGGGGATGGGGAACCGTCTCGACCATGGGTCGAGTGAGCTCTCCGGTGGTCAGCAGCAGCGGGTCGCGATCGCCCGCGCGATCGTCACCAACCCGGCGCTGGTCCTCGCCGACGAGCCGACCGGCAACCTCGATTCCCACTCTACCCACGACGTGCTGCGGATCTTCGAGGACCTGAACGCCAGCGGCCGCACGGTGGTGATGATCACCCACGAGGACGAGGTTGCCGCCCACGCCGAGCGTCTGGTGCGGCTGGCCGACGGGCGGGTCGTCGCCGATCGCAGCATGGAGCTGGTCTGATGGCGGTCGAGACGCTGCGCACCGCCTGGATCGGCCTGATGTCGCACCGGCTGCGCACGGCGCTGACCGTGCTCGGGATCACGATCGGGATCGCCTCGGTGATCGTCCTGATCGCGGTCGGCAAGGGCTCCTCCGACGCGGTGCAGGAATCGATCGACGCCCTCGGCTCGAACACGCTCACCGTGAGCGCCTCGCCGAGCGCGACGACGACCACCGGCGCGACCACCAGCGTGACGCTGGAAGAGGCCGACGTCGAAGCGCTCGAAGACTCCGAACGCGCGCCCGCGATCAAAAGCGTCGCGCCGGTCGTCGATGCCGGCAGCACCGAACTCGTCTACGGCACGGCGGAAGCCGAACCGGGCGAATTCGTCGGCACCACGCCCGCCTACCGTGAAGCCCACAACTACACGGTGCAGTCGGGGCAGTGGTTCACCGCCGCGCAGGTGAAGGAACGGGCGCGGGTGGCGGTGATCGGCCCCGAAGTCGCCGAAGAACTCTTCCCCGGCGAAAGCGGCGTCGGCAAGACGATCCAGGTCAACGGCGTCAACTTCCAGGTGATCGGGTTGACCAAGGCGAAGGGATCGAGCGGGACCTCGAGCCAGGACGACGGCGTCTTCGCGCCGATCACCGCGGTCGAAGACACGCTCTCCGGCTACGGCGAACTGAGTTCGATCACGGTCGAGGCGACGAGCCCGGGCACGGTCGAAGAAGCCGAAGCACAGGCGACGCAGGTCCTCGAGTCGCGCCACGAACTGAGCGAAGGGATCACGGTCATCAACCAGAGCTCGATCCTCGAAGCTTCGAGCTCGAGTGAATCGGTCTTCACCACGCTGCTGACCTGGGTGGCGGCGATCTCCCTGGTGGTCGGCGGGATCGGAGTGATGAACATCATGCTGGTCAGCGTCACCGAGCGGACCCGGGAGATCGGCATCCGCAAGGCGATCGGCGCCCGCCGCTCCGACATCCTTGCCCAGTTTCTGACCGAGGCGCTCCTGGTCTCGGCGATCGGCGGCCTGCTCGGCATCGCCGTCGGCGTCGTCGGCAGCCAGTTCGAAATCGCCGGGGTGCAGCCCGCGGTCGCGGCCTACTCGGTCTTCCTCGCCGCCGCCGCATCGCTCGGCTCCGGCCTCTTCTTCGGCACCTATCCGGCGATGCGGGCGGCCCGCCTGCGCCCGATCGAGGCCCTGCGCTTTGAGTGAGCACAACGACAAATCAGTGGAGGACGACGCAATGGATACCCGCGTGATCGACACCGATACCCGGGAGGAGCGCGACGAGGGGGAGCGCTGGATCGACGACGAGTCGGATGCCGAAGCCTGGCATGAGGCCGACGAGGAGGTGATCCCGCCGCGGCCGCGCGGCCGGCTCCTGCGGCCGTTGCCGTTGGTGCTGATCGCGATCGTGATCGCCGCTGCCGGGTTCCTCGGCGGGGTGCTCGCCCAGAAGAGCAGCGAAGGCGGCTCCGGCGGGTCGCTGCCCGGTGGCGGCGAACTGCCGTCCTTCGCCGCGGCCAAAGGCGGCGGCTCGGAAACGGCGGGCGAAGGCGGCGCTTCGGAAGGCGCCACGAGCGGCCTGCCCTCGTTCGGTGGCTCGGAAGCGACCGCCGCCGGAACCGTCACCAGCGTCGAAGGCCACACGATCTACGTGAAGGAATCGGGCGGCACCGTGGTCGCGGTGAAGATCGGCGACGGCGCGACCGTGACCCGGAACTCGAACGTCTCCGCCAAGAAGATCCACCCCGGGGACACGGTCACCGTCGAAGGCTCGAAGAACGGCTCGACGGTGAAGGCGAGCTCGGTCGCGGCGACCGAATCAGGCGTCGAATCGACGGCCGGCGGCTTCACCCCGCCGAGCGGCGCGACCGGTGGCGAAGGCGGCTCCGACGGCGAAACCTCGGTCGAATCGCTCTTCGAAGAATGAGAACTCGAAAAAGGAAGGAAAGAAGATGAAGGTGAAAGACGGGGGAAGACGATGGCGTCCCGGCATGCTGCTCGGAATCGTCGCGATGGTGATGGCGAGCGCCTTGGTCCTCGCCGCCTGCGGAGGGGGGTCGAGCAGCAGCTCCGAATCGACGACGACCTCCTCGGGCTCAGAAGGCGGGGGCGGCCCCGGCGGCTTCCAGATCTCTGACGAACAGCGTTCCTGCCTGAAGGAAAAGGGCGTCGAACTGCCCGAATTCAAAGGCGGTGAAGGCGGCATGCCGCCGCAGGGCGGCGAACCCCCGGAAGGCTTCGAACCGCCCGCAGGCGGCGCCGGTGGCGAACAGTTCAAAGAACAGCAGGGGGCGTTCGAAGAATGCGGCGTCGAACTGGGTGAATTCCAAGGACCGGGCGGCAAAGGCGGCCCGCCGAACACCAACTCGGCGGCCTTCAAGAAGCAGGTGAAGGAATACGTCGCCTGCGTTCGCGAAAACGGCTACGAACTCGCCGAACCGAACTTCTCCGGCGAAGGCCCGATCTTCGAAAAATCCGAATCCGAAAGCGCCGCCTTCAAGGAAGCGAGCGAACAGTGCCAGGGTCTGCTCGGCGGACCCCGGGGCGGGGAATCCGGCTGAGCGGCGGAGTCGCGGGTAGGGTCGGCCTCGATGGCAGGGCGTGCTCGAATCGGCAATTGAACTCCCGACGGAGAGACCGAGCGCGCCCGCCTGCGTCGCGATTACCTCGAGTTGGAGCCCGCCCAACGCCTCAAGCAGGTCTGCGAGCTGTCCGCTTCATGTCGCGAGTTGCCGAGGCTGGTCGTCGCCGGCGCGGTGCCTGAACTCGACATTCAAGGAATGCTCGAGCTGCTTGCGGGCGAGGAAGGATCTCGACATCGTCCCGGCGCCCGGCCAGGAGAATCTCGAGCGGCCGGCCGCCGTGCTGCGGGCACTGGATGCCCGAGGTTACGACGACCTCGTCACGTTGAAGCGGGACGCCGGCCGTCAGGGCGACTTGGAGGATCTCGAGCGACTGCGAGAGGTGCGAGGTGAATGACCGATCGGACCCGTGCTTTCCCCACGCGATGGGGCGGTGCGTCAGCGGCGTGCCCCGGGGTCCCCAGGGCGGGGAAGCGGGATCGGGCTGAGCGCTGAGGGTCGGCGGGGCTGCGCGACTCCTTCGAGCCGCGCAGCCCGCCGCTATGATCCTCGCGTCACGGTGTCGGGAAATCCGGTGAGAGGCCGGAACTGGCGCGCAGCGGTATGGGTGACGACCGATTCATGAACCCACTGGGCAGGTGCCTGGGAAGGGGGATCGGAAGGCTGAACCCGAGTCCGAATATCCGCCCGTGAACGGAACGCCTCGCACGCAGGCGGCCGGTTCCGCGGGCCTTCGCCCTGGGCTGTGCCGCCCTTGAAAAAGGAGTGGCATGGATCACATCAGAGCAGTGGATCGGACCTTTGGGATCGTCGTCGCGTTGGCGCTGGTCGCCGTCATGGCATTCGGTGTGCAACGCACCGATGCGGCGGTCACCGAAGCACAGGCCGAAGCCGCTGCCGAACGCGGTGCGAACTGGTTCGCCGCCGAACAGGAAACGACCGGCGCGCTCTCGGGGGACTGGGGCATGACGGCGCTCGCCGCCACCGGCACGAATGCCGCCGATGTGCGCGCCGGCCTGGTCGATCCGAGCGCCCAGGACTTCTACGACGACGAATATGGGACGACCGGCCTGGGCGGCGCGGCGACCGACTCCGAGCGGGCGATCCTCGCCGGCTCGGCCGGCGGGATACAGACCTCGCGGGCGTCGGTGAGCCGCAACATGGTCGCCCAGGTGGCGAGCTTCTGGGACGGGACGCAGGTCGGCGCGACCGGGCTGCTGAACGACGACATCTTCGCCGCCCTTGCCCTCGACCGGGTCGGGGCGCCGCAGTCGATGCTCGACGAGATCGCCCATTACGTCCGTGGCAAGCAGCTGCCGGAAGGCGGCTGGAGTTGGTCGAACTCGCCGTCGGCGACGCCGGAAACCGACATGACGGGCGCCGCCGTCGCCGTTCTCTGCGAGACCGGTGCCGATCCCCAGACCGATCCCGCGATCCAGCGCGCCTTCGCCTATCTGCACACGGTCCAGGACGACGCGACCGGCGGCTTCGCGGTGCCGCCTTGGACGCCCGTCAACACCGATTCGACCGGGTGGGTCGCGAGCGGTCTGATCGCCTGCGGCATCAACCCCCAGTCGCCGGAATGGACGACGGCGGACGGCAAGACGCCGTTCGACTACCTGCTCGAAATGCAGAAGCCCGACGGCCGCTTCTGCTGGGACAACTTCACCACCTGCGAAGGCAGCGCTGCCTATGCCACCTGGGACTCGGTGCGGCCGCTGGCCGGGGACACCTGGTCGGCCGAACCGCCCGAACGCGAAGTCGCGAGCGAACCAGCCGTGCGCCCGGCTCCGAGCGTCGCCGCGGGGACGATCGTGCCGATCGCGCTGACGATCGACTACGGCAACGGTGAATCGGACATGTGCAAGATCGAAGTGCCCGCCGACGGCGACCTCAAGGCGGCCCTGGAGGCAGCGCCCGCGACCGCCGAACCACAGGGGTGCGTGACCGAATCCGATATCTCCTCGGCGGCCGACGGCGAAAGCCTCGAGCAGCTGAACGGCGTCGTCCCGGCCGCCGGCAGTCGTTGGCTGGTCAGCGTCGGCGGCGGCCCCGAAGAAGCTGCCACGGAAGAACCGATCGCCTTCGGCGACATGCTCTCGCTGCGGCTCGAAGGCGAAGCCGTCCAGCCGATCCACCCGCCGACCCTCGAACCGAAGGGCACCGGCGAAACCACGGCGACCCGGCAGCAGATCGAGCCCCGTGCCCGACTTTCCGCCGCCAGGCGGGCGAGTTTCAAGGGCGGCAAGGTCTTGGCTCGGGTCTCCTGCCCCGATGGTCTCGGTCCGGAAGGATGCGTCGGGACGGTGACGATCCGCTATCGCCAGGGAGGCAAGGTGTGGACCGGCGGCCAGGCCGCGTTCGCGCTGAATTCCGGCGCTTCGCGTCAGGTGTCGGTGAGGGTCCGACCACGCCTCGCGAAGCTCGTCGAGAAGACCGGCAGGCGGAGTGTCTCGCTGGTGGCGATGACCCAGTCCTCGATGGGCGCGGAGGCCTTCGAGCACAGCACCATCAGGTTGGTCTCCCGCCCGCACGGTCGCTGATCCCGGTGCGCTTTGCGCGCGTCCTGCTCGTGCTCGCGGTCCTGGTGGCCGCGATCGCGAGCTGCATGCCGATCGCCACGGCCGAAGCTGCCGTCACCGTCACCCTGAGGATCGAGGGTTCGACGCAGACGCTCTTCGAAGGCCCGGTGACGACGGAAGCCCATGAAGTCGACGGCAACGACGGCACCGGCCCACACCCCTGTTGGGGCGGGCTCGGGGCGACGCCGGGCCCGACCGCCACCACCGCCCTCGACGATGGCGCCAGGTCGGTCGGGCTGCCCTGGCGCGGTAACTGGAACCCTTCTTTCTACGACTTCTTCGTCGAATCGATCGGCCCCGACTCCTCGATGCCGCCGGAAGGCTATTGGGGCATCCTGGTCGATGGAGTATCCGCCGGTGGCGGCTGTACCACCAAGGTGAAGGCCGGCGACGAAGTGCTCTGGGCCTACGGCGCGGTCTTCAAACCGCTGGTGCTGAAGCTGAGCGGGCCGAGCGCGGCCGAAGTGGGCAAGGCGTTCACGGTGACGGTCACCGCCGCGGGCAGACCGGTGGCGAATGCGACGGTCGGGGGCGCCACGACCGATGCCGCCGGCCAGGCGTCGATCGTCGGCTTCGTCGCCACCCGCCTGAAGTTGAAGGCGGAACGCTCCGACGCGATCCGCTCGAATGCCTTGGAAGTGTGCGTCGGCGTCGAAGTCGGCTGTCAGGAAACGGCGTCGGCGACCACGCCCTCGCTGACGATCGGGAAGATCGAACCGGGGGAGACCTTCGCCGAGGGCGCCGGCCCGCGCATCCTGCGAGGGGAAGCGCGTGGGGTGTCAGCGGTCTCGTTGCGCCTCACGACGCCCCACCGGGCCGCGAGGGAATTTGCCCCGGCAGTCTCAGGCGGCTCATGGTCGGTCTCGATCGGGCGCCTGCGACCGGGCAGGTACGAGCTGCGCGCATCGGCCCCCGGTGGCCTCGCCGCATCTTCCGTGACGTTCCGGGTCCTCGATCGAAAGGCCTCGGCCGGTGCACTGCTCGAGCGGGGCCTGCACTATCTGCGCAGCGCGCAGCACGCCGGTGGCGGCCTCGGCGTCGCGGTCGGGCAGGCGCCCTCCTTGGCGATGACCGGCTGGGCGGCGATGGTTCTCGGTCGCGGAGGTCCGCGTGAATCGGCCTCGGCCGCATCGCGCTACCTCGGGCGGGAGCTGAAGGCGAACGACCCGGTCGCCGATCAGGTGCGGAGCGCCTTCGCCGTCGCGGCTGCCGGGACCGATCCCGGGCTGGCGTCGCGGCTCTGCCGTCGTCTCTCGCGACGGCACGGTGCGGGTGGATCGTTTGGGTCCGACGTGGACTCGACCGCGCTCGCGGTGTTGGCGCTCGGGGACGTCGGCTGCTCCCGGCCCGTGCTGGACAGGGCCGCGCGCCGGCTGCGGGCCCAACGTAATCCCGATGGTGGATTCGGCTATCGCGCCGGGACCCCCTCGGATGTCGACACCACCGGGCTCGCGATCTGGGCGCTCGCCGCCGTTCGCCGCACCCGCGCCTCCGCCCGGGCGTCGATCGCCTACCTGCGTTCGGCCCAGAACTACGACGGCGGCTTCGGCCCGTCCCCTGGTTCACCCTCGAACTCGCAGAGCACCGGCCTCGCCGTCGCCGGCCTGCGGGCGATCGGGGTGCCGCCGACGAAACTGCGGACCGAGGACGGCATCGACCCGGTCGACTACCTCACCACCCTGCAGCGCGGCCCTGGCGCGATCCGCTACTCGCGCCAGGGCCGCCAGACTCCGGTCTGGGCCACCAGCCAGGCCCTGCTCGGGTTCGGCCGGGGCCCGTTCCTTCCGGCCGGTTAGCCCGCCGGGGGCACGGAGACCGTGCCCAGGCCTTTGGTCGTGGTGTGGCCGGAATCGTCGACGAGGACGAACCGGACCTTGTATCTGGCTCCCTTCGGGAGGTGGATGGTCGCCGAGGCGCCTTTCTTCCCCTTGGCCCGGACGACGAACTTGGCGCCCTTCTTGCCGAGGGTCTTCGTCTCGATCTTCCACTGCTTCACGCTGGCGCCGGGGTCGGTGATCTTCCAGCTGATCTTCAGCTCACCCCTCTTCAGGCCGCTGCGGTCGAGCTTCGGTTTCGACACCGTGGTCGGCGTCTTGGTTTCGGTCGGCGGTGTGGGGTTCGAGCCGCCGTCACTTCCGCCGCTACCACCGGGGTTCGTGTGCGTTTCTTCGGCGGGCAGGACGTCGACCTCGATCCCGTTGGAGCGGATCGCCGTTTCGTGGCCCGGTTCGCCGACGGTCGCCTTGATGCGGTGGATGCCAGGCGTCGTGAACGTCACGCTCGCCTTGCCCGCGGCGTTGGTGACGACCGTCGCGGGGCTCGAGGTCTCGACTCGCTGGAAACCCTTCGCATCGGTCGCCACCGGAGCGACTTCGCCGCCTTCGAAGGGTTCCGATCCGCTCCGCGAAGGTTCCCCGGACGGGGAGCCTTCGACATATCCTTCCCAGACGATCACTTCGACCGGGAACGGCACGCCCACCCGGGCCGTCGCGGTCGTCGGCATCGGGCCTTCCTGGTAGTGGGCCGCTTCCGGCAACAGCCCGAGGCGGGGTCGCGGGCTGAAGGCGTCGTACGCCCAGAGCGCTTCCGCATGGCCGTGCATCTGGTATTGGCAGCCACCGACGTCGGTGAAGATCTGGTTGACCAGGATTCCCCAGTAGGCGCCGGTCGAGTTGTCCTGTTCGTCGGGACCCCAGCGGGTGATGAAGTAGTCGTTGAAGTTACCCGGCCCTCCGTACCATTCGCCGTCGAAGGTCTCGCCGATCGATTCCATCGCCTCGACCGAGGCGAGGGTCGCGGTGAAGCCCGGTTCGATGTTCTCCGGGTCGAGTGCGTTGACGCCGTTGCAGCTCCGTTCCTGGGTGTCGGAGGACGCCTGGATCTTGTGGATGGTGGTCGGCACTTCCCCTTCGAAGAGGGTTTCTTCCTTGCCCTCGATGCGCAGGTCGACATCCTGGGTGCATGGCTTCAGCTGGCGCACGTAGGCCTCGTAGGCACCCGTCGGCGGGGTGATGCCGAGGTTGGTCGAATCCGAGGTGAAGACTGCGCGGCAGCCATTTGCCGAGATCGCGAAGACCCCGACCCGGCCGTCGCCTTCGACGCCCGTTTCGCCGCTCGCCCGGTCCAGCAGCGTCGTCTTGCCGGTCGCGTGGTCGCGTTCGTAGAGGTGCCATGCATATGAATGCGAGTCGACGAATCGGCCCGAGAAGAGGGCTTTGTTGCCGCCCGCGATCACCGCTTGCGTGAGCCACCCACCTTCGGTGGCTTCGCCGGTCTTGCCGGCGTTGTTTTCGCTGATCATTTCGAGCTTCTGCGGTGAGGCACAGTGGTTGACCACGTAGACCTGGAGCTGACCCGGCGGCGGCGGAGCCGGCGCCGGCAGGTTTTCGGCGTTCGACCCGAACTCGACGTAGCAGCCGTCGCCTCCGGAGAAGGTCGGATAGGAGGACGAGCTCTGGCCCGGTTCGCCCGCCGCGTTCTTGCTCAGCAGCGTGGTCGAATGCGTCGCCAGATTCCGCAGGTAGACCTGGATGTAGACGCCGTGGGGAGCTTCGGACGTCAGGTTGTCGCCGTCCGATCCGAAGGCGACGTAGTTCCCTTCCGGCGAGATGGCGAGGCCTTCGACCCTTTCGCCGTCGGACAGTTCGCCGGTGGCGCCCGAAGCCCGCGTCACCGCGGTCACCGTGCCGGCTTCGACATCGGCCACGTAGCCGACCGGGGCGCTGGTCTCGGAGTGGTCGCCGCCCGGTTCTTCGAGGTTGGCGACGTAGGCGGTGAAGGTGACGAGGCCGCCTTCACCCGAGATCGAGGTGCCTTCGGCGCCACGGCTGAAGATTTCTCCTTCGCCGGAGACCCGGTCGACGAGGATCGTTTCACCGGTCTCCAGGTCGCGCCGGTAGACGTGGGTTTCGCCGGTTTCTTCTCCCGGCAGTTCGTCGCTGAGATTGGTCGCCGCCGAGGTGAACATCACGTAGCGGCCGTTTTCGGAAAGGACGAAGTTGCTGACGCCGGGTGCTTCTGCCGGGTCCCCGTCGACGCCATCGGCGCGGGTGACCAAAGTGACCTCCCCGGTTTCCAGGTTCTTGACGTAGCCCTCGACCGCGCCTGCGGGGCCGGATTCGCCGAGGTTCGCCGCTTCGCTCTCGAAGGCGACGAGCTCGCCGTCTTCGGAGATCGAGACCGGGTTGTATTCGCCGCTGCCTTCCCCTTCGGCAGGTTCGCCGGCGGCGTTGGTGGAGACGGCGAAGGTTTCGCCCGCTGCTTCTGGCGCGGCTGCGGCGAGGGCGTCGCCGGTATGGGCCATCCAGGCGAAGGCGGCCAGGAAGGCGATGGTGATGATGGTGAGTCCGGTGGTGCGCACACGGGCGCCGGTCCGGACGAGTAGCTCGTCGTACATCCAAAACCCCTTTCCACGAGGGCATCGTTTGGATGGATCGGAGGGAGGTCTCCTGACTTACGAGCTGTCCTGTCGCGCCTTCCCGGTCTGGCCGACCAGTGGCTGTCGCCTGCGACGTGCGACGGAGTCGATGCTCGATCACAGTGGCGGGTCCGTGCCGGTTTCTCACCGGACTTCCCTGTCCACCGATCCTTCTATTTATGTGGGCGGGGAATATAGACGACGATGAACGGGCCGGAAAGCGCAGCCATGGAATCCGACATCTGGTGCCCTGCGGCGATCCTCGCCGACCTCGACGGGACGCTGATCGACTCGGTCGCCTCCGGCAGAAGGGCGTGGAGCGCCTTGGCGCGGCGGCGCGGGCTGGACGAGGAGGAGACGTTCCGGCTGGCGATGGGTCGACCGACCCGGGAGACGATCGCGCTGTTGGTGCCGGAGGGCGAACGGGACGCCGAGCAGGAGTTGCTGGACCGCGACGAGGTCGAGGACGCCGGGTCGGTCGTCGCCTACCCAGGGGCTCGCGAACTGCTCGCCGGGCAGATCCCGATCGCCGTCGTCACCAGCGGCTCGACCGAGCTGGCGACGGCGCGGCTGCGCGGCGCCGGGCTCGGGGTGCCCGAGGTGATGGTCACCGCCGACTCGATCTCGACCGGCAAGCCAGACCCCGAACCGTTCCTGCTCGGCGCCCGCGCGCTCGGGGTCGAGCCAGGGCGTTGCCTGGCGCTGGAGGACGCGCCGAGCGGCATCTCCGCGGCGCTCGCCGCCGGCATGCCGGTCGTCGCCTTCCGCACCTCCCATGCCGGCCACGAACTCTCCGGCGCCACCGTGGTCCTCGACTCCCTCGCCGAAGCCGTCGCCCGCCTCCTCCGGTGAGTTCGCAGTTGGCCACGACAGTTGTGGCCAACTGCGAACGCTATGCCGGGGCGGGCTCGCCCAGGCCCGCGGCCTCGGCGAGGATCTCGACCGAGCGCACGCGGTTGTCGACCGAGTCGGAGTAGTGGACGGTGATCAGCTCGTCGACGCCGGTCTTCTGCTGAAAGTCGGCCAGGTAGGCGGCGGCTTCCTCGCCGGTCCCGACCGCCGAGTAGGTGAGCATCTCGTCGACGGCGCGGGCGCGCGGCCCGGCGAGGATCTCGTCGACCTCCTCTTCGCTCAGCTTGGCGCCCGAGGGCGACTTGAAGAGGCTTTTGACGCGCACCCGCCGGGTGATCTCGAGCTGCATGTCGGCGCTCGCCTTGTCGGCGGCGGCGATCACCCCGATCCCCGCCATCGCGTAGGGCTCGGCGAGCTGCTCGGAGGGTTTGAAGCTCTCGCGGTAGATCTGCAGGGCGTCGAAGAGCGCGTGCGGCGCGAAGTGCGAGGCGAAGGCGTAGGGCAATCCCAGGACTGCGGCGAGCTGGGCGCCGAAGAGCGAGGAGCCGAGGATGTAGAGCGGCACGTGGGTGCCCTTGCCGGGGATCGCGACGACGCCGGAGATCGGACTGTTCTCGCCGAGGAATTTCTGCAGCTCGACCACGTCCTGGGGGAAGCGTTCACTGGAGAGCTCGTCGCGGCGCAGCGCCCGCATCGCCGCGGTGTCGGAGCCTGGTGCGCGGCCGAGGCCGAGGTCGATGCGGCCGGGGTGGAGGGTGGCGAGCGTGCCGAACTGCTCGGCGATCACCAGCGGCGAGTGGTTGGGGAGCATGACCCCGCCGGCGCCGAGCCGGATGCGCTCGGTGTGGGCGGCGATATGGGCGATCAGGACCGCGGTCGCCGAGCTGGCGATCGAGCGGATGTTGTGGTGCTCGGCGTACCAGATGCGCCGGTAGCCGAGTCGCTCCGCCGCCTGGGCGAGGCGCACCGACCCGGCGAAGCTCTCGCCGATCGACTCGCCCGGCCCGACCGCGGCGAGGTCGAGGATCGCGAGCGGTACCTTGGGTCGCGCCGGCGCGATGTTCCTGTCGGTCACCGTCCTAAGGATGACGAATCGCGAGTGTCGATCTCGGGAATCGATCGACGGCTTCTGAGGTACTCATGTAATTCTGTGGCGATGAGGATCGTCGAGCGCGCGAACCTTGTCGAGGGAGGCTTTGAGCGAAACACCGTCTGGAAGCGCGCCTGCGCCGATATCGAGACGGGGATCGCCCGGACCGACTGGCCCTGGGAGAGCGGAAGCTTCACCCTGAATCCCGATCCCCGGGAGACCGACAAAGGCAAGGACCGTCACCCCAACGGCGTCAAGCCGATCAAGGTTCCGATGATCCGATACCTATCGGAAGTGGGCTGGCAGACGGAGGCGCTGCCGGACCTGCCGGTCGGCTTCGAGGGGCAGGACGTCCTCGGCACCGGAGATATCGATGCATTGCTCTGCGACGACGACGTGTACGTCGGCCTCGAGTGGGAGACCGGGAACATCTCCTCTTCCCATCGAGCGATCAACAAGCTCCTGGATGGAATCGGACGCGGAACGCTGGCGGCGGGTGTCCTCGTCGTCCCGATGCGCGAAACGGCGCGCTACCTGACCGATCGCGTGGGGAACTTCGAGGAGCTGGCCCCGTACTTCGAATTCTGGGCGAAGTTCCCGATGGAGGCAGGTGTCTTGAGGATCTATGGGGTTGCGCACGACGAGCTCGATCCCAAGATTCCCTACATCCCGAAGGGACGCGACGGGAGGGCGCTGGGCTGATCAGGCCGCAACGGGGCCGGCCTGCTCGACCCAGTCGTCGTTCGAGTGCTGGTGGAGATCCTCGGTTTCCAGGCGCTCGATGATCGCGTCGCAGTTCTCGATCTCCGACCCCAACCAGTGACGACCATGTTTCTCGGCGACGTCGAAGGTCGTCCCGCTTCCCCCGAAAGGATCGAGGACGATGTCGCCATCGACGGTGGAGAGATGGATCACCCGCTCGAGAAGCTTGGTCGAGAGTTGGTTGGCGCTTCGCTTCTTGCTCTTGAATTTTCGATGGCGTACCGGGGGTATGTCGGTCCACACATCGGTGAGGTTGACACCATCAGGGTTCATGGCCGCGCGGTGCCCTCCGTAGTCCTTGATCTCACCGCCGCAGTGACGGCAGATCTCGATCGGAGTACGAATCCGGTTGAAGGTATCGGGCCTTCCGTTTGAGAAATACAGAAGGCTGTAGTGCGCCGGGTAGAGCTTGCGGGCGATAGGGAGACCGGCCTTCATGCTGATCGCGATCCAATGACGAAACTCCAGGCCACGCTTCATCAGATGTGCGCCGAACAGCATGTTCCATCTGGGGAGGTTGTAGACGAAGAGCGAGCCGCCGGGTTTCAGCACTCGCACGCAGTGGTCAAGCCACTCTTCTGACCATTCGAGGTACTGAGAGGGAGTCAGTTCGTCGTCTACGTGCGGGCCGTAGACCTTGCCCAGGTTGAACGGTGGGTCCGCAAAGACGGTATCCACCGAAGCGTCGGTGACGCGCTCCAGGAAGTCGATGCAGTCTTCGTTGAAGAGCGCGCCCCCTGGGGTGGAGAAAATCGGACCGTCCTCGGCGACCCCGCGAACAAGCTCCGGCAGATTCAAGGTCACGAAACGAACATTAATTCGCCGGCCGGTCGCCCATCAGATCCCCGACCCGACCTTGCCCGCCCGGGCGTCGGCCCATTCGTCGACGCCGGACTCGAAGTCGACGATGCGGTCGATCTCGGCGAGCTCCTCGGCGGTGAAGTCGAGGTTGTCGAGCGCGTCGACGTTCTGCTCCAGTTGGGCCACCGAGGAGGCGCCGATCACCAGTGAGGTCAGGCGGGGGTCGCGCAGCGCCCAGGCGAGCGCCATCTGGGGCAGCGACTGGCCGCGTTTCCCGGCGAGCGCCGCCAGCTCGCGCACCCGGCCGATCACCTCGTCGTTGATCCAGCTCGAGTCGAAAGCCCCGTAGCCCGACTGCGTCGCCCGCGAGTTCTCGGGCACCCCGTCCAGGTATCTGCCGGTGAGCAGCCCTTGGGCGAGGACGGTGAAGCCGATCACGCCGATGCCGAGCTCGTCGGCCGCGTCGAGCAGCCCCTCGTCCTCGATCCAGCGGTTCAGCATCGAGTAGCTCGGCTGGTGGATGAGGAGCGGCGTGCCGAGGTCGGCGAGGATCTCCGCCGCGCGGCGGGTGTGCGCGGCGTCGTAGGAGGAGATGCCGACGTAGAGCGCCTTGCCCTGGCGCACCGCGGTGTCGAGCGCGCCCATCGTCTCCTCCAGCGGGGTCGAGCCGTCGAGTCGGTGCGAGTAGAAGATGTCGACGTGGTCGAGGCCCATCCGCGCCAGCGACTGGTCGAGCGAGGCGAGGACGTACTTGCGCCCGCCGCCGCCCTGGCCGTAGGGACCTGGCCACATGTCCCAGCCCGCCTTGGTCGAGATCACCAGCTCGTCGCGGTAGGGGGCGAGATCCTCGCGCATCAGCCGGCCGAAGTTGCGCTCGGCGGCGCCGTAGGGCGGTCCGTAGTTGTTGGCGAGGTCGTGGTGGGTGATGCCGAGGTCGAAGGCGCGCCGGGCGATCTCGCGTTGCGTCTCGAAGTCGCGGTCGTCGCCGAAGTTGTGCCAGTAGCCGAGTGAGAGGACCGGCAGGTCGAGGCCGGAGCGCCCGGTCCGCCGGTAGAGCATCTTGCCGTCGTAGCGATCGGTGTCCGCGTGGAAGCTCACCCCACGATTTCTACCCAGTCAGCGGGTTCGGCACGCGATTTCGCTCTGGCAGGCGCCGCCCGGGGGGAGAGGCTCGCCCGCACCGCGCCTTTGAGGCGCCATGGCCAGGCCCGTGCCCCTCGACCCCGCCTTCGAGACGACCCGTGAGCTGGTCGAAGAAGTGCTGCGCACGGCGCTGGTGCTCGAGGACGTGATGGTGACCCTGCTCGAGGACATTCCGGCGAACGCCTTTCCCGGCGAGGACCCCGGCCACGTCCTCCTGGAGATGGTGATCGGCAGCGTCCACCCGGCCGCCCTCGCCGCCGGCCCGCGCGAGTGTCGCACCGCGACCGCCCTGGTCGGCGCGATCCGCGAGCGCGTCGTCGCCGACCTCCGCACCGCCGCCGAGCTGGCCAAGAAACGCGAGTGACCGGGTATGAAGTGGAGTGACACCCGCACGGAAAGGACTCAGATGGAACATCGCAAGCTCGGCGAGCAAGGGCTCGAGGTCGCCGCGATCGGCTTCGGGACGATGGGGATGACGATGGCCTACGGCCAGGGCGGCGACGACGCGAGCCACATCGCGACGCTGCGCAAGGCGCATGAGCTGGGGGTGACGATGTTCGACACCGCCGAGCTCTACGGGCTCGGCACCGGCGCCAACGAGAAGCTCGTCGGCGAGGCGGTGCACGGCTTCCGCGAGGAGATCGTGATCGCCACCAAGTTCGGCTTCGACATGAGCGACCCGACCAGACGCAGCCGCAACAGCCGTCCCGACCACATCCGCGAGGTCACCGAGAACAGTCTCCGCCACCTCGACACCGACTTCATCGACGTGCTCTACCAGCACCGGGTCGACCCCGACGTGCCGATCGAGGAGGTGGCGGGCACCGTCGGCGAGCTGATCGAGCAGGGGAAGGTCCGCTTCTTCGGCCTCAGCGAGGCGGGCCCGGAGACGATCCGCCGCGCCCACGCGACCTACCCGGTCTCGGTGCTGCAGACCGAGTACTCGGTCTTCGAGCGCGACGTCGAGGCGCAGATCCTCCCGGTGCTGGAGGAGCTCGGGATCGGCTTCGTCGCCTACTCGCCGCTCGGCCGCGGCTTCCTCACCGGCGAGGTCAGACCGGGCAGCGAGTACCCCGACGACGACATGCGCAGCTACGACCCGCGCTGGCAGGGAGAGGACTTCGAGCGCAATGCCGCCGCGGTCGCGGTGCTGAAGGAGATGGCGGCGGAGAAGGACGTCACCGTCGGCCAGTTGGCGCTCGCCTGGCTCCTCGCCCAGAAGGACTACGTCGTCCCGATCCCCGGCACCCGTCGCCTCGAGCGCCTCGAGGAGAACGTCGGCGCGGCCGCCGTCGAGCTGACCGCGGAGGACCTGAAGCGGATCCACGAGATCCTCCCCGACGGCTCCTTCGGCGACCGTTACAAAGCCGGGATGATGCCCGAGTGGGAGTGATATAGAGGCGCGGTGCCTCACTTCATTGCCTGGTGTGGATTCCTCGGGGCCTGGCTCTTGGTCGCCGGGCCGCTCGACCAGGCCGTCCGTGAGGTCGCCGAGCAGGAGTTCGAGCACGGGAAGCTGGATGAGGCGAGGGCGCGGGTCACCGAACCGGAGCCGGTCTCCAACTGGTGGGTGCTGCTGCCGCCGGTCTGGTGGTTCCTGCGCCGTCGCCGCGAGAGCATCTACCGCCACCTGGTCGGCGAAGCGATGGACGACGAAGACCTGCTCGCCTTCCTGACCGTCAAAGACGTTCTCAACGCCTGGCTCTATGTCGCCGCCGGCGCCTCGCTGATCGCGGTCAAGGAGACCTGGGAGCTGCACGAGAGCTACGAATGGCCGGAATGGGCCTTCTGGCTGCTGGTGGCCGGGATGCTCGTCTTCTGCGTCAGCCTGACGGTCGGCCGCGCGCGCCGTCGTCACCATCGACCCGCAACCGAAGACTGACTTGACCGCGCGGGACTGGGGAGAGCGGCTGGGGGTGGTCGCCCGCGGCATCCGCGACGGCGACGAGGAGGCGATCGCCCGCGCCGTCGAGGAGCTGAGCCGGCGCCACCGGCTGCTGGCGCCGCTGGCCTGGGTGGTCGGCGGCATCGCGCTCCTCTTCGGCGGCCTGCGCCTGCTGCTCTCCAACTGGCGGCTGACGGCGATCCAGATCCCGCCCGCGATGTGGATCTGGGCGGCGATGTACGACCTCCGCGCCCACCTCCTCCACGACCGCTCGCTGGACGCGCTGCGCGGGCCGCTGGTGATCCCGCTGATCGCGCTCGTCATCGCGATCACGATCGGCTGCTTCTTCCTCAACGCCGTGTTCGCCTTCGCGATCAGCCAGGACGGGCAGCCCGAGGTGCGCCCCGCGGTGGCCGAAGCGCGCCGCCACTGGCGTGCGATCTTCGGCTCCGGCGGCCTCGTCGGCCTCGCCCTCGGCTTCACCGTCACCGTCGTCAGCCGCAGCCACGCGCCCTGGTTCACGCTCTGCCTGAGCGTCATGATCGGGGTGATGATGGTCGCCTACGTCGCCGTCCCGGCGCGCCTGATCGGCGTCCGCCCGGAGGGCTCGCGCCGCGACCGCCTCTCGGCCAGCGTCGTCGGCAGCGCGCTCGGCGCGGTGGTCAGCACCCCCGCCTACCTGCTCGGGCGGATCGGCTTGTTGATGCTCGGCTCGCCGTTCCTGCGCCTCCCCGGCCTCGTCCTCTTCATCCTCGGCTTCACCCTCCAGGCCGGGGCGACGAGCGCGGTCAAAGCGATCAAGATGGGCGCCAGGCTCGGCCGCCGCGACGCCGAAGACGCCGCCGCAAAATCGCCCGGCGCATAGATTTCGGGAGGTGAGCTCCGTCGACCTTGCCCGGGCGGGCTCCGGTGAGGAGCCCGTGCTGCATTTCGGCCACTGGCCGGCGGTGCGCCGCGCCGCGCTCGCGCTCTACTTCGTCGGCTTCGTCGTCTGGAGCTACAACTACGGCATCCCGGTGCAGCGGGAGCTGGTCGTCGCCTGGGTCTGCGGCGCGCTCGCCTGCGCCTGTCTCGGTCGTCACCCGCGGGAAATGCTGCATCTGGTCATCGACTGGGCGCCGATGGTGATCGTCCTCGCCGCCTACGACATGACCCGCGGGGTCGCCGACAAACTCGGCATCGGGGTCCACTTCCACCCGATGATCGACTTCGACAAAGCCGTCTTCTTCGGCCAGACGCCGACCGAATGGCTGCAACACCACCTCTATGACCCGACCCGGCTCTCCGCCTGGAACGTCGCCTTCACGCTGATCTACACGAGCTACTTCATCACCCCGTTCGCGCTCGCCGGCTGGCTCTGGGCGCGCGACCGCCCCGCCTACATGCGCTTCGTCAAGCGGCTCGTCTCGCTCGCCCTCGCCGGGGTCGCCACCTACATCCTCTTCCCGGCCGCGCCGCCCTGGCTCGCCGGGCAGGAAGGCCTCCTCCATGACGTGCATCGGACCACCTCGGAAGGGTGGAAGATCATCGGCGTCGGCACCTCGATCCTCTTCTCCGAAGGCCAGGCCTCGGTCAACCTGGTCGCCGCGGTGCCCTCGCTGCACGCCGGCTTCACGATGCTGGTCGCGCTCTTCCTCTGGGGCCGGGTGCCCTGGCGGTGGGCGCGGCCGCTGCTCCTGCTCTATCCGGCGGCGATGGCGCTGACCCTGATGGCGACCGGTGAGCACTACTTCTTCGACGTGCTGCTCGGCTGGATATATGCGGGGGCGACGATGCTCGCCTGGACCTGGTGGGAACGTCGCCGGGCGGCCCGCAAGCACGCCCTCGAGTCGACTCGTCCTGCCGAATCCGCCCAGATTGCATAGTTTTTCTATATGACCTCGACTCCGCAGCCGCGCTCCGAGGCGATCGACCTCGTCGCCACCAACCTGCTGGCGAGGGCGAATCGGCTGATCCGCCTGCTGATGCGCAACGGCGCCCACGAGCTCTCGCGGACCGAGGCCGGGGTCCTCTCCAGCCTCTCCGAGGGGCCGCGGCGGATCACCGAGCTCGCCGCCGCCGAGGCGCTCGCCCAACCCACGGTCACCCAGCTGGTCGACAAACTCGAGCACCGCGGCCTGGTCGGGCGGCGGCGCGACGAGGAGGACGGCCGCGTCGTCCTGGTCGAGATCACCAGCCAGGGTCGCGCGGCGTTCGAGGAGCTCCGCGCCGAGATCCGCGCCGACATGCGCGAGGCGCTCGCCGACCTCCCCGACACCGAGCTGACAGAGCTGGCCCACGCCGCCGAGACCCTCGGCAGCCTGATCGAGAAGCTGCAGCCGGGCCGCGAGGGATGAGCGAGGCGACGCGGGTGCGGGCGATGCCCGCCGTGCTCGTCTTCGTGGTGATGGTCACCGGGATCATCTCCTCGCTCGGCGCGCCCCTGCTCCCCAGCATCAGCAGGGACCTCGGTGTCTCGCTCAGCTCGGCGCAATGGTCGCTGACCGCGACGCTCCTGGTCGGCGTCGTCTCCTCGCCGGTGATGGGGCGGCTCGGCGACGGTCCGCGCCGCCGCGAGACGCTGCTCGGCGGGCTCGTCGTCGTAGTTGCCGGCTGCGGTGTCGCGGCGCTGGCGCCGAGCCTCGCGGTCCTCGTCACCGGCCGCGCGATGCAGGGGGTGGGGCTCGGCCTCGTCCCGCTCGGCATGGCCACCGCCCGCGACGAGCTGCCGCCCGACCGGGTGCCGGGGACGATCGGCCTCCTCTCCGTGGCCGGCGCGGTCGGGGTCGGCGCCGGCTACCCGATCTCCGGGCTGCTGGCGACGATCGACCTCGCGGCGGCGTTCTGGTTCGGCGCGGTCGTCGCGCTGATCGCGCTCGGCCTCTCCTTCGTCTTCGTCTCCTCGACCGTGGGACGCTCGGCGGTGAAGCTCGACATCGCGGGCGCGGCGCTGCTCTCGATCGGGCTGAGCGCCCTCCTGGTCGCGATCGCCGAGGGCGGCGGCTGGGGCTGGGGCGCGCCGCAGACCGTGCTCCTCGTCGTCTTCGCGATCGTCGTGCTGCTCGCCTGGGGCGCCCGCCAGCTGCGCACGCCGGAACCGCTGATCGACCTGCGGCTGGCGCGCCGCCCCGCCGTCCTCACCGGCAACGTCTGCGCGGCGGTGCTCGGGATCGCGATGTACATGTATCTCTCGGGGGTCAGCGAGTTCGTCCAGGCGCCGAGTGAGGGCGGGTACGGCTTCTCCGCCTCGGTCGTCGTCGCCGGCCTCTGCCTGGTGCCGTTCTCGGTCGTCGGCATCCTCGGCTCCCGCCTGCTGCCGCCCGCGACCCGCCTGGTCGGGCCGCGCAACCTGCTGCCGCTCGGCTGCCTCACGGTCGCCGCGGGCGGGGTCGTCTTCGCCCTCTTCGACGACCACCTCTGGGGTGCCTTCGCGATGATGGGCGTGCTCGGCCTCGGCTACGGCCTCACCTACGCGGCGATCCCCGGGCTGATCGTCCGCGCCGTGCCGGAAAGCGAGACCGGCTCGGCGACCGGCCTCTACCAGGTGATCCGCTACGTCGGCTTCTCGATCGGCAGCGCCCTGGCCGCCTCGATCCTCGCCTCCGAGACCCCGGCGGGCAGCCTGCTGCCGAAGCTCGCCGGCTACACGAAGATCACCTGGATCGGGATCGGGATCTGCATCGCCGCCGCGATCCTCGCCTGGGTCCTGCCCGGCCGCGACCTCGAGCGGGGGCGCATCCCGGACCCTGCCGAGCTGCGCCGCGAGGAGGAGGAAGGCGAGCTGGCGAGCGCCGGGCTGCCGGGGGTCGGCACCGGCTGAGCGCACCCGGCCTGCGACGCTGGGCGGATGGCCACCGACGTCGCCACCACGGAGCCGACCGGCGGGCTCGCCGCCTACCGCCGTGTCCTCGCCGCGCCCGGCGTGCGGCCACTGGTCTTCTTCGGCCTGCTGGCCCGGATGCCGATCGGGATGGGAGGGGTCGCCCTGATCCTCTTCGTCCACGCCCAGACCGGCTCCTTCGGCGCCGCCGGCGTGGTGTCCGGCGGCTTCGTGATCGGGCTCGGCCTGACCGGCCCGCCGCTGGCGCGGCTGATCGACCGGCGTGGCTCGAAGTGGGTCGTCGTGCCGGGATCGTCGGTGCTGGCGGTGGCGCTCGGGGCGGTCGTCGTCCTCGGCGAAAGCGGGGCGGGGACGGTGCCGCTGGTGATCGCCGCCTTCGTCGCCGGCGGCGCGAGCATGCCGATCGGCGGCATCCTGCGCCAACGTTGGGCGGCGATCGTCGGGCCGGAGGACCTGCAGACCGCCTATGCGCTCGACGCGGTGCTGATCGAGGTGATCTTCGTCACCGGGCCGCTGCTCGCCGGTGTGCTCGCCGCGTCGGTCGGCACCGCCGAGGGATTGATCGTCGCCGGTGCGCTCGGGGTGGCCGGCTCGCTCGGCTTCGCCCGCGTCGCGACCGTGCCGCCCGGCGGCGACCCGGAGGCCGAGCGCCACTGGCTGGGCGCGCTCCGCTCGCCCACCCTGAGCCTGCTCTGCGTCTCCAGCCTGACGTTGGCCGGCACCTTCGGTGCCCTCGACGTCGCGCTGCCCGCCTTCGGCGCCGACCACGGGCAGGCGGCGCTCGGCGGTCCGTTCGCGGCGGCGCTCGCCTTCGGCTCCGGCGTCGGCGGCCTCCTCTACGGGATGCGGCCCGGCGTCTTCGGCCGGCCGCGGCGGGCGCTGATCCTGTTCGGCGCGGTGATGACCCTGACCTGTCTGCCGCTCCCCGCGGCGACCTCGATCGCCGAGATGTTCGTCTTCGCCACCCTGGCCGGGCTCTGCATCGCGCCGCAGATGACCGTCCGCAACCAGATCGTCCAGGCCAAACTGCTGCCCGGCACGATGACCGAGGCGTTCACCTGGCTGTCCCTGGCGATCACGCTCGGGGCCAGCATCGGCGCGGCCCTGGTCGGCCCGTTGGTCGAGGCGGCCGGCTGGCGGGCCGGTGCGATCGTCGCCGTCGCGCTCCCCGCGGTCGCGACGCTGATCCTCCTCCCGCGCCGCGATCTGCTCGGCTGACGGCCGTTGACAGGCGGAGGCCGGGACGCCACCATCGGCTCGTGCCTGAGACTGTCAAAGCCGGGTCGTCGGCCTCGCTCGGCGGTGCCTTCGCGGCGGCGCTCGCCGCCAAGGACTTCGACCGGATACGTGAGTTGCTCCACCCGGAGCTCGACTTCCGGGGGCTGACGCCACGCCGCGACTGGGAGGCGGGCGACCCGGAGACCTTGATCGGCGAGGTCCTCCAGGTGTGGTTCGAAGACTCGGACGAGATCGAGGAGCTGGAGAAGGTCGAGACCGACGCCTTCGCCGACCGCGAACGGGTCGGGTATCGCTTCCGCGTCCGCAACCCGGAAGGGCTCTTCGAGGTCGAGCAGCAGGTCTTCATCTCCGAGCGCGAGGGGCGGATCGGCTGGATGCGCAGCGTCTGCTCGGGCTACCGCCCGATCGAGGGTCCGGCCAGCGCGTAGGCGGCACGGAGGCCGTCGCCGAAGGCGCGGACCGCGTTCAGCTCGCTCGGGTTCTCGGCGCCGCCGACGACCCGATGGGGCACCCCGAGCCGTTCGAGCAGCGGCCGCAGCTCGTCGCGCCGTTCCTGCCCGGCGGCGATCACCACGCGCTCGGCGGCGATCGTCTCGACCGTGCCGTCCTCGAGCGCGATCTCGACCCCGTCGGGAGTGATCTGCCGGTAGGAGAGCCCCGTCCGCACCTCGACCCCCGCCTGCTTCAGCGCGTCGAGCCAGACCCAGCGCGTCGTCATCCCGATCCCGCTCCCCACACGCCCCGAACGTCGCATCAGCGTCACACCTGGCTCATCACTCAGGCCTTTGCTGTGGAGAGAAGGTGGCTCTATACGCCACTTAGGCTCCACAAGCGGCTTCAGTTGGTAGTGGGCGTAGAAGCTCTCGCTCGGGTCGTGGGTGAGGAGATGGGCGAGGTCGACGCCGATGCCACCGGCGCCGATGATCGCGACGGACGATGCCTCGCCGAGGCCCGGCTCGAAGGCGGTGGCGTAGTCGACGACGTGGGGGAGGTCGGAGCCGGGGATGTCGACGGCGCGGGGGTGGACGCCGGTGGCGAGGACGACGCCGACGCAGTCGGCGAGTACGTCGGCGTCGTCCTCGCCGACTTCGCGGCCCAGGTGGAGGTGGACGCCGAGGCGCGAAAGCTCCGACTCGAAGTAGGAGATCGTCGCCCCGTAGTCCTCCTTGCCGGGGACCATCCGTGCCCAGCGAAACTGGCCCCCGAGCTCCTCCCGTGCCTCGTAGAGGTGCACCTCTCCACCAAGCGTGGCAAGGGCTCGAGCCGCCTCCATCCCCGCCGGCCCCCCGCCGATCACCACGTACCGCCGCGAGACTCCTCCCGTGCGTTCGCACTTTTGGTCGCTATCCGACCCTTTCTGCGAACGCACGGGGAACTCGACCTCATATCCCGCGCGGGGATTCACCAGGCACGACACGTGGCCTCCGACCAACGACCTGTCGATGCACGCCTGATCGCAGCTGATGCACGCGTTCACCGCGCCCCCGCTCCGTCCCTTTTCCACGATCCGGGGATCCGCGAGGAACGGGCGTGACATCGAGATCAAATCGACGCCCCCCGCAGCGAGTATCTCCTCCGCGTCCCGCAGCCGATTGACCCTGTTCCCCGCGATCACCGGGACTGCCACCTCACCTGCCAATGGGGTGGCAGTCCCGGTGATCGAGTCCCGGATCGCTTCCGCCCAAGGCACGAACGCCCCGCCCGGCACCGCCCCCTGCACGGTCGGCACCGACGATTCGTGCCACCCGACGCCCACGTTCAACGCATCGACCCCGGCCCCGGCCAGCGCCTGGGCGAACGCCTCGACCTCCTCCCACGGCCGCGACTCCGGCATCAGCTCCGCCCCCGTCATCCGGAAGAGCACCGGGAACTCGTCGTCGACCGCCTCGCGTACCGCCGCCGCCAGCTCGACCCCGAAGCGCATCCGTCCCTCGGCGTCGCCGCCCCATGAGTCCTCGCGCAGGTTCGTCACCGGCGAGAGGAACTGGTCGACGAGGTAGCCCTCCGAACCCATCACCTCGACCGCGGCGAAGCCGAGCTCCTGCGCCAGCCGCGCCCCCGCCGCGAACTCCGCCACCACGTCCCAGACCTCGTCCTCGGCGAGCGCCCGCGGCTCGACCCGCGACACCCGGCTCGCGACCGCCGAGGGCGCGACCACTTCACCTGGTGAGTCAGCGAATGCGTAGCGCCCGGCGTGGAAGAGCTGCAGTGCGAGCGCCGCGTCGGTTCCGGCGGTCGCCTCCGCGACCTCGGCGAGCGCTCGCTTCGTCGCATCCGCCTGTGCGGTCGACCCTAGGCCCGCCTGCCGGGCCAAAGGACGACCGCGCTCGGGCGGGAGCACGCCGTAGCTGTGATCTGCGGCACCGTCCGCCGACACCGCCCAGCCCCCGGTCACGATCAGCCCGGCGCCGCCGAGCGCCCGCTCGCGATAGAAGGCCGCCAGCCGCGGCCCCGCGTCGTCGGCGCCCTCGACGCCGAGGTGCATCGACCCCATCACCACCCGGTGCGGGAGCCGCAGGCCGCCGATCTCGATCGGCGTGAAGATGTGGTCGAGCGGGGTGCCCGGCTCAGCCATCGCGGTCGGGCAGCCGCAGCGCCTCGCCCGCGTCGTCGAAGAAGGGCGGGGCGATGATCGTCAACCCGCCGTCGACGACCAGCGACTGCCCGGTGATGTACTCGGAGCGCGGTTCGAGCAGGAACTCGACCGTGTCGGCCACCTCCTTCACCGTCCCCATCCGCCGTTTCGGGATCTTCGGCAGGACGACGTCGAGCCCCGGCATCCCGTCGACGCCGTAGAAGTAGGCGCTCGAGTCGCTCTCGATGATCCCGCCGTTGACCGCGTTGACGTTGATCCCGAGCGGCGCGAACTCGATCGCCATGTAACGGACGTAGGCTTCGAGCGCGGCCTTCGCGGCGCCGAGGTTGGCGTAGGTCGGGTAGGCGCGGATCGCCCCGTAGGAGGAGAGCGTCACGATCCGCCCGCCGTCGCCCATCAGGTCGACCGCGCGCTGCGCGCCGAGCACGAAGGAGCGGATGTTCATCGCGTAGGAGCGGTCGAGGTGGTGCAGCTTCAGATCCTTGATCAGCTTGAAGCTCGAGGCCGCCGCGTTGTCGACGTAGTAGTCGAGCCGGCCGAACTCCTTGCGGGCGGCGTCGAAGAGGCGGTCGATGTCCTCCGGCGACTCCATGTCGGCCTGCACCGCGATCGCCCGCCCGCCGCGCTCCTGCACCCCGGCGACGACCTCCTTCGCGAGGTCCTCGTTCACCTTGTAGTTGACGACCACCGAGCCGCCCTGGTCGGCGAGCGAGAGCGCCAGCGTGCGCCCGATCCCGCGCGAGCTGCCGGTGATCAGCGCGACCTTGTCGGCCGCGAAACCGCCGTCCCCCTCGCTCATCCGAGCTCCCGCTCGGCGATCGAGGCGTGGACGGGGGCGAAGACCTCGCGGGCGATGATCGTCTTCTGGATCTCGTTGGTGCCCTCCTCGAAGCGCTGCGCCCGGGCGTCGCGGTACACCCGCTCGATCGGCTGCGAGGACCAGTAGCCGATCCCACCGTGCGCCTGCAGCGCCTTGTCGGTGACCCGGGTGATCATGTCGACCGCGGTCAGCTTCGCCATCGAGGAGAGCGGCGCCGCGTCGGCCGCGCCCGCCTCCCAGCGCCGCGCCGCGTGCAGGGTGAGCTGCCGCGTCGCTTCGATGTCGGCGGCGTTCTCGGCCAGCGCGAAGGAGATCGCCTGCCGCGCCGAGAGCGGTTTGCCGAAGGTGACGCGCTTCGCCGCGTGCTCGGCGGCCAGCTCCTGGGCGCGCCGCGCCAGCCCGACGCAGGTCATCGCCACCGCGATCCGGCTCGGCGTGAGGAAGCCGCCGAAGGCGACCTGCAGCCCTTTGCCCTCCTCGCCGAGCGTGTCGCTGACGGGGACCGGGGCGCGGTCGAAGACCAGGTGGGCGTGGTCGGTGCCGCGCACGCCGAGCGACTCGCCCATGTCCTCGACCTGCACGTTCGGCGTCTCGCGATCGATCAGCAGCGCCACGGTCCCGTCGGCGCCGGTCGTCCCGGCCAGCCGCGCGAAGAGCAGCCAGCGGTCGCAGCTGACCCCGAAGGTGATCAGGTGCTTTTCGCCGGAGAGGTAGTAGGTGTCGCCCTCGCGCTCGACCTCGCACCGTATGTCGGCACCCGAGCCGGCGGTCGGCTCGGTCAGCGTGAAGGCGATGGTCAGGTCGCCGGTCACGGCCGGCATCACGTAGTCGCGGCGCTGCTCCTCGGTCGCGAACTGGTCGACCGAGCGCCACACCCCGTTGGCGACGTGGACGATCATCCGCAGCGAGGCGTGCGACATCGAGAACAGTTCGAGCAGCTCCAGATAGCGCGAGAAGGGGATGCCGGCGCCGCCGTACTCGGCCGGCCCGGCGAGGCTCAGGTAGCCGCGCTCCTTCAGCTCGACCCGCAGCTCCGGCGGCACCGCGCGCTCGGCCTCGATCCGCCGCGTCCACTCCTCGCCCTCGTTCGCGACGTAGGCGGCGATCTCCGCCTTCAGCTCCTCGAAGCCCGAATCGTCGAAGTCCTCGGGCAGCGGGATCGGGGCTTGCGGGGTCATCGGACTGGCTCCTCCTCGGTCGGGTTCAGGTGCGGCTCCGGCCGCAGCCCCTTCGCCCGCTCGCGCAGGACGAACTTCTGGATCTTCCCACTCGGCGTGCGAGGCATCTCGGCGATCGTCTCGACCCGCTCCGGCCAGTAGTGCTTGGCCACGGCCTGCGAGTCGAGGTAGGCGCGGACCTCGGCAATGTCGAACCCGCCGTCCGCCTCGGGAGCGAGGACGACGAAGGCGCAGGCGCGCTCGCCGAGCCGCTCGTCGGGCATCGCGACGATCGCCACCTCGGCCACCGCCGGGTGTTCGTGCAGCAGCTCCTCGATCTCGGCCACCGGCACCTTCTCGCCGCCGCGGTTGATGATGTCCTTGACCCGGCCGGTCAGCCGCAGGAAGCCGTCGGCGTCGATCGTCGCGAGGTCGCCGGTCCGGTACCAGCCGTCCGCGGTCATCGCCGCCGCGGTCAGGTCGGGGCGGTCGAGGTATTCCTCGAAGAGGCAGCGGCTGGTCACCTGGAAGTTGCCCTCCTCGCCGGGGTCGAGCTCGTCGCCCTCGTCGTCGACGACCCGGATACGGGTGCCGGCCAGCGCCCGCCCGTCGGTGCCCCAGACCTTCTCCGGGTCGTCGCCGGGGGCGGCGAGCGCGCCGAGGCAGGACTCGGTCGAGCCCCAGGCGCCGCAGACCGCGGCGGCGAGGACGCCGGTCGCCCGCTCGGCCAGCGCCCGCGGCACCGCGGCGCCGGTGACGACGAAGATCCGCAGCGCCGGCGGCGCCTCCTCCTCACCCGACTCGACGACGCGGACCAGGTCGGCGAGGAACGGCGTCGCCGCCTGCACGAAGGTGCCGTCCCACTCGCGCAGCGCCTGGGCGCCACGGCGCGCGTCCCAGACGTCCTGGATCACCTGGGTGGAGCCGAGCGCGAAGCTCAGCCACATCCCGTAGAGGAGCCCGGTCTGGTGGGCGAGCGGGGTGGGGATGAAGATCGTGTCGTCGCGGCCGAGGCCGAGGTGCTCGACCTCCATCATCGCCGCCCGGGTGAGCGCGTCGCAGCGGTGGAGCACCCCTTTCGGCTCGCCGGTCGAGCCCGAGGTGAAGAAGAGCTGGGAGAGGGCGGTCGGGGACGGCTTGCGGGCGGCGATCGCCTCCGCGTCGGGCTCCTGCCCGGCGACCGCGGCGGCGAAGTCGTGCCAGCGGGCGTCATCCGTCTTCGGCAGCGCCGGGGCGCCGCCCGCGCCGACGACCAGCACATGCTCGACCGGCAAGGGCCCGTCACCGTTCGGCGCCGCCAACATGGTCGCCGTCTCCTCGGCGTGCCGGCGTCCCCGGAACTCCTCGGCGACGACCAGCACCCGCGCCTTCGCCCGGCGCACCGCGAAGCCGATCTCGCGCTCGCGGAAGATCGGCATCAGCGCGCAGCAGATCGCGCCGATCTTCATGCAGGCGAGGGTGAGGATCACGAACTCGCCCCAGTTCGGCAGCTGGTAGGCGACGGTCTCGCCGGGCTCGACGCCCAGCTCGAGCAGCAGCGCGGCGGCCTTGTCGGCCTCGCGGTCGAGCTCGCCCCAGGTCCAGACCCGGGTGCCGCCCGCCCGCACGTCGACGACCGCATCCTCGTCGGGCCGCTCGCGCGCCCAGCGTCCGACCCAGTCGACGATCGGGATCTCCGCCGCCTGGTCGATCGCGATCGACTCGACCGCGGCGGGCGGGCCGGTCGCCGGCCGCGAGCGCTCGTCCTCGATCGAGAGGTCGAGGCCGATCGCCCGCATGTCGTCGAGGAAGCCGGGATAGGAGATCCGGTAGGCGTTCGGGTAGGTCAGCGAGCTCTCGCCGCGGGCCCGCGAGGCGGCCACGGAGAGCGACATGTGGACGCGGTGGTCGTTGAAGCTGGAGAGCGGGGAGCCGGTCAGCTCGCCGGCGATGCCACGCACGACCAGCTCGTCGCCCTGCTCTTCGACGTCGCCGCCCATCCGGTTCAGCTGCAGCATCGAGACGACCCGGTCGGACTCCTTCAGCCGCACGTGGGCGACGTTGGAGAAGCGGGTCTCGCCCGCGGCGAACTGGCCCATGGTCGAGAGCACCGGCAGCATGTCGGGCATCGGCCGGCAGTCGATCTCGACCCCGCGCAGCCGCACCCCGTCATGGCGGACGCGGACGCCGCCCGCCTCGCGGTCGAGCTCCATCGGCAGCCCCATCTCGGCGACCACATCGAGGAAGTGGGCCTCGGGGTGATCGACCTTGGCGCCCTCGATCTCGCGGACGCCGTGGAAGAAGACGTCGGAGGGATGGATCGAGGTCGCGGCGAGGCCGAAGGCGAGCGAGCCGATGTCGGGCGGCAGTGTCACCTCGGCGGGCCGCGCGGTCTGGTTCGGCTCGATCTCGAAGCGGCGCCAGTCGTCGGCGACGCCGACCTCGAGCCCGAAGTCCCGCATCATGTTCACGGTCAGCTCGACGTAGGGCTGCTCGTTCAGCGTCCCCTCGACCTCGATCGTCGTCGGCCCGCTTGCGAACGGGGCGACGATCAGGAGCCCGGAGATCCACTGGCTGAGCGTCCCGGCGATCGAGACGCGGCCGCCGCGCGGGCGCTGTGGCCTGACCGTGATCGGTGGCGTCGCGTTGGCCGAGGACAGCTCGACCCCCATCGCCCCGAGCGCCTCCAGGAGCGGCCCGACCGGCCGCCGTTGAAAGTACTTCTGGCCGGTCAGGGTGACCGGCGCCTCGGCCAGCGAGGCGAGGCCGATCATGAAGTAGAGGGTGGTGCCGGAGGAGCCGACCGAGACGGTGTCGCGGACCGGGCGGTAGGGGAGGCCGCCGCGCACCAGGAAGCCGTCGTCGGTCGCCTCGACCTCGGTGCCGAGGCCGCTCAGCACCTCGATCGTCGACTGCACGTGTTTGGCCGCGACGCCGCCTTTGATCCGACTTTCGCCCTCGGCCAGCGACGCCAGCATCAGCGCCCGGTGGGCGTGGTACTTGGACGCGGGGACCGAGATCTCGCCTTCCAGGCGCCCCGACGTTTCCCGAACATAAAGATGCACCGAAAGCAACGTATATGGAGGGACAGTCGGCACGCATGCCGGCCGTCCCCCGATCAGGCGGGTGAGCGGCGGGTCGCCGGGGCGAACCGCGATAATCGCCCCGCGATGAACGCCCGGTGCCGTCCGCAGTGAATCCAGCAGGGGACCCAGTGGTCACCGGGCTCGGCGCGCTCACCCCGGTGGGGTTGGACGCGCCCTCGACCTGGGAGGCGCTCGTCGCCGGGCGCTCGGGGATAGGGCCGATCACCCATTTCGACGCCTCCGGCCTGGCGACCCGGATCGCGGGCGAGGTGAACGGCTTCGACCCGGTGGAGACGCTCGGCGCGAAGCGCGCCCACCGCACCGCCCGCTTCTCGCAGCTGGCGATCGCCGCGGCGCGCGAGGCGGTGGCGGACGCGGGCCTCGACGTCGCCGCCGTGGCCGACCGGGTCGGGGTCGCGATCGGCAGCGCCGTCGCCGGGACGCCGGAGACCGAGCGCAACGTGCGGGCGCTGGTCGGGGAGGGGCCACGCGCGGTCAGCCCCTTCTACGTCGCCTCGACGATCCTCAACATGGCCTCCTGCGAGGTGGCGATCGACCTCGGCGCCCACGGCCCGGTGACCGCCAGCGCGCTGGCCTGCGCGACCGGCACCTACGCGCTGCTCGAGGCGCGGCGGATCATCCTCGCCGGCGAGGCCGACGTGGTGATCGCGGGCGGGGCGGACGCCGGGATCAACGAGGCGGTCTTCGCCGGCCTCTCGAACATGGGGCCGCTGTCGGAGCGCAACGACGACCCGCCCGGCGCCAGCCGCCCCTTCGATTCGGACCGCGACGGCTTCGTCTTCGGCGAGGGCGCGGTGGTGCTGATCGTCGAGTCGGCCGAGCACGCGGCGGCGCGCGGGGCGGGCGCCTATGGGTCGATCGCCGGCGGCGCCCTCACCTCCGACGCCTTCCACATGAGCGCGCCGGAGCCGAGCGGCGAGTACGCCTCGGCGGCGATCCGCCTCGCCCTGGAGCGCTCCGGCATCGCCGCCGAGGAGCTCGGCTACATCTGCGCCCACGGTACGGCGACGCGCGCCAACGACGCCTCCGAGTCGCGCGCGATCCGCGCCGTCCTCGGTGACGCCACCGACGTGGTCCCGGTCTCCTCGCCGAAGTCGATGGTCGGCCACCTGATCGCCGCCGCCGGCGCCCTCGCCGCGATGGTCTGCCTGCTGGGGATGCGCGACGGCGTCCTGCCGCCGACGATCAACCTCACCAACCCGGACCCCGAGTGCGACCTCGATCACATCGCCCTCGCCGCCCGCCGGGCCCCCGCCTCGGCCGCGATCGCCAATGCCTTCGGGTTCGGCGGCCAGAACTGCGTCGTCGGCCTCCGCCGCTGAGCGGTTGCCCGATTCGCCGGGAGGCGGGGAGGGGCGACCCCCTCAGCGACGGCTGATCCGCCGGGCCCGCCGAAGTTGCTCTTGCAGCGCCCGCCGTTCCTCGCGGACCAGGAGGCGTCGCTCCCGGGCGCCGAGCAAGGCCTCCAACAACACCGCTGCCAGCAGCAATTTGGTCACGTCACGATTCTGATGCGTTGTTGTCCGCTTTTGGCACCCGGAAACCGAAACCTTTTGTCCGAAACCGGATTTTGCGTGTGGACTTGGCATACCCGGGCTGCGCAGCATCAGCGGGTGGACATCTCGGAGCGGTTTTCGAAAAACCTGTCGAGCCTGCGTCAGGCCGCCGGGATGAGTCAGGAAGAGCTGGCCTTCCGGGCCTCGATCCACCGCACGCAGATCAGCCTGATGGAGAGCGGCGGCAGGCTCCCGCGGCTCGACACGTTGGTGAAGCTCGCCGGTGCCCTCGAGGTCCCGATCGAGAAGCTGCTCGAAGGGATCACCTGGGAGCCGAGCGTGACCAGGATCGGTCAGTTCAAGGTCGCCGATCCGACCTGACGGTCTTCAGAGCCTGCGTTCGTAGACCCGGTACTTCTTGACCACGCGGCCGTTCATCGCTTCGAGGCCGGAGTTCATCGCGTGGTTGGTCTCGAGGATGAAGCCGGCCTCGCCGTGTTTGAGCCGGGTGCGGGAGGCGGCTTCGAAGTGTTCGACGTAGAGGAGGGCGGCGACGCCGGTGTGCTGCCACTCCGGCTTGACGCCGAGGAAGCCGACGCGGAGCCGGTCGGTGGTGCGGTTGCGCATCAGGAAGTCCCACCAGCCGAACGGCAGGAGTTTGCCGCCCATCCGCTTCTGCAGCTGGTTGGCGTCCATCACGGTGATCGCCATCGCCACCGTCTCGCCGTCCTTTTCGGCGACCATGAACCATTCCGGGGCGAAGACCAGCTGAAGGTCGAGCGCGTAGGCGTCGAGGTCCTCCTTCGAGTAGGGGACGAAGCCCCAGTTCTCCGACCAGGCGGAGTTGTAGACGTCGGCGAACCTGTCGAGGTCCTTGCGCAGGGAGCGGCGGGTCATCTTGCGCACCTCGATGCCGTACTTCTCGCGGCAGCGCCTGGCGAGTTTTTCGATGATCGGCTTCATCGAGGCGCGGTCGTCGATCGAGAGGTCCCAGGAGAGCAGATCCATCGCCTTCTCCAGGCCCGCCTCCTCGCAGCGCTCCTGGTAATAGGGCGGATGCCAGTTCTGGCGGATCAGCGGTTCGAGCTCGAACCCCTCGATCAGGATGCCGCCCTCCTCGTTCAGGTTGAAGTCCATCGGCCCGAGCATCTGGTCGCAGCCGCGCGACCGCAGCCAGTCCTCCGCGGTGGCGAGGAGCGCGGCGAGGATCTCGGGATCGTCCTCGAACTCGAGGAAGCCGAACATCCCCGTCCGGGTGCCGTGGAAGCGGTTGTAGGCGAAGTCGATCTGGGCGGTGATCCGGCCGACCGCGCGGCCGTCGCGGCGGGCGAGGAAGTACTCGGCCTCGCCGTGCTTGAAGTAGGCGTTCAGCTTCTGGCTGAGGAAGATGCGGCGCTCGAGTTTGAGCGGCGTCACCCAGGGCGTCCCGGCGTGCAGGCGGAAGGGCAGATCGATGAACTCGCCGATCTGGCGCCATCCTTTGACGCTCTTGATCTCGATCGCCATCGCTAGTTGAACTCGATCACGCTGCGGATGCCGTCCTGGGCCTCCATCAGCTCGAAGCCGCGGTTGACTTCGTCGAGGGTCAGCTTGTGGGAGATGAACGGGGCGACGTCGATCTCCCCCTCCAGGCAGCGCTCGACCAGGACCGGGACCTGGTCCCGTCCCTTGACCCCGCCGAAGGAGGAGCCGGCGATGCGGCGGCCGGTGATCAGGAGGCGCGGCACCACGTCCAACGTCTCGCCCTTGCCCGCCACGCCGGCAACCGTACAGAGCCCCCAGGCCATCCGCGTCGCCTCCAGCGCCTGCTGCATCACCGCCACCAGGCCGGTCGCCTCGAAGGTGTAGTCGGCGCCGTATCCGCCGTCGGTCATCGCGAGGATCTCGGCGACCGCGTCGGGTCCGCCGATCAGCGTGTCGGTCGCCCCCTGTCCCCTGGCCAGCTCCAGTCGCTCCGCGGACATGTCGACGCAGATGATCCGCTCGGCGCCCTGCAGGCGACAGCCCGCCACCGCGCCGAGGCCGACCATCCCGGCGCCGAACACGGCGCAGGTGGTGCCCGGCTTCACCGCGGCGGTGTTGATCGCCGCTCCCAGCCCGGTCGAGAGCCCGCAGGCGAACAGCGCCGCGTGTTCGAAAGGCGCCTCGGGACTGACCTTGGCGAGCGCGATCTCCGGCATCACCGTGTACTCGGCGAAGGTCGAGCAGCCCATGAAGTGGCGGATGTCCTCGCCGCCGCGCGAGAGCCGCACGGTCCCGTCGGGCAGGTGGCCGAGGTTCTGCTCGGCACGGATCGCCATGCAGAGGTTGGTGCGGGGGTCGACGCAGTGGACGCACTCGCCGCACTGCGGCGAGAAGAGCGTCACGACGTGGTCGCCGGGCGCCAGCGAGCCGACGCCCTCGCCGATCTTCTCGACCACCCCGGCGCCCTCGTGGCCGAGCACCGCCGGCGCGTAGCCGGACGGATCGGCCCCGGAGGCGGTGTACATGTCGGTGTGGCAGACACCGCAGGCTTCCAGCCGGACCAGCACCTCGCCGGCGCGCGGCTCGGCCAGATCGACCTCCTGGACGGCGAGCGGGCTGCCGAACTCCTCCAGCACCGCGGCCCGCATCTTCATCTGCCTCTCCTTCCGTGGGTGGCCTCCGACCGCATCGATCCTAATGTCCGCCTGTTGCCCAACATGCGTCTAGAGTTGGGCCGCCTTTCCAGGTAATCGGGGTAACAACGTCCGCCATGGAGACCATGACCACTTTCCTGCGCCATAAAAACGCCGCTCGTCTCATCCTCTCGCCGGCTCCGTTCGCGCTCGCCTTTGCGGCGTGGCTCGCCTTTGCCGTCCCCGGCGCGTCGGGCGGCGACCCGACCTGCCACGGGAAGCCGGCGACGATCGTCTCCAATGCGGCGGTGATCCGCGGCGGCAAGGCCCCCGACGTGATCGTCGCCGGCCCCGGCAACAACACGATCTACGGCGAAGGCGGCAACGACCTGATCTGCGGCGGCGCCGGCAACGACACGATCGACGGCGAACGGGGTGTCGACGAAATCTACGGCGAAGAAGGCGACGACACGATCGAAGGCGAACGCGGCTCCGACAAGCTCGACGGCGGCCCCGGCAACGACAAGATCCTCGGTGGCCGCGGCTCCGACGAAATCGAAGGCGGTCCCGGCACCGACCTGGTCGAGGGCGAACAGGGCAACGACCATGTGGACGGCGGCGAAGGCGACGGCGACATCGTCGAGGGCAACCAGGGCGACGACACGCTCGACGGCGGCGCCGGCAACGAAGACGTGATCATCGGCAGCACCGGCAACGACAAGATCGACGGCGGCCCCGGCGAACACGACATCGCCGACTATCAGGGCACCGGCGGCGCGGTCACGATCAACCTCCAGACCCAGACCGTGACCGGTGCCGAGAACGAGCACCTGGAAGGGATCGAGGACGCGATCGGCGGCTCCGGCAACGACACGCTGATCGGCTCCTCCGAAGCCAACCGGCTCGACGGCGGTCCCGGTGACGATCACCTCGAGGCGACCGGCGGCGGCGACGCGGCCTTCGGCGGTCCCGGCAGCGACCAGTGCACCGGCGGCTTCGCCCAGGAAACGTCCTGCGGCCCGGCGGCGGGCTCCGACGGCCTGGCGACCGAAATCTACGAATCGATCGACGGCCAGTCCACCCTGATCCTGACCGGCACCTCCGGTCCCGATCAGGGCACCGTCAACTACTCGGGCGGCAAGTTCACGATCAGCGGCTCCGACGTCACCAACGGCGACCCGACCAACCCCGACTGCAGCGGCACCAGCGGCACGATCGTCTGCAGCGGCAAGGTCACCGCGATCGAAGCGACGCTGGGCGCGGGCAACGACGAACTGACGATCGGCCAGAGCGTCCCGCACTCGATCGGCTCGACCCTGGAAGGCGGCACCGGCTCCGACAAGCTCGTCGGCGGTCCGGGCAACGACGTCCTCTACGCGGGTGAAGACTCCGACCCGGACACGCTCGAAGGCGGTGGCGGCAACGACGTCCTCTACGGGGTCAACATCTTCCACCCGAAAAAAGACTCGGGTGCGGCGACGATGAACGGTGGGCCCGGGAGCGACCTGATGATCGGCGGCCAGCCCTGCGACGGCGACACCTTCAACGGCGGCGCCGGTCCCAACGACAGCGCCTCCTTCGCCCGCGTCCACAACTCGGGCAGCGTCGCCGTCGAGGCGACGATCGGCGGCTCGGTCATCACCCCCGGCGTCGGCGGCTGCACCCCCGGGAAGATCACGTCGAGCACCGAGAAGATCGAGGGATCGCCCGGCAACGACATCCTCGACGGCGACAACAAGAACAACACGCTGCTCGGCCGCGGCGGCAACGACAAGCTCGACGGCAAAGGCGGCTTCGACGACTGCGTCGGCGGCGGCGGCCACGACACCGCGACCAACTGCGAGAAAAAGGCGTCGATCCCCTAGCAACCTCCGCCGGCTGTTCCTTTTGCGCCTATGAGGCGCAAAAGGAACAGCCGGCGGGTAGTGGGGAGCTCAGATGGCGGCGAGGCGGGCGAGCTCTTCGTCGTCGAGCCGAAGCTCGACGGAGGCGAGCAGCGGCCCCAGATGGTCGACGTTGCGGGCGCTGGCGATCGGTGCCAGCACGGTCGGCTGCCTGCGTAGCCACGCTACCGCGACCGCCGCGGGCTCGACCCGATGGGCGGCGGCGATCTCATCGAGCGCCGCCAGCATGGCGTCGCCCCGTGCATCGAGGTATTTCTCGACGCCCGCGGCGCGCGGGCTGTCGACCTGGTCACCTCCTGGCCGGTACTTGCCGGTGAGGAAGCCCGCGGCCAGCGCGTAGAAGGGGAAGCAGGCGAGGCCCTCGCGCTCGCAGACCGCGCGCTGGTCCTCCTCGTAGCCCCGCTCCATCAGGTTGTAGAGCGGCTGCAGGGCGACGAAGCGGGGCAGGCCTTCGCGCTCGGCGGTCTCCAGGGCCTCGGCCAGCCGCTCGCCCGAGTAGTTGGAGGCGGCGATGTGGCGGACCTTGCCCGCCTCGATCAGCTCACCGAAGGCGCCGAGCGTCTCGGCGAGCGGGGTGTCCGGGTCGTCGGCGTGGGCGTAGTAGAGGTCGATGTGGTCGACCCCGAGCCGACGCAGCGAGTTGTCGACGGCGACGCGGATCGTCTCCGGGCGCAGGCCCTGGAGGCTCGGAAATTTGCCGACCTTGGTCGCGATGACCATCTCCGCGCGGTTGCCGCGGGCCGCCATCCATTCGCCGATGATCGTCTCCGACTCACCGCCGCTGTTGCCGGGGACGGACGCCATGTAGGAGTCCGAGGTGTCGATGAAGTTGCCGCCCGCGGCGGCGTAGGCGTCGAGGACGGCCAGGGACTCTTCGCGGTCGGCGGTCCAGCCGAAGACGTTGCCACCCAGGTTGAGGCCGAAGACATCGAGGTCGGTGCGGGGGATCAGGGCCATCCGCGACGAGTCTAGGGAGGGAGGCGCTGGGCCCCCGATCCGAGTCGATAGGTTTCCGGCAGGCATTCGGGACTTCTGAAAGGTGGGCCGGTGAAAGACAAAGACCTGGGGATCAAATTCTGGGCGACCGTCGCGGTCTGTGCGATCGGGATGGGCGTCGTGGTGGCCTTCGTCGCCGGCTTCTTCCTCGGTCACTTCACCGGGCACTCCTCGACCTCGACCGTCGCTGCGAGCACCGGAGTGACGACCACCGAAGAAGGCACCGCGATCGTCACCGAAGAAGAAGCCCCGACCGCGGTCGTCGGGACGACCGGGGCGCTCGCGTCGACCCCGCCCCAGATGGAACCGATCGGAGCCGGCCTGGAAGGCGTCTCCGGCCTCAAGGCAACCCTCTTCGCCGAAGGCATGCCCGGTATCGAGTCGCTGACCCCCGGCCCCGAAGAAGGAAGCTATTTCGCCTCGACCGGTGCCGAGGAAGGCGCCAACTTCGTCTACCTGGTCGAAGAAGGCGCGAAACCGAAGGCCGTCATCAAAGGCCTGAAACCGACGGTCGGCATCCTCTGGTACGACGAACAGCTATTCGTGTCGACGCAGGGCGAAGTGATCGCCTACTCGGATTGGACCGGCTCGAGCTTCGCCTCCCATCGCCCCGTGCTGCAGGGCCTGCCGGTCGGCGAACTGGGCTGGAACGGCGACATCAAAGCGGGTCCGGACGGCCGTCTCTACATGGCGATCGGCTCCCCCTGTGACCACTGCGTGCCGCCCAACCGGCTGTCGGCGACGATCGTCTCCTTCGAACCGGACGGCTCCGACCTGCAGGTCTACGCATCCGGCCTGCGCGGCAACGCGTTCCTCGAATTCATGCCGGAAACGAACCTGATGTTCGCGGTCTCCAACGAGCGCGACGACATCGAAATCCCGGACGAAATGGTGCTCGTCCAGGAAGGCGACAACTTCGGCTTCCCGTACTGCAAACACAACTATGCCTCCGAAAAGTCCTGCAAGGGAACCACGCAGCCGATCGCGACGATGGACCCCCACGGCGCCCAGAACGGGATCGCGTTCGTCGAAGGCGAATGGGGCATCGCCACCGAAGGCGTCTCGGCGGTCTCGACCGAGTGGACGCTGGGCAAAGTGATCCAGACGCCGATCACGGTCGAAGGCAACGTCTACACCGCCGCCCCGCAGCAGATCGTCGGCGGGCTGAAAAACCCCAGCTCGGTGCTCGTCAGCTCGGGGAATCCCGAAGCGCTGCTGATCGCCGACTACGGGACCGGCAAGGTCTACACGCTCGAACCGGGTGAACCGGAAAGCGAAGAAGCACCGGAAGCCGAAGAAGAAGCCCCCGCAGAAGAAGCCCCGAAGGAAGAAGCGGCGGCAGGGGGCGGCAAGGAAGCGTCGGGCGGAGAAGAAGAAGCCCTGGCCGTCGGCAAGGGGACCGTCGAAAGCACCTGCTCGGCCTGTCACACGCTTTCCGAGGCGGGCGCCACGGGCACCGTCGGGCCCAACCTCGATGAACTGAAGCCGTCGAAAAGCCTGGTCGAACACCAGGTCACCAACGGTGGCGGCGGCATGCCCGCCTTCGGCGGCACCTTCTCGAAGTCGGAAATCGAAGCGGTGGCCGAATACGTCTCCAAGGTCGCCGGCACCGGCAACAGCTCGCTCGGCGGCTGACCCCGCGGGGCTGAGCCGAACGCCTGGTCAGGCAGGGCTCCGCCAGGCGCGCCAGTAGGCGCGCAGGCGGCGCTCGAACGCCTTCGGCTTCTCCGCGTAGAGGCGCTCGCCCAGGCCGAGCGCCTCGGCGAGCACGCGCGTCTGGTGCCCGTCGATCAGCGCCCGTAGCTTCTCCCGATCGGCGGCCTCCACCTCCTTGCGGCCCTCGAGGTCCTCGGCCAGCACCGCGAGGTCATGATGGTCGCCGAGCAGATCGGTGAACTCGTGGATCTCCGCCACGGTCGCCTCCAGGACCGGCTGCCAGGCATCGCGCAGGAGGCGCACCTGATACCAGAGGTCCTTGCCGCGTTTGCGCAGCTCGTGGACCTCCGCGAAGGTGGGGGAGGCGGGGAGCGCGAGGAAGGCCTCGCGACCGTCTCGGTAGGCGGCGTCGAGCCCGGGCGCGAGGAGCTTCCAGCCATCGTGGCGGAGCCTCCACCCGGGCGCCCGCGCGGTGATCGCCCCGATCGTCGCGATCGCCTCCTCGCGCCGGTCGGCCTCGCCGCCGACGATCCGGTCACGGTCGGCGAAGAGCGCCTCGCGCCAGAGCGCCGTCGCGCCGGGGGGCGCAGCGGGCTCGCCGTCGACCAGGTCCTCGAGCGTCTCCAGCTTCGCCTCGGCGTCGCGGCCGGCGGAGAGCAGGCGGGCGGCGTCACGGAGAGCGCGGTTCTCGCGCCCGAAGTCCCCGCCCAGCTCCGCACGGACCAGTCGCAGCGCCGCCCTCGCCTTCTTCAGGTCTTTGCGGGCGCCGTGGACCGCCTCGGCGAGCGCGTCGCCGTCTGCCTCGCCCAGTCGCTCGGCGGCCTTCTCGAGCCGGCCGACGATCACCCGCCGCACGCCGGTCGCGGCGTTCTCACCCACATGCAGGCGGTAGGTGTGGTCCGGCGTCCCCTCGGGGTCGACATCGGTCACGCAAGGATCGTAGGCCTCCGACAGAATGGGCCGCCGCATGGACACCGGCCGCAAGCTCATCGTCGGCGAGGCTCTGGGCGACGTCTTCGCCCTCTATCGCCGGCATTTCGGCGTCCTTATCCCGATCGCCTTCTGGCTCTTTCTCGCGGTCTCGGTGCTCGCCGGGATCGCCGGCACGAGCTTCGGGCTCACCTTGGTCGTCGGGGTGCTCGCGCTGGCCGTCGGCACCCTGTACCAGGGGATGGTCGTGCGGCTGGTCGACGAGACGCACTCCGGCCGTGGCGCGTCGTCGATCGGCGAGTTGATCGCCTCGGTAGGGCCGGTCCTGACGACCTTGGTGGCGGCCGGTCTCGTCGCCGCGGCCGGGATCGTCCTCGGCCTCGCCTTCTTCATCGTCCCCGGCTGCATCCTGATGACGATCTGGGCCGTGATCGCGCCGGTGGTGGTGATCGAGAGGCGGGCGCTGACGGACGCCTTCGATCGATCCCGGGAGCTGGTCCGCAACTTCGGTTGGCCGGTCTTCGGAACCGTGATCTCGGCGAAGTTGATCGCCGCGCTCGTCACCATCGTGCTCGTCGAACTCGGCGGTGCGATCGCCGACGGCCCGATCCTGCGGATCGTCCTCGTCGCCCTTGCCGCCACCTTCGCGGCCCCGATCGAAGGCCTCGTCGCCGCGGTCCTCTACTACCGCCTGCTCGTGCTCAAGAACGAAGCGCCCGCGTCAGTGCTCGAGTAGGTCGGCGACCGCCAGCGCCAGCCGCTCGCCGCGACCGGTCAGCGCGTACTCGGCGTGTGGGGGACGGCCGGGGACCAGGCGCCGCTCGACGATCCCCGCCGCCTCGAGCTGCTCCAGCCGCTCCGAGAGCGTCGTCGGCGACACCCCCGGCAGCGACTGGCGGAACTCGTTGAAGCGGTGGGCGCCGCTGGAGCAGGCGTAGATCGTCGCCATCGTCCAGCGGCGCTCGAGCAGCCCTGCGGCGGCGCGGAGCTCCGACGGGACCGGTTCGCAGCTACGACACCGCGGCGACATCCGCACCGGCCTCCGCCGGCTCGAGCGCCAGCCCGAGCACCTCGTCGATCGACATCACCGGATGGAAGGTCATCTGCTCGCGCACCTCCTCGGGGACCTCGTCGAGGTCGCCGCGGTTGCGCTCGGGCAGGATCACCTCGGTCAGCCCGGCCGCGTGGGCGGCCAGCACCTTCTGCTTGAGGCCGCCGATCGGCAGCACCCGCCCTTGCAGGGTCACCTCTCCGGTCATCCCGACAGTGTGCTTGACCGGTCGGCCGGTGAGCAGGCTGACCAGCGCCGTCGTCATCGCCGTGCCCGCGCTGGGGCCGTCCTTGGGGATCGCCCCGGCTGGCACGTGCAGGTGGAACTCGCGCTGGAACCGCTCCGCCGGGATGCCCAGCTCCTCGCGGTGCGAGCGGACGTAGGAAAGGGCGATCCGCGCCGACTCCTTCATCACGTCGCCGAGCTGGCCGGTCAGGACCAGGCCCTTGTCACCGTCCATGGCGGTCGCCTCGATGAAGAGGATGTCGCCCCCGGTGCCGGTCACCGCGAGACCGGTCGAGACGCCCGGGATCGCCGTGCGCTCCACCGACTCCTGGAAGACCTTCTGCCGTCCGAGGGCCTCGCGAAGCGCCTCGATGTCGAGCACGATCGGACCCGCTTGGCCCTCGCCGCTCGCGATCTTCGTCGCGGCGCCGCGCAGCAGCTTGCCGAGCTCGCGCTCCAGTTGGCGCACACCCGCCTCGCGGGTGTACTCGGCGATCACCGCGCGGAGCACGTCGTCGTCGACGCTCACCTCCTCCGGCTTCAGGCCGTTGCGCTTCAGCTGCCGCGGCAGCAGGTAGCCCTTGGCGATCGCCAGCTTCTCCTCGGTCGTGTAGCCGTCGAAGGCGATGATCTCCATCCGGTCGAGCAGCGGTGCCGGGATCGTGTCGAGCAGGTTCGCGGTGGCGATGAAGACGACCTCGGAGAGGTCGACCTCGACGTCGAGGTAGTGGTCCCGGAACGAGTGGTTCTGCGCCGGGTCGAGCACCTCGAGCAGCGCCGCGGACGGGTCCCCGCGCCAGTCGGCGCCGACCTTGTCGACCTCGTCTAGGAGAATCACCGGATTCATCGTCTCGGCGTCGCGCAGGGCGCGGACGATCCGTCCCGGCAGGGCGCCGATGTAGGTGCGGCGGTGGCCGCGGATCTCCGCCTCGTCGTGGAGGCCGCCGAGGCTGATGCGGACGAACTCGCGGTCGAGGCTGCGGGCGATCGACTCGCCGATCGAGGTCTTGCCGGTGCCCGGGGGCCCGACCAGGGTGAGGATCGTGCCGTTCGCGCGGCTGTCCTCCTCGACCTCCTCGGCGCGCTCCTCGCGCAGCTTGCGCACGGCGACGAACTCGGTGATCCGCTTCTTCACGTCCTCCAGGCCGGCGTGGTCGGCGTCGAGCACCTCGCGCGTGTGGCTCGGATCGAGCCTGTCCTCGGAGCGTTTGCTCCAGGGCACCGCGATCAGCCAGTCGAGGTAGCTGCGGATCATCGAGCTCTCCGGCGACTGCTCGCCTTGGCGCTCGAGCCGGCGCAGCTCCTTGGTCGCCTGCTCGGCGACCGCCTCGGGCATCCCGGCCTCCTCGATCTTCGCCTCGTACTCGGCGATCAGGTCGGTCTCGTCCTCGCCCAGCTCCTTGCGGATCGACTCCATCTGTTTGCGCAGGAAGTACTCGCGCTGCTGCTTCTGGGCGCCCGACTCGACGTCGTCGCGGATCTTCGAGCGGACCTGCAGCTCGGCGAGCCGCTCGCGCTGCAGCTCGACGGCGATCTCCAGCCGCTCGGTGACGTCGATCGTCTCCAGCAGGCGGAGCTTGCCCTCGTTGGGGATGTCGGGGGCGAGGCCGGAGGTGTCGGCCAGCGCGCCGGGCTCCTCGATCGAGCGCAGGAAGTTGGCGATGCGACCGTCGTCGCCGCGCAGCTCGAGGATCTCTTCGACCACCGCGCGGTACTCGCGGGCGATCTCCCGGGTGTGCTCGTCGTCGGGGTGACCGTCGTGGATCTCCTGGACCTCGACGTGGAGGGCCTCGCCGTCGTCGCCCGCCTGGGCGGCACCGGCGATCCCGCGATGGAGACCGACCACGGTCGCGACGGGGACGCCGCGACGCGAGCGACCGTGCTCGACCACCTCGGCGATCACGCCGACGCGGCCGTACTCGCCGTCGCGGCGGGGGATGAGGAAGACGCGCTCGTCCTCGCCGACGTCGATCGGCAGGGTCGCGGTGACGGTCGGGAAGACGATCGCATCGTCAAGGGGAACGAGTCTGTAGGTCATCACTAAGTTCACTTTCTGTAGCTAGTCCTATATGAGGATAGCGCTCCACTTCCCGTACCTCAACCCCGCCGCCAGTGCGTTCGCACTTAGTTCCGGATAGCGAAACGAACTGCGAACGCATCGGGGGGCCGGCGGATAGGGTGAGGGGCATGGACGAGGCGCGGGCGAAAGAGCTGTTGGCGGCGGAGCGGGAGCGGGTCGAGGCGGACCTCGCCCGGGCCCAGGGCGAAGGGCGCGAGGAGTCGGACGCCCAGAGGCCCGCGGGCGACTTCGACGACGAGGGGCTCTACGAAGACGAGTTCGCCGCCGGGCGCGAGCAGGATCTACAGCGCCGCCTGGAGGCGGTCGAGCGCGCCGAAGAGCGCCTCGCCGCCGGCACCTACGGCCTCTCCGTGCAGTCCGGCGAGCCGATCCCGGACGGCCGGCTTGAGGCCGAACCGCTCGCCGAGCTGACGGTCGAGGAGCAGCACGGCGGCCGATCATCAGGGCACTGACCTGCGCCAGGCCGACGGCTCCCATGGCTCTCACCAAGGCTCGGATCTCGGTTTCGCTCGACGGCTACATGGCCGGACCGGACCAGGACGAGGCGAATCCGCTCGGTGTGGGTGGCGAGGCCCTCCACGAGTGGGCCTTCAAGCAGGCGTGGTTCAAGGAGATGCACGGCGGCGATCCGTCCGAAGGCGAGCGCGGGGTCGATGACGACGTGCTCCGCGCCGGTCTCGAGAACCTCGGCGCGGTGGTGATGGGCCGCAACATGTTCGGGCCGATCCGTGGCGAGTGGCCCGACGAGAGCTGGCAGGGCTGGTGGGGCGAGGACCCGCCGTTCCACTGCCCGGTCTACGTCCTTACCCACCATCCGCGCGATCCGTTCGAGCTTGAGAACGGCAACAGCTTCCACTTCGTCACCGAGGGGATCGAGCGGGCGGTCGCCGAAGCGAAGGAGGCCGCCGACGACGCCGACGTCTCGATCGGCGGCGGCGCGTCCACTCTGCAGCAGGCGATCGCGGCGGGCCTGCTCGACGAGCTCGTCGTCAACCAGGTCCCGGTCCTGCTCGGCGCCGGCGAGCGTCTCTTCGATCACCTTGCCGCGGGCGCCGCGGATTTCGAGCTCTCCTCCGTGGTCGAGGGCGCCGAAGCCCTCCACCTCACCTATCGGCTGGGTTAGGGGCCGGCGAGCGGAACTGCATCAGCTCGACCTTGGCGTGGATCTCGGCAGCGGCGCCGTCGGCGCGGCGCTCCGCCACCCGCCCTTCGATCTCGAAGAGTCCCTCGGTGGTCCGGCTCAGCAGATCGGTCATTTCGCGCCAGCCCTCCTCGTCGACCGTCATCGGTGCGCGGCTGAGATGGGTGTCGCAGTCGTCGAAGAAGGTGCCGGCGGCCATCGCCGTCGCGATGTCCTGGGAGATCAGCCTGATGATCGCCCAGAGCACGCCGAGCCGCTCCCCTTCGTTCAGCACCTGCCAGGCGTCGTCGTCGAAGTAGGCCCGCCGGCTCGCCCGATAGAAGCGTTCGAGGACGCGACCGCCGGCGCGTTGCTCGGTCCGGTCGAGCTCGATGCAGCCGAGGTCGCGCAGCTGCTTGACGTGGTAGGTCACGTTGCTGAGCGGCTCATCGAGCTCGGCGGCGATCTGGCGCGGGGAGGCGGGACCGCCGGAGAGGACGCTCATCACGCCGAGCCGGGTCGGATGGGACAACGCCGCGGCCAGTCGGGCGTTGACCAAGTCGACCTTGGGCAGGGCAGAACCGGTGTTGGCAGCGACCTCCAAATCCCCTCCGAAAAGCCTGAGTTGGCGACCCTCATTCATTAAATCGGATTTGAGCGGCGAAGGCGGGGTAGCTTCGATTGGTGTAATCAGGCGACTCAAACGAGGGATTTTTGGGCGGTGGAGGCGCCACTGCGCAAAACTGCCCGATCAATGAATCGGCGCCGACCCACCCGTATCGACCAACGGCTGGTGCGGGCGGTCGGCCATCCCTTGCGGGTCAAGATCCTCGAAGTCCTCCAGGTGCGCGACGCCAGCCCGAGCGAGCTGACCGAGCTGCTCTCGGCGCCGCTCGGCAACGTCGCCTACCACGTCCGCGTGCTGGAGAAATGCGGCTGTATCGACCAGGTCGCGACGGCGCGGCGGCGCGGCGCGGTCGAGCACTACTTCCGCGCCCGGCCGCGCTCCTACATCGGCCATCAGGACTGGCGCAAGGTGCCCGGTTCCCTGCGCGACGGGGTCACCGGCTCGGCGCTGGGGACGTTCTTCGACCGCGCCGCCGACGCGCTCGAGGCGGGGACGATCGACGCCCGCGACGACACCACGTTGAACTGGATGCCGATGGCGGTCGATCAGGCCGGCTGGGCCGAAGTCGCCGCCGTCTTCGAGGCGGTCTCCAACCGGCTGGAGGCGATCCACGCCCTCTGCCGACGGCGGATGGCGGAGAGCGGCGAGGAGGCGATGCCGCTGGTCGTCGGCGCCGCGGCGTTCGAGCCCGCACCCGAGGGCTGGTCGCCGGGCGACGGCGAGGTGGCGACCAACGGCGCCGATCCTGCCGGCGAGGAGAAAGGCGCGCCGAGCGCTTAGGATCGGGCCCGATGCCGGAGCCCGTCACCGTCTCGGTCGAGGTAGCCCGCCCCCGCCAGGAGGTCTTCGACTACGTCGACGTCCTCGCCAACCACGAGCAGTGGATGAACCATCTCTTCAAGGATTGGTGGTTCGAGGGCAAACGGCGTGGGGTGGGGGCGAAGGGTGGCGCGCAGGTCGATGCCCCGGCGGCGCGGGAGAAGGTCAGCTTCGAGATCGTCGAGTCGACGCCGCCCGAGCGGATCGTCGAGAAGAGCGAGAGCGCCCACGGCAAGCGCGAGACCCGCGGCACCTACCGCTTCACGGAGCTCGAGGGCGGCGGCACGCGGATCGAGTTCGAGATCGAGTGGCTGAAGACGCCGCGCACCGAACGGATCGCGCCCTTCGTCTCGCGCGCCTTCATGTCCCGCGCCAACGGCAAAGGGATGAAGCGGTTGGCGGCGCTCTTCGAAAAGAGCTGAGGTGGCGGAGGAGCGCGCCGACCTCGCCGAGCTGCGGGCGCGGCGCGCCCTGACCGAGGACGCGGCGCGGCCCGAGGCGGTGGAGCGCCGGCACGCGGCGGGCGGGCGGACGGCGCGCGAGAACCTCGCCGACCTGGTCGACGAGGGCAGCTTCGTCGAGTACGGCCGCTATGCGATCGCCGCCCAGCGGGGGCGGCGCGAGGTCGAGGACCTGATCGCGCGGACGCCTGCCGACGGCTTCCTCGGCGGCACCGCGACGGTCAACGGCGCGCTCTTCGGCGAGGCGTCGGCGTGCGCGGTCCTCTCCTACGACTACACGGTGTTGGCCGGGACGCAGGGGGCGCTCGGCCACCGCAAGAAGGACCGGCTCTTCGAGTTGATCGAGCGGATGCGGCTGCCCGCCGTGCTCTTCGCCGAGGGCGGCGGCGGCCGGCCGGGCGACACCGACTACCCGGTCGTCTCGGCGCTCGACACGCGGGCGTTCGCGCTCTGGGCGCGACTGTCGGGGCTGGTGCCGCGGATCGCGATCGTCGCCGGGCGCTGCTTCGCCGGCAACGCAGTGTTGGCCGGCTGCTCGGACCTGATCGTCGCCACCGAGGGGTCCTCGCTGGGGATGGGAGGGCCGGCGATGATCGAGGGCGGCGGCCTCGGGCGGGTCGATCCTGACGAGGTCGGGCCGCTGGAGACGCAGGCGCGCAACGGTGTGGTCGACGTGGTCGCCGCCGACGAGGCCGGGGCGACCGCCGCGGCGAGGCGGCTGCTCGGCTACTTCCAGGGGGCGACCGCGCCGGGCGAGGAACCCGACCAGACGGCGCTGCGCGAGATGGTGCCCGAGCGGGCGCGCCGCGCCTACCCGGTCGGGCCGATCGTCGAGACCCTCGCCGACGCCGGCTCGGTCACCTTCCTGCGCGAGCGCTTCGCCCCGGAGATGGTGACCGCGCTGGCCCGGATCGAGGGCCGGCCGCTCGGCTTCGTCGCCAACGACTCGCGCCATATGGCGGGCGCGGTGACCAGCGATGCCTCCGACAAGGCGGCCCGCTTCCTGGCGCTCTGCGACGCCTTCGGGTTGCCGGTCGTCTCGCTGCTCGACACGCCGGGCTACATGGTCGGGCCGGAGGCGGAGGCGACCGGGCTCGTCCGCCACGCCTCGCGGCTCCTCGTCGCCGGGGCCGCCCTGCGGGTGCCGCTGATCGCCGTCGTGCTGCGGCGCGGCTACGGCCTCGGGGCGCAGGCGATGGCCGGTGGCAGCCTCCACGAGCCGCTCCTCACCGTCGCCTGGCCGGGCGCCCACCTCGGGCCGATGGGGCTGGAAGGCGCGGTGCGGCTGGCGCTGCGCAAGGAGCTCGAGCAGATCGACGACGAGGTCGAGCGCGAGGCGCGGGTCCGCGAGCTGACCGCGGCCGCCGAAGAGAACGCGAAGGCCCTGAACGCCGCGGCGCTCTTCGAGCTCGACGACGTGATCGACCCGGCCGACACCCGCGCCCTGATCGCGAAGACGCTGCGCGCCGCCGCCGGCGCTCCCCCAGATCGTCGTCCCCGCCCCGTCGACACCTGGTGAGGCGCGCACGAGGAAGTGAGTTCGCACTTCGTTCCGTTATCCGGAACTAAGTGCGAACGCAACTCGCCGAGGGTCACCAGAGGGCGGTGTGGGACTCCATGACGCCGAGGCCGCTCGCCAGGTCGATGCCGTCGAGGGCGCCGCCGAAGGTGCCGAAGCGGTGGCGGTAGGTGGAGCGGACGAGGAGGAAGTTGTCGTCGCGGGAGCGCTCGGCCTCGCCGGAGAAGGTGAGGCGGGAAGCGTCGGCGAAGACGACCGCGTCGAGGCCCTCGAAGGCGACCGGGGCGGGCTCGTGGGGGATGCCGTCGACCCAGACGGCGCGCTCGCTGCGCTCCGGCGGGTCGTTGATGCCCTCGACCAGGTTCCAGGCGAGCGCCCGGCCGTCGGCCGCCGTCCCCACCCCGGCCGACCAGCGCCAGCTCGTGTGCCGGGCCTGGTAGCCGGCCGATTCGTCGTCGACGCCGAGGGCCTCGACGGCCAGCCGCCGTCCCGGCATCTCGACGCTGCCGGAGATCGGCACGCCCGCCCGCTTGCGGGTCCATCCCCAGCCCTCGCCGCTCGGGCAGATCGATTCGATCGGCTCGGCCTCGCCGAGCAGCAGGTCGGCGTGCAGTCCGGACGCGTCGATCAAGAGACGCGGGCCGTCGAGGACGACCTCGTGGCTGCCCGGTCGCAACACCGTGTGGGACAGCTCGCGGCCGCGCTCGCGGTCCCATAGCACCCAGAAGGACTGGCCGAGCGGCCCGACCTCGGCCTGCGCCGCGCAGAGCATCAGCGCCTCGCCGTAGAGGCCGACGTAGCGCCAGCGCTTGCGCAGGGCGCCGTCGCGGCGCAGCGGCATCGGGCCGGGCGGCAGCGGCAGGTCGGGACGCCCGTCGCCGGGGCCGCGCCAGGGGATGCCGTCGATCGCCATCGCCGCAACCTATCCGTCCGGCACGGAGGCCCACCGCGCTCTACTCTCGCACCATGGCCCAGTTCATCCAGATCCTCGGCGCGCTCGTCATCCTCGGCGCCTTCGCCGCCAACCAGCTCGGCGACCTGCCGACCGACTCGCGCCTCTACCTGCTGCTGAACCTGGTCGGCTCGGTGGTGCTGGCGATCCTCGCCGTCGTCGAAGGCCAGCTCGGCTTCATCCTGCTCGAGGGCGTCTGGGCGATCGTCTCCGGCTGGAGCCTCTTCGTCATCCTCGGCGAAGAAGCCGAGCAACCCTAGTTGCCGGCTTCGATCAACCGCTCGGCGAGTTTCCGCATCCCCAGTTCGAGCGCGGCCCTGGCGGCGCCCTCCCAGTCGGTCGCGCGGTCCGGCGGCGGGTCGACGCCCGCGTCGCGCAGCGTCGCGATGTCCTTGAAGACGAGCAGCTCCTCGCGGCCTTCGAGCAGCGCCGCCCGCAGTTTCGGGCGCCGCTCGCGGATCGCCGCGTCGAGGACCGCCTCCAGCGAGCCGTGCTCTCGGAGCAGCTCGGCGGCGGTCTTCGATCCCACCCCCTTGGCTCCGGGCAGCCCGTCGGCCGGGTCGCCGCGCAGGGCGATGAAGTCGGGGACCTGCTCGGGGTCGATGCCGTAGCGCTCGCGCACCCCGTCGGGGTCGACCTCTTCGGCTCCTTTGCCGCCGGTCCGCACGTAGAGGACGGTGATCCCCGGCGCCGCGCATTGGTACATGTCGCGGTCCCCGGTCAGGATCAGCGCCCGGCCGCCCGCCTCCGCCTCGCGCCTCGCGTAGGTGCCGAGCAGATCGTCGGCCTCGAGGTCGGCGCTGGTCGCCACGGTCCAGCCGAAGGCCTCGAAGAACGGCCCGCTCGCCGTGAACTGGTCGGGCAGCTCGTCCGGCATCGCCTCGTCGCGCTCGGCGTGGTAAGCGGGATAGAGCTCGGTGCGGTAGGCGGCCGCGTCGGGCCCGAAGCAGAGGACGACGGCGCGCGGCCGGTGCGCCTCGACCTCGCGCAGCACCAGATTGGCCGTCCCCAGCAGCGCGTTGACCGGCCGACCGTCGGGGTCGGTGATCGTCTTCGGCAGCGCGTAGAAGGCGCGGAAGAGCATCGAGGGCGCGTCGACGACGAGGAGCGGGCTGGCCATCGCCCACTTATATCGGCCATGCCGCAGCTTCCGAGCTTGCAGGGTCCTATGGCCCGGAAAGATCGGAAGCACGCGGGGGACCCCGAAACTGGCCGGGGGGCGCGGCTCAATATCGTGCGCTTTTCATGGCCTCGTCCGAGAAAGCGCTTGAGATCGTCGACCTGGAGAAACGCTACCCGACCGGGGTGGAGGCGCTCCGCGGAGTGTCGCTCGCGATCGAGCCGGGGGATTTCTACGGTCTGCTCGGGCCCAACGGGGCGGGCAAGTCGACCCTGATCCACTGTACGACCGGGCTGGCGCAGCCGACCGGCGGCCAGATCCGCGTCTTCGGCCACGACGCGATCGCCGACTACGCCGAGGCGCGCCGCCGTCGGCCTCGCCCCGCAGGAGGTCAACCTGGACCAGTTCCTGACCTGCGAGGAGACGCTCGATTTCCACGGCGGCTACTTCGGGATGGGCAAGCGCGACCGCCAGGAACGGACCGAGGAGCTGCTCGAGACCTTCTCCCTCACCGCGAAAGCGCGTGATCGCACCCGCACGCTCTCCGGTGGGATGAAACGGCGGCTGATCCTGGCGCGGGCGCTGATGCACCGGCCGCGGCTGCTGATCCTCGACGAGCCGACCGCCGGCGTCGACATCGAGCTGCGGCTGGAGCTCTGGCACTACGTCCAGAAAATCAACGCCGAAGGGGTGACGATCCTGCTCACCACCCACTACCTCGAGGAGGCCGACCAGCTCTGCGGGCGGATCGCCTTCATCGCCGGCGGCGAGATCGCCGCGCAGGGGACGAGCGAGGACCTCGCCGCGCGCTACGGCGTCGCCAACCTCGAGGACGCCTACCTCGCCCTGGTCGGGCGGCGCGAGCTGTCGCGCTCCCACGTCGAGGGCGGGGTCACCGCATGAGCGCGGCGCAGATCCGCTTCTTCAGCCTGTGGCGGCGGGAGGTCAGCCGCTTCATGAAGATCAAGAAACAGACCCTCGGCGGGCCGCTGCTGGAAACCTTCCTCTACATCTCGGTCTTCGGTGGCGCGCTCGGCTCCCGGATCAAGGAGCTGCACGGGATCGAATACATCGTCTTCGTCATCCCCGGGCTGATCATGATGGCGTTCGCCACCAACGCCTTCACCAACAACTCCTCCTCGATCCTCCAGCAGAAGTTCCTCGGCGCGATCCACGACCAGCTCTCCTCGCCCGCCTCGCCGCGCGAGCTGCTGCTCGCCTTCTGCCTCGGCGGCTTCGTCCGTGGGCTGATCGTCGCCACCCTCACCTTCATCGTCTCGATCGCCCTCACCAACCTCGGCGTCGACCACGTGCTGGTGCTGATCCCGGCGATCTTCCTGGTCGGCTTCTTCTTCGCCAACCTGGGTGTGCTGATCGGCGTGCGCGCCGAGCAGTTCGACGACGTCGCCTTCGCCCAGACCTTCATCCTGACGCCGCTGATCTTCCTCGGCGGCGTCTTCTACTCGGCCTCTCTGTTGCCGCAGCCGTTCGAGACGCTGACCAGGTTCAACCCGGTCTACTACATGATCTCCCTCGTCCGCTACGGGTTCGTCGGCTTCACCGAAGTGAACATCCCGCTGGCCCTGGCGGCGCTGACGGCGGCGACCGCGGCTCTCTTCCTCTTCAACCTGCGCCTTTTTCGGCGCGGTTACAAGCTGCGTTCGTAGGCGCGATCGCCCGCCTGGGCGACGCCTGCCAGGGCGCCGATCTTTAGCTGGGCGAAGGATCGCCCTCTCTACAATCGCGGGCCGATGGCGAGCAGGATCCGCAGGCGGCGACGCCGGTCGCACCACACCGCATGGCCCAAGATCGTGATCCCGATCTTGTTCGTCGTCGGCGCGCTCGTCGCCGCCGGAGGCATCGCCGCGGCCTGGGCGCTGAACGTCTACAACTCGGCGCCCGCGCTGACCAGTCTGAAAGAGGTGCAGAAGGGCCGCACCTCGGCGATCTACAGCGCCGACGGCAAGCTGATCGGCTACATCCAATCGGAAAACGTGCGCCAGCCGATCTCCGGCTCCGAGATCCCGAAAGTGCTGAAGAACGCCACGGTCTCGATCGAGGACAAGGACTTCTGGCAGCACGGCGCGCTCGACTACGCGGGCATCGCCCGCGCCGCCTGGAAGGACGTGCTGGCCGGCGGCCAACCGGTCCAGGGCGCCTCGACGATCACCCAGCAGCTGGTCCGCAACCTCTACATCCGCCACCCGGAAGACACGCTGAAGCGGAAGATCAAGGAAGCCCACCTGGCGGAAGAGCTCTTCGAAAAGCACAGCCGCAGGTGGATCCTCAACACCTACCTGAACACGGCGCCCTACGGCACCAACGAAGGGCAGACGGCGCTCGGGGTGGAAGCCGCCGCGCAGACCTACTTCGACAAGCCCGCGAGCGAACTGAACCTGACCGAGGCGGCGATGATCGCCGGGCTGCCGCAGGCGCCCTCCGAATACAACCCTTTCCTCGACCCGAAGGCGGCGCTGCAGCGCCGCAACGAGGTGCTGGGGACGATGTTCGAACAGGGCTACATCACCCGTGAACGCTTCCTCAAGGCTCGGACCAGCGGCCTCGGCCTGCACGCCGGCCACCGCTACACCCACGTCAACGACCCGTTCCTCTTCCGTCTGGTCGAACAGGAACTGATCGAACGCTACGGGATCAACACGGTCCGCAACGGCGGGCTGAAGGCCTACACGACGATCAACCCCGAACTGCAGGAAGACGCCGAAACGGCGGTCGCTTACTGCAGCGAAACCGGGGTCTGCTACGAAGGCGGCGGCCCGGTCACCGGCCTCGCCTCGGTCGACCCGAAGACCGGCGCGATCCTCGCCCTCGCCTCGACCCCGGGCGAAGAAGGCGAAGAACAGTTCAACTACGCCTGGCAGGCCCACCGCCAGCCCGGATCGTCTTTCAAGCCCTACGTGCTGGCGACGGCGATCAAGCAGGGGGTCGACCCCAAGGACACCTATTACAACGGCACCTCGCCGATGACCCTCGAAATCCCCGGTGGCGGTACCTGGACGGTCAACAACGACGAGCCCGGCGGCGGCGTGATGTCGCTCGAACAGGCGACCTGGGACTCGATCAACGTCGTCTACGCGCAGCTCGACCTCGACGTCGGGCCGGAAAACGTCACCGAGACCGCCCACTCGATGGGGATCGAAGCGCCGCTGCAGTCGGTGCCGGCGGAGGCGATCGGCGGTCTCGCCTACGGCGTCACGCCGCTCGAACAGGCCGACGGCTACGCGACGCTGGCCAACGGCGGCGTCCACCACGACCCGACCGCGATCAGCAAGGTCGAATTCCCCGACGGCAAGGTCGACGAAATCGAAAGCGAAGAAGGCGACCGGGCTCTCACCCCGGGGGAGGCCTACGACGTGACGAACGTGCTCAAAGGCGTGATCTCGGAGCCGGGGGCGACCGCCAACGGCTACGTGAATCTCCCCTGCACGGAAGTGGCGGGCAAGACCGGGACCTCCGAGGAAGAGTCCGACGCCTGGTTCGTCGGCTACACGCCCGAATTCTCGACGGCCGTGTGGGTCGGCCACCCGCAGTCCCGCGAATCCACCGGCTTCGGCGGTCCGACCGCGGGCCCGATCTGGCGCGTCTACATGGAAGCGGCGACCGCGGGCAAGTGCCCGGCCTTCGAAGAGCCCTCGAGCCTGCCCGAACTCTCGGCGCTGACCGGCGGCCACACCGCCAGCGGCCACTACGCAACCAAATACGGCGAAGAAGAAGAATTCGAAGAAGGCGAATTCGGCGAAGAAGAAGAAAACGAAGAAGCCGAAGCAGCCGAAGAAGAAGCCGCGGAAGAAGAAGAAGCCGAAGCCGAAGAAGCGCCGGCAGAAGAAGCGGCTCCCGAACCCGCCCCCCAGGCGCCCGCGGGCGGCGGCGTCTCGGCCCGCTAGATCTCCTCACCGGGTGGGCCGTGGAGACTTTCTTGCTCTATGCGCCAGTAAGTCTCCACGGCCGACCTCGGTTACCGCGGGGACGCACCCGCGCCCGTCACCTCCTCAGACGCCCTCCGGCTCCGGTGCCGACGGTCCGTAGCGAGCCTGCGCGCGCGCCAGCTTGTCGGGGCCGTAGATGTGACGGGCCCACCAAGAGCGGGGCCGACCCAATCGGAGGGCGGTGATCCACCAGACGAGTCCGAGGGTGAACCAGCCGGCGATTAAGAGAAGCCACTGGCCCTTCAGCGCGGTGATGGTCGCCGGAGCGATGATCAGGACGATCCAGAGGACGACGGCATAGGCGACGGCGATCCCGGTCGAGACGGCGAGCGGCTCCATGCCGCAAGTATCGCCGACTACTCGGCGAGGTCGCCGCGCTCGATCAGCTCGACCCGGTAGCCGTCGGGGTCGCGGACGAAGGCGATGCGGCTGCCGGTGGTGCGGCCGCCGGGGCGGTAGGGCGGCTTCTCCGGCTCGATGCCCTGTCCGGCGAGCGCCGCCAGGGTGCCGTCGAGGTCGCCCACGGCGAGAGCGATGTGGTTGTAGCCGGTGCCGAGGTCGTAGCCGTCGACGCCGTGGTTGTAGGTCAACTCGAGGATCGGCACGCCGTCCTCGAGGCCCATGAAGACGTTGATCGCCTCCTCGCCGATCGGCATCCGCCCGATCTCGGCGAAGCCGAGCTTCTCGTAGAAGGCGACCGAGGTGTCGATGTCGCCGATCCGGTAGCAGGTGTGGAGGAACTGGTTGCCCATCGGTGGCAGCTTATCCTCCGGCCATGGCGTCTCTCGGTCGAGCCGCGTTTCTCCTCGCCATGCTCCTCGGGCTCGGGGCGAGCGGCGCTCTCGCGGCCGAACCGGTCGCCCCCGAACCGACCGGGACGACGGTGCGGATCGAGATCGTCGAAGCCGGCGGCAGGCTGGAATTCGTCGCGCCGCCGACCGTCGCCGCGGGCGACACGCTGGAAATCGTCAACCGGACGAACCCGTTGAAGGTCGGCCCGTTCACCTTCTCCCTCGTGCGCCCCGGCTACCTGCCGAAGACGAAACGCGCCCGGGCCGTCTGCTTCACCCCCGGCCACATCTGTTGGGCGATCGCCGAATGGCAGGGGGTGCACGGCGAAGGGCTGCCGACCGTCAATCCCAGCGAAGCCGGGCTGCCGGGCTGGGACACGCCGGGGACGACGGCCATCCCCGGTGACTCCTGGTTCACGGGGGTCGAAGCCGGCGGGCGCTTCGCCCAGGAGGTGACCGCGAAACCGGGCACGCGGCTTTGGTTCATGGATGCGATCCATCCTGCCGTGCGTGGCACGATCAAGGTCGTCTCGTCTTAGCGTCCATCCGGGCCGCCGAGACCTCAAGAAAAAGCGCGCGTCCGCCGATTCATTGATCGTCGTGAACAGGCCGATCGCCCAGGACGAGGAGATCCGCCCGCCCGGTCGCTCCGAGGCCCGGGCGACGGGGGTGCTGCTGGTCGTCGGTGCCGGGCTGGTCGGCCTCTCGCTGGTCCTGCCCCACCCGGACGGAGGCGACACCATCGCCCTCGGGGCGACCGCCGTCGGGATGGCCCTGCTCGGCATCCTCTGCTGGACCTTCTCGGCCCGGATCGGCACCCTCGCCTGCCATCTGCTGCTTGCCGGCGTCGCGCTCGTCACCGGGCTCCTGACCTGGGAGGCGGGCCTCGCGGTCGGCCAGTACGGCTCGATCTTCGTCTGGGTGACGGTGATCTCCGCCTACTTCTTCTCGCGCCGTGCCGCCGCCCTCCACCTTGCCTGGCTGCTGCTCGTCTACGCAGGGGCGCTCGCCCTGGTCGAAGGGACGGCCGGCTACTCGCCGGTCACCCGCTGGATCTTCAGCGCGATCACGCTGACCGTGCTGATGCTGCTGATCAGCAACATCTCCGCCCGCAGGCAGCGCGCCGACACCCGCGCCCGGCGCTTCTTCGATCTCTCGCGCGACCTGCTCTGCACGATGGATCCGGAGGGATACTGCGTCGAGGTCAACGCCGCCTGGGGGCGCAGCCTCGGCTACCGGGGCGGCGAGATGCGCGGTACACGTCTGCTCGACCTCACCCACCCCGACGACCGCGCCGCCGGGATCAAGGCGGCACGGCGGATCTTCTCCGCCGGCGCCCCGGCGGAGATCGAGACGCGGGTGCGGGCCAAGGACGGCAGCTGGCACTGGCTGCGGACCAGCGCGGTCTTCGAGCCCGACGAGCAGCTCGTCTACGCCCGCTCGACCGACGTCACCGCGCAGAAGGCGCTCGAGCGCGAGCGCGAGGAGCTGATCGCCGAGGTGCAGATGCTGGCCCGCTCCGACGCGCTCACCGGGCTGCCCAACCGGCGGGCGCTCGACGATCTGCTGCCACGCGAGATGGCGCGGGCGGCGCGGAGCGAGACGCCGCTCTGGCTGGCGTTGATCGACATCGACCACTTCAAGGCCTACAACGACAACCACGGCCACCTGGCGGGCGACACGGTGCTGCGCGACTGCGCCGTGGCCTGGGACTCGGTGCTGCGCGGCGAAGACTCGATCCTGCGCTTCGGCGGCGAGGAGTTCCTCGTCGTCCTGCGCGAGGTCGAGGCGGAGATCGCGACCGCGATCGTCGAGCGGCTGCGGGCCGCGACCCCCGCCGGACAGACCTGCTCGGCGGGCCTGGCCCTGTGGCGACCGGGGGAGAGCGTCGACAAGCTGATCGGCCGCGCCGACGCGGCGCTCTACCAGGCCAAGGAATCGGGCCGCGACCGGTTGGTCAGCGCCCCCACGCCCGATCCTGAGACGATGCCGCAGTGGCCGACGACGACCTCCGACGGCGCTTCCGCGCCGCCCGCCGCGATCCCGCGCTCACGGTCCTCGAGGGCTTCCACGCCCTCAAGCACGCCCTCCGCTTCGACGCCGAACTGAACGAGGTCGCCGCGGTCGATCCGGCGGCGCTCGAGGATCTGGCCGCCGCCCTGGCCCCCGATCTGAGCGGTCGCTTCGCCGCGGTGGCGCGATCGATCGACGCTGCCGAGTTGGCGGAGCTCGTGCCGCAGGCGCCGCGCACCGGCGTCGTCGCGATCGCCCGCCGCAAGCGCGCCGACGTCGAGGCGGCGCTCGCCGACGGCCGTGAGGCGCCGGTCGTCCTGCTCGAGCAACCGCGCAACATGGGCAACCTCGGCGCCTGCGTGCGGGTCGCCGCGGCGGCCGACGCGGCGGCGCTGCTGGCGGTCGGTGAGAACGACCCCTGGCACCCCGATGCGGTGCGCGGTGCCGCCGGGCTCCACTTCGCGCTGCCCGCGGTCGCCACCGTCGCGGCGGCGCCGAGCGGGGTGGAGGGGCGACCCCTCCTGGCGCTCGACCCGGAGGGGGAGGAGCTCGATCCGGCGCTGATCCCGCCGCGCGCGATCCTCGCCTTCGGCACCGAGCGACATGGGCTCAGCGACGAGCTGCTGGCGGCCGCCGACGGCCGCGTGGCGCTGCCGATGCGGGCCGGCGTCTCCAGCCTCAACCTCGCCACCTCGGTCGCCGCGGTCCTCTACGCGCTCAGGTTGCAGCATCCGCCGGCATAGGTAAAGCTCCCCTGCGCGGCTCCCGATACCACCAGGGCTGCAACCCACCATCTCGAAAGGAAGCAACGTGCCCCTCGCAGACATCAGCTTCGGCGAACTGCTGCTCTTGGTCGTCGAGATCTTCTTGTTCGTGATCTGGATCTGGATCCTCTTCACGATCATCACCGACCTCTTCCGCGACCACGAGATGTCCGGTTGGGCGAAGGGGGTCTGGATCATCTTCCTCGTCTTCATCCCCTTCCTGACCGCGCTCATCTACCTGATCGTGCGCGGCTCCGGGATGCGCGATCGGGCACTCAAAGCCCAGACCGACGCCAAAAAACATTTCGACGAATACGTCCGTGAACAGGCTGCCGCCTCGCCTGCCGACGAGCTCCACAAGCTCAACGAACTGCGCGAAAAAGGGGCGCTCTCGCAGGAGGAGTTCGACCAGGCGAAAGCCAAACTGCTCGCCTAGCGCGCAGTTTTCCGAGGTGTCGTGGGGCGTGGAAGGGGCGCCCCGCGCGCCTCTATGGTGGCGCCTAAAGTCCTGCAAAAAGCGGCCTTCTGCAAGCTCGCTTGCAAATTATCGGTAACCGGGTGGGTCGCGGAGGTACCTCCGCTAGCCTGCGCGACCGCGGCCGAGTTGGCGTGTTCTTGACTCGACCCCGGATTCGATGCGGACCCCCTCCACCGACACCGACCCCCGTCGCACGCACCGTCGTCGTGCGCTGAGCTTCGCCGCCGTCCTGGTCGGCGCGCTCTGCCTGGCCGCGCTGATGCTCTCCTCGACCGCGCCCGCCGCGAGCCTGCAGGAAGAACGCGACTCGACCCAGTCGAAGCTGAACGAAGTGAAGGCGAACCAGAGCGCGCTCGCCGACACGATCGCCGCCGAGAACGCCGAAATCAACGCGATGATCGGCGAAGTGTCGACCCTGCGGCAGAAGCAGGCGACGGTCGAGGCCGAACTTGCCGCCAAGGAAGAAGAACTCGAAGCGGCGACCAAGGCGCTCGAAGAAGAACGCGAACACCTGGTCGAAGTCCGCGCCCAGCTGACCCGGGCGCTCGGAGTGTTGCGCGAGCGGCTGGTCTCGATCTACGAGGCGGGCTCGCCCGACGTCCTCAACGCGATCCTCGAATCCGAAGACTGGTCGGACATGGCGGCGCAGACCGAATACCTGAACCGCATCCAGAGCTACGACAACTCGGTGGTCAGCCGGGTGAAGGGCCTCCGCGATGAAGTCCGCGACTCGGTCGAGAAGCTGACCACGACGCGCCGGCAGATCGAAGAAGCGCGCGACTCGATCGCCGCCACCGAGCAGGAAGTCGCCGCCGCCAAGGAAGCCGCGGAGGCGCGTTACGCCGAACTGAAGGGCGCCCAGGCGAAGCGGCGCGAAACGATGGACGCGCTCGAGTCGAAGGAACAGGCGCTGAGCGACAACCTCGCCTCGATCTCCGAACAGATTGCCGCCCAGGCCGCGGAAGCCGCCGCGGCGACGGGCGTGATCACCGAAGCCGCCGCCGAAATGCCGGCGCCGCTCAACTCGGGCGAAGAGACCGGCTTCATCTCCGAATCGGAAGCGAGCGCCTCCGAATCGGCGCCGGAACAGGTGAAGGGCGTCGTCGCCGCGGCGAACGCGATCGCGATGACCCCGTACATCTGGGGCGGTGGCCACGCCTCCTTCGAATCCTCCGGCTACGACTGCTCCGGCGCGGTCTCCTACGCGCTGCACGGCGGCGGGCTGCTGGAAAGCCCGCTCGACTCGACCGGGCTCGAGACCTGGGGCGAAGCGGGCCCCGGCAAGTGGATCACGGTCTACGCCAACGCCGAACACGCCTGGATGGTGGTCGGCGGCCTCGCCTTCGACACGGTCGGCGGCCCCGGCCCGCGCTGGCATGAATCCTGGGTCGATTCCCCCGAAGGCTTCATCGCCAGGCATCCGCCGGGCCTGTAGCCCCCGCATATAGGCTCGCCGAGCCTTGGAACCGATCTCTTACCTGCAGGCGATCGTGCTCGGGGTCCTGCAGGGGATCTCGGAGCCGTTCCCGATCTCCAGCCTCGGCCACGCGGTGCTGCTGCCGAAGCTGCTCGGCTGGGACATCCACCAGAACGACGAATACTTCCTCTCGTTCCTGGTCGCCACCCACTGCGCGACCGCGCTGGTGCTCTTCCTCTTCTTCCTCGACGACTGGAAGCGGATCTGGCGCGGCTTCGTCCGCTCGGTGCGGGGTCGGTCGACGCCGCGCGACCTCGACGCGCGCCTCGCCTGGGTGATCATCGTCGGCACGATCCCGGCCGGCATCCTCGGCGTCGCCCTCGAGCACAAGCTGCGCACGCTGTTCGCCTCACCGACCGCGGCGGCGGTCTTCCTGACGATCAACGGCGTGATGCTGCTCGCCGTCGAGCGCTTCCGCCGCCGGCCGCCGCGGCCGGGCGACGGGGAGGGGGACGGCGACGAGCGGATCGCCCGCATGGGATTCCGCCAGGCGCTCGGCATCGGCGCCGCCCAGGCGCTGGCCCTGATCCCCGGCATCTCGCGCTCCGGCGTGACGATGGGCGGTGGCCTCCTCACCGGGCTCTCCAACGAGGACGCCGCCCGCTACGCCTTCCTCCTGGCGACCCCGGTGATCGCCGCCGCCGGCCTCCTGAAGCTGCCCGACCTGCTCGGCTCGGCCGGAGACGGGGTCCGCGGCCAGGCATTGGTCGGCGCGATCGCCGCCGCCCTCGCCACCTGGGCCGCGGTCAGGTTCCTGCTCCGCTACTTCGAGACCAACCGCCTCACCCCGTTCGGCTACTACTGCATCGCCGCCGGCGTCTTCTGCCTCGTCGTATTCGCGCTTTAGCCGGGGATTTTGAGCTGGCGCCCGGAGGGGGAAGGGACGCGGCCGTCCCGGCCACGACCCCGGCAGGGTGTGGCCGTGGCCGGGACGGCCGGGGGTTCGGGGAGAGGGAGTGGGGATCGGCGTGCCCCGGGGAGAGAGGTGCGTGTCCCTCCACGAAGGCCCGTGATCGGTGACGAAGACCCAGGTAAGTCCACGGTTCCGTGAGCGTTCCTCATCAGGCCCACCACGACCGTGCACTTGACCACACCCTGGTGTGGTCAAGTGCACGGTCGTCGCCGTGGCCTCCGGACCGGCGAGGAGATACCCGAGGATTCATGACGTCCCCGACATCTCTCCCACCTCCATGTGAACTTCCCTGAGACCCCTCACGTCCCGGGCGTCTCGTGGCGGCCCCCGCAGGGGTGTGGCCGCCACGAGACGCCCGGGACAGCTGCTCGACCCGCCCGGGACGCATCTCGGACGGCCGCCCGGGATTCGGATCGGCGGCATGGTAACCCGCTTGTGGGGAGTTGCACTTTCTCGGAAAGGAGCAGCACATGGAGTCAGCATCCGTCCCGGGCGCGCGCCCGCCGATCGCCGACGAACCCGCCGAGTCCTCACGCGGGGGTTGGAAACCGGCCGATCCCGGGCCCTTGGGCCTCGCCGGGTTCGCGCTCACCACCTTCGTCCTCAGCATGTTCAACGCGGGCCTGGTCAGCAAAGCCGGGGAGCCGGTCGTGCTCGGCCTGGCGCTCGCCTACGGCGGGCTCGCCCAGTTCGCCGCCGGGATGTGGGAGTTCCGCACCGCCAACACCTTCGGCGCGGTCGCCTTCACGTCCTACGGCGCCTTCTGGGTCTCGTTCTGGGCGCTGGTCACGTTCTTCGTCCCCGACATCCCGGCCGAACACGCGGCCGCGGCGATCGGCCTCTACCTGGTCTCGTGGGGGATCTTCACCGCCTACATGCTCGTCGCCAGCCTGCGCACCACGGCTGCGATCGCGCTCGTCTTCATCCTGCTGACGATCACCTTCTTCCTGCTCGGGATCGGCAACGCGGGCGAACACGAAGGGATGATCGAAGTGGGCGGCTGGTTCGGCCTGCTGACCGCGGCGGCCGCGTGGTATGCATCATTCGCCGCGGTGACGAACTCGACCTTCGGCAGGACCGTGCTCCCGGTGATGCCGTTGGGCGACTGACCAGAAGGAGGGTCGGAGATGGCGACCGACGCAGGTGCGAGCGGGACGGACTCGAGCCTCGAGCGCGAGCTCGACCGCATGCTGGAGATCGAGAGCTTCGAGCCGCCCACCGAGTTCCGCGAGCGGGCGAGCTGGGCCGATCCGGCGATCTACGCGGAGGCGGCCGCCGACCCGGTCGCCTGGTGGACGGCGCGCTCCAAGGAGCTCCTCGACTGGGACGTCGAGCCGACCAAGGCCCTCGACGACTCCGACCCTCCCTTCTACCGGTGGTTCGAGGACGGCCGCATCAACGCCTCCGCCCAGTGCCTCGACCGCCACGTCGCGGCCGGTAACGGCGACCGCGTCGCCTACCACTGGCGCGGCGAGGAGGGTGAGGAGCGCGACGTCACCTACGCCGACCTCCACCGCGACGTCCAGCGGCTCGCCAACGCGCTGAAGGATCTCGGCATCGGCAAGGGCGACGTGGTCGGGATCTACCTGCCGATGATCCCCGAGGTCGCGGTGGCGATGCTGGCCTGCGCGCGGATCGGCGCCCCTCACAACGTCGTCTTCGGCGGCTTCTCCGCCGAGTCGGTCCGCGAGCGGATGGAATTCGCCGAGGCCAGGGCGCTGATCACCGTCGACGGCGCCCGCCGCAAAGGCAGGACCGCGCCGATCAAGGAGCAGGTCGACGCCGAGATGGGCGACGTCGCCTCGCTGGAGACGATCGTCGTCGTCCGCGCCACCGGGATCGAGTGCCCGATGACGGAGGGCCGCGACGTCTTCTACGACGAGATCTGCGCCGCGGCCGACCCCGAGTGCCCGGCCGAGCCGATGGAGGCCGAGCACCCGCTCTTCATCCTCTATACCTCGGGCTCGACCGCGAAGCCGAAGGGCATCCTCCACACCACCGGCGGCTACCTGACCGGGGTCGCCACCACCCACCGCTACGTCTTCGACCTGAAGCCGGAGACCGACGTCTACTGGTGCGCCGCCGACGTCGGCTGGGTGACCGGCCACTCCTACATCGTCTACGGCCCGCTCGCCAACGGGGCGACCAGCGTGATGTGGGAGGGGGCGCCGGACTATCCCCACCAGGGGATCTGGTGGGAGGTCGCCGAGCGCTACAAGGCGACGATCCTCTACGCGGCGCCGACCGCGATCCGCACCTTCATCAAGTGGGGCGCCGACATCCCGGCCTCCTACGACCTCTCCAGCCTCCGCCTGCTCGGCTCGGTCGGCGAGCCGATCAACCCGAAGGCGTGGCTCTGGTACCACAAGGTGATCGGCGGCGAACGCTGTCCGATCGTCGACACCTGGTGGCAGACCGAGACCGGCGCGATCATGATCACGCCGCTGCCGGGGATCACCGCGACCAAGCCGGGCTCGGCGACGACGCCGTTCCCCGGGGTCGAGGCGCAGGTGGTCGACGAGTCCGCCGGCGAGCCGGTCGCCGAAGGCCAGGGGCTCCTCGTGCTGGAGCGGCCCTGGCCCTCGATGCTGCGCACCCTCTACAAGGAGGACGACCGCTTCGTCGAGACCTATTTCGCCAGGTTCGGCAAGGAGCGCTACCTGGTCGGTGATGCGGCCCGCCGCGACGCCGACGGCTACTTCTGGGTGATCGGCAGGATCGACGACGTCGTCAATGTCTCCGGCCACCGGCTCTCGACCGCCGAGGTCGAGTCGGCGATCGTCGCCCACCCCGACGTCGCCGAGGCGGCGGTGATCGGCCAGTCCGACGAGGACACCGGCCAGGCGATCTGCGCCTTCGTCACCCTGCGCGGGGGGACCGAGCCCTCGGAGGAGGTCGAAGCCGGCATCCGCGACACGGTCGCCACCCGGATCGGCAAATTCGCCCGGCCGAAACGGATCGTCTGGGCCGACGATCTGCCGAAGACCCGCTCCGGCAAGATCATGCGCCGCCTGCTGCGCGACATCGCCGAGGGCCGCGCCCTGGGTGACGTGACGACGCTGCGCGACCCGGGGGTGATGAAGGAGCTGGAGGCCAAGATCGCCGCCGAGCCAGACGACGAAAGCTAGTCGGCAACCTGCCCGCGGCGACCTGCCGGCGGCGCCGGTCGAGGGCGATCGTCGACGCGCGCTCTAGGTCCGGCCCGCGCCGGCGGCGCCGCGTTCGCGTTCGCGCGCGGCGAGCTTCTCGACCGCCAGCTGCAGCGCCTGCAGCTGCTCCTGCAGGCTCGACAGTTCGCGCAGCGCGAGTTCCTCGGGCTGCAGCTCCTCCTCGCTCAGCTCCTCCTCGATCTGACCCAGTTCGGGCGCCAGGAAGCGCTGGGCGAAGCCGCCGGTGAGGAGGGCGACGAAGCCGATCCCGATCAGCAGGACCATCGAGGAGACGATCTGCCCGCCGACCGTGGTCGGGTAGATGTTCGAGCCGAGCGTGGTCATCGTGGTCAGCGCCCAGTAGATGCATTCCCAGAAGGTGAGGTGCTGGTCGTGTTTCTCGAAGGCGCCGAAGACGACGCCGCCGCCGATCACGGTCAGCATCGCGAGCAGCGCCGAGTAGCGCAGCCCCTGCAACGAGAAGACCTCGCGCGAGAGCTGGGCGAGGCGCAGGAGCCGGAGCAGGCGGAGGAGGCGGAGGGCCCGCAGGTCCTGCAGCCCGGCGGGGAGGATCGGCGGCGTCAGGACGACGATCACCAGGTCGAGCGGGTGGTGCTTGAGGTACTCGAGCCGATTCGGGACGACGGAGAGCATCACCACGAGCTCGGTGAGGAAGGCGAGCCAGATGATCCAGTTGAGGGTCTCGGCGATCGTCCCCAGGGTGCCGCCCGCGTGGGACTCCGAGAGCGCGACGCTGGGGAGGGTCAGCGCGGCGGCGACGAGCATCGGCGTCGCCATCCTTTCGGCGACGCGGGTGCTGCGCTCGTCCAATCCCGGCCGGTAGCGCACCGGTTTGTCGGTCGCGGTGGTGCTCACCGCGACTGCTTCGACGCGGAGGCCCGAGGGCCTACCGCGCCGAAACCATGTCTGAGGCCATCTAGCCCTTGCGGGCGGCGGCGACCAGCTTCGAGCCGGGCGTGATCACGCGCTTCGGCGTGAACGTCTTACCGGCCTGCGAGACGGTGATCGGCCCGACGCTCGGGTCGCCGCTGGACAGGATGTTGAACGTCCCGGTGATCCCGTTCTTGACCTTGGCGTGGGCGACGCCGGTGATCGTCCCGGAGCGGGAGAGCCCGGCCCGGCCGATCGCCCCGAGGGCGACTTCCGCGGCCTGCCCGGCGTACGGCGCGTACAGTTCGATCGCGCCGCCGACCTTCTTCTGCAGCTTGTTGACGAGCGTCTTGCCGGGACCCGTCAGCGCCTGCGGGACGAGCCCGGGGACGCTGGCGAACATGCCCTTCGAGGCCGATCCGGCGAGTTCGATCGTCGACTGCTGGGCGAAGCCGTCCGGGGCCAGCAGCTTGACCGATCCGGGACCCGTGTTGGGACCGAAGACGGCGACCTTGTCCTTGATCACCTGGGCGCCGTTCTCCTCGGTCAGCCCGGCGAGCAGGATCGCTTCCGCCCCGGTCCCGGCGATCTTTTCCATCAGGCCCTTGTAGCTCTTCGCCTTTTCGTTCCAGGCGGCTTTGCCGGCGATCTTCATCCCCAGCTGCTTGGCCGCCCCTTCGAAGGTCTTCGCCTGGCCGAGGCTGGTCGGGTCGCCGCCGGCGTAGAGGACGTAGGTGCTCTTCACGCCTTCGCCCTTGGCGAAGCTCGCCAGCCCGGCGCCCTGGTAGGCGTCGTTGGGCACCACGCGGGCGTAGTTGTGGGACTTCGGGTAGAGGCTGTTCGGCGTGCCGCCGGTGCAGCTCGGGCTCGACTCGGTGAGGCAGATCGCGGTGTTGCCGGGGGACACCATCGCGACGCCGCCGTTCGGGGCGCGGCCGAGGATCGGGATCTCGATTTCGGCGCAGCCCGAGTTGTAGGTGCCGATCACGGCGAGGACGCTCCTGTCCGCGGCGTAGGCCTTGGCGTTCGCCTTGCAGATCGCTTCCGTCCAGAGCCCGGTCTTCTTCGAGGAGTCGTCGCAGGCCTGAAAGCCGACCGAGGTGTTGCCCGCGTGCCAGCCGTCGCCTTCGAGCACGAGGCGGATCGCGTCGTTCATCTGGATCGACCGTTCGTGCGAATCACCCTGCAGCGGCAGGTCGGAGACGATCAGCGCTTCCGGCGAGCCGGAGCCGCCGTACTGGATCGACCCGCAGGCGTTCGACACGACCGGCGTCGCGACGGCGGCCGCCCCCGAGGCGGCACCGGTGCCGAGCACGGCGGCGAGGGCGAGGGCGGACAGGACAAGAGAGGAGACCAGCAGGCGGATTCGCATGGGGCGGCATCCTATGCGCGGCGGGTGCGGATTGCCACGCCCACCGCTCACCTCGTCCCCTAATCGGCGGTCGCCGTGGCCTCTTTGCCCAGTTCGACGTGGGCGCGGCTGTCGGAGCTGCGGACCAGGACGAGGGTCGCGATCAGGCCGAGGATGGCGAAGCCGGCGCCGACCGCGAAGGCCGCCTGGAAGCCTTCGACCAGCCCGCCGGGCGTTTCGTCGGAGCCGATCACCGAGTTGGCGACCGCGGCGAGGATCGCCAGGCCGAGCGCGCCGCCGACCTGCTGGGAGGTGTTGATCAGGCCGGAGGCGAGGCCCTGCTCGCGGTCTTCGACCCCGGAGACGGCGGCGATCGTCACCGGCACGAAGGCGAAGCCGAGCCCGATCGCGGCGAGCAGCGAGGGGCCGAGGATGTCGGTGAGGAAGCTGCCGTCGACGTCGATCTGGGTGAACCAGATCAGGCCGAGCGCGACGCAGGCCATGCCGATCGCGAGGATCGGCTTGAAGCCGACTTTGGTGACGAGGCCGGAGGCGATGCCGGCCGAGAGGATGATCGTCACCGCCAGCGGCAGATAGGAGATCCCGGCCTTGATCGGGCTGTAGCCGAGGATCTGCTGCATGTAGAGCGAGATGAAATAGAACATCGAGAAGAGCGACGCGCCGACCAGGATGCCGACCACGTTGGCGCCGGTGATCGTGCGGACGCGGAAGATCGAGAAGGGGACGAGCGGTGCCCGCGAGCGCATCTCGATCGCGACGAAGGCGGCGAGCAGGATCAGCGAGCCGGCGATCGTGCCGATCGTCTGGAACGAGCCCCAGCCGGCGGATTCGGCGTCGAGCAGGGCGAAGACCAGTGCCGAGAGCCCGAGCGTGATCGTCACCGCCCCGGCCACGTCGAAGTGGCGGGTTTCGTCTTCGGCATGGGACTCGGCGATCAGGGTCGGGGCGATCGCCGCGGCGAGGATGCCGATCGGCACGTTCACCCAGAGCACCCATTCCCAGCCGACGTATTCGGTCAGGATGCCGCCGAGCAGCACCCCGGCGGCGCCGCCGGAGCCCGCCACCGCGCCCCAGACCCCGAGCGCTTTGTTGCGCTCGGCGCCGTCTTTGAAGGTGACGGCGACGATCGAGAGGGCGGCGGGGGAGAGGATCGCGGCGCCGAGTCCCTGGACGGCGCGGGCGGCGATCAGCTGCCCCGAGGTCGACGCGAGGCCGCCCGCCAGCGAGGCGAGCGCGAAGAGCACCAGGCCGCCCATGAAGAGACGGCGGCGGCCGAGCAGGTCGGCGAGCCGGCCGCCGAGCAGGAGGAAGCCGCCGAAGGTGAGGACGTAGGCGTTCAGCACCCAGGGCAGGCTGTCCTCGGAGAAGTTCAGCGCTTCCTTGATCGTCGGCAGGGCGACGTTGACGATCGAGGCGTCGAGGACGACGACGAACTGGGCGACGCAGAGGAGCGCCAGGGCGATCCAGCGGCGGTCGCGGGCCTCGGCGACGTCGGTCACGAGTCCTCCCCGGAGAATTTGGTCCGCGGGCGCTCGACCGGGGCGCCGTCGAGGAAGGTGTCGACCCTCTCGTCGTAGAAGGCGACCAGCCCGGCGATCTGCAGCACCTGGGGGGACGGGTAGGCGTAGGACCAGGCGACGTCGGTGTGCACGGCGTCGCCGATCCGCACCGACCAGTAGTCGCTGGTGGTGCCCTTGTAGGGGCAATAGGTGGCCGTCGCGGTGCGCTCGAGGACGGCGAAGTCGACATCGGTGCGCTGGATGTAGTGGCGGGTCGGCAGGCCGGTCTCGAAGAGCAGGACGGGCGCGGTCGACTCGGCGAGGACGACTCCTTCGACCTCGACCCGGATGTGGCGCGAGGAGCGGATCGCGTCGACCCGCACGTAGGGGCTGCGCGGGTGGCCGCCGAAGACCTCCTCGTCCTCCTCGAACCAGGCGTCGACCGAGTCCCAGGCGAGGTGGGCGAGCCCGGCGAAGGGCCCGCTCTCGAAGCTCTCGGTACCCGGCAGGGCGAGCAGCGAGGCGTCGACGTCCTCGACCGGCACGTAGTAGGCGGGGTAGTGCGGGATCTCCCAGACGTAGAAGGCGTGCACCGTGTCGAGCACCGTGGTGCCGCCCCGCACGGCGCGGATGCGGCGTGGGCAAGGCTGCATAAAGCCCGCCTCGGAGAGGTGCGGCGGATATCGGGACGAGTCGACCACGCGGGCCTCCGCGGGATTCATCGCAGGCACCTTAGAGGAGTGGTTCCGTGGGCCGGCCGGCACTCGGGGACGGTGCAAAGGACGGGAATGGCCGAGATTCGGGGACGGCCAAGGTTCAGGCGGACGTCACAGGTCTGTCCCAAATCCAAACGCTCAAAAATCTGTGTGTTTAATTTCGGGTCCATAGCAACCGAAAGAAAACACACAGAATCCTGATCAATGAGGGCTGCGGAAATGAGGGCTGCGGAATCTTCGTGACAGACCTCCCGTCCCGCACCTCGGCCAGCCGCCCCACCCCATCGACCAGAGAACAAGGTGATTTGCTAAGCTAATTAACAACGCTAACTATTTATGCCGCCACAGACCGCCGACACCACCCTGACCGACGCCGCCGCGCATCTGCGCGATGCGATCGTCCGCACCTCGCGCCGGCTGCGTCAGGAGGCGGCCGCGGAGACCGGGCTCAGCCCGAGCACGACCGCGGCGCTGGCGACGATTAACCGCTCCGGCCCGCTCACCCCGAGCGAGCTGGCCGAGCTGGAGCGGGTGAAGCGGCCCTCGATGACCCGGACGCTGGCCTGCCTCGAACGCGAGGGCCTGATCGAGCGCACGCCCGACCCGGCCGACGGCCGCAGCTCCCTGGTCGCGATCTCCGAGGGCGGGCGCGAGCGGCTGGCTCGCCTCCGCCGCCGCAAGAGCGCCTACCTGGCGCGGCGCCTGCGTAGGCTCGACGCCGAGGAGCTGGCGACGCTGGCCCGCGCCGCCGAGCTGCTCGAACGCATGCGGGAGGATGAGCAGGGTTGAGCACCGCCCTGCGACGCTCGTTCAACTCGCTCGAGGTCCCCAACTACCGGCGCTACTTCGTCGGCCAGGTGATCTCCCTCTCCGGGAACTGGATGCAGACGGTGGCCGCGCTGTGGCTGGTCCTGACCCTCACCGGCTCGGGCTTCGCGGTCGGCGTCACCACCGCCCTGCAGTTCCTGCCGATGCTGCTCTTCGGCGCCTACGGCGGCCTGCTCGCCGACCGGCTGCCGAAGCGCCGGCTCCTGCTGATCACCCAGTCGCTGATGATGATCCCGGCGATCGGGCTCTTCGTCGTCACCGCGCTCGGTGTCGAGCAGACCTGGATGGTCTTCGTCGGCGTCTTCCTGCTCGGCGCCGTCAACAGCGTCGACAACCCGACCCGGCAGAGCTTCGTGATCGAGATGGTCGGCTCCGACCGGGTCGTCAACGCGATCAGCCTCAACAGCGTCATCGTGCAGTCGGCGCGGATCGTCGGCCCGGCCATCGCCGGGATCCTGATCGCCGCCTTCGGCGTCGTCCCCTGCTTCGCGCTGAACGCCCTGACCTTCCTGGCGATGATCGCCGCGCTGCTCTCGATGGATCCCCGTGCGTTGCAGACGCCGCCCCCCGCCGAGCGCAGGCCTGGCGCGATCCGCGAGGGCCTGCGCTATGTCCGCCACACCCCGGAGCTGGCGGTGCCGCTGGCCCTGATGGCGCTGGTCGGCACGCTCGGCTTCAACTTCCAGGTGGTGCTGCCGCTGCTCGCCAAGTTCAGCTTCGGCGGCGGGGCGGGGTCCTACGCGGCGTTGGTCTCGGCGATGGGCGTCGGCTCGATCGCGGGTGCGCTCGTCAACGGCCACAACGGGCGGACCGGACCGCGCCTGATCGCCGCCGGGTCACTCGCCTTCGGGATCTCCGCCCTGCTCTGCGCGGCCGCCCCCGGCCTCGCGGTGGAGATCGTGATGCTGGCGGCGCTCGGCGCCGCCTCGGTCACCTTCGCGGCATCGATCAACTCGACCCTGCAGCTGGCGGTCTCGCCGGAGATGCGGGGCCGGGTGATGGCGCTCTACTCGGTCGTCTTCCTCGGCTCGACGCCGATCGGCGGCCCGCTGACCGGCTGGCTCGCCGAAGCCTACGACCCGCGCGTCGCGCTGGTCCTGGCCGGCGTCTCGGGCCTCAGCGCCGCCTGGGCGGCGCGGGTGATCTCCACCCGCGCCGCCCGCCGGCAGCGGCTGACCTATTCGACGTAGCCGGCCGATTCGAGGTAGGCGGCCGCGGCTTCCGCCGGCGACTGCCGTTCGAGTTCGACCCGGGCGTCGAGCTCCTGCATCACCGGCAGGGTGAGGCCCTTCTGGACGTTCAGGATCGTCTTTTCGTAGTCCGGACCCGCTTCTTCGGCGACCTTCTTCGAGGTCACGAAGATCACGTTGCCGGCCGGGAAGACGTGCTTGTCGTCTTCGAGGATCACGAACTTCCCGTTTTCGGCGGCAAGCTCGGGATCGGTGGTGAAGAGGATCGAGAGATCCGCCTGTTCCTTTTCGAGCACCGTGTACCGGAGTTCGATGTCGACGGGCTTGAATTCCTTGAATTTCAGCCCGTAGTACTTTTCGAGACCGGCGAGGCAGTCGATCCGTTCTTCGCACTCGGGCGAGCCGTAGAGGCTGAGTTCTTCACTCACGCCTTCGAGGTCGGAGATCGTCTTCAGACCGTACTTTTCCGCCGTCGTCTTGAGCAGACCGACCGCGTTGGCGCTGGCGAAGGGGGTCGGTTCGAACGCCGTCAGCCCTTCTTTTTCGAATTCGGCGTTGGCTTTTTCCCACGCTTCCGTGGCGTCGGCGGGGACTTCTTCGGGTTCGAGGCCGAAGAACGCCGTGAGGGCAGTGGAGGCGTACTCCGGGTAGCCGGAGATCTTGCCCGCCTTCAGCGTCTTCAGCGCCACCGTTTCGGAGCCGAGGCTGAGGTCGCTCTTCGCGTTGTAGCCGGCCGCGGCCAGGGCCTGCGTATAGATTTCGCCGAGGATTTCCTGTTCGGGGAAATTCTTCGAGCCGATCGTCAGGCTGACCTTGGCGTTGGCCGGGTTCGAGGTGATCGCTTCACCTTCGCCGCCTTCTTCGCTCGTTTCTTCTCCGCCGGTGGTTTCGGTCGATTCGGCTTCGGTGCTTTCGCTCGAGCTGCTGCTGGATCCGCCGCCGCAGGCCGAGATGCCGACGGCAAGCGCGAGCGCCGCGATCAGCATGAACAGAGCCATCAGCGGCCTCTTATGGTTGAACCTCACTTGGTGCCTCCTCCTTGGTGTTTGGCTGGGGAAAGGATTACTGGGCCTGCAGGCGCAGGCCCTTGGAAGTGAGCCGCCGTTGCAGCCCTGCCAGGGCGAACTCGAAGATCAGGGCGATGATCGAGACGACGATCGCGCCGGCGAGTACGCCGTTCGCGCCGTAGACGTTTTCGTTGATGATGAAGTTGCCGAGGGTCAGCACGCCGGCGAGTGGCGCGATCGTCGCCGTCGCGATGATGTTGATGCTCGAGGTCCGGATCCCGCCCATGACGCTCGGCACCGCCATCGGCACCTCCACCTTGCGGAGGATCTCGAACTCGCTCATGCCGAGCCCGCGGGCGGCGTCGATCGTCGGACGGTCGACCTGGTTGATGCCGGTGAAGGTGTTGGTGAGGATCGGTGGGATGCCGAGGACCGCGAGGACGATGACGAGGGTCCAGAAGCCGACCCCGACCACGGCTGCGATCAGGGCGATCGCGGCCAGCTCGGGCACGGCGCGGCTGGCGTTGCCGAGGCCGATGGCGAGCGCTTCGCCGACCCCCTTGTGGCCGAGGTAGAGGCCGATCGGGATCGCGACCAACATCGCCAATGCCAAGGCGACGACGCTGACCTCGATCTGTCTCAGCGCCAGTTCCAGCACCTGGTCGATACCGCCGACCTTGTGGCCGCCGGTGACGTTCGAGGTCTGCCGCGAGAAGATGAATTCGAAGGCGCCGCCGAAGCCCGCGAAGAGGGGGTGGGGGAGAAGGGCCTGGCTCATGCCGTCGCCTCTCTCGCCGCCCGGCGCCACGGGGTCGCAAAGTGCTGTCCGATCAGGAGGACCGCGTCGAGCAGCAGCGCCATCACGATCGCGATCACGCCGGCGATGATGATCGTGGTCGGGAAGTTGAGGTTGCCGCTGCCGTAGATCTTTTCGCCGAGCCCGCCGGCGTGGACGAAGACCGCCAGGGTCGCGATCGCCATCGTCGAGACCACCGCCACCCGCAGCCCGGCGACGATCTCCGGGACCGCCAGCGGCACCTCGACCTTCCAGAGCAGCTGGCGACTGGTCAGCCCCATGCCGCGGGCGGCGTCCTTCGCCGACTCGGGGACGTTGTGGAGGCCGACCATCACATTGCGGTAGATGATCTGCAGCGTGTAGGCGCTGAGCGCGATGATCGCCGTCTCCCGCCCGCGCCCGGTGATCGGCAGCAGCAGGAGGAAGAAGGCGACGCTGGGGATCGCGAAGAGGATGCCGGTGCCGGCCAGGAGCGGCGGCTCCAGGTAGCGGAAACGATGGGCAAGGAGGGCGAGGGCGAAGGCGATCGCGAAGCCGATCAGCACCGAGATCACCACCAGTTCGAGCTGCTGCAGGGCGGGCGTGGCGTAGTCGCCGATGTGTTCGCGCGCCCATTCGAAGCAGAAGAGGTGGCTGCGATGTTCGACGCACGCCGACCCGTTCCGTTCTTTGAAGAACCCTTCGCCGACCTGTCCCACCGCCAGCGGCAGCCCCGCGAGCGCACTAATCATGTGGACGCTCCACCGGATGCTCCACCGGCCGCTCGACCGCGGAGTGCTCGTCGGTCTTCGCCTCCGGCGAGCCGAGGAACTCGGAGATGATCTCGATCGAGAGGACGCCGACGATGCGGCCGCCGTGGTCGACCACCGGCGCGTACATCGACTCGCCCTGGAGGAGGTCGGCGAGCGCGTCGCGCATCACGTCGCCGGTTTCCAGCACCGGCCCGAGCGGCGCATCGGCGGTGGCCGGGACGGTGTCGCCCGCCAGGTCGCGCTGGGTGAGCCAGCCCTGCGGCCGGTCCTGGGCGTCGACCAGCAGGGCGTAGGGGACTTCCACGTCCGGCGCGTCGAGCTCGGCGCGCACCTCGGCGGTCGACTGGCCGGGGCGCGCGTTCGGCGCCCGCCAGAGGTCGATGTCGCCGACCCGCATCAGCGAGAGGCGCTTCAGCGCGCGGTCGGCGCCGACGAAGTCCTCGACGAACTCGTTGGCGGGGGCCATCAGGACCTCGGCGGGGGTCGCGTACTGCTCGACCCGGCCGTGCTCGTGCATGATCGCGATCCGGTCGCCCATCTTGATCGCCTCGTCGATGTCGTGGGTGACGAAGAGGACGGTCTTGCGGATCTCCGCCTGGAGGCGGAGGAACTCGTTCTGGAGGCGCTCGCGGTTGATCGGGTCGATCGCCCCGAACGGCTCGTCCATGAGCATCACCGGCGGGTCGACGGCGAGCGCGCGGGCGACGCCGACACGCTGCTGCTGGCCGCCGGAGAGCTGCACCGGGTAACGGCCGGCGAGCTCCGGGTCGAGCCCGACGAGCTCGAGCAGCTCGCCGGTGCGGGCGCGGATGCGGTCCTTGTCCCAGCCGAGCAGCTGCGGGACGGTGGCGATGTTCTGGGCGATCGTCCGGTGGGGGAAGAGGCCGACCTGTTGGATCACGTAGCCGATCTCGCGTCGCAGCCGGGCGGCGTCGCGCTTCTTCACCGACTCGCCACCGATCAGGATGTCGCCTTCGGTCAGCTCGACCATCCGGTTGACCATCCGCATCGAGGTCGTCTTGCCGCAGCCGGAGGGCCCGACGAGGACGCAGATCTCGCCCGCCGCCACCTCGAGGTCGAGATGGTCGACGGCGGGGACCGCGGACTTCCCGTAACGCTTGGTGGCGCCCTGGTAGACGACGGAGGAAGCTCCGCCCTGGGACTGTTCGGTCGCCTCCGCGGCGGGCACTGAGCCGACCCTATACCCCGGCGAGGCCGGACCCATCCTTTTCTTGACCTTCTGCATCAACATGATGGTATCCGTGGCCGGGGGCGCCGCCCTCGCGGGAGAGCCGGAGGAGGGCCACGAAGATCGCAGTCGCGATCACGTTCAGCACCAGCTTGTAGTCGAGCTGCACCGAGCCGAAGACGTCGGTGCGGGTGGGGCGGGGCCCGGTCGGGACGAGGCCGACCAGCCCGAAGATGCCGTCGACGACGAGCGCCGCGAGGATGATCGTGACCAGCATCAGCGCCGTGATCCGCAGCGCGAACTCGCGCCCGTAGTACTTGCGGTAGGCGAGCACGATCGGGATCACGATCAGGTCGGAGAAGATGAAGGCGACGACCCCGGCGAAGCTGATCCCGCCCGACCAGAGCACCGCGGCGAGCGGCACGTTGCCGACCGAGCAGACGAAGCTGGCGACCGCGATCAGCGGGCCGACGACGACGTTCTCCAGGGTGCGCAGGAGTGGCGGGGCGTCGGTGATGAAGAGGACATTGAAGAAGTCGTCGCCGAGCAGGCCGATGAAGCCGGCGAGCAGGAAGCCGATCGCGATCTCCTTCCAGACCATCGCCCAGTCCATGCGGAAGTTGCCGGCGACCTCGCGCCAGGCGGCGGCGGAGCGGACCGTCTCACGCCAGGGGGGCGCGGTGGCCGGATCAGAGCCGCTGTCGTGTCCGTGGTGGCAGTGACCGCCCTCGCCGCCGACCGCTTCCGCGTGGCGGCGCGCCCGCTCCTCCAGCGCGGGGGAGACGAAGCGGCGCAGCAGCACCGCCATCAGCGCGATCAGGACGATGCCGCCGACGAACTCGGCGAGCGTGAACTGCCACCCCATCAGCACCCAGAGGACGAGGCCGAGCTCCCAGACCAGGTTGGTCGAGGCGAACTGGAAGGCGAGCGCGGTGATCGCCGAGGCGCCCTTGGCGAAGAGCGAGCGGGCGATCGCGATCGCCGCGTAGGAGCAGGACGAGGAGGCGGCGCCGAGCCCGGTGGCCCTGGCGATCGGCGCCAGGCCGCTGCCGGCGAGGGCTCCTTCGATCCGCGCCCTCGGCACCCAGGCCTGGACGATCGCCGAAATGGCGAAGCCGAGGACGAGCGCCCACCACACCTCGTAGGCCATCAGCAGCGACTGCTGCACCCCTTCCCAGATCTTCTCGAGGACCGGCACGGCGCCTCAGCGGCCGACGAAGCGGCCGAGCGCGGCGACCAGCTCGTCGACCTTCTCGGCCCGCTCGCCACCCTCGGCCTCGAGCACGCAGTGGCGCGTGTGGTCGTCGATCAATCCCAGCGCGACCTTGTCGAGCGCCGCCTCGATCGCGCCGATCTGGGTGAGGACGTCGATGCAGTACCGCTCCTCCTCGACCATCCGCGAGACCCCGCGCACCTGCCCCTCGATCCGCGCCAGGCGTTTGAGCAGCGCGCCTTTGTCAGTTGAGTAGCCCACGGCCATGCAGGGACGGTAGCAGATACCCCCAGGGGGTATTCAAATAAAAGTGAGTACGTCCTTTTGTCGCCCACAGGGCGACAAAAGTCAGAGGGTTGGGCTCAGAGCCCGAGGCGGGTGGCGCGCTCGCGTGCCTTGGCGACGACTTCGTCGCGCTCCGGCTGGACGCCGCCGCGCATCAGGACGCGGCCGGCGACGACGACGGTGTCGACCGCCGTGTGGCCGGCGGCGTAGACGAGGTCGGCGGTGAGCTCGCCGATCGCCAGCTCGGGGGCCTGGGCGTCGAGGAGGACGAAGTCGGCGGGGGCGCCGACCGCCAGCGGTGTGGCGCCGAGGAGCGGCGCGCCGGCGCCGGTGGCGACGTCCCAGGCGTCGGCGGCGGCGATCGCCGTGGCGTCGGCGGCGGCGTGGCGCTGGGCGAGGGCGAAGAGCTTCAGGTCGGCGAGCAGGTCGAGTGAGTCGTTGGAGCCCGCGCCGTCGGTGCCGAGGCCGATCCGCACCCCGGCCGCCCGCGCCGTCGGGTAGGGGAAGACCTTGCCGACCGCGAGCTTCATGTTCGCCGCCGGGTTGGAGACGACGGTGGCGCCGCGGGTCGCGACCAGGGCGAGCTCGTCCTCGTCTAGCCATACACCGTGGGCGAGCAGGGTGCGCTCGGTGAGCAGGCCGAGGTCGTCGAGGTAGGCGGCCGGGCGGCGGCCGTGCTCGGCGAGGCAGTCCTCGACCTCGGGCGCGGTCTCGGAGAGGTGGATCTGGACCGGCGCGTCGCGCTCGGCCGAGAGCTCGGCGATGAAGGCGAGGGACTCCTCGCTGACCATGTAGATCGAGTGGGGGGCGAGCGAGGCGGAGATCGGGCCGCCGAGGCCCTCCAGCATCGCGAGGCTCTCGCGCGCCGAGTCGCGCATCGCCGCCGGGTCGCGGCCTTTGTCGAAGAGCGGCGCGCCGATCGTCGCCCGCAGGCCGGCGTCGGCGACCGCCCGCGCGGTCGCGTCCGGGTGCCAGTACATGTCCCAGAAGCGGGTGGTGCCGGAGCGGACCATCTCCAGGCAGGCGAGGCGGGTGCCCCAGTAGACGTCGTCGGGCTCGAGCTTCGCCTCGACCGGCCAGATCCGTTCCTGCAGCCAGGGCATCAGCGGCAGGTCGCCACCGGAGCCGCGGAAGAGCGTCATCGCGGCGTGGGTATGGCCGTTGACGAGCGGCGGCACGAGGATCGCGTCGGCCGCGTCGATGGTCTCCTCGCCGGGCGCCGCGGCGACATCGGGGCCGAGCGCCGCGATCGTCCCGTCGGCGGCGCAGCGCAGCCCGACCCGCTCGCCGTCGAGCCGCGCGTCGGTGACGACGAGGGCGCTCAACGGCCGACCGCGCCGAGTCGGGGGAGGACGGCGGCGAGCCCGTCGCGCAGCGCCGCGGCGTGGATCAGCCGGTCGGCTTCGATCTCGGCGACGCTCAGCTCGCCCTCGGCAAGGCCGTTGGCCATGTTGTCGACGACGCAGACCGCCGCGTACTCGAGCCCCATCTCGCCGGCGACCACGCACTCGGAGGCGATCGTCATCCCGACCACGTCGGCGTGGGGAGCCATCATCCGGATCTCGGCCGGGGTCTCGAAGCGGGGCCCGATCGTCTGCCAGTAGATGCCGCCGTCTACCGGCCCCTCGCCGCCTTCGGCCCAGGCTGCCACCACCTCGGCCCGCCAGTGGGCGGCGAAGGAGGGCGCGGTGTGGGCGCGGGTGTCGGTGAAGATCGAGAGGCCGAGGTGGAGGGCGATGAAGTCGTCCGGGCAGACGAAGGTGCCGACCGGCAGGTCCTTGCGCAGGCTGCCGACCGAGGCGATCGCCAGCACCCGGTCGCAGCCCTGCTCGAGCAGCGGCCGCAGGTTGGCTGCGTGGTCGATCTCGTGGGGGAGGACGTAGGCGTCGGGGTCGCCGTGTCGCTGCACCACCGCCGCGCCGTGCTCGGCGGCCGCGGCCGTGATCTCCTCGCCGCCCGGGCCGAGCGCGTTGGAGCCGAGGATGACGGCCAGCCGTCCCATCGGCGGACCCTAACTCAGGATTCGCGGCGGGCGCGGAACTCGGCGACGGCTTCGTCGTGGTCGACGATCGGCTCCGGGTAGTCGAGCGCCTCGAAGCCTTCCATCAGCCAGGGGCGGAAGATCGCCTTGCCGCGGACCGAGGCCAGCTCCGGCACCCAGCGGCGCACGTAGATCCCGTCGGGGTCGAAGCGTTCCGCCTGGCGCACCGGGTTCAGCACCCGCTGCGGCCGGGTGTCGTTGCCGGTCCCGGCGACCCACTGCCAGTTGCCGGCGTTGTCGGCGATCTCGCCGTCGGAGAGCAGGTCCCAGAAATGCCAGGCGCCCTTGCGCCAGTCGATATAGAGATCCTTGGTGAGGAAGGAGCCGACCGCCATGCGCGCGCGATTGTGCATGTGGCCCTCGGCGGCCAGCTGGCGCATCCCGGCATCGACCAGCGGGTAGCCGGTGCGGCCTTTCCGCCAGGCCTCGAATGCCCGCCCCGAGCGCGACCAACGGTCGCCGCGCGGGCGGTAGTCGCGGCGGGGGAGGGCGGGGAAGGCGGCCAGCACCTGGTGGTGGAAGTCGCGCCAGCAGAGCTGGCGCACGAAGGGCGCCCCGCCCCGCCTCTCTCGCGCCTCGTCGGCCAGCTCGAGCGGGCTGACGCAACCCCAGCGGAGGTGGGCGCCAAGGTGCGACGTCCCGGCGCTCGCCAGGTCGTCGTGGCCGCTGTCATAGGCGTCGATGCGGTCGCGGAGGAAGGCGTGCATCCGCTTGCGCGCCTGCGTCTCGCCGCCGGGCTCACGGTCCGGGGACGGCGTGCCGTCGGTCAGCTTCGTGAGGGCCGGCAGCTCCCCGGCGGCGAGCCCGGTCGGCACGCTCAGCCGGCGAGGCGTCCCCACCGCCTCGCGCCACGGCGCCGCGCCCCAGGCGCGGTGGAAGGGGCTGAAGACCTTGAAGTGGTCGCCGCCGGTCGGCGTCACGGCGCCGGGTTCGACGATCGTCACGCCGGGGTGGACGAAGAACTCGATCCCGGCCTCCTCGCAGGCCGCCCGCAGCCTCGCCTCGCGCCGTCGCGCGTAGGCGCTCCAGTCGGCGGCGACGTGGAGCTCGGCGGCGCCTACCTCGCCGGCCACCTTCATCGCCTCCTCGACCACCTGCCCCCGCCGCAGGAAGAGCCGCCCGTCCATCGCCTTCAGCCGCCCGTCGAGGTCGATCAGCGCCTCCCGCATATATGCGACCCGGTTCGGCGCCGCGAAGCGCGACCCGAGGATCGCCTCGTCGAGCACGAACAGCGGCACCGTCCCCGCCGCCCTCGACGCCGCCCAGAGCGCCGGGTTGTCGGTCACCCGCAGGTCGCGGGTGAAGAGGACGACGGCGGTAACGGCCGGCATAGGGTCAACTTATGCCCGATCGTCCGTCCGGACGAAACGAGACCGAAGACGAGCGGCTCGACCGCAACCTCTCCGAGCTGTTGCAGGAGCTGCGGGTCGCGCTCCCCGGCGTCCAGGTGCTCTTCGCCTTCCTGCTCGCGGTCCCGTTCCAGCAGCACTTCACCTCGATCAGCGCCTTCGACAAGAAGGTCTACTTCGCGACGCTGCTCCTCACCGCGATCTCGGCGGCGCTCCTGATCGCCCCCTCCGCGTATCACCGGATCACCTTCCGCTACCAGCAGAAGGGGAGGCTCGTCTTCGTCGCCAACCGGCTGGCGATCGCCGGGCTGGTCGCGCTGGCGCTGGCGATGACCTGCGCGGTGATGCTGATTACCAACGTCCTCTTCGGCACCGTCGCCACCACCGCGGTCACCACGGCGCTGGTGCTGACCATGTTCTTCGTGCTCTGGGCGGTGCTGCCGCTGCGCCGGCGGCTCAGGTACAGGGACGAGGGCTTGCCGCTCCTAGATCCGCCTCGAGACGGCTGATCGCCGCGTCGAGCTCGTCGAGCATCGGCAGCTCCGGCGCCTCGTGGCGGACCATCGTCGCGTCGGCTTCCCAGACTTCGAGCTTCAGCCGCAGCGGCACGTCGTACTCGGCGGCGACGCCCATCCCTTCGGCCGCGATCGCCGCGTGCAGGGTCGTCATGTTGGTCATCTTGTCGGCGGCGTAGATCGCCAGCGCGTCGCCGTCGACCGCGGCGACGCGACCGCGGTGCTCGTCCTTGCGCTCGCGGTAGGACTCGATCGATTCGTCGTCGGAGAGGGCGGCGACGATGTCGGCCACCGGGTCGCCGAATTCGGCGCGGAGGTCCTCGACCGTGGTGTCGGAGTCCTCGACCACGTCGTGGAGGAGGGCTGCCGCCAGCGTCGTCTCGTCGTAGCCGAGGGGCGCCAGCGTCGCCGCCACCATCCGCGGGTGCTCGATGTAGGGGAGGCCGCCGCTGCCGTTGCGGATCTGGCCGGCGTGCGCCTCGGTCGCCTTGGCGAGGGCGCGGGCGATCAGCTCGGAGCGCGCCGCCGCGGTGTCGATCGGGGCGGTGTCGATCGGGCTCATCGAGGCGCCAGGGTCGTGGGTGCGGCGATCGCGGCGGCCGGCTCGTCGGCGGCGAGGGAGAACTCGCCGGTCGCCGGATCGACCTCGTAGCTCGTCCCCTCGCGGCCGAGCTCGACCGCGTCGCGGGCCCCGCCGCTTCCCTCCCAGGCGGTTGCGGCGCGCGCGGCGTGGGCGTCCAGCCAGGCGTCGGAATGCAGTGGATCGTGGTGGACGAGGACGGTGCGCCGCGCCGCCGTGCGCCGCGCGAAGGCAAGCGAGTGGGAGAGCGCCGAGTGACCCCAGCCGAGGTGCTCGGGGTACTCGTCGTCGGCGTACTGCCCGTCGTGGATCAGCAGGTCGGCGTCGGCGGCTAGGTCGAAGCCGGAGATCCAGTCGCGGTCGACCGTCCCGAGGTCGGTGCCGAGCGCGGGCTCGTGGTCGGGGAGGTAGGCGAGGGTGGAGCCGCCGTCCTCGATCCTGTAGCCGAGCGTCGGCCCGCGATGGGCGACGGGCGCCGCGGTGATCCGGGCCGAGCCGATCTCCAGCTCCTCCGGGCAGGCGCGGAAGGAGATGTCGCAGGGCAGCTCGCGCACCTCGACCGGCGAGAGCGGCGCCGAGATGTAGCGGCCGATCCGGTCGCGCAGGCTGGCGTCGGGCGAGGCCGGTCCCCAGATCACGATCTCGGCCTGGGAGCGGAAGAGCGGCTCGAAGAAGACCAGCCCCTGGATGTGGTCGAGGTGGAGGTGGGTGAGGAGGATGTGAAGGCGGGTCGTCTCGACCGGGAGGGCGAGGCCGAGGTTGCGGATGCCGGTGCCCGCGTCGAGGGCGAGCAGCGAGCCGTCGGTGAGGGCGACGCCGACGCACGAGGTGTTGCCGCCGTAGCGGATCGTCTCCGGTCCCGGGGACGGCACCGACCCGCGCGTCCCCCAGAGGTCGACCCTCATGTCGTCGCCCCGTTCCGCTCGCCGCCGGCCACCGCGCCGTCCAGATCCGCGGCCGGGAAGTCGTCCCCGGCCGGCCAGAAGATCGCGATCGCCCCGCACGATCCTGCCGCGGTGAGCAGCGGGAAGGCCGAGCATTCGACCGCATGCATCCGGCCGTCGACGGCGCGGACGCCGAAGCTCTGGTGGGCGGGGCGCCCGGCCCGCACCGCGCGCACGACCGGCAGATCGTCGTAGGCGATCGTCCGGCCACTCGCGTCGTAGGGGCCGAAGAGGCCGCCCCACTCGCTCGGCCCGACGTGGCCGACCTCATCGAAGCCCTTGCCGAGCAGCGTCCCGGCAGCCTCGTTGTAGAAGGCGATGCCGCCGTTCTCGTCGACCAGGAAGGCCGGGGTGGAGAGCGCCGAGATCAGGTTGCGGGCAAGGATCAGCTCGAGCGGCTTTTGCGACACAGGGACACTCTAGTTCGTAATTTGCGGATATCGACAACGCCGGCTTGGCGGCAACCGTCGGGCCGCGACCACTACGCTTGCCGCCGCCCGATGCGCGAACCGACCCGCACCTACCGCATTGCGATGGCCGTAAACCTGCCGGTCGCCTGGTGGGCCAGGCTCGAGGTGAGCGGCGTGGAGACCCTGCCCGAGAGCGGGCCGCTGCTCCTCGTCGGCAACCACGACAGCCACTGGGACCCGGTGATGATCGGCGTCGCGGCGCGCAGGCGGCGGATGATCCGGGCGCTCGCCAAAGCGTCCCTCTGGGACGTCAAGGGGCTCTCCTGGCTGTTGAACGGCATGGGCCAGATCCCGATCGTCCGCGGCGCCGGCGACGCGCAGGCGCTCGCCAACGCGGTCGCGGCGCTGCGCGACGGCTCCTGTGTCGGCGTCTTCCCCGAGGGGACGCGTTCGAAAGGCCGCGTGATGCGCGCCCGCAGCGGGGTCGGCCGGCTGGCGCTGGACGTCCCCGAGGCGCACGTCAGCTGCGTCGCTGTGACCGGTACCGCGGACCTCACCGGCTTCCCGCGGCGACCGAAGATCAAGGTCCGCTTCTTCGACCCGGCGGGCGGCCCGCCGCGACCCGACGAGGACCCCGCCGACCTCTCCGCCCGCCTCCTCGCCGAGATCCGCGCGATCGCCCCGCCCGCGGTCTCCTACCGCCAACGCTCCGCCACCCCGGAGTGAGTTCGCAGTTGGTTCCGTTATCCGGAACGAAGTGCGAACGCACCCGCGTGGGCGTCAGCCGGCGGGGGCGCCGGAGCCCTTGAGGGCGGTCCAGGTGCCGCCGAAGGCGGTCGAGCCCTGGCCGCTCGCCTCGCCCGGCCTGGTGTCGCCGGAGAACGAGTAGAGCGGTCGGCCGGCGTAGGTGACCTGGCGGGAGCCGTCGGCGCGGGTGATCGTGCCGAGCCGGGATGCGCCGGCGCCGTTGCTGGGCTCCGGTTCACCGTGTTCGACGAGGTAGGGCGGCCAGGCCTTCGCGCAGGCCCCTTCGCAGGCGGAGCGCCCACCGCTGTCCTTGCCGAAGGCGTAGAGGGTGTGCCCCGCGGAGTCGACCAGGACCTGGCCGAGCCCGGCGACGCTGCCGAGCGAGACGAAGACGGTCCCTTCTTCGGCGTTGGGGGGCGGTTTGGCGACCGGCGTGGTCGTCGTCATGGTCGAGCCGCCGCTCGGGGAGCTCGATCCGCCCCCGCCCCCGCCGCAGCCGACGAGCACCGCCGCGGCCAGGAGCGCCGCAACCGGCAGCGCCACGCGCCGGCTCATGCCGGGTCGAGCTCCGCCCCACCGATCGTCGCCGTCGCGCCGGAGAGCGGCTCGACGAACGTGCGGGCGCCGGCGTGGACGCCGATCGCCGCCGCCTGCGAGAGATCCAGCGCCGAGCTCAGCTCCGCCTCGGAGTCCTCTCCCCAGCGGTAGCGGAAGCTGCCCGCGGGAAAGGTGTGCCCGTGCTCGTCGCGGAGGAACACACGGCAGAGGGTGCCGGAGCGGATGCCTTTCACATACATCTGGATCTCGGTGCCGAAGGCGTGGGGTTCGAGGGTTGCATCGATGCTCACACCTTTCGGCACGGAGGTGAACCGGACCTCCTGCGCGGGCGAACTTTCCCCGCCGCCGATCGGCAGGACGATCAGCGCGAGGACGACGACGAAGGCCGCGGCCGCAGCGGCGCTCCCCAGCCCGATCTGGAAACGCCGCCGCCTCCGCGCCTTGCCCTCCCGGGAAGTTTCCGCGGCGATCTGCGCCTCGATCCTGGCCCCGAGCTCGGCGGGCGGCCGTGTCGCCGGCCCTTCGATCCGCTCCGGGTCGGCCAGCGGCAGGAGCGCCGCCACCCCCTCCAGCGAGCGCAACTCGGCGCGGCACTCGGGGCAGCCTTCGAGGTGCGCCGCGATCGTCGCGCGCTCGTCGGCGGGCAGGTCGCCGAGCGCGTAGGCGCCGAGCGAGAGCCGCAGGTCGCGGTGGTCCTCAGTCTTCATGACCCATCTCCTCGAGCACGACGCGCAGCGCCTTCAGGCCGTAGTAGACGCGGCTCTTGATCGTCCCCTCCGGCACCCCCAGCTCGGCGGCCACCTCGGCATAGGGACGGGCGCGGAAGTGCGTCTCGAGCAGCACCCGGCGATGATCCTCCCCGAGCCGCCGCATCGCCTCCTCGACCTGCCAGGCGAGCAGCGCCTGCTCGAGCGGTTCGACCGACGGCTCGATCCCGCCCTCGGCTACCCGCGGCCGCGCGGCACGGGCGCGGCCGAGGTCGATCACCACGTTGCGCAGGATCGCGAACAGCCAGGTGCGCAGGCTGCCGATCTCCGGGTCGTAGCGGTCGCCCGCCCGCCAGGCGCGCAGGAACGTCTCCTGCACCGCCTCTTCGGCCAGCCCCGCATCGCCCAACGAGCGCACCGCGAAGCCGTAGAGCTCGCCCGCGTGGGCGGCATAGGCCTCGCGCACGTCGCGCTCGCGCTTCAGCGCCGGCATCGCGCGCCCAGCTGGGATCGGGGTCGACTCATCGTCGACCGTTGTACGGGACGCAGGGTGGCGAGGTTCAGCCGCCCGCGGACGGGCGGCCCCTCGCGTCCGGGCCGGAGGAGCGCCTCAGGCCTCGAGTTTGCCGATCTTGAAGATCTTCGTCCCGCAATCAGGGCAGACGCCCTGGATCGCCGGACGACCGTTCTTCATCGTCACCTGTTTGGCGTCTTTGATCTCGACCTTCTTGCGCTCTTTGACGCAGTAGCCCTCAGGCATGTCGAGGCCTCCTTTCGGTGCCGCGGCGCGGCGTCTTCCCGCATCCCAAGCGGGCTGGGTCTGCCGAATGTAACGAAGGGCGGGGACGCCTGGGAGGCCGACGGGTGACAAATGCCACAATTGATTGACCGACTGGTCAATCAGCCAACTTCGACATCGACTACATTTCCGCGCGGTTCTCCACCCGCACCAAGCCCCCAAGGAGGCAACACAGATGCCCGAGGCAGTAATCGTCGACACCATCCGCACGCCGATCGGCCGCGCCTTCAAGGGCTCGCTGGCCTCGCTGCGCCCGGAGGAGATGGGCGCCTTCGTGGTCGACCAGCTGCTCGGGCGCAACCCGGAGCTCGACCCGGCCCTGGTCGAGGACGTCTTCTGCGGCGTCGGCATGCCGCAGGGCCTCGAGGCCTTCAACATCGCCCGCATCATCGCGCTGCTCTCCGAGAAGCTGCCGGACACCGTCAACGGGGTCACCGTCTCCCGCTACTGCTCTTCCAGCCTCGACGCGATCCGCCACGCCGGCAACGCGATCAAGGCGGGCGAGGGCGACGCCTACCTGGCGGTCGGGGTCGAGTGGGTGAGCCGCTTCAACGAGCGCACCGAGCCCGCCGGCGTCGCCGATCGCAACCCGAACCTGATCGGCGAGAACGGCCAGCCCAACGCCTACATCGACATGGGCCTGACCGCGGTCAACGTCGCCGAACGCTACGGCGTCAAGCGCGAGGACATGGACAAGTACGCGCAGCGCTCGCAGGAACTCGCGGTCAAGTCGCAGGAAGACGGCTTCTTCGAGCGCGAGATCGTCCCGGTGACGGTCGACGGCAACGAGATCGCCAAGGACGACGGACCGCGCGCCTCCTCGACCCTGGAGAAGCTGGCCGAACTCGACGAGGCCTTCGGCGGGGGCGGCGTCACCGCCGGCAACTCCTGCCCGCTGAACGACGGCGCCGCCGCGGTGCTGCTGATGAGCGACACCAAGGCGAAGGAGCTGGGCCTGACCTCGCGCGCCCGGATCGTCACCGCCGCCACCTTCGGCAACGAGCCCGAGTACATGGGCGTTGCCCCGATCGGCGCGATCAAGAAGGTCCTCGACCGCGCCGGGATGACGATCGGCGACATCGACACGGTCGAGCTGAACGAGGCGTTCGCCGCCCAGGTGATCCCGATCATGGACGAAACCGGGATCGAGCTCGACAAGCTGAACACGCACGGCGGCGCGATCGCCCTCGGCCACCCGTTCGGCATGACCGGCGCCCGGATCATGGGCACCCTGCTGAACGGGATGGAGACCGACGACCACCAGGTCGGCCTCGAGACGATGTGCGTCGCGGGCGGCCAGGGCAAGGCGATGATCGTCGAACGGGTCTGAGGCGACCCGGCCCTTGTGTGACGAAGCGGCCCCATGACGGGGCCGCTTCTTGTTTACATACGCAGCCATGCCTGATCTCTCACAGGTGAAGCCGGAGGACATCCGCGAGTTCGCGGTGGGCAGTTTCCCCGCCGATCTCGGCATCGAACCGCTCGAGATCGAGGAGGACCACGCCCGCGGCCGGATCTTCGTCGAGAGCCGCCACCTCCACCCCGGCGGCTTCGTCCACGGCGGCGTCTGGACGGCGCTCGGCGACACCGTCGCCGCCTGGGCCACCTTCCGCGCGATCCCGCCCGGCTACGACTTCACCACGATCGAGCTGAAGCTGAACGTGTTCGGCGCCGGCCGACTCGGCGACGAGATCGTCGCCGAGGCCCGCCCCCTGCACGCCGGTCGCAGCACCGCGGTGATCGAGGTGCGGATCGAGCGGATCCGCGACGGTGTCTCGAAGCTGGCCGCCAACCTGGTCGTCAGCCAGTTCGTGATCCCGCCCGGCGAACCGCTGGCGATCTGAACGTCCCCTCTTTTTCCGGCAGACTTCTCGCCGATGTCCGAGCGCGAGCTGACGCCGACCTCCTACATCGTCCTGGGGCTCCTGCAAGACGATCCCGGCACCCCTTACGACCTGAAGGGGCGGGTGGCCGCCGGGCTGGGGAACTTCTGGACGATCCAGCACGCCCAGCTCTACACCGAGACCGCCCGCCTCGCGAAGGAGGGTCTGTTGAGCGAAGACCGCGAGAGCGAGGGCAGGCGGCGCAAGACCTACTCGCTCACCAAGGCCGGGGAGGAGGCCCTCCTGTCCTGGCTGGACGACGATGCGGTCAGCGACCTCCCCGCGGTCCGGGATCCGGGGCTCCTGAAGATCTTCCTCGGGGCGGACCCGAAGGCGATCGCCGCCGCCCAGCTGACGGCCCACAAGGCGAGGCTCCATGAGTGGGAGAACCTCAGGCAGGCGCTCAAGGGCTTCGACTTCCCCGAGGGACCCGGGCTGACGCTCGAGGCCGGCATCGCCTATGAGCGCATGTCGGTGAAATTCTGGTCGTCGGTGGCTGCCCGATAGTCCAAAGTAGATGGTATACTGAGATCTATCTAGCGGCGCGCCGCGGGAGGCAGCCGGGCAGAGGGGGATTTTAGATGCGCAGATACGTGATGCTCGTGCTCGCGATGGGAGCGCTCCTCGGGGTGACGGCGGTCGGGATCGCCGGTGCCGCCGGGGGCGAAGGCCCGGTGACGGTCAGGGTCGGCGAATTGGAACTCACCGCCGGCGGCGGATTCACCCCGAAGACGCTCTCCAAGACCAAGCAGACGCCGATCGCGATCAAGGCGTCGGGATCGGTCCGCATGCAGAACGGCGGCCACCCACCCGCGATCCGGGAAATCCTCATCGAAGCCGACAAGAACGGTGAAGCCCACACCAAGGGCATCCCGGCCTGCAAGGCCGGAAAGCTGCAGGCGACGACGACGGCAGCGGCCCTGAGAGCCTGCGGGACCTCGCTGATCGGCGAAGGGACCGCGGTCGCCCAGGTCGCCTTCCCCGAACAGAAGCCGATCAACGTGTCCTCGAAGCTGCTCCTCTTCAACGGCGGCGAAAAGAACGGGAAGCTCACCTGGCTCGGACACGTCTACTTCTCGAATCCGGTCTCCGGCGCGATCGTCACCACGGCGACCATCACGAAGATCCACCACGGTCGCTTCGGGACCCGCGGCGTGATCAAGATCCCGCAGATCGTCGGCGGCTACGGGTCGGGCATCTCCTTCACGCTCGAAATCTTCAAGTCGGTCAAGGTGGGCGGCAAGACCTACAACCCGATCAGCGCCAGCTGCCCGGACGGCAAGCTGAAAGTCCACGTCGAAGGCAAGTTCGAAGACGGGACCAGGGCGCAGACGGAAATCATCCGAGCCTGCAAGGGGAAGAACTAGGAGGGAGGAGGCGCTCAGGCGCCGGCCAGGAAGTCGTCGGCGAGCACGGCGACGATGCGGGGGAGGGAGCCGAGCGAGCGGGACAGCTCCAGTTGGCGGCGGGCGCCGGTGCGCTCCGCGAGGCGGCTGATGCTCTCCAGCTCGGCGGCGCAGCCGAGGTCCTCGGCGTGGGGGCGACAGAGGACGAGGAGCTCCTCCAGCATCGCCCGGGCCGGCACCCGTTCGTCGAGCTCGGGGACGATCAGCTCGGCGTCCATGCCGTCGCGGGCGGCGAGGAAGCGGTTCTCGGCGAGGACCTCGGGGGGCATGCCGAGGTCGTAGGTCTTCGCCCTCTCCTCGACCTCGAGCCGCACGATCGACTGGACCAGCGCCGCCAGCGCCGCGGTGTCGGCGAGCGTCGTCTGGGCGTCCATGATCCGCACCTCGATCGTGCCGAAGCGCGGCTGCGGCCGCACGTCCCACCAGAGGAAGGTCGGCTCGGGCACCGCGTCGGAGCGGATCAGGACGTCGACCGACTCGACGTACTCCTCGTAGGTGTGGAAGGCGCGCGGGACGCCGACCCGGGGGAAGGCCTGGAAGAGCGGCGTGCGGGCCGAGGCGAGGCCGGTGTCGCGGCCCTGCCAGAAGGGCGAGTTGACCGAGAGCGCGAGCAGCAGCGGCAGCTCGGTGCGGAGGCGGTTGGCGGCATGGATCGCCAGTTCCGCGTCGGGCACGCCGACGTGGACGTGGAGGCCGAAGGTCGGCTCGCGCCGGGCCAGCTCGCGCATCGAGCCGTAGACGAACTGGTAGCGCTCTCCCGCCGAGACGACGATCTCCTGCCAGACGGCGAAGGGGTGGGTGCCGGCACTCGCCGCCCGCATCGAGAGCGGCCGCAGCGTCTCCTCGAGCTCGCGCCGCAGCGCCCCCAGTTCGTCGATCGCCGAGCCGATCCGCCCGTGGACGCCGGTCTGGATCTCGAGCGCCGAGCCGTGCGTCTCGGCGGTGAAGCTGGCGGTGCGGCCGTGGGGGAGGCGGGGGAGGACCGAGTCGATCCGGTGGGCGAGCGCCCAGGTGAGCTGGTCGAGGAGCATCACCTCCTCCTCGATCCCGACCGTGTAGGCGCCCTGCTCGTGTGGCTCCGCCCAGGTCGCCCAGGCGGGCAAGGTCGCCCCGGAGGACTCCGGCGTCACGCGACCTCGCGCCGCTCGGCGGCCTGCTCGTACTCGGCGCGGTCGGCGCGGCAGGCTTCGACGAAGCGGCGGAAGAGCTCCGCCTCCGCCTCGCGGTGGACGAGCGTCTCGGCGTGCCATTGGACGCCGATCAGGAAGCGTCGATCAGGGTCCTCGATGGCCTCGATCGTACCGTCCGGCGCGCGGGCGCTCACCCGCAGCCCCTCGCCGAGCCGATCGATCGCCTGGTGGTGGAAGGAGTTGACGTCGGTGACCTCGATCGCGTCGCCGCCGAGCGCCTCGGCCAGCAGCGAGCCGGGATCGACCGCGACCGGGTGGCTGGGCTCGGTGCCGGGGTTGGTCTGGCGGTGGGTGAACTCGCTCGAGAGGTCGGGCAGGTGCTGATGGAGCGCCCCGCCGCGGACGATGTTGAGCGCCTGGGTGCCGCGGCAGATCGCCAGGATCGGCATCTCCCGGGTGTCGGCGCGGGCGGCCACGGCGAGCTCGAAGCGGTCGAGGTCGGGCTCGATCGGGCCGAGCTCCGGGTGCGGCTTGGCTTCGTAGAGCGAGGGGTCGAGATCGGGGCCGCCGGAGAGGCAGATCCCGTCGAGGCGGTCGAGCAGCGGCTCGATCGCGTCCTCGCCCATCGGCGGCATCACCACCGGCAGCCCGCCCGCCGCCTCGACCGCCCTCAGGTAGGTGATCCCGAGCGCCATCTCCTTGCCGAGCGGCTCGCCCTCGGGCACCGGGTTGACCCGCTCCGCCGGGCGCACCTCCGAGGTCGTGACCCCGATCAGGGGGCGCTGTTCCAGCGATGCCAAGGAGCGTCTCATCCGACGTCGGGGCCGAGCACCCAGGTGTCCTTGCTGCCGCCGCCCTGGGAGCTGTTGACGACCATCTCCTCGGCCTCCTTGGCGTAGCGCGTGAGGCCACCCTGCATCACCGACTGCTCGGCCCCGCCGCCGGGGCTGAGTACGTACGGCCGCAGGTCGACCCGCCGCGGCGCGAGGCCGGCGCCGACGATCGTCGGATGGGTCGAGAGCGGCACCAGCTCCTGGGCTACGAAGCGCTCCGGCCGGCGCCGCACCAGCCCGATCACCTTGCGCCGCTCCGGCTCGGTGGCGCGCGGCATGATCGTCACCCCGTGGCCGCCGAACCCGTCGCGCGGCTTGATCACCAGCTCGTCGAGCCGGCCGATCACCTCCTCGCGCGCCTCCGGGTCGGAGAGGTCGTAGCTGGGGACGGACCGCAGGCGCGGCTCCTCGCCGAGGTAGAAGCGGATCATCTCCTCGACGTAGGCGTGGGCGAGCTTGTCGTCGGCGAGACCGGTGCCGATCGCGTTGACGCAGCGCAGGCGCCCCGATTCGAGGGCGGGCGCGAGCAGCCGGCCGAGCTCGGTGAGCGCCCCGCCGGTGTCGGTCAGCCGGTCCTCGTCGAGGCGCCGGTAGACGACGTCGAGCTGGACCCGCTCGCGGCCGATCCGCGCGTGCAGTCGACCGCGCGCCTGCGAGAGCTGCGACGGCGTGACGACCGGCAGCGAGAGTTCGCGGCCGAGCCGCTCATGCTCGTAGTAGGCGCCGCTTTCGGGACCGTCGGAGAGGATCGCCGCCACCGGTTCGGCGGCGTGGGCGGCGGGCGCCGCGGCGCGGATCGCCTCGCCCAGCCGTTCGACGTAGCCGTCCGGCCGGCGCAGCCGGGCCGTCGCGTCGGCGCCGAGCTCCGGCCCGACCGCTTCGCGCACGGCGATCGCGTAGGTAGCGCCCGACGGCATGCGCAGGTTGTCCTCGAGGACCAGGAGCTCTCCGGTCGCGTCGCGGATCAGATCCATGCCGGCGACCGTAGCGGGCGGCACGGTCGCCTCCAGCAGCCCGCGCATCAGCGGCTCGTAGCCCTGCGAGGTCTCGAGCAGGCGCTGCGGCACGATCCCCTCCTGGAAGATCCGCTGGTCGCCGTAGGCGTCGAGGATGAAGGCGTTCAGCGCCCGAGCCCGCTGCAGGAGGCCCGCTTCCAGGGCCGCCCATTCGGCCGCGTCGATCACCCGCGGCACCGGGTCGACGACCATCGGCGCGCCCGGCCCGAAGGAGAGGCCGATCTCCTCGATGTTCGACCGGACGCGCTCGCGCAGCTCCACCAGGTCCTGCCGCGCGAGCGCGTCGATCACCGTCACGTAGGGAGGGCGCACGGTGCCGGTCGCGGCGAACGCCTCGTCGAAGTGCCCCGAATCGAGCGGGTACACACCGGCGCCGGGAAAGGGACGGGCCGGATTCAAGGTCGTCGCCATGCTCGCACGCTAGGGACGAATACCCGCTCAGCCCATGGCCCAAAGTCAGAAAAAACGCCTATCTGGACTAGACGGGTGGAGGGTTTGCCCATCGGTGGCAGTCGATCTTATGGCGACGGGGGGAGCTGGCGCCCGAGGGGAAGGGACGCGGCCGTCCCGGCCACGACCCCGGCAGGGTGTGGCCGTGGCCGGGACGGCCGAGGGTTCGGGGAGAGGGCGTGGGGATCGGCGCGCTCCGGGGAGGAGAGGAGCGTGTTCCTCCACGAAGGCCTGTGATCGGTGACGAAGACACCGACGAGTCCACGGTTTCGTGCGTCTTCCTCATCAGGCCGCTCA
>DATJWW010000044.1:0-43895 GCA_035500835.1 Solirubrobacterales bacterium | reverse complement strand
GTCGGCGCGGTAATCATCGTGATCATCCTTTTCGGGCTGATCGGACTCGGCCTGTCGGTGCGGGTGCTGCGCGAGTACGAGCGCGGCGTGATCTTCCGGCTCGGCCGGCTGATCGACACCAAGGGCCCGGGCCTGATCCTGCTGATCCCGCTGATCGACCGGATGGTCTCGGTCGACCTGCGGACGGTGACGTTGAACATCCCGCCGCAGGAGGTGATCACCCGCGACAACGTCCCCTGCCGGGTCAACGCGGTCGCCTACTTCCGCGTCGTCGACCAGAACCGGGCGGTGGTCGAGGTCGAGAACTACCTGGTCGCGACCTCGCAGATCTCGCAGACGGCGCTGCGCTCGGTGCTCGGCAAGGCGGAGCTCGACCAACTGCTGGCCGACCGCGAGCGCCTCAACGAAGACCTGCAGAAGATCATCGACGAGTCGACCGAGCCGTGGGGCGTGAAGGTGACCGCGGTCGAGATCAAGGACGTCGAGATCCCCGACCAGATGCAGCGGGCGATGGCGCGCCAGGCGGAGGCCGAGCGCGAGCGGCGGGCGAAGATCATCAACTCCGAGGGCGAGTTCCAGGCCGCCCAGAAGCTCACCGACGCGGCCGACATCATCAGCACCAACCCGGCCTCCCTGCAGCTGCGCTACCTGCAGACGCTGCTCGAAATCGGCTCCAACCAGAACACGACGGTGGTCTTCCCGCTGCCGATGGACGTGCTCGAGCCGTTCGTCGGCGGGATGACCGGCAACGGCCACAAACCGAAACCGCCGCCGAAAGCGCCCGCCCCGGAGCCGCCCGTCCCAGCTGACCCGGACAAGCCGGATCTGCCACCCTCCCGGACCTGAGCGCGACCCCTCCGTCACCTGAGATCCGCATCGACCAGCTGAGCGGGCTGAGGACGATCCTCGCCCCCGGGCGCGCGGCGCGGCCGGACAACTTCACGACGCGGCGCTCGGCGCCGAAGGGCCCGGAGGGCTGTCCGTTCTGCGAGGGCAACGAGGACAAGACGCCACCCGAGCTCTACGCGCTGCGTCCAGACGGGGGCGCCCCCGACACGCCCGGCTGGCGGACCCGCGTCGTCCCCAACCTCTACCCGGCGCTCGGAGCCGCGGCGGACTCGGCGCCGGGGGGCAGCCCCGAGTCCGAAGCCGGCTCTTTCTCCTCCAGCGGCGACCCGCTGCTGACCTCACGTCGCTCCGGCGAACCGGACCTCTTCAGCTCACGACCGGCGACCGGGGCGCACGAGGTGCTGATCAACTCGCCGCGGCACGTGACCGCGATGGCGGAACTCGACGACACCGAGTTCGCCGACGCGGTGGCGACCTGGCGCGAGCGGATGCGCTCCCACCGCGACGCCGCCTGCCTGCAGCTGATCGTCAACGAGGGCGGCGGCGCGGGCGCCTCGCTCGAGCACACCCACGCCCAGCTCTACGCGCTGCCGTTCGTGCCGGCGGCGATCGCGCGGGAGCGCGAGCGGGCGGGCGCCTACGGCGAACGGACCGCCGGTGCCGGGCTGCTCGCCGACGTCCTGGTCGAGGAGGTGCGCCGCAAAGACCGCCTGGTGGCGATCGACGACGAGGCGGCGCTGATCTGCCCCTGGGCGTCGCGCTCGCCCTTCGAGCTGCGCGTGATCCCGCGGCGCGAGGTCGGTCGCTTCGAGGAGGACGGCGGCGGCGCGGCGATGATCGCCACCGCGATGCGGGTCCTCGCCGCCCGCTTCGGCGCGCCGCCGGAGCTGAATCTCTGGGTGCGCACCGCCCCGAAGGACGCCGAGCTGTTCCATTGGCACGTCGACATCGCGCCGCGGCTGACGATCAAGGCCGGCTTCGAGCTCGGCACCGGCGTCGACATCAACATCTACCCGCCCGAGCAGGCGGCATCAGACCTGCGCGACTGCCTTTGATCTGAGCACCGAGTCGAGCAGGCCGGGGAAGCGGGCGTCGATGTCGGCGCGACGCAGCCGGCTCATCTTGGAGGTGCCCTCCTTCCACTGTTCGATCAGGCCGGCCTCGCGCAGCACGCAGAAGTGGTGGGTGCGGGTCGATTTGGTGATCTCGGGGGCGAAGCTGCCGCAGGGACGCGGCTCCTCGCTCGCCGCCAGTTCGGCGACGATGCCGCGCCGCTGGGGATCGCTCAGCGCATGCAGGACGGCGGAGAGGTCGATCTCGTCGCGATCGGGTATCTCGAAGGTCATCGTGGAGATGATGATACGACGATCGTCGAACTTTGTGGTACGGTGACCGTCGAACTATGAAGAGATTCCAGAAAGACGCGCTCCTCCTCACCGTCTGCCTTGCGCAGTTCATGGTGATCCTCGACATCTCGATCGTCAACGTCGCGCTGCCGAAGATCCACTCCTCGCTCGGCTTCTCCGACACCGGCCTGCAGTGGGTCGTCAACGCCTACACGCTGACCTTCGCCGGCTTCCTGATGCTGGCCGGGCGCGCCACCGACCTCCTCCCCCGCCGCCAGATCTTTCTGATCGGCGTCGGCCTCTTCTCTCTCGCCTCGCTCGGCTGCGCGCTCGCCGACGGCCAGGGCGTCCTGATCGGCGCCCGCGCGATCCAGGGCTTCGGCGCCGCGGTGATCTCCGCCGCCAGCCTCGCGATCGTCACCGGCTCCTTCAAGGAGGGCACCGAGCGCAACCGGGCGCTCGGCCTCTGGGCCGCGATGGGCGGGGTCGGGGGGTCCGCCGGCGTCCTGCTCGGCGGCGCCCTGACGCAGGGCTTCGACTGGCCGGCCGTCTTCATCATCAACGTCCCGGTGGGCATCGCCGTCGTCCTCGCCGGCCGGCGCGTGATCCCACGCGAGCCCGCGGTGGCCCACGAGCGCAAGCTCGACGTCCCAGGCGCGGTGCTGATCAGCGGCGGGCTGACGGCGATCGTCTACGGGATCGTCCGCACCGACACCCTCGGCTGGGGATCGGTCGGCGCACTCGCCCCGCTGGCGATCGGGATCGTCCTGCTCGGCCTCTTCGCGCTGGTCGAGGGCAGGCTCGCGGCCGACCCGCTGATCCCGCTCGACGTCTTCAAGATGCCCGCGCTGCGAGCCGCCAACCTGATCGTCGCATTGCTCTTCGCCGGGATGTTCGGCATGTGGTACTTCGTCTCCCTCTACCTGCAGGAAGTGAAGGGTGAGAACGCGCTGGTCGCCGGCATCTCCTTCCTGCCGATGACGCTGCTGATCTTCGCCGGCTCGGCCACGGCCCCCAGATTGGTGGCCCGTCTGGGGACGAAGCTGACCCTGACCATCGGCATGTCGCTGGCGACGATCGGCTTCCTGGTCCTGGCGACGGTCGAGGCGACGAGCGCCTACGAGGTGGCGATCCTGCCTGGCGGCATGCTGGTCGCGCTCGGAGCGGGATGGTCACTGGTCCCGGCGACGATCGTCGCCGTCAAAGGCGTGCCGGCGGCGCAGAACGGGCTTGCCTCGGGCGTGGTCAACACCTCGCGGCTGTTCGGCGGCACGCTCGGCCTCGCCATCCTGACCACGGTGGCCACCTCACGCACCAACGACCTGCTCGCGGGCGGCACCGGCTCACTCGACGCCTTCACCGAGGGCTACAAGATCGCCTTCCTGATCGGCGCCGGCCTCTGCCTCGCCGGGGTCGCCGCCGCGGTCACCCTCCTGCGCAGTCGCCCCGACCCGGTCCCCCAGGCCGCCTAGCTTCGGCGGCCCTGTAGGGTCTGCCGGCCGTGGCGCCCAACCCGCGACCGATCCCCCGCTTCATCGCCGACACGAGCCAGGAGGGCATCGCCGGCGGCCGCTTCGCGACGCGGCTGCGGGAGGCATTCGTCGCTGCGGTGGAGGAGCTCGAGGACCTGCCGGCCGGAGCCGACGTGCCCGAGGAGGTCGACTGGTTCCCGGAGCGCACCTGGGGCGGCCGGGTCTGGGTGCCCTGCTCGGTGCTGACCGAGAGCGACGAGGGCACGCTGGAGCTTTTCGGCCACGTCTCCTACGAGCTGCCGACCGGCGATGGCGACCCGACCGGCTTTGCCGCCACCGCCGACTTCACCGACGTCCTCGCCGATGACAACGCCGACTGGAAGATCGATCTGAACGACGACGTGATCGGCCGTTGGCGCGGCGAGAACGGTCGGGCCGGCGCGGTCACCCTGGTCTGGGGACGCCCCCTGGTGCGCGGCGCCGTGGCCGCCACCGCCGAGCTCGACGGGGAGGTCGTCGACCAGGAAGAGATCGTCCGCGAGCGCTTCACCCTGGTCGCGCTCGACGCCCTCGAGGCCTACGGCGACGACGTCTTCATGGAGGTCAAGCTGTGGAGCCGGCGGGCGATGGAGCTGGCCGCCGAGAGCCTCTACGCCGCAGTCGACGAGGACGAGCCGGACACCGACGAGGCCTAGGCCCCGATCAGCTCGACGTCGGTACGCAGGCCCGGTGCCCGAGTGAGCCGCTGATCAAAGGTGAGGAGCGGGGTCTCGAGAGTCTCGGCCAGTGCGATGTAGAGCCCGTCGTAGAAGCTGACGTTTTCGCGCAGCTGCCAGGCTCGATCGGCCAGGGCTGTATGCGGAATCCGCTGCACCCGCATGCAGAGGAAGTCCTGGAGCGCGGCGCCTGCCTTGCGCGGGCCGAGCTTCTTCGCCCGCGCCTGCCGCCGCAGCGCGTTGCCGACCTCGGCGTCGACCAGGGCGGGAGCCCAGACCCAGCGCTCCCGCCCGATCGCCTCGCGGGCCGCCTCCACATGTTCTCCCCCGGCCAGATACTCGACCAGGACCGAGGCGTCGACGACGTTCATCAGTCGCCCCGCGCTTCGCGGATATAGCGGACGGTATCGGCCGTTTTCACCTTCGAAGGCCCGCGCGCCCGCACCCGGGCGTCGAGTTCCTCGAACGTGAGCAGCCCCGACGTCGCACCGAGTTCGCGCTTGATCAGGTCCGACAGGGAGATCCCCTCCGCCGCGGCCCTCATCTTCAGCATCCGGTGCATCTCGTCCGGAACGTTTCTGACCTGAATCATCTTGGACATGTCCACCACATTAAACCTCGTGGAGGACACCTCTCTAATCTGGCTGGTTCTCATGCAACCGATCATGGCTCCGAAATCCGCACACGTGGCGCGCACTTTGGAACTTTTCTGCCACAAATCTCTCCCGTAAGCCAAAATCCCGCCTCGGGCCCCGATAGCTCAGCTGGATAGAGCGATCCCCTCCTAAGGGATAGGCCGCTGGTTCGAATCCAGCTCGGGGCACTGGATCTGGGTCAGGCGAGTCCGAAGATGGAGGGATGAGATGGCGAAGGTGCTCTGTGTTCTCTACGACGATCCGGTCGACGGCTACCCGCCCGCCTATGCGCGGGACGGCATCCCGAAGATCGAGCGCTATCCGGACGGCCAGACGGCGCCGACCCCGGCGGCGATCGACTTCTCCCCGGGCGATCTCCTCGGCTGCGTCTCCGGTGAGCTCGGCCTGCGCCCCTTCCTCGAGGCGGCGGGCCACGAGCTGGTCGTCACCGCCGACAAGGATGGGCCCGACTCGGAGTTCGAGCGCCATCTGCCGGACGCCGAGGTCGTCATCTCCCAACCCTTCTGGCCCGCCTACCTGACCGCGGAGCGGATCGGCAAGGCGCCCAAGCTGAAGCTCGCGCTGACCGCCGGGATCGGCTCCGACCACGTCGACCTCGAAGCGGCCGCCGCCGCCGACGTCACCGTCGCCGAGGTCACCTACTGCAACTCGATCTCGGTCGCCGAGCACGTCGTGATGATGATCCTCGGCCTCGTCCGCAACTACATCCCGAGCTGGCAGACCGTGGTCGACGGCGGCTGGAACATCGCCGACTGCGTCGCCCGCTCCTACGACGTCGAGGGCATGCAGGTCGGCACCGTCGCCGCCGGGCGGATCGGCACCGCGGTGCTGCGCAGGCTGGCGCCCTTCGACGTCGGCCTTCATTACATGGACCGCCACCGCCTGCCCGCCGCGGTCGAGGAGGAACTGGGCCTCACCCACCACGAGACCGTCGAGTCGATGGTCGAGGTCTGCGACGTGGTGACGATCAACTGCCCGCTCCACCCCGAGACCGAAGGCCTCTTCGACGCCGAGATGCTCGGGCGGATGAAGCGCGGCGCCTACCTCATCAACACCGCACGGGGCAAGATCTGCGACCGCGACGCGATCGTCGCCGCACTCGAGTCGGGACAGCTCGCCGGCTACGCCGGCGACGTCTGGTTCCCCCAGCCGGCGCCCCGGGACCACCCCTGGCGGACGATGCCCCACCACGGCATGACGCCGCACGTGTCGGGCTCCTCCCTCTCCGCCCAGGCGCGCTACGCGGCGGGCACGCGCGAGATCCTCGAGTGCCATTTCGCCGGCAAGCCGATCCGCGACGAATACCTGATCGTCGACGGTGGCGGCCTGGCCGGCGCAGGAGCCCACTCCTACAGCTCCGGCAACGCGACGGGTGGGTCAGAGGAGGCGACGCGGTTCAGCTCGTGAGCTGCCAGAGCGGCATGCCGCTCTGGCAGCTCGCCGCTCAGCCGCGCGGCTTGAGGACCATGACCGGGATCTTCCGATCGGTCTTCTGCTCGTACTCGGCGAACTGCGGCTGCTGCTCCACCTGGGTCGCGTAGAGGCGGTCGCGCTCCTCGCCGGTCGCCTCCTCGGCGACGACGTCGAGGGTGTCGGCGCCGACCTCGATCGAGACGTTCGGGTCGGCCTTCAGGTTGTGGTACCAGCCGGGATTGACGGGCGCCCCGGCTTTCGAGGCGAAGACGACGTGGTTGCCGCCCTCGGCAAGGTAGACGACCGGGGTGACGTGGGCGGCGCCCGACCTGGCTCCGACGCTGTGGAGCAGGAGCAACGGCATGCTCTCGAACATGCCTCCGACCTTGCCGCCGTTGGCGCGGAACTCCTCGATCACCGAGGCATTGAAGTCGTCGGACGGCGCGGCCATCGATCCCGAACTCTAGCCGGCCGCGATCGTCGGCAAGGCGTCTTGCCGACGATGCCGACGCAGCAACTTCTGCGCCCGCGGGTCGTTTAATGGCCAAGGCCTGTGATCACCGGACACGGCAAACGTCTTCCTGCCCGTCATCTCCTGGGCGCCATCCTCCTCGTCGCCGCCTTGGCGGCGACGGCGGGCGGAGCGCAGGCGGCCGGTGGGTCCGCGCGGACCGTCCACTTCGACGGCCGCTCCGTCCACGTCCCGGCCGGCTACCGGGTGGTGCGGCTCGCGCCCCGTCCGCTGACCTGTGTGCGGCTCGATCGGCGCGTCGTCTACCTCGGCGCGCCCTCCACCGAACAGCGCTGCCCGGCCGGGCCGGTCCTCGGCAGACGGCGGGCGATCGTCGTCTCCCCGCACCACCGGCGGCAGGCCGAGACGGGCGCCGCGCGTCCGGATACGGCACATGCGAGCAGCGCCCACGGCGGCGCGGTCGCGACCGCCTCGACCAGCGGCGCGATCTTCACCGGGCTCGGCTTCGACGCCTGCAGCGCGCCGTCGAGCAAGGCGATGGCGGCCTGGGCCGAATCTCCCTTCCGCGGCATCGGCATCTACATCGGCGGCGAAAACAGCGCCTGCTCACAGCCCAACCTGAGCTCCAGCTGGGTCAGCGCGCAGACGACCGCGGGCTGGCATCTGATCCCCACCTACGTCGGCCTGCAGGCGACGACCTCGAGCTGCAGCAGCTGCGCGAAGATGACGACGGTCGCGGCCGGGATGCAGGGGGCGGCGGCGGCCGAAGACGCGGTCGCCGAGGCGAGCGCGATCGGGATCGGCGCCGGCAGCCCGATCTACTTCGATCTCGAGGCCTACTCGCCGACCACCAGCGCCACCAAAGCGGCCCTCGCCTTCCTCGAAGCCTGGACGACGAAGCTCCACCAGCTCGGCTACCTGTCCGGGGTCTACTCCTCGACCGGCTCCGGGATCAGCGACCTCGCCCATCAGGTCGGGACCGGTTACCAGCTCCCCGACGCGATCTGGTTCGCCAACTGGAACAACCAGGAAAGCACCACCGACCCCTCCCTCCCCGAAAACGCCTGGGCCAACCACCAGCGCATCCACCAGTACCGCGGCGGCCATGACGACACCTACGGCGGGGTCACGATCAACGTCGACAGCGACTACGTCGACGGTCCGACGGTCGGGGTCGGCACGCCGCCGGTCGGCGAATCGGACCCGGTCGGCAAGCTCGAACTGACCGGTGCGCCGGGTGCGGGTCAGGTGCGGGTCAAAGGCTGGGCCTTCGACCCCGACGCGCCGACCGAAACGCTGGCGATCGACGTCTACGTCGGCGGCCGCGAAGGCCAGAAAGGCGTCGAACGCTATGAACTGGGGGCGATCGCGAACCTCGCCCGCCCCGATGTCGCCGCGACCCACACGACGGCGGGGCCGAACCACGGCTTCGACGCCCGCCTCGTCACCGTCAAGTCCGGGCCCGAGCCGATCTGCGTCTACGCGGTCAACCTGGCGCTCGGCGGCAATCGCCTGCTCGGCTGCCGGACGACGACGATCCCGGTCGCGATCACCCTCTCCGGCCTACGCGCGACCCGCTCCGGGATCGCCGTCAACGTCGCCTGCGTCTGGCCGGCGGGGACCGCCTGCCCGGGCCACCTCGGCCTGCGCACCACCTACAAGGTCGCGACGCCACGCCGCCACAAGAAGCCGCGCATCCACTCCGTGACCCGCTCGATCGCCCGCCGCGATTTCAACCTGACCGGCGCGAAATGGCACAGGTTCGTGCTGCCGTTGTCGGCCGGCGGGCGCAAGCTGCTGCTCGAGCGGGGCAAGCTGCGGACGCAGCTGGTGGCCTCGATCCCCGGCGGGCAGCGGACCGTCGGGCTGCCGCTCGAAGCCACCGGGAAAAAGCACCGCATCCGCGCCACGCCCAAGCCCGAATCGGCCGGGACCGGCGGCTTCTAGGCGCGTCGGTCGGCTACTCGCCGAGCGCCTCGCGCAACCGCGCGATCTCGCCTTTGAGCTCCAGCAGATCACCTTCGAGCCGATCGAGCCGCGCCGTCTCTTCCTCGACCGAAGGGCGGTCGTCCTTTGGCCCGGTCTCAGCCCCGCGGTCGTCCTTTGGCCCGTCATCAGGGCCTAGGGTCGACCGCGCCCCCGGTGCGCTCTCGTCCGCCACCAGCTCCACGGCGTCGTCGCCGCCGAGGACCTGCTCGTAGCGGTCCTCCTTCTGGCCCGGGCGGCGGGGATGGCGGATGACGAAGCCGCGGCCGATCAGCCGCTCGAGCACCTCGTTCACCGCGCCGAGACCGGCGCCCAGTTGACCCTCGTAGCGCTCGGTCCGCTGCTTCAGCTCCCCCGGCGTCTGCGGTCCGCGCAGCATCAGCACCGCGAGCAACGCCTGCTCCTCGGCGTCGACATCGAGCGTCTCGCCCAGCAGATGTCGGTACTTGCGCGCCCGCGAGCCCGCCCCGCTCGCCAGCCGCGTCCAGCCGCGCAGCGCGGTCCGTCGCAGCGCCTCCGACACGGTCGCCTCGTCGTAGTCGACCACCGGGTCGCGGTTCGTCGACTGGTTGCAGGCGAGCCGCAGCGCGTTCAGCGAGAGCGGGTAGGCGTCCGGCGTCGTCCGCTGCTTCTCGATCAGGCAGGCGACGACGCGGATCTCGACGGCATCGGGCTCGGCGGGCACGCGCGCTCCGGCCGGCTAGGCGCGGTCAGGCCGCTCGGGGTAGAGCTCGTCGATCGTGACGAGGGCGCGATAGGGCGCCTCGGCGGCGGCTTCGATCCGCTCCGCCCCGCCCGCCAGGCGGTCGACCACAGCGACGACGCCGGCGATCTGGAGGCCCTCCTCGCGGCAGCGCTCGATCGCCTTCGCGGTCGAGCCGCCGGTGGTCACCGTGTCCTCGACGACGAGGCACCTCACCCCCGCCTCGACCGGGCCCTCGACCCAGCGCTGCAGCCCGTGCTGCTTTTTCTCACCGCGGACGAAGAAGGCGAGCAGGTCGTCCCCGGCCGGCACCGCCAGCGCCGCGCAGCTCGGTGGGATCGCCGCCGTCGCCGGTCCGCCGACCGCCTCCGCGCCGACCTCGTGGGCCGTCGCCGCGATCAGCTCACCCGCCGCGCGGAACCCGCCCGGCCGCATCAGCGTCCGCCGCGCGTCCACGTAGTACTGGGCGACCGCACCGCTGGCCAACGTCACCTCGCCGATCACCAGCGAGTGCTCGCGCAGTTCGCTCAGCAGCGTCGCCTTGGCGGCGTCGAGATCGGTCACCGTCAACTCCTAGAAGACAAAAATCGACTCGCCGAAGTGCAGCTGTTCGTAGATCCGCGGCTGGTCGGCGATGAAGGTCCGCACACACCCGTGGCTGGCGGCGTAGTTGGGGACTTCGGCGTAGCCGTGGACCGCGTACCCGTTGTGCCAGTAGAAGGAGTAGTACATCCCCTCCGAGTTGTAGCCCGGTTCCTGGCGGTAGAAGCTATAGTGGCCGGTGACGGTCGGCGTCGAGGGCTTGCCGGTGGAGACCGGGTAGATCGCGAACGGCCTGCCGTCCTTGATCAACACCAGCACCTGCTTTTCGAGCGGCACCTCGGCGTGTTCGCTGGCGTCCGGGTACTTGACGTGGTAACCGCCCTTGCCTTCGAAGACCGACTTGACGATCCCCGGCCCGGCCTTTTTGGTGCGGTCCATGTCGTTGACCTTGCGGTAGGCGAGCACCTCGCGCCCGAGCCGCGAGGTGAAGCACCTGCCGCCGCCGCTGACATAGCCCATCTTCGCCAGATGGGACTTGAAGCCACCGACCACGGCGTTGCATTCGCCTGGGTTCAGCTTCGGGTAGCTGACTCCCCAGCTCTTGCGCACGGTCGAGTCGGCGCCCAGCGTCGCGGTCGCCGCGTGCTTGGCGCCGACCGCGTAGCGGCCGCCTTCCTTGAGCACGACGCTCGATTCGAAGGTGCCGGTTTCGTTCGGCCCCTGCTGGACCGCGACGTTGCGGGTGAGCAGCTGCTTGCCGTCGAGGTAGAAGGTGACCGCGACGTGCTGACCGGGGACGTAGGGCGCGACGGTGCCGGTCACCGGCACCGTGTCGAGGATCGTCGCCTTGCCACCGTGCAGGCCGCCGACGTCGATCTTCACGGTCGCGTCCGGCACCGGGGGCTTGGCGGGCTTCGGCGCTTCCTTGCCGTTCGCGGCGGCGGCGGTCGCGGGCACCACCAGGAGCGCGGCGGCTCCGACGACGAGGGCAAGGCGGCGGATCACGGCGGAAATGCTACTGGCCGAGCAGCGCGATCGAGTTGTTCAGCATGTGCAGGAGGATGCCGGGGACGATCGACCCGGTTTTCTCGTAGAGCAGCGCCAGGAGAAAGCCGAAGACGATCAGCGGCGGCACCGCGGTCACCCCGGTCAGCGCGTGCAGCCCGCCGAAGACGACGCCGGTGATCAGCGCCGCCAGCAGGCGCGGCATCTTCTCCCGCAGCCCCCCGAAGAGCATCCCGCGGAAGCACGTCTCCTCGGCGATCGGCGCGGCGATCACGATCAGCAGGATCTGGACGACGGTCGGGCCGAAGCTTTCGGCGATGTCCTTCTGCTTCGGTTCGGTGATCACCAGCGAGTAGAAGACGGTGAAGGCGAGGTAGAGGACGAAGGCGAGCACCGCCCAGCCGAGCGCCCCGGGCTCGAAGCAGCGCACGCCGAGCCGGTCGAACACCTCGCGCGGCGTCCGCGCCCCCCGCATCATCGCCAGCGCGATCGGCACGGTGAGGAAGCCGAGCTCGGTCGCCGTCTGGGCGATGATGTTGCCGACCGTGGTCAGTTCGTCCTTCGACCCTTCGGTGAAGGCGAGGCTCGGCAGGCTGAGCATCAAGCCGACGAAGAGCGCCGCGACCACGCCGAGCAGCGCCGCCCACGGTCCCCAGTTCGAGTAGGGGAAGGAGCGCTCGGATTTGACGACGCCGCCGCCGGCTAGGTTGGCATCCATGGCGTCGGCAGTCTCACAGGTCTCCCGCTCGACGCGGACCCGGCTGACGATCCTGCGCCGGCTCCTGCTGCTCGCCGCGTTCCTGGTGATCGCGGCGATCGTCCTCGCCCAGTTCACCTCGCTGGGGAAGCTCGCCGCCGGGATCTTCGCCTCGACCGCGGTGCTCGGGCTGATCATCGGCTTCGCCGCTCAGAACACGATCTCCAACATCATCGCCGGGGTGCTGATCGCGGTCACCCAGCCGATCAGGATCGGCGACCGGATCGGCTTCGAGGAACGCGAAGGGCGCGTCACCGACATCACGCTCTCCTACACCTTCGTCGACCCCGGCGACGGCAGCCGCGTCGTGATCCCCAACCAGATGCTGGTCGAAGGCATCGTCCACAACCACTCCGGGGCCGACACCACCGCTTAGGGGCTTAGGCTGCGGGCATGACGCAGCGGGAACGGCGTCGGCAGCGGCGGCGCGGGAGCATCTGGACCAAGGTGGCGATCGCCGCCGGGGTGTTCCTCGCGCTGATCGCGATCGCCGTGATCGGGGTGACCAGCTGGGTGCTGAACGTCGCCGCCGAGGCGCCCTCGCTGGCCAGCTGCAGGCACGCCGAAGCGCGCGGCAACTCGGTCATCTACGCGGCGAACGGGGAACGGCTGGGGGCGATCGTCTCGCCGGTGGCGAGTGCCCCGGTGAGGCGGGCGAAGATCCCGCGCAAGCTGGAGCTGGCGACCGTGGCGATCGAGGACCAGCGCTTCTTCCAGCACGGCGGGCTCGACACGCTCGGCATCCTGCGCGCCGCGGTCACCGACCTGGAAGCGGGCGAAGCGGTGGAGGGCGGCTCGACGATCACCCAGCAACTGGTCCGCAATCTCTGCATCGAGCACCCGGCGAAGACGATCGAACGGAAGATCGAGGAAGCGAAGCTGGCGCTCGAGTACTCCGAACACCACTCGAAGCGCCAGATCCTCGGCCAATATCTGAACACCGCGACCTATGGGACCGTCGCAGGCGCGACCGCGGTCGGGGTCGGCGCCGCCTCGCTCTTCTACTTCTCGCGGCCGGTCTGGAAGCTCGACACCGAGCAGCTGGCGCTGCTCGCCGGCCTCCCCCAGGCGCCCTCCGAATACAACCCGCTCCTCTACCCCCGCGCGGCGAAGGCGCGCCGCAACGAGGTCCTGCAGAAGATGGCGAAGCTCGGCTACCTGGCGCCGGCGCGGGCGCGGGCGCTCGAACGCAAGGGGCTCGAGCTGAGCGTCGGCCACGGCTACTTCGCCCACCGCGAGCCCTACTTCTTCGACTATGTCGAACATCTGCTGATCGCCCACTACGGGGCGCAGACGGTGCGCCGCGGTGGCCTCCAGGTCCACACCACGCTGGACCCGGAGCTGCAGCGGGTCGGGCGCGCGGCGATCACGGCGGCGCTGCCATATCCCGAAAACCCGGCCTCGGCGTTCGTCTCGATCGACCCCCGCAACGGCGACGTGCGGGCGATGGTCAACAGCACCGACTATGGCGAGGATCAGTTCAACCTGGCGGCCCAGGGACACCGGCAGCCCGGCTCGACCTTCAAGGCCTTCGTCCTCACCACCGCGATCAAGCAGGGCATCGACCCCTACACCACCTACTACGAATCGAAGCCGCTCGACCTGAACCTGCCGGAGTGGGGACACTGGGAAGTCCACACCGCCGACGAGGGCTACCAGGGGACGATCAACCTGCAACAGGCGACGGTCACCTCCGACAACACCGTGTTCGCCCAACTCGACCTCGACGTCGGGCCGGAGAACGTCGCCGCGACGGCCAAGTCGATGGGGATCACGACGCACCTGCAGGGGCTGCCGGCGGAAGGGATCGGCGGGTTGAAGTACGGGGTGAGCCCGCTCGAACTGAGCGACGCCTACGCGACGCTGGCGTCCGGTGGCGTGCGGCATCGGCCGGTGGCGATCGCCAAGGTCGTCCGCCCCGGCGGCAAGGTCGAACACCCGCAGGGCCCGCAGCCGAAGCGGGTGCTCAGCCCGGCCGTCGCCTGGCAGGTGACGCGCCTACTGCGCGACAACATCACCGAAGGGACCGGCACCGCCGCCTACACCGGCTGCGTCGGGCAGGCGGGCAAGACCGGGACGACCGACGAATACACCGACGCCTGGTTCTCCGGCTATCAGCCGAACCTGGCGACCGCGGTCTGGGTCGGCTACCCGGAATCGAACGCGATCTCGATGACCGACGTCAACGGGATCACCGTCTTCGGCGGCACCTACCCGGCCGAAATCTGGCACTCGCTGTATGCGGACGCGGGGGTGCCATGCGAGGAATTCGACGTCCCGGAAGAAGAAATCGAATGGGCTCCGGGCGACGGCCAGTTCACCGCGCCGGCGCCGGGGTCGCGGAGCTCGAAGGCGAAGAAAGGAGGCGGCGCGGGCGGCGGAGAAGAACTCCCGGGCCAGTCATCGGTCGGCGGCTACAACCCGAACGCCTATGCGCCCGGCGTGGGACAGGAACCCGCTCCGGTGCCGCCATTGCCGCCCGAGGATGGCGGGCCGGAACAGGGGATCGGGACGGGCGAAGAAGCGTCCGCGGGCGGCGGGTAGCGGCACATCGCCCCGGGGCTCGCCTACGGCCTGATCTGGGCGGGGTTCCTCGCCTACCTCGGTGTGCTCGCGACGGCGCCGCGACTGGGCGGCCGTGCCGTCGGCGCGCTGATCGTCGTCGCCGTCCTCGTCTTCGCCTGCGCCCCGGTCCTCCTCTCCCACGACGTCTTCAGCTACGTCGACTACGCCCGCCTCGGCGTGCGCCACGGCCTCGACCCTTATGTGAGCGCCCCCGACTCCGCGCCCGCCGATCCGGCCTTCGCCCACGTCACCTGGACCGAGACGCCGAGCGCCTACGGCCCGCTCTTCACCCTCGCGACCTACCCGCTCGCCTGGCTGCCGGTGTGGGCGGCCGTCGCGATCCTCAAGGCGGTCGCCGCCGCCTCGGTGCTCGGCCTCGCCTGGGTGGTCTCGCGCCTCGCCGCCTGGCGCGGCGTCGACCCGGCGAGCGCCGCCGCCTTCGTCGCGCTCAACCCCCTGGTCCTCGTCCACGTCGTCGGCGGCGCCCACAACGACGGCCTGGCGATCCTCCTCGCCACCCTCGGCGTCGCCGCCCTGGTCGTCCGCCGCGAGTACTCCGCCGGCACCGCCCTCGTGGCGAGCGCCGCCATCAAGTCCGCCACCCTCTTCGTCGCCCCGTTCGCCCTCGTCACAACCCTGCGCGCCTCCCGTCCCTCTTCCTCACCGCCCCTCGGCAGGAGGGTGCGACCGGTTTGTGCCCTTGCGGTGGGGGCGCTCATGGCCGCTCTGGTGATCGGGGTGGCCGGCTACCTCGGCTTCGGGTGGCACTGGCTGCACGCCTTCGGGCTCGCCGGGGAAAACCAGGGACGGACGAGCCATATGTCGATCCCGGTCACCTTCGCCCGGCTCACCGGGATCGACGAGGGGGCGGTGCGGGCCGCGGCGCTCGCCTTCTTCGCTGCGGCCCTCGCCTGGCTCCTCGCCTGGACCTGGCGCGGTGGCGACTGGATCCGCGCCGCCACCTGGGCCGGGACGGGCCTGCTCCTCGCAACCTCCTGGCTCCTCCCCTGGTACCTGATCTGGCCGCTGCCCCTCGCCGCGGTAGCCCGCGACCGCCTCCTCGCCTTCGTCCTCCTCGCCCTCACCGCCTACCAGCTCGGCGCCCGCATCCCTCTCTGAGCACGGAGCGGCGGACGGGGAAGGTCGGGACGACGCCCGGGGGGAAGGGACGCGGCCGTCCCGGCCACGACCCTCGCAGGGTGTGGCCGTGGCCGGGACGGCCGAGGGTTCGGGGAGAGGGCGTGGGGGATCGGCGCGCTCAGGGGGAGAGGCGCGTGGAGGAGGCGCGTGTTCTTCCACGAAGGCCTGTGATCTGTGACGAAGGCTCAGGCAAGTCCACGATTCCTTACGTGTTCCTCGACAGGGGTCATCACGATCGTGCACTTGTGCCCCCTATAGGAGGCTCAAGTGCACGATCGTCGCCGGGGCCCTCCGGACCTGTGGCGGGACGCATGGGTATCCGTGACGTCCCCGGCATCTCTCCCACGCCTTCGTGGACTTCCCTGAGAGACCCTCACGTCCCGGGCGTCTCGTGGCGGCCACACCCTGCCGGGGTCGCCACGAGACGCCCGGGACGCATCTCGGACGGCCGCACCCGCCGGCCGCCCCGTAGGGCGGTCCCGGGATCAGCCGGCTAAAGGATTTCCGGGGCGTGGATGGGCTTTTCACCGGTGTCGGCCTCCGCCTCCTCCGCCGACGGGTGGAGGATGCCGGTGTGGATCGTCCAGCCTTGGTGGCGGCCGATCGCGGTCACCGCGCCGACGTAGATCAATTCGGAGACAGTCATCACGGCGCGGACCGCGATCGCGATCAGCGAGCCGACCGCGAAGCTGCGGCCGGGCAGCGCCGCCTTCACCGCCCAGGCGAAGGCGGCGTCGCGGACGCCCAGCCCGGCAGGCGCGACCAGGGTCACCAGCGCCGCGAAGTAGCCGATCGCCTGCGCCGAGCCGACCAGCAGGATGTCGTCGTAGGGGATGTAGGTGACCGAGCGGGCGACGCTGTAGATGCCGAAGGCGACCAGGATCCACGTCAACGAGAAGTAGATGATCAGTCCGATCACGTCGCGCAGCGACATCACCACCGGCAGCGGGTCGCGGCCGAACGCGCCCAGCACTTTGTTGGACAGCGGCCGAAATACCTGCGGGCTGAGGATCAGGATCGCCAGCGGGATCAGGAGCAACACTCCCCAGCGGATCGGGTCCCCCTGCAGGTCCGGGTGCTTGATGATGAAGTAGGCGGCGACGACGATCGCCGAGGTGGCCGAGATCGCCTGTTCGTAGACGATCGAGGCAAGCGAGATGCGGCGCGGCACCCCGGCCCGCTCCGACAGCAGCACCCGGCCGAGCACGTAGAGGATGCTGCCCGGCACATAGCGGGCGAGCAGCGGCTGGCCCCAGGCGACCTGGGCGCGGCCGAAGCCGATCCGGTAGCCGAGGCTGCGCAGGATCAGGTCCCAGCCGAAGGCCGCGAAGACAAAGTAGACGGTCAGGATGATCAACCCTGGAATCAGCCAGAGGACGTGGAAGTGGACACCTTCGCTCTGGATCTCCGACCACTGGTCGATGACGGTCAGGACGAGGAAGCCGAAGACGACGACCGCGAGCCCGATCTGCAGCGCGAGCCGCACCCTCTTGCTGCGCGGTGGTCTGGTGCCGAATCGGGCTCCTGCCTCGCCGACCCGGTGGAGGAGTGGTTGCTGTCGCGCCACTCCTCCTCAGGTTAGTGAGGTTCTGGGATAGTCAGTCGATGGGCGAGTTCGAGCTGCTGGCGGCGCTGCGCGGGCGCCTGCCGGAGCCGGGGCCGCGAGTGCGGCTCGGCAGCGGCGACGACGCGGCGATCAGCGTCCCCGGCGGGGCGGTGGCGACCTCGGTGGACGCGCTGGTCGAGGGCGTCCACTTCCGCCGCGAGACCGCGTCCCTGCACCAGATCGGCCGCAAGGCGCTCTCCACTGCGCTCTCCGACCTGGCGGCGATGGGCGCCGAGCCGGGCGAGGCCTACGTCACGCTCGGCGCGCCCCCGACGATCGGCGAGGCGGAGCTGCTCGAGCTGGGCGAGGGCCTCGCCGCGGTCGCCCGGGAGACCGGGACGACGCTCGCGGGCGGCGACCTGACCCGGGCACCGGTCCTGACCCTGGCGGTGACCGTCGCCGGCCACGCACCCTGCGCCGAGGACTTCGTCACCCGCGCGGGCGCCCGTCCCGGCGATGTCCTCGTCGTGACCGGGGAACTCGGCGGCGCCGCGGCCGGCCTTCTCCTGCTCGAGGACGCCGGGACCACGGCGGACGCCGTCGACGCCCCGATCGCCGACACCCTCATCCGTCGCCAGCTCGACCCGACCCCGCGCCTCGCCGCGGGCCGAGCCCTCGCCGCGGCAGGGGCGAGGGCGATGATCGACCTCTCCGACGGGCTCGCAGGCGACGCGAATCACATCGCCACGGCAAGCGGCGTCCTCCTCACGATCGCCGCCGACTCCCTGCCGATCGCCCCCGGGGTCGACGCGGTCGCCGCCGCCGCGACCTGCGACCCGCTGGAGCTCGCGATCTCCGGCGGCGAGGACTACGAGCTCCTCGCGGCGCTGCCGCCTGCCGCGGTCGAGCCGGCACGCGCGGCCCTCGCCGCGATCTGCACGCCGCTCACCGTCGTCGGCGCGGTCGAGGACCTCGCCGGCACCCCCCCACGGGCCGAGATCAGACTGGCCGGTGGCGAAATCCGCCGGAGCCGCGGCTTTGATCAGCTGCGCCCGCCCGAGCCCCGGTGAGCAGCTCCCGCATCGCCCGCCTGCGCAGCATCGCGATCGCGACGAGGCCCAGATCCGGCTTGTAGGTGCCCGCTTCGACGTGGCTCTTCAGCTCCGACGCCTTCATCCGAGATCTGTATCGACCCTCCCGGGTCGATCCTTAGCTCGGCGCTTCACACATGCGTCCAAGGTACGCCCACGTTTGCCCGCGCTCTACCCTGTGGGCTGTGGCAAATGGGTCTGCCCGCATACTCCTCGTCGACGACGAGCAGTCGATCCAGACCTTGCTCAGCTATCCGCTGCGCAAGGAGGGATACCACGTGACCTCCGCGCTCGACGGCACCGAAGCCCTGCAGCGCTTCGACGAGGGCCGTTTCGACCTCGTCGTCCTCGACCTGATGCTGCCCCGCCGCGACGGGGTCGAGGTCTGTCGCGAGCTGCGTGCCCGCAGCCAGGTGCCGATCATCATGCTGACCGCGAAAGGCTCGGAGTCCGACAAGGTCGCCGGGCTCGAGGTCGGTGCCGACGACTACATCACGAAGCCGTTCTCGATGCGCGAGTTCCGCAGCCGGGTCAAAGCGGCGCTGCGCCGTTCACGCATGGCCGGCGCACCCGGCCGCGGCGACGATGGCCCGATCGTCCACGGTGAGCTGACGATCGACTTCGACCGGCGCCTCGTCACCCTGGCGGGCGCGGAGATCCGGGTCACCTACGTCGAGTTCGAGATCCTCGGCGCGCTCGCCCGCTCGCCGGGCCGCGTACTCACCCGCGAGACACTGCTGGAGCACGTCTGGGGCGACTCCGAGTACCGCGATCCACGCACGGTCGACGTCCACATCCGCCACCTGCGCGAGAAGATCGAGCGCGAACCGAAGGAGCCCGAGTTTCTCTTCACCGTGCGCGGCGTCGGCTACCGCTTCGTCGAGTAGATGAAACGCCGCCTGCGACGTATCCGCTTCGGCGGGCGCATCGCCCTCACCACCCTCGGCATCTGCCTGGGCACGGTCGCCGTCGTCTACATATATGTCGTGGCGATCGGCGGCGCCGGCTCGGGCCTCGGCGCGGTCAAGGCGCAGATCGTCGTCGGGGGGCTGATCGCCGCGGCCCTGGCGCTGGCGATCGGCATCTACTACGCGAACCTCGCCGCCTCCAACGTGCGCCGCCTGCAGGCGGCCGCCCGCAAGGTCGCCGACGGCAACTTCGAGACGACGATCCCGGTTGCCTCGGTCGGCCAGCTGGCGCCGCTCGCCCGCACCTTCAACGAGATGCAGCGCCGCCTCGCCGAGCTCGACATCGCCCGCAAACAGTTCATCGCCAACGCCTCGCACGAGCTGCGCACGCCGATCTTCAGCCTCGGCGGCTTCGTCGAGCTGCTCGAAGAGGACGATCCGAGCCCGGCCGAGCGCGAAGAGTTCGTGCGCACGATGCGCCGGCAGATCGAGCGCCTGACGAAGCTGACCACCGACCTGCTCGACCTCTCCCAGCTCGACGCCGGGGCGATGGTGATGGCCGCGGGCAACGTCGACCTCGGCGACCTCGCCCGCGAGGCGGCTCGCGAGTTCGGGCCGCGGGCCGAGGCGCACGGCTCGCGCCTGCAGCTGCGCACCGCCGAACGGCCGGTGATCGCGTTCGCCGACCATGAACGGGTAAGGCAGATCGTTCGTATCCTGCTCGACAACGCCCTCACCCACACCCCCGAGGGCACCGAAATATCCGTGACCGCCAACACCTCCAGCCGTCGCCGCGCCGAGCTGATCGTCTCCGATCAGGGTCCCGGCATCCCGCAGCGGGTGCAGGGACGCCTCTTCGAGCGCTTCTACACCGGCGACTCCTCCGGCGGCTCCGGCCTCGGCCTGGCGATCGCCTCGGAGCTCGCCCAGCGGATGGACGGGGGCATCACGATCAGCTCAAGCCGTCGCTTCACCGCCTTCACCCTGGAGCTGCCACCGGCCCGGCCCGTGGCGCCGGCTCCGCCGCGCTCCCTGGTCAAGGCCTCGCAGTGAGCGCCCGTCGCGCCGCGACCGTGGCGCTACTCCTGGTCGCCGCGGCCTTCGCGGCCGCCCTCCTGGCGGGCTGTGGCAGCGGCACCTCGACGGTGATCTTCAAGGACAAGGGCGGGTCGGGCACCGAGGCAGAAGCCGGGTCGACCGCGCCCGAAGGCGCGACCCAGACCGCGCCCGAAGTGGTGATCGAGTCCTCATCGCCCGGCTTCGACGCCGCCCGCATCTACCAGGAGGCCTCGCCCGGGGTGGTCACGATCCGCTCCGTCTTCGGTGGCGCCGAGGGCGGTGCCGAGGGATCGGGATTCGTGCTCGACGCGGATGGCGAAATCGTCACCAACGCCCACGTGGTCACCGAAGAAGAAAACGGCAGCCGCGTGCCGGCCAAGGAAGTCTTCGTCGAATTCTCCAATCGCGACGTGCTCGAAGCCGAAATCGTCGGCTTCGACCCGTTCGCCGACGTCGCCCTGCTCAAGGTCGAACCGGCGGGCTTCGCCCTCCACCCGCTGCAGCTCGGTGACGACGACGCGCTCGTGGTCGGCGAGCCGGTGGCGGCGATCGGCAGCCCCTTCGGTGAGCAGCGCTCGCTCTCGGTCGGCGTCGTCTCCGCCACCGACCGCGCGGTCAAGTCGCTGACCCAGTTCGTGATCGAGGGGGCGATCCAGACCGACGCCTCGATCAACCCCGGCAACTCGGGTGGCCCGCTGCTCGAAGCGCAGGGCAAGGTGGTCGGGATCAACCAGCAGATCGAGACCGAATCGGGCGCCAACGACGGCGTCGGCTTCGCCGTTCCGGTGACGGCGATCGAGCGCTCGGTCAAGCAGCTCCGCGAGACGGGCACGGTCGAATACGCCTACCTCGGCGTCTCGACCCAGCCGATCTACCCCGAGCTCGCCGAAAAGCTCGGCCTCGACACCGAATTCGGGGCGCTGATCGCCCACGTCGTGCCGGGCGGGCCGGCGGCGCAGGCGGGCCTGCAGGGCGGCGACGGCACGATCCGCTTCCAGGCCGTCGAATACGAAACCGGCGGCGATGCGATCATCGAAGTCGACGGTCAGAAGGTGACCGAACCCGACACGCTGATCGAGCTGATCGACGAAAAGGAGCCGGGCGAAAAGGTCGAGCTGACGATCCTCCGCGACAACCGGCGCAAGCAGGTCGAGGTGACGCTCGGCAAGCGTCCCGACCAGGTCGAACCGGAATAGGCCGCGCCCACGACGCCTTGCCCACCCCTCCGCTTAACGCGGATTCGTCACACAGCCCGCCACGTGAAACAACTCAACCGGCCGGGCGTGTAGAACTCCGGCCTTGCTTCAGGAAGTCGCAATCGGGCAGAAGTCACTCGCCGACTACGGCAGCATCGTCGGTCGCGAGACGATGGAACGCATCCGCGAGCTGGCGGAGCCGCTGAAGGGCAAGCGCGTCCTCCATGTCTCGGCGACGGCGTTCGGCGGCGGGGTCTCGGAGATCCTCTACACGATCGTGCCGCTGATGCGCGACGTCGGCCTCGACGCGCACTGGCACGTGATCTTCGGCAAGGACGAGTTCTTCAACGCGACGAAGCTCCTGCACAACTCGCTGCAGGGCGCGCCCGAGACCCTCTCCGACGAGCAGTGGGCGATCTTCGACGAAATCAACCAGATCAACGCCGACGGCCTGAAAGGCGACTGGGACACGATCATCGTCCACGACCCGCAGCCGATCGGGATGCGGCGGGGCGCCGAGGAGAAGGCGCGCAACTGGATCTGGCGCTGCCACATCGACCTCTCGACGCCCAACCCGGCGCCGATCGCCCGCCTGCTGCCGCTGATCGAAGAGTACGACGCGTCGGTCTGGCACATGGACCAGTACGTGCCGAAGGACATGGACGGGGCGCGCGCCGGGGTCAACATCATCCCCCCTGCGATCGACCCGCTCTCGCCGAAGAACATGGCCTTCTCGCGCGAGGACGCCGCCTTCATCTGCCACCAGTTCGGGATCGACCCGGAGCGGCCGCTGATCACCCAGGTCTCCCGCTTCGACCCGTGGAAGGACCCGATCGGCGTGATCGACGCCTATCGCCAGATCACCGAATCGGTGCCCGATGCGCAGCTGGCGATGGTCGGCTCGATGGCGACCGACGACCCCGAGGGGCGCGAGTACTTCCAGAAAACGTACGAATACGCCGACAACGACCCGGACATCAAGATCCTCTCGAACCTCAACAACGTCGGCGCGATCGAGGTCAACGCCTTCCAGTCCCAGTCCGACGTCTGTCTGCAGAAGTCGATCCGCGAGGGCTTCGGGCTGACCGTCACCGAGGCGCTCTGGAAGGGGCGGCCGACGATCGGCGGCAACGTCGGCGGCATCCCCTTGCAGATCGAGGACGGCATCTCCGGCTTCCTCGTCAGCTCGGCCGAGGAGTGCGCGCAGCGCAGCCTCGAGATCCTCAAGGACCCGGGGCTCGGCAAGCAGCTCGGCCGTGAAGGCAAGGAGCACGCGCGCCGGGAGTTCCTCTCGCCCCGCCTTCTGCGGGACTGGCTCGACCTGCTGACGCGGGTCGGCACCTGAGCACCCGGCCGACGCCTTCCCCCACCACGTAACCTTCGTGGCGATGGCCGACGAGCCGCTGATCATCGTCTCGAACCGCGGCCCGGCCCAGTTCGAGCGGGGCGAGGACGGCGAGCGGACCGTGCGGCGCGGCGGCGGCGGCCTGGTCACCGCGCTGGCCGGCCTGGTGTCCCACCGCGATGCGCTCTGGATCGCCTCGGCGATGACCGCAGAGGACATCGTCGTCTCCGAAGAAGAAGGCGGCCCCGTCTCGCTGGCGATCGACGGGATCGACTACCGGGTGCTGATGGTCGAGTCCGACCCGCATGCCTACGACCGCTTCTACAACGTGATCGCCAACCCGATCCTCTGGTTCATCCAGCACTACCTCTGGGACCTCTCCAACGCGCCGGACATCCGCCAGGAGGAGCTCGACGCCTGGGACGACGGCTATCAGCAGGTGAACCGCGACATCGCCGCCGCGGTGGTGGGGCAGATCGCCGACCAGGAGTCGCCGCTGGTGATGCTCCACGACTACCACCTCTACACCGCGCCGGGGATGATCCGGGCGGAGCGCCCCGACGCCTTCCTCCACCACTTCGTCCACATCCCCTGGTCGCAGCCGGACAGCTGGCGGGTGCTGCCGCGACGGATCCGCGAAGCGCTCTACGAGGGGATGCTGGCCAACGACATCATCGGCTTCCACACCCACGCCTACTGCATCAACTTCCTGCGCTGCTGCGACGAGATGCTCGAGGGGACCGAGGTCGACTACGTGAACGCCGAGGTCACCTACGAAGGGCACACGACCCTGGCGCGCGCCTACCCGCTGGGGATCGACGCCGAGCGACTGCGGCGGGCGGCGGCCTCGGCGGAGGTGGCGGAGGCGGAGCGCGAGGTGCTGGAGCGGCGCCGGCGCCACCTGATCATCCGCGTCGACCGGGCCGACCTCTCGAAGAACGTGCTGCGCGGCTTCACCGCCTTCGACACCTTTCTCACCCAGCACCCGGAGTTCCGCGAAGAGGTGACCTTCATCGCCCACCTGCAGCCCTCGCGCCAGGACGTGGTCGAGTACGCCGAGTACCGGGAGCGGATCGAAGCGCTGGTCGCGGTGGTCAACCACCGCCACGGGACCACCGACTGGATGCCGATCGACCTGCGGATCTACGAGAACTTCCCGGACGCCGTGGCGCGCTACAAGCACTACGACCTGCTGATGGTGAACGCGATCTTCGACGGGATGAACCTGGTCGCCAAGGAGGCGCCCGCGGTCAACACCCGCGACGGGGTGCTGATGCTCTCCGAGAACACCGGCTCCCACCAGGAGCTCTGGGACTACGTCATCTCGGTCAACCCCTTCGACATCCAGGAGCAGGCCGACGCGATCTACCGCGCCCTGACCATGGATCCGGAAGAAAAGGCCGAATGGGCCCGCGGCCTGCGCGAGATCATCTTCTCCCGCAATCCCGGCGACTGGGTCGACGACCAGCTCGCCGACATCGAGAAGGCCCGCGCCACCCGGGCGTAGACGGCTGATCCCACGAGCTCAGTGGGATCTCCGTGGGACGGGGAAGGGACGCCGGGTTCGGGGAGAGGGCGTGGGGATCGGCGTGCTCCGGGGGGAGAGGCGCGTGTTCCTCCACGAAGGCCTGGGATCTGTGACGAAGACCCAGGTAAGTCCACGGTTCCTTGCGTCTTCCTCGTCAGGCCCACCACGACCGTGTCAATGCCCTCTTTCCCTGCGGACCTTCACGTCCGCACCTCGGACGGCCGAACAGCCGGGGAGAGACAAGGGGAGCCCGTCCCTTAGGTAGGGATGGGAGGCGTACGGATCAGGTGGCGGGGCGTCGTGCGGGTGGCGGCGATCGTCTTCGTCGGGCTGATCGGGCTGCATCTCCTGCCGAGACTGCTGAGCGCGCCCGAGCCTCCGCCGCTGGCCGCCGACGTCGGGCTGCCGAAGGCGACGACGCTCGAGACCGCGCCGGTCGAGCCTGCGGCGAGCTCGCGCCCGCGACACCATCGGACGAAGCCGCATCGGAAAGCGAGGCCACACCGAAAGGCTCGGCCGCGGATCGTCCCGGACGCGCCGGCAGCCACCGCGGTGATCGGGTCCCACCGCCGTCGCCGCGAGGCCGGGAAGGCGACCCGGCCCTCCCCACACCACGGGATCGCCGTCGAATCGGCTCCCCCTCCGATCCCCGAATACGCCCCGGAACCGCCTGCCGAACCGGCACCGGAACCTCCTCCCGCACCCTCCCCGGCCCCACCGGCCGTGCCTGGCGATGGCAGCGAGGAGTTCGCTCCGCACTGACCCCGCTATAGTCACTCGCCGCTTTGGCCGCACCACGTGAATATGAGCTTGTCCTGATGCTGGATCCCCAGCTCGACGCCCCTGCCCGGGATGCCTTGGCGCAGCAGGCGCGCGGACAGATCGAGACCTCCGGCAGCCTCAAACAGGAGAACACCTGGGGCCTACGCAAGATGGCCTACGAGATCAACCGCCGCACCGAGGCCGACTACCGCTGGTTTCGCTTCGAGGCGCCGACCGATCTGCTCGACACGCTCGACCACAACCTGAAGATCGCCGACGGCGTCCTGCGCTTCCGCATCTTCAAAGTCGATGCCGGCACGCCGACCATCGTGCCGCCCGCCGTCGCCGCCCCCGGGCCGCGCGAGCGGACCGGCGCCCCGGGCGACCGCGGCCCGCGTGAGGATCGGCCCGAGCCCGCCGTCACGGCCGAGCCGGCCGGCGAGTAGCGCCCGCCTCGTCTTCGCGTAGCCGCCGCTCTTTCCGCGAAACGCTCTCCGCAGAGGGGAAGGATCGCGCCGTCCTCGCACCTAGACTGGACTACGACAACGATTTCGGAGGAGTGAACTCTCTTGGCAGCTTCCAACGTGAACGTGGTGGTCATCACCGGGAACCTCACGCGCGACCCTGAACTGCGCAGCACCGGCGGCGGGACCTCCGTCTGCGAGATGCGCATCGCCGTCAACAGCCGCCGCAAAAACGGGCAGACCGGCCAGTGGGAGGACAAGCCCAACTTCTTCGACGTGGTCGTCTTCGGCGCCCAGGCCGACAACTGCGCGACCTACCTGCAGCGCGGTCGGCCCCTGGCGGTCGAAGGGCGGCTCGACTGGCGCGAGTGGGAGGCCAAAGACGGCAGCGGCAAACGGCAGGCGGTCCAGATCATCGCCAACACCGTGCAGTTCCTCGGCTCGCGCGACGGCGGCGGCGCGCCCAACGGCAACGGCGGCGGTCAACCACAGCAGCAGCAGCCGTACAACCCCCCGCCCAGCGACGTCCCCGCCGACGAATCGGACTTCGGTGCCGTTCCGGCCGGCGGCGGCGGTCAGGAAGACGACATCCCCTTCTAGGGATTCGTTCCGCGTCGGCCGGCGGCGGCAGTTCGGCCGGTCGACGCCAACGCGCCTACGGTGGTCGATCTGTAACCTGTGCCGTCGCCTATGCCCAGAGCACGTGAGAGTTCATCGACCGGAGGCGCCCGCCGTGGCCGCCGTGGCGCCGACCGTGCCCGGCCCCGCAAATACACGCGGGTCAACTCCGAAGTCGTCGATTACAAGGATCTCAACCTGCTGCGCCGCTTCCTCTCCGACAAGGGGAAGACGCGCGGCCGCCGGGTCACCGGTCTTTCCCGCGCCCACCAGCGTCAGCTCTCGGTGGCCGTGAAGCGGGCGCGCGAAATCGCGCTCCTGCCCTACGTCGGAGAGCGCTGATGGCGCAGGCGATCCTGCTGGCCGACGTCGAGTCACTCGGCGAGCGCGGCGAGGCCGTCGACGTCTCGCCCGGCTACCTGCGCAACTACCTGATCCCGCGCAAGTTGGCGCAGCCCGCGACGCCAGGCGCGCTCGAGGAAGCGCAGCGCCGCCGCGAGGCCGCCGACCGCGCCGCCGCGGCCCGCGCCGCCCGCGAAGCCGAAGCCGCCGGCCTGCTCTCCAAAACCGTGCTCACGATCCACGAGCGCGCCGGAGAGGACGGCCACCTCTTCGGCTCGGTCGGCCCCCAGCAGATCGTCGACGCCCTGCGCGACGCCCGCGACCTGCGGATCGACAAACGCAAAGTCATGCTCGACCAGCCACTGAGGGAACTCGGCACCTTCATGGTCGAGATCGACCTCGGCGACGGCAACATCGCCGCGGTCAAGACGATCATCAGCGAGGAGAAATAGCCGCCGCGCCCGCGCGTCGCCACTGTGGGCCTTCCCTCTAGCTGTTCCTTATGCGCCTATGAGGCGCATAAGGAACAGCTGCACAGTCAGGCCGGGGAGAGGCCTCTCGCAACTGCCGCGCTTCGTGTCGGAAGCGTGAATTTCTTTTCCAACGTATTTGCGTCCTCGCCCCTTCGGCCGTGAGCCCGCCTCTGGTTTGATCGATCCGACCGGCGCGCAATGCTTGCTGGTCGTCCAAACCGATCCCCACTCCCTGATGCCTCCGTCCCCTGCCACCCACGTCCCGCCGCAGAACATCGAGGCCGAGGAGTCGGTCCTCGGCGCGATGCTGGTCGCCGAGCCGACCCTGACCCGGGTGATCGACGAGGTCAAGCTCAACTCCGCCGACTTCTACCTCGACCGCCACCGGGCGATCTTCGAGGCGATCCACGACCTCTACGCGGCCTCGAAGCCGGTCGACGAGCTCTCCGTCGCCGAGGCGCTGACCCAGCGCAACATGATCGAGACCGCGGGCGGCAAGCACTACGTCTCCGAGCTCGCCGCCAAGGTCCCGGCGGCCGGCAACGCCAAGCACTACGCGGAGATCGTCCAGCAGAACTCGCTGCTGCGCCGGCTGCTCGGCGCCGGCCAGGAAATCCAGGGCTGGGTGAACGAGCGCGACGGCGAGCCGCGCGAACTCTCCGAGCGGGCCGAGAAACTCCTCTTCGAAGTCGCCCACAAAGAGCAGGCCTCCGACTTCCGCATCCTCGGCGACATCCTCCACGACGAGGTCGATCGCCTCGAGAAGCTCTCCACCGGCGAGACCGAGCTGACCGGCACGCCCTCCGGCTTCCGCGACATCGACGCGGTGACCGGCGGCTTCCAGCCCGGCAACCTGATCATCGTCGCCGCCCGCCCGGCGATGGGGAAGAGCGCCCTGGTCGCCAACATCGCCGAAAACGTCGCGGTGAAGCGCGGCAAGCCGGTCGCCTTCTTCTCGCTCGAGATGTCGGAGGTGGAGCTCGCCCAGCGCTTCATCGCCTGCCGCGCGCGCATCCCCGGCGACAAACTGCGCAAGGGCCAGGTCTCCCAGCGCGACTGGCCGAAGGTCGTCCGCGCCTGCAACGAACTCGAGCAGGCGCCGCTCTGGTTCGACGACTCCTCCGACCTCGGCATCCTCGACCTGAGGGCGAAGGCGCGGCGCCTCCACGCCTCCGAACAGGACCGCGGCGGCCTCGGCCTGATCATCCTCGACTACATGCAGCTGATGCGCTCCGACGACCCGCGCGCCAACCGGGTCGAGCAGGTCGGCCAGATCAGCCGCGGCCTGAAGATCCTCGCCCGCGAGTTGCAGGTGCCGGTGCTGGCGATCTCCCAGCTCTCGCGCGCGCCCGAGCAGCGCTCGCCGCCGAAGCCGCAGCTCTCCGATCTGCGTGAGTCGGGTCAGATCGAGCAGGACGCCGACCTCGTCGCCTTCCTCTACCGGCAGGACTACTACCGCGATCCCGACGAGGAGCCGGACGGCCTCGCCAACCTGATCATCGCCAAGCACCGGAACGGCCCGATCGCGACCAAAGACCTGGTCTTCCTCGACCGCTACCCGAAGTTCGCCGACTACAGCGGTCAGGACGCGCCGATCGAGCAGCCGGTCGGCGAAGACCCACCGCCCTACGAAGAGGCCGTGGCGGGCCCCGACTTCTGACAGAGGCCGACCGGTGGCCGTCGCCCGCTCCGAGCCGTTCCGCGATCAGGTCTGCACCCTGGGGATCTGCGACGGCAGCGGCTGGATCCTCGGACCCGAGGATGTCGCCCGCCCCTGCGACTGTCGGGCCGAGCGGCTGAACCGCGGCCACAACCGCGGCATCTCCTCGGTGATCCCGCCCCGCTACCGCGGCGTCTCCTTCGACCGCCCACCGGTCGCCGACATGGCGCGTGACCTGCAGACCAAGGCCGCGGTCGCCGAGGTGCGCGGCTTCGTCGACGACCTCGACCGCAGGCTCGCCGCAGGCCGCGGCCTCTGGATCTTCGGCGACACCGGCACCGGCAAGACGACGCTGGCGATGCTGATCTCGAAGGCGGCGCTGGAGGCCGGGCGCAGCGTCGCGATCTACTCGCTGCCGAAACTGCTGGCCCGCATCCGCCGCACCTACGACTCGGAACCAGGCGGCGACTCCTACCTCTCGCTGTTCGACAAGCTGACCTCGGTCGACCTCCTCCACATCGACGACCTCGGCGCCGAGAAACGCTCCGACTGGGTGCTCGAGCAGCTCTACGCGCTGGTCAACGAGCGCTACGAGGCCGAACGCTCGGTGGTGATCACCACCAACCTCGGCCACGAGGAACTGGAGGAGCAGATCGGCTCGCGCACCGTCTCACGACTGACCGAGATCTGCGACGAAGTGCCGCTGTTCGGCGACGATCGACGCTACGGCTCGATCTCGCGCGTCGCCTGAGGACCGAACCTAAAGCGTCCCTGCCGGGGCGACCCAGACGCTCTCGAAGCGAAGGCTGGTCAGCTCCGCGATCACGTCGTAGTCGCTGTCGTAGTGCAGCACTCCGGCATCGGCCTCGTGGGCGCAGGCCGCGATCATCAAGTCGATCGGCGAGAGGCGATGGTGGCCGCGGGCGGCGAGCTCCCGCTGCGCTTTGCGCGCGGTCGCCTCGATATCGGCGTCGATGGACACGGACGGCAACGTCCGGAGCCGATCCACGGTCATCTCGTGGTCTGCCGCCGACTGGGCCGAATATCCAGCCTCGAGCAGGAACGGAAGGCAGGTGGCGATCTCCTCCGAGTCGAGCATCTCGACGACCGCATTTAGATGCGCCCGCGGCACCACGCCGGAGAGGAGACGCGACCACACCGAGTTGTCGATCAGCAGCACGCTACTCGTCGTCGTAGCGGGCGATCAGGCCGAGGTGCTTGACCTCCTCTGCCGCATCGAGGTCCACCTTGGGGCCGCCACCGTTCAATATCCAGTCGATCATCTCCCGGCGCGCCAGTCTTGCCTCCTCGCTCTCGTCCACCAGCCGCCGCGCCTTGACTTCGGCCCCGAGCGTGACCAGCTCCGCGAAGTCGATCCGCTCCGCCTCCCCCAGCCTCGCCCGAAGCTTGTCCAGCGCAGCCTGCACAGGAGGCGTCTCGGTGATCGTGTGGCGAGGCCTGGTGGTCGGCATCGGACAAGTGTAACACCGTGCAGCACCGCATCAGACCTCCGCACACGTCAGAATCCACCCAGTGCCAGGCGTGGTCATAGTCGGCGCCCAGTGGGGCGACGAGGGCAAGGGCAAGATCACCGATCTGCTCGCCCAGCGAGCTACCACGATCGTCCGCTTCCAGGGCGGCAACAACGCCGGCCACACGATCGTCCACGACGGCACCGAGTACAAGTTCCACCTGATCCCGTCGGGGATCCTGCACTCGGACAAGATCTGCGTGATCGGCAACGGGGTCGTCGTCGACCCGCGCGTGCTGCTCGCCGAGATCGACGACCTGAAACGGGCCGGGGTGAGCGTCGCCAACCTGCGGATCTCCGCCAACGCGCACCTGATCATGCCCTACCACGTACTGCTCGACACGGCGAGCGAGACGAAACTGGGGAAGAACTCGATCGGGACGACGCGGCGGGGGATCGGCCTCGCCTACGCCGACAAGGCGCTGCGGCTCGGCATCCGCGTCCAGGACCTGCTCGACGAGAAGATCCTGCGGACGAAGATCCGCGCCGCGCTCGAGCCGAAGCAGCAGGCGCTGCGCGAACTCTCGGTGCAGCGGCGCAAACTGCGCAAGGAAGCTGGCGACGAGGCGAAAGCCGCGGCCGAGGGCTCGATGGGGGGCGTTGTCGATCCCCGCCCCGACCTGCACGCGATGGTCGAGGAACACATCAACTACGGGCACCGGCTCGAGCCGCACATCGCCGACACCGCGAAGCTCTGCTGGGACGCGCTCGACGGCGGCGAGACGGTGATCTTCGAGGGCGCCCAGGCGACCCTGCTCGACCTCGACCACGGCACCTATCCCTTCGTCACCTCCTCCAACCCGATCGCCGGGGCGGCGACGGTGGGGGCCGGGGTCGGCCCGACCGACATCGACGAAGTCTGGGGGATCGCCAAGGCCTACACGACGCGGGTCGGCGCCGGGCCGTTCCCGACCGAGCTCCACGACGAGATCGGCGACCAGCTCGTCGAGCAGGGCCACGAGTTCGGCACCACCACCGGCCGCCGCCGGCGGGCCGGCTGGTTGGACCTGGTCGGCCTGCGCTACGCGGTGCGGCTGAACCGGATGGACGCGCTGGCGATCACCAAGCTCGACGTGCTGAGCGGCATCGGGCCGCTGCGGGTCGCGGTCCGCTACCGGTCGAAGGAGGGAGCGATCCTCGAGGAGTTCCCCTACCACCAGTCGATCCTCCACTCGGCGAGCGCCGAGTACGAGGAGCTGCCCGGCTTCGACGTCGACCTCGGCGCCTGCCGCAGCGCCGCCGACCTGCCGACTGCGGCGCGTGACTATCTCGGCTTCATCGCCGAGTTCGCCGGGGTGCCGGTGAAGCTGGCGGGCGTCGGGCCGGCACGCGACCAGGTCGTCTGGATCGAATAGCCGGCAGCGATCTTTTCAGGCCATTCAGGGGTTTATAGAGTGGAGGCGGGTGGTATAGGTTGACCCGCGCAGAAACCGTTCCATGGTTTAACGCAAGCTTTCGACGGCCAGGGCCCCCGATGGGTAGGCCGCTTAAAGGAGAGATATAGGGATGCGCAAGCACGTGCTGATAGTCCTCGCCTTGGGGGCGCTGATCGCCGTCTCGGCGGTCGGGATCGCCACCGCCGCCGGCGGCGAAACGCCGGTCACGGTCACGGTCGGAAACCTGAAATTGACGGCGAACGGCGGCTTCAGCCCGACGGCGCTGTCGAAGACCAAGCAGACGCCGATCGAACTCAAAGCTTCCGGATCGGTCGCGACGCTGGACGGGACCCATCCCCCGGCGGCCCGCGAAATCATCATCGAAGGCGACAAGAACGCCGAAGTCCACGTCAAGGGCATCCCGACCTGTAAATCGGGTCAGCTACAGGCGACCGACACCACCGCCGCGCTGAAGGCCTGCAAGACGGCTCTGATCGGCGAAGGGCAGACCACGGCCCAGGTCCAGTTCCCCGAACAGAAGCCGATCAACGTCCCCTCAAAGCTGCTCCTCTTCAACGGCGGCGAAAAGGGCGGCAAGATCACCTGGTACGTGCACGCCTACTTCTCGAACCCGATCTCGGGCGCGATCGTCACCACGGTGACCATCACCAAGCACAAGCACGGTCGCTTCGGCACCCTCGCGGTGGCGAAGATCCCGCAGATCGTCGGCGGCAGCGGCTCGATCGTCTCGTTCAACCTGAACATCAAAAAGAGCGTGAAGGGCGTCAACCCGATCAGCGCCAAGTGCACCGACGGGAAGCTCAAAGTCCACGTCCTCGCCAAATTCGAAGACGGGACCAAAGCGGAAACGGAAATCATCCGCGCCTGCACGCCGAAGGGCTGAGCCTTCAAGGCAAAGCTCTCCTACGAGAGCAGCGGTACGAAGGGCGGCCTCCGGGCCGCCCTTCTTCTTGGCCTCGAAAGGGAGAATCTGGCTGGACAATAAGGAACATTCCTCCATATAGTCTGGTTCCAGGGAACGGACGGCCCGGGGAGGCTCCGATGTTGGATGGATCTGCGATCGCCGCAGCCGAAACTCGCTTTTGGGAGGACCTGTGGCAGACGGCGCCTACCGACGCGGTCGAGGAGGCGGAAGTGCGCTGCCGCCGTTTCGGCCCGGTACACGCGGCGGTCTTCGGCGACCTGCCAGACGCGCTGCCGCTCAACGTCGTCCAGGGAGCGGCGGAGCCCGGGGCGGTCGAGGAAGGGCACCTCATCGAGGCGATCGAATGGGCGCGCTCGCGCGAGGTCGACTTCCGCATCTCGGTCGCCGCCGACCGCCCCGGCACGGAGCGCGCCGAGGACTGGCTCCGCTCCCGCGACTACGAACGCGGCTCGACCGTCCGCCGCTTCGCCCGCAAGCCGACGGCCGAGGTCGCCGATTTCCCACCCGGCGTGACGATTCGCGAGCTGCACGCCCTGCAGACCGAAGGCATGAGCCACGTCGTGGCGAAAACCTTCGAGCTCCCAGGACTGGCGACGGTCCTGCTCTTCGGCCTGCCCGACCGCGAGGGCTGGCACTGCTACGCCGCCAGCGTCGACGGCACGGAAGCGGCCTGCGGTTCCCTGATGGTGATCGGGCCACTCGGCCTGCTCACCCTCGACGCGACCCTTCCCGCAGCCCGCCGGCGCGGCTGCCACACCGCCCTGATCGCGAGGCGCCTCACCGACGCCGCCCGGGCAGGTTGCGAGAGCGTGATCGCCGAGGTCTGCGACGGACCTCCGACCACCCCCGAGGCGGTCACCAACCTGGAGAGGGCGGGCTTCGTCGAGATCCCGGGCCTGACCAACTGGCGGCGCCCGTCGGGAATCGCCTAGCTGTAGCTACCCTTTCCCCGTGCCCCGTCGTTCGATCTTGCTGATCGCGATCCTGGCGGTCGCCTCGCTCTGGGTCGCCGGCGCGTCGGATGCCGCGGCGAGCTCGAGCTATCCCGCGTCGGCTCCAAACGTGCCCTGGGGCGCCGGATGCGAACCGGCGGCGGCCTCCTCCCAACGCACTGCCGCCAACTGCGGGGCTACCTTGGTGGACGGCGAAGCCATACCACCACCCGGCGCACCGCCCCTCGTCAAGCGCGTGATCGTCGCGGCAAATGAAATCGACGGTCGCCCCTATATATGGGGAGGCGGCCACGCCAGCTTCGAGTCGAAGGGCTACGACTGCTCAGGCGCGGTGAGCTACGCCCTCCACGGCGCCGGCCTGCTCTCCTACACGATGGTCTCCGGCCAGCTCGCCGGCTGGGGCTCCCCCGGCCCCGGCAGGTGGATCACCATCTACGCCAACGCCGAGCACGTCTTCATGGTCGTCGCCGGCCTCCGCTTCGACACCCGCAACGACCCCGAAGGCGTCAGCGGCCCCCGCTGGAAGATGGCCGCACCGGAAGCGTCGATCCTGCCGAAGTTCGCGGTGCGCCACCCAGCCGGGCTCTGAGAGCCTCAGAAAGCCGAAGGGCCCGCCGCTGACGCGACGGGCCCTTCGAAGCCACTACTCCGAGAAAGCTATTCGCTTTCTTCGACCGCGAAGCGGGCGCCGGACTGGAGCACGCCTTCAAGGGTCGCACTGTTTTTGCCTTCACCGGCAGGAACGCCGAGGATCGATTCGACGAGCGGATCGACCAAGAAGGAGAAGATCCCCCCACAGCCGTTGACGCCCGGCGCCGAGTAGGTGCCGTTGACCAACTTGCCACCTTTGAGGGTGACGAGGGTGAATTCTTCGTTGAATTCAGCCGTCCCACGGCTGCCTTTGAGGCTGCCGCTGGTCCCGGTCGTGAAATTGATCTGGACCGGGCTGGAGCTGGAGCCCAGGTAACAGCTGCTACCGAGGATCGCGTTGCTGAGCTTGATCTTCACCGGAAGGCCCAGGGCCGTGCCTTTTTCTTCGATCAGGTTGTTGACGTTGACCTTGACCGCGCTGGCGGGCTTCGCCAGTTCGACCGTTGCGGTAACACCCGTGAACCCTTCGTTGATCTGGTTGTTGAACCAATTCTGAAGGAAGAGCGGCCACCAGGTAGGCGCTTTGATGCCAAGCAGACCACCGGGCACCGGCTGGGGCGTTTTGGAAAGGGTTTCCCCATTCTCGGCTCCCACGAATTCAGCCGCTTCGCCGGACCCGATCAGCCCACCCTGCAGGGTGACGGGATTGACCAGCGGCACCGCTTTGTTGCCGATCTTGAATTCCCCGCTGCTGCTTTTCGAGTAGATACAGGTACCGACTTTTGCGTTACTCAACGGGCACTCACCGAAATTGGAGAATTCCCCCGTCGGATGATGCGATGAGGCCAGCGCCGCCGGTGCGAGCACCAGAGCCGCGAGAGCCGCCATCAGGCCTCCCACTATGAACTTCCTCATGTCTAACCTTTCCTTGTGTCGCTTCCTTGTTAGCTATGGGAATAGGACTGGGTGGGTGGCATTGGTGGCAAAAGTTCAGTACTGATGGAACTAAGAGTGGTGCTTATGCTTCGAGGCACCGGCGCAGTTGTTGGCAATCTTGGGACGCAGAACGACGATCCTGCCGTTCTGCGCGGTGAAACGGGCGATGGCCTGCTGGGACTTGGCGCAGAGGTTCTCGGAGTTTTCAAGCAGGCTGTACTTCTTGCCGCCTTTCATTTCGAGGACGAATTTTTCGACCGGGGCGTCGGGCACCGTCAGGAAGGTGTTACGGATTCCCTTGTTGGGGCCGGAGTCGACTTTGCCGACCAGAAGGAACCTGATCTGGCCCTTCAGTTCGGCGACCAAGGCAGGAAGTTTGTAGCCGTAGCCGCCGACCAGATAGACATTTCCTTCGAGCGGCTTTTCGAACAGCGGCGTCCAGGCCTTCGCCTTGCCGTAGATGGTCGAGGCGGGACAATTCCCTGCCAGGAGGACCGGTTTGGTGCAGGTCTTGTTGAGGTTGCCCTGATCGAGGAACTCGGCATGGGGCAGGTTGACCTGGGCAGCGGCGATGTTGGCATAGCCACCACCCGACGGATAGGTGAGCACCGCCTTCAGGGCCGGGTGCCCGGTGCGCTTGGTCGAGCCCTTCAGGCTCAGCTGCAGCTTCGGCCTGAAGGCCAGGCTTTCGCAACCGCCGACCTGGAAGTGGTTGTAGAGTTGCGCCACATTCCCGGTGGGCGAGATCGCTTCGCCGGTGATCGACTTCGCTTCGCAGCTGGTCGGGTTGAGGGTGAAGTCGCCGTTGTCGACCTTGATCGCGATCGAGCGCACCTGTAGCGGTATCCCCTGCAGGATCGTCGGGATCGGGTCCGTCTTGACCGAACCCTGGGCGGTTTCTTCGTTGACGTAGAGCGCCGAACGCACCACCACCACCCCGAGGTCGAAGGGTCCGGCGACGGCCGGGGTGATCGCGACGACGCTGAAGGGGGCGCCTTTGTAGGGGCCGCCGAGATAGACGTGGCCGGTCACATAGAACGGGGTGCCCGAACCGGCGCCGACGGTGGCGGTGCCGAGTTCCGACCCCGATGGACATGAGGGGCTCTGGAGCTCGAGGGCTCCTTCGCCTGGGTTCTTGCGGCTTTCGGCCTGTGCGATCTGGGCGTCAGAGCACTCCGCCCTGCCGGTGAATTTGGCTGCCACGCCGACCGGCAGGTTGAGATTCAAAGCTCTTATCTGCTGCGAGCCGTCTTCACGGGTCAGCTTGAGCACGAACGGCGAGTAGGTACCGGCCAGTGGCGAGACGGTGCCCGCTTCTAAGCTCGGGGCGTTTGGCATCCCGGCTTCCGAGGTGGAGCAGGCGCCTCCGCCCGCAGGAGCCGCGATCTGGAAGCTGGAGCCTGGGTGAGCGTCGGCACCTTCAGGCGTCGACCAAGGGGTGAGCGTCGTGCTCGTGGTGTAAGTGCCGCAGGTGGACGGCGTGGTGAGCGAGGCGCGGGCACCTTCGAAGAAGTGCAGCCTGATGTCTTCCAGCGGCAACTGCGGGTTTTCTTCGAACACGGCGGTAAGCCGGCCGGTGCTCGGATCGGGGGTCACCTTGCCCGCGAGCTTGGCGACGATGCCCAGTTCTTCCTCTTCGACGGCAAGGTAGAGGGAGACCAAGGAGTCGAACGGATTGTCGAAGGGCTTGCCGATGAATACGGAGCCGTGCAGGGGCCTGGGGCCGGTCGCGTTCCCCGTTTCGTCGAATTCGCCGAGCAGCGGGCTTGTCACTTCCATCGTGCCGAGCTTCGATGCGTTCGGGCAGTTCTGAGGAGCTTCAGAGAAGTGCGGACCGGTGGCATCCGTGCCCAAGTAGCCGATCTGAGCCTCCGAGCAGGCTTCGAGGCCATTGGCCGAAGAGGGATTGACCACCAAGCCTTCGGGTAGGGTCACGGTCACGTTTCTGAGATGCGCCGAGGAGAGACCTTCCGGGTCTTCGTCCTGCGGCTGTTCGATGTTCGCTTCGAGGCCGGTGGGACTGTCGGCCTTGTTCGTCGTCGGTTGGAAAGAGGCCGAAGGTTCGAAGGTCTCAGCATTACAGCCGGAGAGCCCTTCGAGACCGCCGCCTTCCGCTTCGGATTCGATCGTGCGCTGGTCCGTTTCTCCTTCCAGCGATTCGACCGTGACCGTGGTCGCGAGCGGAGCCCCGCAGGAGGTCGGCATCGTGAAGAAAGGTTTCGGAGGTTGGGCGCCAGAGGCGCAGCCATGGACGAATAAGCCATTTTCGAAGCAGAGGCGCTGTGCATCGTGGACGGGAGCAGCCGGGACGCCCCAGATCGTCTCTTCAATCGACTGGATCTGCAGGGCGGTCGGGATCGTAGTGTCGCCGGCGGTGATCCCGAAGTCGGTCGAACTGCGCAGCGATGCTTCCTGGAAGGAGTTGTAATTGGCGGCGCTGAAGCCGATCGAGCCCGGCACGCCGAAGGGTTGGGTCAGGTTGTAGACGGCGCCGCTGGGACCGGGGATCTGGCCGAGGACTTCCAGATTCACCACGCCGACCTGGGAATCTCCGGGGCAGCGGGCCTGGATACCCTCGAAGGCCGCCGCAGGGCAACGCGGGAGGGCGGTGGGATTGGCGACCATTCCCGCCGGCAGGGCGACGGTCAGGCTGCTCAGCTTGCCTTCCGGCTTCCCACCTCCGTCCTGGTTCATCTCGATCTTGAGCGTCCACTCGTACGGATGGGAACCAGCCTGGAAGTCGAGGGTGCCCCCTTCGTTCAGCGGTTCGATCGAGAGCGACTTGATGCCGAAGGACGCCTGTGCAGCGACAGGGGCGGCGAGGGCCGCCGCGAGGGCCGCCAGGCAGATGCATAGGGCGAACAACTTGGCAGATCTCATCGGCCGGTCCTCCCGTGACGATCGGCTCGTCGGCCCTTCTTCTTCCCTTTGCCGCCCTGCTTGTGCTTCTTTTTCTTCTTATGGTGCTTGGGCTTCGCGACACACTTGTTCTTCTTGGCGGTGAAACTCTTCGGACAGGTGATCGTAGGGGGTGGGTTACCGGCCCCGACAAGGGTTCCACTAGCCCCACCGGGCTGCGAAGGAGCTTCGCTCGTCGCCCCTAGGCAGGCTTCGCCTTCGCATGGCGTTGGCTTGGGTACTTCGGGGAAACCAACCGCTTCGCCGGGCGTATGAGGGGCGCGGGCGTCGTAAAGATCGAGCTGTTCGTTCTTGTCGACGGGCAGGAGCTTCGAGCGGGTGATGAAGAAGGCGTCGTCCCCGGACGGCGTGGCATCGAGGAAGGCGGAGTCGGTTTCACTCCGCCCGCTCGAGATCAGCCGTACGCAGCCGCCTTCAGCAAATTCGGAATCGCAGTCGCCAACCCCCTTGGGCTCCCACTCATAGATGTCCTGGATGTTGCCGTTTCGGTCTCGTGGAGACAGTGCGTCCTGGCTTTCGAAGAAGATCCGACCTTCTCCTTCAGCGGGGAGGTTCTGGGGCTGGCGGAAGTCAGGAGCGCGGGTTGGCCCTACCCAGAGCCGCGTCAGATTGGAGGAACCAAGAGGTGCCTCGCCAGTCGGATTGCAGGAGGGGCAGGTGAGCGTCCCGTCTTCGGCCGAGTACTCAAAGACCTCGGCACAGACAGAGCGCGAGTCTCGTCCCGAGCAAGGGCCGCTTGGACGGATGTTGTCATAGCCCGTCAGCGGCGCCCGCGACATGAAGGTGAGGTAACGTCCATCGGACGTCGCTTGGGCGGTGCGGTCGGCCTGTGGCGCGCGCCAGTCGCCGAAACCGACGAAGAGATTCTCGTCGCCTTCCGGCAACGAGGCGACGAGGCGCACCACCCCTTGATGCCAGTAGTAGAGATTGACGTAGCCTTCTTCAGGCGTCGGGGCTCCCGACAGAGCCTTGGAGTCCGCGAAGTAGACACGGGTGATGCCACCGCTTTCTTCTCCGGTTGCCAGGTATCCCTTGAATCCCCCCTTTCCTTCGGTCAGATCTTCCTTGAAGCCATAGGCGCCCCCGCCGAGGGCGAACAGTTCACCGTTTGAAAGCAGAACTTCACGACCATCCTGGGAGGCGGTCAGAAAGCAGGCTCGCGAAGAGAGCGACACACTCGCCTTGCAGGTGCCCGGGCCCGGGATTTCGAGCGTACTTTCACCGTCGATCCTGGCATAGGCCTGACCAGTTTCTTCAGAGGTCCAGAAGATCGTACGACCGTCGGCAGAGACTGCGTTGTCGACAGCAGGGGCTTCTAGGCCCCGGTTCAGTTCCAGCAGCCGTCCTGAGCCGATCGTGGCCTTTCCGAAAGCAGAGCTGTTTCCGGGGGCCACATTGACAAGCGAAAGATGCCCATCAGACCACTTATAAAGATCGCAAGGAACACCGGCCAAGTTAGATTCGGCGCATAAGCCCGCCTGAACGGGAGGTGCTTCAGGGGCGATCCCGGCGACCGCCGGCGTCAGCGCGTCATCGGCTTCGAAGACGATGTCAGTAAAGGCACCCACGCCTCCCGGACCGGTGGTACCGGAGTTTGCTGCGACAAAGTTGATGGTGAAATCGTCATTCGCTCCACCCGGATCACGGTTGGGAGGTTCAGCCGTGACCAATGGGGTAAGGATGCCGCTCTGATCACGTAGATAGAGATTGGCGAACGCCTCGCCACCCCGAACCGGAGATTCGGGCGAAAGGGGAGGTTCGGTCTGTGCGAGCACGCACCGAGAGAGAGAGGAGGAACAGGCTTCCCAGGTGCCGGTCTGAGTTTTCGGGCTGATACCACCCCAGTTCCATCCCGAAGGACCGCGGCTCGAAACGTAGGTGTTTCTACCGGAGGCGAAGCCCGCGGCGAAAGCCTGGCCCGAGTAAAGCACCGATTCTCCGTCCGGGGCAGCCTGCATGGACTGGCCCGCTTCGAAAGCACCCGGCAGGCATGGATTGACTGGATCGCAACTGCCGCCCAATTCGACGTCCGGTTCAGGCGGGATCGGCTCGCCCTTCTTCTCCACCGGGGTGATCAGCTCGTAAGCACGCCCATCGAGAAGATCCTCGGGCGTAGCCGGGAACGTGGTGAAGCTCCCCCCGGTGCCTTCGTTGGAGCCGTCGGGATTCGTGGCGAGGAAACGGAAGCGGTAGCTGGTGCCGAGGGCAAGTCCGGAAACATGCTGATAGACAGTAGAGAATTCACTGCCTTGACCGACTGAAGCAGGGGTTACCGGAACGGCTTCAGCTTCATCCCATTCGGACACTGCGAACTTCGCTTCGCTGACATACTGGACTTGGTAGCTGGTGAGCTTGCCGTTGGGGTTCACTTCAGCAGAGAGGATCGCGGCTTCTTCGCCGACTTCGGCTGCGGCTTCGGCGCGGAGGCTTGGGCCGAGGGTGAGGAATTTCTTGTCACCACCCGCCGAGGGGTGCCCAACTTCATTGTTGGCGTTGGCAGCAAACAGCTGGAAGTGGTATTCGGTGCCGACCTTGAGTCCTCCAGGCGCGATCTGGGCCCGCACCGGGATGAACGCGCTTCCAGTTCCCAGTTCCGAGAGTGCGGAGATAGGGTGCCAGATTCCTCCTGATTCATATTCGGCACAAGGAAGGGTGTGCCCGTAGCTTTCGGATTCACCCCATTTGAAAAAGCATTCGGTGACCAGCGCACCGTTGGGCTTGACTACACCTTCCAGAGTAGCCGAGGTTAGTCCGACAGACGTCACAGGCAGAGTTTTCACCTGGGCAAGTCCGACTTCGCGATAGACAACAACGGTTTCTAGGTTTTTTACGACATAGAGAAAACTGTGGGCACCGTCAACGGCAGTGGTGGAGATTCCAAATCCAGGTTGGAATGGTGAGCCAGGAAGGAGGCTCAGAGGGCATCCGCCGTCGTATTCCAACACTTTGCCCCCGAGTTCGAGGTTGGCCAATAGCTGTCCGTTCTCGCGATTCAGCGCGAGATTCGCCACGCCGGACAATCCTTCGCCTGGGCATTCTTGGCCGCTCGACGTATTCAGATTTTTTACCACCCCGCTGCTGTTCTCGACGAAGATGGCTCCTTGGGAAGGGCCGGCGCCGGCGACCTGCACCATCGGTTTCGAATAGATGAAGTTGGCGCTGTTGTTTGCGTTCGTCGCCGGATTTGCCGTCGGCCCGTACTTATGGATTTCGTTATTGGTTTCGTCACTGACGTACACGGTGCCCGACGAGTCGACGGAAACGCCGGTCACTCTTCCGAGAGGGGCCGACCCGCCCGTGGCATGTTCTCCTTCGTTGAACTGAGTCAACGAGCCAAGATATTCGCCGCTGGCCGCGAAGATGCTGACCATATGGCTAGGCGCTTGAGCGACATAGATGTCTCCGGCGGTGCCGCCGGCCGAACCCGGGGGCGCGATCACCACCTGCGCCGCGTTGACATTCGTAGAAATGGTAACCCCACTGATGACGTTGGTGCCAAGCGCGGAAAAAGGATCAGGTTCACCATTGGGCTTGAAGCGGCTGATCGTCTTGGCCGTGGAATCGGCGACCAAAACGTCGCCGCTGACCGGGTCGACGGTCAACGCCACCGCGCGGGAGAAGCTTGGTTCAGTCGTGTGTTCGCCTAGTTTTTCCTTGAACAACCATTCGGCCGATGCCCCCGGCACGACGATCAGGCCGATTCCGGCCGCGAGAGCCAGGACAAGTGCTGCCTTGACCTTGCGCGTCATCTACCCCTGCCTCCTGTCGTGGCTCTTCTTGGGTTTGCTCGCAGGCACCGGCTTCAGCCTTATTGCGACCTTGCTGTCGGCGGCCAGCTTGGCACCCGCAGCCGGACTGGAGGACTTGACGACAAGCTTGCCCGTATGCTTCTTCGGCTTGGTGACCTTTCCGAGAGCACATTGAGCCTTCTTCAGAGCCGACTTGGCCTGCTTGAGGGTCTTGCCCGCGAGCTTTGGCACGATGCACTGCGCCGCCGGTGACAGAGGCGTTTCCCCACCGCCGTTCCCGCCTCCATTGCCTCCGCCCTGCGCATTGAAGGTGGCGGTAATCGCCGCATCAGCTTCAAGAGTCAGGGTGCAGGAGCCGGTGCCGGCGCAGGCACCGGAGAAGCCGGCAAAGGTAGATCCCGGGTCAGCCGCGGCGGTGAGGGTCACCGTCGAGCCGTAGGGATAGCTGGACGCACATGGCCCGCCATCGCAGCTGACCTTGCCCGAGCCGCTACCTGCCTTGGTGACGCTGAGCGTCAGCGGCGCGACGTAGGTGTATTCGTCGGCCGCGAATTTGCCGGAAGTGCCACCCAACGTCGTCACCTGGACATGCACTGCCCCGGCGGCGTGGGCGGGGGCATGGAGCTTGATCTGCGTGGCCGTACCTTCGATGAACTGGGCCGCAGGAACTTCGGCAGTGCCGAAGGCGACATCGGACGCCGCCGTCAGCTGACTGCCCGTGATCGTGACCACTTCGCCCCCGGAGGTGGCGCCCTTGGCAGGGCTGACCTTGGTCACGACCGGTGGGCCGACGAAGGTGAATTCGTCCATCGGCACGGCAAGAGACGGGCCTCCCGGCGTGGTGACGGTGACGTCGAACGTGCCGGCCGCGTGCCCTGGTGCTTCCACTTCGATTTCGCTGGCGCCCTTGACGACGCACTTTTCAGGCGCAGTAGCCTTCGGGCACTTAACTTCCTTGTTGCCAAATTCAACCTTGCTTGCGCCGCTCAAGTCGGAGCCGGCAATCGTCACCAAGGTGCCTCCCGAGGTCGGACCTTCCCGCGGAGTGACCGAGGTTACGGTGGGCTTTATGACGTAGGTGTAGTGATCGGCAGGGGAGATCGCCGAGGTGCCGCCGGGAGCAGTGACCACGACATCCACCGTTCCTACGGAGCCTGGAGGAGTTTTCACAGTCAGCTTCGTGGAGCTGACCGAGATCACCGAGGTGCCTAGCGTGGAGCCAAACTTGACAAGGCTCGCGTTCTTCAGATTGGTGCCTTCTATTTCTACTTCGTTGCCACCTTCGGTCGGCCCTTCGTTAGGCACGACCGAGGTGACGGTCGGTTCGCCAACGTAGCTGTACTGATCGGCGGCGCTGGTTGCCGAGGTCCCACCCGGAGTGGTGACAGTGACATCGACGGCTCCCGCCGAGCCCGAGGGGGTTTCAACTTCAATTTCGTTGGCATTGACCACACACTTGTGCGGCGAGGCCTGTGGACAGGAGACGGCGGTAGATCCGAGGGAGACTTCGGTTGCACCGCCGAAATTAGTGCCATGAATAACGACCGTGTTACCCCCAGCGAGAGGGCCTTCGCTGGGCACGACGCTGGTGACGATCGGTGGAGCAAAGTAAGTGTATTCGTCGGAGGGCCGACTGATCGAAGAGGTTCCACCAGCCGTCGTTACGGTGACGTCGACCGTGCCAGCGGATTCAATCGGCGTTTCGACTACGACTTGGGTGGCATTGTCGGACTTGAATTCGCTTTCTTTCACTTCGGCAGTCCCGAAGTGAACAGCGCTTGCATTTGCAAGTTCGTTGCCGGTGATGGTCACCGTCTGGCCACCCCCAGTTGGCCCCTGGCTGGGGCTGACTGAGGTGACGGTCGGCCGTTCGACGTATTCATATTGGGATGGACAGCTGGCGGTTCCCCCCGCCGTGATGACTTTCACAGTGACCAACCCTGCGAGATGGTGTGGTGCGTAAACCTTGAGATTGGTAGGGGAATTTTCCAGGAATGGCGGGGAGACGACACCGCTGTTGCTGAATTTCACTTCTTTGGCATTAGTCAGGTTGGTACCGGTGATTTCTACTTCGTTGCCACCTTCGGTCGGTCCTTTGGTCGGATTGGTCGCGGTACAGGTGGGCGTGGGAGAGGCCGGAGCCGCGAACTTCGCCTTGATCGTGCCCGAGGAGGATTCGGCCAGGCCGGCTTCGCAGTTGGGGCTGGTGTGTTCGGAGGTGTTGCAGCCGCTGTTGGTCATCGCCCCGGTGCCGCCGGTCCATTCGGTGAAGGTCGAGC
>DATJWW010000043.1:0-186095 GCA_035500835.1 Solirubrobacterales bacterium | reverse complement strand
GGCGAGGTCGCGCGTCCAGACCGAGGCGGCCAGCCCGTAGATCGAGTCGTTGGCGATCTTGAGCGCCTCCTCGAGCCCGTTGACCTCGATCGCCGCGGCCACCGGCCCGAAGATCTCCTCGCGCGCGATCGTCATGCCGTTGCTGACGCGCGAGAACAGCGTCGGGTTCACGTAGCTGCCGGGCAGCTCCGGCGCGTCGCCGCCGAACTCGAGCCGCGCGCCCTCGCGCTTGCCGCGGCCGATGTAGTCGAGCACGCGCGAGCGGTGCTGCGCGGTCACGAGCGGGCCGAGATTGGTCTCTGGGTCGAGCGGGTCGCCGGCGCGGTAGGCGGTCCGGCCGCGCTCGATGAAGCGCTCGATGAAGGCGCCCGCGATCGGCTTGTCGATCAGCAGGCGCGAGCCGGCGTTGCACACCTCGCCCATGTTCCCGTAGATGCCGTTGATCGCGTAGCTGACCGCGCGGTCGAGATCCTCGAGGTCGGCCAGGAAGATCTGCGGCGACTTGCCGCCGCACTCGAGCGCGACGCGCTTCATGTTCGACTGGCCGGCGTAGACCAGCATCAGCTTGCCGATCTCGGTCGAGCCGGTGAAGGCGATCTTGGCGACGTCGGGGTGCTCTACCAGGCGCTGCCCGCAGACCCGGCCCGGCCCGACGACCACGTTCAGCACACCCTCCGGGATGCCGGCCGCGAGCGCGACACGCTCCAACTCGATCGCGGTCAGCGGGGTCAGCTCGGCGGGCTTCAGGACGATCGTGTTGCCGGCCGCGAGCGCAGGCGCCGCCTTCCAGGAGGCGATCGTCAGCGGGAAATTCCAGGGGACGATCAGCCCGACCACGCCGAGCGGCTCGCGGAAGGTCATGTCGACGCCGCCCGCGACCGGGATCGTCTTGCCGAGCAGGCGCTCCGGCGCGCCCGCGTAGTAGCGGAAGGTGTCGATCGCCATGCCGATCTCTCCACGCGCCGAGCCGATCGGCTTGCCGGCGTTCCGGGCCTCGAGGCGCGCCAGCTCCTCATGCTCGGCGGCGAGCGCGTCGGCAAGCCGGTGGATCAGCGAGGCGCGGTCGCCGGGGGCGACGTCGCGCCAGGCCGGGAACGCCGCCTTGGCCTTGGCAACCGCGGCGTCGGTCTCCTCCACCCCGGCCTGCGGCACCTCGGCCATCAGCCGCGCCGTCGCCGGCTCGATCACCGACAGCATGCTCATTGGCTGTTCCTTTTAGGCCTCATAGGCGCATAAGGAACAGCTGCAGGAGGCTCGCCGTCGTGGGAACTCACTGCCGCGGCGACCAGGGCCGGGATGATCTCCGAGGTCTCATCCTCCTCGGGGTGCCAGACGACGCCGAGGGCGAAGCGGCGGTCGGGTAGCTCGATCGCCTCGACGATGTCGTCGTCGGCCGACCAGCCGCTGATCTCGAGCCCCTCGCCCAGCCTCTCCACCCCTTGATGGTGGTGCGACATCACCAGGAGGCCGTCGGTCCCGGCGGCGGAGCAGGCCAGCGTCCCCTGCGCCAACCGCACCCGGTGGGTGCCGAATTTTCCGGCGAGCGACCGGTGGACGCCGTTGCCGATCGATTCGGGCAGGTGCTGGTCGAGCGTTCCGCCCATCGCCACGTTGATCAGCTGCATGCCGCGACAGATGCCGAGCACCGGCATGTCGCGCTCCAGCGCCCGCCGGGTCAGCGCCAGCTCGAAGCGGTCGCGCTCCGGCCACGTCCCTTTGGTCTCGGGATGTGGCGCCGCGCCGTAGCTCGACGGGTCGATGTCGGCACCGCCGGCGAGCAGCAGCGCGTCGATCCGGTCGAGCAACACGTCGGGGTCGGCGACGGCGACATCGTCGGGCGGCAGCACCAATGCGATCGCCCCGGCCCGCTGCAGCGCCCGCACGTAGTTGCGCGGCGCCAGGGTCACCTCATAGCCGTCCCAGACCCCCCAGGAGACGCGCTCGACCGCGGCGCAGATCCCCACCACCGGGGCGCTCAACGGAGGCCCCTGGACATCAGAGTCTCTCGAACCCTCGGTAGCGCTCCCAGTCGGTGACCGCGGCCTCGAAGGCCTCGATCTCCACCTTGGCCCGGTTCAGGTAATGCTCGACGACGTCGCTGCCGAAGGCGTCGGCGGCGACGGCACTCGACGCGAAGGCCTCACGGGCTTCGTAGATGTTGTGAGGGACGCGCGGCTTGTCCGATTTGTAGGCGTCGCCCTCGAAGGCGGGCTCGAGCGGCAGCTCGTTGTCGATGCCGTGCAGGCCCGCGGCGATCAGCGCGCTCAGCGCCAGGTAGGGGTTGACGTCGGCGCCCGGCAGGCGGTTCTCCACCCGCAGCCCTTCGCCATGCCCGACCACCCGCAGCGAACAGGTGCGGTTGTCCTTGCCCCAGGCGATCGCGGTCGGCGCGAAGGAGCCGAGCGCGAAGCGCTTGTAGGAGTTGACGTGCGGCGCGTAGAGGAGGGTCAGCTCGCGCATGCAGGCGAGCTGACCGGCGACGAAGCTCTCGAACAGCTGCTGGTCGGCGGCGAAGGCGTTGGTGCCGTCGGCGCTCGCCAGCGAGCAGTGGATGTGGCATGAGTTCCCCTCGCGCTCGTTGAACTTCGCCATGAAGGTGATCGCCATCTCCTCCTGGGAGGCGATCTCCTTGGCGCCGTTCTTGTAGATCGCGTGGTTGTCGGCGCTCGCCAGCGCGGTCTCGTAGCGGAAGTTGACCTCGTGCTGGCCGAGATTGCACTCGCCCTTCGAGTTCTCCACGGTCAGCCCGGCGCCGCCCATCTCGTTGCGGATCCGCCGGATCAGCGGCTCGACCCGTGCGGTCCCCAGCAGCGAATAGTCGATGTTGTAGAGGTTGGCCGGCTCGAGTTCGTGGAAGCCCTTCTTCCAGGCCTCCTCGTAGGTGTCGCGGAAGACGATGAACTCGAGCTCGGTGGCGGCGTTGGCGCTCATCCCGCGTTTCTCCAGCCGCTCCAGCTGCCTGCGCAGGATCTGCCGCGGGGAGGCGACGACTTCCTTGCCGTCAGCCCACTGCAGGTCGGCCAGCACCATCGCCGTCCCCGGCAGCCACGGGACCATGCGCAGGGTCGAGAGGTCGGGGACCATCTCGAAGTCGCCATAGCCGGTGTCCCAGGAGGACATCGAATAGCCGCCGACCGTTTCCATGTCGACGTCGACGGCGAGCAGGTAGTTGCAGCCCTCGGCTCCATGCTCGAGCACCTCGTCAAGGAAGTGTCCGGCGGTCAGCCGCTTGCCCTGCAGGCGGCCCTCCATGTCGGCGATCGCCAGAAGCACGGTGTCGACCGTGCCCGCGGCGACCGCCTTTTCCAGTTCTTCGACCGTCACGAACTACGTACGTTACGGCGCCGAGGTCTGCGGGTCCGGGTCGGTCCCGATCGCTTCCTCGATATCGATCTCGCGGATCTGCCCGGTGAAGTGATGGCGGGCGCTGACCAGCCAGGCGATGGCGGCGCCGAGGATCACTATCGCCACGGTCAAGGGCGCGTAGTTGAACGCCTCCCAGCTGAATTCGCTGTTCCACGGCACCGCTTCCGGCGTGAACGGCAGGCAGAAGATGATCGAGATGATGATCACCCAGATCGTCGCGAAGCTGTTCATCCATTTGTACTTGTTGCCGTTGGTCCAGGGTCCGGGTTTGAACTCGGAACCTTTGCGCCAGCGCAGGAAGATCGGGATCACGTAGGCGATGTAGAGGCCGATCACGCAGACCGAGACGACCGCGAAGAAGGCGAATGGCACTGCTTCCCCGTTCGACTTCCCCTTCAGCGCGGGCAAGGTGATGATCAGCGCCAGGGTCGCCATCAGCAGCACCGCGTACATCGGCACCCGCTTCTCGTTGACGGTCGAGATTTTCGCCGACACGCGTTTGCCGAAGCCGTTGTCGCGAGAGAACGCGTAACACATGCGCGAGGCGCTGGTGAGGCAGGCGCCGCCGCAGAAGAGCTGGCCGACGGTGGAGATGATCAGGACGAACTTGCCCCAGCCGGAGCCGAGCGCTTCGACCAGCAGGGTCGGCGCGAAGCCGAACGCTTCGTTGGCGCCTTCGACGTTGGTGACGGAGAAGGTGATCGCGAGGAGGACGATCCAGCCGATCACCGCCGAGTAGAAGATCGAGCGCCAGACGCCCTTGGCCGCCGCGGTCGACGCTCCGTGCGTCTCCTCGGATATGTGTGCCGAGGCGTCGAAGCCGGTGATCGTGTACTGGGTCAGCAGGAAGCCGAGCGGCAGCACGTAGAACCAGAACATGCTGTCGCTGAAGCCGCTCTGGTTGATCCGGTGGCCGAAGACGAAGCTGAAGCTCTGGTGGCCGTCGGGGACGAAGATCAGGACGAGGACGATGGCGGCGACGCCGAGGACGTGCCACCAGACCGAGACGCTGTTGATGCGGGAGAGCAGGTGCGTGTTGCGGATGTTGATCGTGACGTGCAGCAGGAGGATCAGCACGAAGAGGGCGAACGTCTCGGTCAGGACGTGCGCTTCGTCGCCGAAGTTGACGCCGAAGATATTCACTTCGTAGAGGCTGAAGATCACGTTGAGGAAGGTCGCCGCCGCGTAGTCGACCGAGGCGACCACGGCGACCAGGCCGATCAGGTTGAACCAGCCGGTGAACCAGGCCCAGACCGGGCCGCCGAGGCGCCCGGCCCACCAGTAGATCCCGCCCGCCGTCGGGTAGGCGGAGACCAGCTCGGACATACAGAAGCCGATGATCAGGATCGGGATCGAGATCAGCGGCCAGCCGATCGAGATCGCGATCGGGCCGCCGTTGTTCCAGGCCTGGCCGTAGGTGGTGAAGCAGCCGGCCAGGATCGAGATGATCGTGAAGGAGATGGCGAAGTTGGAGAACCCGCTCCAGGCACGGTTCAGCGACTGTTTGTAGCCGAGTTCGGCAAGACGCTGCTCGTCGCTGTCGTGGATCGGGACGCTGCTGCTCTCCATGGATCCTCTCTTCCTGAGGGTTCGCCGTCCGGTAAAAGGTGTGGCGAGCCGACCTAACGGCTCCGGGCGAGACTAGTCTTGGCCTCGGGATCGTGTCAATGCCAACTTGGAGAAATTTCTCCTGACACCTTTGGCCCTGCCGGCAGAAACTGTGGAGAGACTGGAAGCGCAGCTCGGTGCCGCCGAAGGCGAGCCGACCGTGCTCGGTGGTGGGATCACCAACCACAACTTCCGGGCGAGCTTCGGCGGTCGCGAGGTGGTCGTGCGGCTGCCGGGCAACGACACCGAGCTGCTCGGCTCCGACCGCTCCGGCGAGCGTGAGGCCAACGCGCTGGCCGCCGCCGCCGGGGTCGCGCCGGCGGTCCTTGCCCACCTCGATGACCCGGTCGTCATGGTCACCGCCTTCATCGACGGCCCGGCGATGGAGTCAGGGCAGCTGCGGGAGCCACAGACGCTCGCGAAGGTCGCGGCGACGCTGCGGACGGTCCATGGCTGCGGGGAGATCGGTGCGCGCTTCGACTCCTTCCGTCTGGTCGAGGACTACGCGGCGTCGACGCGCTCACGTGGCGGCGAGGTTCCGGTCGCCTACGAGCGCGCCCGCGCGGCGGCGGCGCGGATCGAGGCCGTGCCCGCGCTCACGGGCGGCGCGCCGGTCCTCTGCCATGACGACCTCCTCCCCGCCAACTTCATCGACTCCCCCGACGGCATCCGGATCGTCGACTGGGAGTACGCGGGGATGGGGAACCGCTGGTTCGACCTCGGCAACTTCGCCGTCAACAACGAGCTCGGCCCGGCCGAGGAGGAGGCTTTCTTGACCGCTTATCTGGGCGCCGTGCCCTCCCCGGCCGAGCTCGCCGCGCTGCGGTTGATGCGGCTGATGTCCGACTTCCGCGAGGCGATGTGGGGGGTCGTGCAGCAGACGATCTCCGACCTCGACTTCGACTTCGCGGGCTACGCAACGAAGCACTTCGACCGGCTTCTGGCGGCGATCGACAGCCCTGAGTTCGAGGAGCTTCTGGAGGACGCCGGTGCCTCGCACTGAGCTGCCCGACGCCGCCCGCTGCGTGATCGTCGGCGGCGGCGTCGGCGGCACCTCGCTCGCCTACCACCTCGCCGAGCTGGGCTGGGACGACGTCGTCCTGCTCGACCGCGACCAGCTCACCTCGGGCTCGACCTTCCACTCGGCCGGGCTGGTCGGCCAGCTGCGCGGCTCAGTCTCGCTGACCAAGATGATGATGCACTCGGTCGACCTCTACCGGCGGATCGGCGCCGAGTCCGACTTCGACCCGGGTTGGATCGAATGCGGTGGGATCAGACTCGCCTCGACCGAGGAGCGGATGGAGGAGCTGCGGCGCCAGGCGGGCTGGGCGAAGACCTTCGGGCTGCCGCTGGAGCTGATCTCGGCGGAGGAGGCCCAGGAGCTGTTCCCGCTGATGTCGACCGAGGGCGTGCTCGGCGCCGCCTGGCTGCCGACCGACGGCTACATCGATCCCTCGCAGTTGACCTATGCGCTCGCCGACGGGGCGCGGCGCGGCGGCTGCCGGATCTTCACCAACACGCGGGTGACCGGGATCGAGGTGCGCGACGGCAGGGTGAGGGGCGTGCGGACCGAGCGCAGCGACATCGCCGCCGAGGTGGTGGTCGACGCAGGCGGCATGTTCGCCGCCGAGATCGGCCGCATGGCCGGCGTCCGCGTCCCCCTCCTGCCGATGTCCCACCAGTACCTGGTGACCCAGCCGCTCGACGCCGTCCGCGAAGCGCGCGCCGCCGCCGGCATGCGTTCGCAGAAATCGTCGGATAGCGACCAGAACTGCGAACGCACGAGGGGAAGCTTGCCGACGCTGCGGGATCCGGACCTGCTCGTCTACTACCGCGAGGACGGGGACGGGCTGGTGATGGGTGGCTACGAGCGCCAGAGCAGGCCCGCCTTCCTGCCGAACGGGACGGGCGACTTCGAGCTGATCCCGCCCGACTTCAACGGCCGCCTGCTGGAAGAGGAGTGGGAGCGCTTCGAGGAGATCACCCGCAACTCCGAGCGCCGCGTACCGGCGATGTCGGAGATCAAGGTGACGAAACTGATCAACGGGCCGGAGGCCTTCACGCCCGACAACGAGTTCTGCCTCGGCGAGTCGGAGGTGGCGGGCTTCTTCGTCTGCGCGGGCTTCTGCGCCCACGGCCTCGCCGGGGCGGGCGGGATCGGCAAAGTCGTCGCCGAGTGGATCGTCGACGGCGAACCGAGCCTCGACCTCTGGCACATGGACATCCGCCGCTTCGGCCCGGCCTACCGCTCGCCTGCCTACACCCACAAGCGGATCCGCGAGACCTACGAGACCTACTACGACATCCGCTATCCCAACCATGAGCGCAGCGCCGGCCGACCGCTGCGGGTCTCGCCCGCCAACCTCTGGCACCGCGAGCACGGTGCCGCCTTCGGCGAAAAATCGGGCTGGGAGCGGGTCAACTGGTACGAGCCGAACGCCGCCGCGGGCGACGAGAGCCTGCGGCCGCACGGCTGGGCCGGGCAGAACTGGTCGCCGGCGATCGGCGCCGAGCACCAAGCCTGCCGCGAGCGGGTGGCGATCTTCGACGAGTCCTCGTTTGCCAAGCTCGAGATCGAGGGACCCGGCACCGCCGACTTCGTCGAAGGGCTGTGCGACAACCGCGTCGCCCGCGAGGTCGGCAGGATCACCTACACGCAGATGCTGAACCGGCGCGGTGGGATCGAGTGCGACTTCACCGTCTCGCGGCTCGGCGAGGAGCGCTTCGGGATCGTCACCGGGACCGCGTTCGGCAACCACGACCGCGAATGGATGCGGCGCCACCTGCCCGCGGACGGCAGCGTGCGGATCAGCGACGTCACCTCGCAGTGGGCCTGCTTCGGCGTCTGGGGACCGCGCGCCCGCGACGTGCTCGCGCCGCTGACGCCGGCCGATCTCGGCAACGAGGCATTCCCTTACATGACCCTGCAGGAGATCACCGTCGGCGACGTGCCGTGTTCTGCGCTCCGCGTCACCTATGTCGGCGAGCTGGGCTGGGAGCTCTACTGCCCGACCGAGTACGGGCTGGGACTGTGGCGGGCGATCTGGGAGGCGGGCGAGGAGCACGGCATCGTCGCGGGCGGCTATCGGGCGATCGACTCGATGCGGCTCGAGAAGGGCTACCGCGTCTGGGGCGCCGACATCACCCCGGACGAGAACCCCGACGAGGGGGGCGTCGGCTTCTGCGTCAAGCCTGACAAGGGCGAGTTCATCGGCCGCGAGGCGGTGCTTACGGCGCGCGATGCGGGACCGCGGCAGAAGCTCACCTGCATCGTCCTCGACGAAGCAAGGCGCGTCGCGCTCGGCAACGAGCCGGTGCGGGTCGGCGGCGACGTGGTCGGCCGGGTGACCACCGGCGGCTACGGCTACACGGTCGGACGCTCGATCGCGTACGCCTATCTTCCCCCGGCCCTCGCCGCGCCGGGCACCGCGGTCGCGATCGAGATCTTCGGCTCCTGGGTCGAAGGCGAGGTCGCCGCCGAGCCCCTCTTCGATCAGGCGGGGGAGCGGATCAGGTCCTGAGCGCGCGCCGGCAGGAGGCCGGAGAGGATGTGCTCGGTGCCCTCGGTGTGCTCGCGGATCAGCCGCACCGCGCGCGGGCCGTCGCCGCGGCGGAGCGCCTTGAGGATGCGGCCGTGCTGCTCGTTGGAGCGGGCCAGCACCTCGGGTGGGTGCGGGATCAGCGCGATCAGATCGGTCATCTGGCCCTGCACGTCGGTCATCGCGGCGACCAGGCGGGGCGAACCGGCCGCCTCGGCGAGACCGATGTGGAAGCGCAGATCGGTGCGGCGATACTCCTCGAAGTCCTCGGTCTGCTCGGCCATCGCCGCGATCAGCTCGTCGAGGCGATCGAGGCGGGGCGGGTGGGCGCGCTCGGCGGCGAGCAGGACCGACCCGGCCTCGACCGCGACCCGCTGGTCGAGCACCTCCCAGGCGCCGACGTCGAGCGGCTCGCCGATCGGGTCGACCAGCGGCGGCTCGGCGGCGACGAAGGTGCCCCCGGAGCGGCCGCGCAGGGAGACCAGGTGTCCGCTCTGCACGAGCGTGGTGAGCGCTTGGCGCAGGGTCGAGCGCGAGATCCGCAGGCGGCGCGCCAGCTCACGCTCGGGCGGCAGACGACTGCCCGGCGCGAGCAGGCCGAGCCGGATCGCGGTGCCGAGCCGCTCGACCGTCTCCTCGAAGGTGCTGGGCGGCTGGACCGGCATGAAGACCGCCTCGAGGGCTGCATCGTGCTCCATGCTCGGAACGGTACCCCGTCGCGGCTACTCGAGGACGACGTGGGCGCCGTCGGCAGCCGGGGCGCCCTCCTCGGCCGTCTTCCATTTGCCGAGCGCCAGGGCCAGGGCCGGGATGAAGGCCAGGGCGAGGAGGACCAGGGCCCAGACGAAGGTCGAGGCGAAGGCGCTCGCCAGCGAGTCCTGGGTCGCCAGCTGCTGGGCCGGGCTCAGGTGCTGGATCGCTTCCAGGCCGCTGCCGCCGCCCGCGGTCGAACCGAGGTTGGCGGTGATCTCGGCGGTGAGGATGACCGAGAGGATCGCGGTGCCGATCGAGGCGCCGCCCTGGCGGATGATGTTCATCGCGGTCGAGGTGCGGGCGATCGCCGCGGCGGGCACGGCCTGCATCGCCGCGGTCATCGTCGGCATCATCGAGAGGCCCATGCCGAGCCCGAGGACGAAGCTGAAGGAGCAGAGCAGGACGTAGGAGGTGTCGGCGCCGACGAAGGCGAACGGCAGGATGCCGATCACGAGCAGCGGGATGCCGAGCGCCGGCAGTCGGTTGGGACCGTATCTGTCGGTCAGTTTGCCCGCCAGCGGCATCGTGATCATCGCGCCGATCCCCTGCGGGGCGAGCAGCAGACCGGCTTCCAGTGCCGACGCGCCACGCACCGTCTGGTAGTAGAGCGGGATCAGCAGCAGCGCGCCGAAGAAGGCGATCGCGAAGAGGAGGAACACCCCGGCCGACGCCCCGGCGCGGGTCTGGGTGAAGGTGCGGATGTCGATCAGGGCACCGCTGCCCTTGCGCCAGCTGTGCCAGAAGAAGCAGGCGATCAGCACGGCGCCGGCCAGGATCGGCGCCCAGGACTTGAACTGGCCAAAGCCACCGTTGGCCGACTCGGCGAGGCCGAAGATGAAGAGGGTCAGGCCGGGCGAGAGAAGCGCCATGCCCAGCCAGTCGAGGCGATGCGACGGTTCCGGCGTATCCCGCTCCAGCTTGATCCAGGCGAGGATGATCGCGACGACGCCGATCGGCACGTTGATCAGGAAGATCCAGCGCCAGGAGACATCGTCGACCAGCCAGCCGCCGAGGATCGGCCCGATGATCGGCGCGATCAGCATCGGCACGCCGAGGATGCCCATGACCCGGCCCATCCGGTGGGGGCCCGCCTTCTTGGTCATGATCGTCATGACCGCGGGCATGATCATGCCGCCGCCGATGCCCTGGAGGACGCGGAAGGCGATCAGCGAGTCGGCGCTCCAGGCGGCGGCACAGAGCGCCGAGCCGAGCATGAAGAGGGCGAGCGAGACGAGGTAGATACGCTTGGTCCCGAACCGGTCGGCGGCCCAGCCGCTCGCCGGGATCACCGCGGCGAGGGAAAGCGTGTAGCCGGTGACGACCCACTGGATCGTCGTCAGCGAGGCATGGAAGTCGATCGACAGGCGGTCGATCGCGACGTTGACGATCGTCGTGTCGAGGATCGACATGACCGCACCGAGGATCACCACGCCCGCGACCACCAACGTGTCGCGGTCGAGAGCGTTGGGATCGGCGGACTGGGCGGCGGCTGCTTCGGTCTGACTCATTTCGTACACCGTATCAAAGGCTCGTACGCCGTATCGCCTCGGTATGATCGGCACATGGCAGGCGGCATCGACACGATCTGGGCGCGCGACGACAAGGCGGCGACAGGCCCGCAGCCGCTCTCGCGCGAGGCGATCGTCAAGGCGGCGATCGAGATCGCCGACACCGAGGGTTTGGAGGCCGTCTCCATAAGGAGACTTGCTACCAAGCTCGACGCCCGCCCGATGAGCCTTTACTCACACATCGAGAAGAAGGGCGACCTGATCGACCTGATGGTCGACGAGGTGATGGGCGGCGCCCTCCTCCCCGGTCCGCTGCCCGACGACTGGCGCGTCGGCCTGCGCCAGATCGCCCGGCGCACGCGCGAGTCGACGCGGGCCCACCCCTGGATGATCGCCGCCGCGTTCCGCCGTCCCTTCCTCGGCCCCAACGCGCTCAGCCATATCGACCAGTCGCTCGCCGCGGTCGCCTCGCTGCCGATGACGCCGGAGCGCAAGCGCTCGGTCCTGCTCGCTGTCGACACCTACACGCTCGGCTTCGTCCGCTGGGAGGTTCTCTCCCGCAAGCGCGACGACTCCTCCTGCGCCGGGATTCCCGACGACGGGCTGACCACCGCCGAGATCGACGCCTACATCAAGCAGCAGGTCGCGACCGGCAAGTACCCCCACCTCGCCGAGCTCGCCGGAAAGAAGCTGAGCTTCGGCGTCAAGGCCGACAAGTTCGAGGTCGGCCTCGACTGGCTGCTGGCCGGGATCGAGGCCGAGGTGGCCGCGGCCGAAGCTGCGGACTGACGCGCCGGAGACGCTCAGACCGGCGGGCTCCCGTCGGCGTCTTCAAAACGATCGATGAGGCGAAAGATCGCCTCGGTCTGATCCCTGACCGCCTCGGTGTTCGCGTCGATCCGCTCGGCCATCGCGTCGATCCGCTCTCCCAGCACCACGATTCGCTCTCCCATGAACAAGACCCGCTCTCCCAGCAGCTCCAGACTCTTCCCCACCCCGGCATAGGTCTTCTCGAGGCGGATCAGCAGCTCACGGTCGAAGAGGCGGGACTCCCGGGTCTCGCCGTCGTGGTCGGCCCGCAGGTCCCGGCATTCCTCGCGCACTTCGTCCGAGCGCGTCCGAAGGTCGCGGGACTCGGCCTGCCATTCCTCGCGGCTGATCTCCCACCTGCTTTTCCAGAGGCCCAAGGGCATGGACATAGTGTGGCGCTGAAATTCGCGCCAGTGGTGCAGAGAAAGTAAGGATTCAGCGCCTACTCTGTGACGAAAGGGTGGCGATCGGCTCAGGTCACGACGAAGCCGGCGGCCAGCAGGGTCGTGCCGACGATCCCGACGATGATCCCGCCGGTGAGGAGCCAGCGGCGGCGGGCGACGATCGCGACCGTCGCCAGGACGATGCCGACCTCGAGACCCACCTGAGCGAGCTCGAACAAGAGGTGCTTGGTGTTGTATTCGCTGACCTCCTGCTCGTCGTGGTGCTCCTCCTCGGTGAGCCTGCGATCGGTCGGATCGAAGCTCTTCTGGACTTCCAGCTCCTGTGCCAAGGCCGCCCTCGCCGCCGTCTTCTCCTGGTGAGCGCCGTCGCCGAGCACCCGCAGCATCGCCGCCGCTCCCTGGGCGACATCGATCTTCAGCTGGTTGTTCTCGATCTTCACCGAGGTCTCGGCGCGGTGGGTCTCACCGGTGATCACCTCTTTCACCGACTCGTTGGAGAGGAAGGTGGCGACGGCCAGGAGGGCCGCGAGCACCGCCACGAGCAGCGCCGACTGCCTCGCGAGCCCGTTGTTGCCTTCTTCCCCGGCCACGTGCTCGCCCGCCTCGAAGCGCTCGATGGATTTGTTGGCGGGCATGGACCGGGCAATCTACGCGGTCCACCGGCCTCGGGTCGGCGCCGGTCGTATGTTTACCGGCGTGAGCGACGCGCGGGACCGGACGATCGTCTTCTTCCCGGAGGGGGCATTCGGCCCGACCAACAACTGCGTCGGCATCGGCGACGTGCTGCGGCGCCGCGGCCATCGCGTCGTCTTCATCGTCGAGGAGTCCTTCGCCGGCACGCTGGAGGCTCAGGGCTTCGAGGAGCGCACGATGCGCCTCACCCCGCCTCCGGAGACCGAGGAAGCGCCGGGACAGTTCTGGAAGGACTTCATCCGCGACACCGCGCCCGTCTTCCGCAAACCGACGATCGAGCAGCTCGGCGAGTTCATCGCACCGACCTTCCAGGCGCTGATCGACGGCGCGAAGTACGTCGACGCGCAGCTGCTCGAGATCGTCGGCGGGCTCGAGCCCGACCTGGTGGTCGAGGACAACGTCGTCAGCTTCCCGGCGCTCTTCGCGAGCGGCCGGCCCTGGGCACGGATCGACTCCTGCAATCCGCTCGAGATCAAGGACCCCGACCTGCCACCGGTGTTCTCCGGGCTGCCCACCGGGGACCGCTCCGACTGGGCCGAGTTCTGGGACGCCTACCGCTCCGCCCACGCCGAGATGCACGCGGACTTCGACGAGTTCTGCCGCGAGCGCGGCGCCCCTCCGCTCCCCCGCGACGACTTCATCCACGCCAGCCCGACGCTGAACCTCTACCTCTATCCTGACGAGGTCGACTATCCGCGGCGCGAACCGCTCGGCCCGACCTGGCACAACCTGCAGGCGAGCGTGCGGGCGACCGACCCGGACTGGCAGCTGCCGGAGGAGATCGCGCCCGGCACCGAGCCGCTCGTCTACCTCAGCATGGGCTCGCTCGGCTCGGCCGACGTGGAGTTGATGCGGACGCTGGTCGCGGAGCTCGCCGCGGCTCCCTACCGCTTCGTCGTCTCCAAGGGACCCCAGGCGGCGGAGTTCGAGCTGGCGCCGAACATGGTTGGCGCCGAGTTCCTCCCTCAGACCAAGATCCTGCCGGCGGTCGACCTGGTGATCACCCACGGCGGCAACAACACCGCCACCGAGTCCCTCTTCTTCGGCAAGCCGATGGTTGTGCTGCCGATCTTCTGGGACCAGCACGACAATGCCCAGCGGATCGACGAGGCCGGCTTCGGTATCCGCCTCGACACCTACGCCCATGCGCCGGAGGATCTCCAAGGCGCGATCGCCCGCCTGCTCGACGACGGCGACCTCGCCGACCGCCTCGCCCAGACCTCGCGCCGGCTGCAGGCCGCGCGCGGGACCGAGCGCGCCGCCGACCTGATCGAGGCCGCCGCAAAGTTGTGACTTTCTGCGCGCCACACGTGCGCGTTTGCCACCTAGCTTCGCGGAGGTGCCATGGCCACCACAGGTCGGCGAGCTACTCCCGCGATGCGATGAACCGGTCGGCATCGAGCAGAAGCTGCGCACCTATTCGCTTGCTCCCGATCACGCGGCCGGCGGCGGACCAAAGGCGAATGGGTTCTTGATCATGCTTGGCATCGGCCTGGATTCGATCGACTATCTGGAGTGCCAGATCCGTGCCGGTATCGCGGCGACGCCCATCTCAGCGGTCAGGCCGGGAGCATCGGGTGTCATGCGCTGCACGGTTCAATTTCGAATAGCAGGACCCGGGCGCTACATTGATCGCACGGCATCATTGAGAACGGGCTGGGAGTTGACCGAGTCGATGGGGCGACCGCGACTGATCACGGCCTTTTTGCGGGGGAAGGAGGATCGATGAGTACTACTCGCACTGCAATCGGTGAACACGACGTGGTCGACCTGGTCGACGCCCTCGAGCGCTGGCCCGCGGGCACCAGAGGGACGGTGGTCAGTGACCACCGAGACCACAAGATCATCGAGATCGCCGGGATCGAGAAATCCGGGGACGACATGCTCGACTATCTGCCGGAGGTCGCCACCGAGAATCTGCGGCTTATCCGGAAATGCCCACACCCATCACCCTGACATCCCCGTCGATCTTCTGACGGCCTTACGAGCGGATCGGCGGCTGGCGCGTAGCTCGCTCGCTAGTGCCCGGACTGTTCGTAGGTGTGCTGGTACTGAGTCTTTTCGCCGTTGCCGTAGATCGACTTGAAATTGCCCTGCTGCGTGCAGGGCGGCGCCGGCGCGCCGGCGGTTCCGGACTGGCCGCCGAAGGCGTATTCCTTGATCACCGAGAACAGTTCTTCGGCTTCTTCCTGCCGTTGCTGTGAGGGGACCGTTTCATCGCGGTTTTTGTTTTCGACAAATTTGCGACGTACGGTCGGGATGCGTTCGAGGAAGGCTTCGGTCGTCGCCGATTCGGGATTCAGGGTGACCGCGGCACCGGCCGTGCACTGGCGGGTGTCGTACCCCGGCAGTGAGCCGCCCTTCAGCATTTCCGCCCAGCCCGCCGGGCTGTAGGCGCTGTTGCGGTTGATGAGGAGACGGGTCGAGTAGGTCGAGAGCGTTTCCGCGTTGATCGGCCCCATCACCCGCAGGTACCTGAGGTTTTCGCCGCGATCATTCGTTTCGGTCAGCTGCCCGTGGGTCGAGGCGGCGAGGTTGCCGACCGTGGCGGCGACCTCACGCCGGTAGAGGTCCAGGCCGGTGACCAGCGGGTTGAGGTTGCGCACGAACGGTTCCGAGGCGCGCAGCAGCGGCGGGAAATCATCACGGAAGAGCTTGCGGAACGCGGCGAAGCCGGTCGGCGCCTCCTTCTCCGCGGCCGGCAGCGCTTCGAAGAGCTTCTTCGCTTCCGGTGCCAGCTTGCCGAAGGCGACCAGCGTCGGCGAGAGCTGTTCGGCGACCGGCACCAGCTGCTTGGAGAGCGGGTCGGCGTTGACGGCGAAGCGCTGCAGGCGGGCGACGGTGAGGCGCGACTCATCCTGGAAGGTGGGGAAGGCGCGGAACAGCGCTTCGATGTCGCGATCGCGCGCCGCGGTCGTCTTGAACAACTCGTTCGAACTGCGGATCAGGTTCGCCAGTTCGCCTTCCTGACCGCGCAGCGCTTCGAACGTCTTGGCGCCGTTGCCGAACAGCTGCGAGACCGCCAGCTTCTGGCTGTTGAGGACGCGGAAGACATTTTCGAATTCGGTGAAGGTCGGCTCGAAGTTGCCGATCGCGTAGGAGAGGTTCTGGCCCTGCCCTTCGATCGCCACCGCCGCTTCCTGCATCCAGGTCTGGAAGGCGCGGCGGGTCTTCGGGTCGAATGCCTGGAAGATCTCGTCGAGCTGGACCGATTCGGTGACCTGCGCCGCGGGCAGCGTCGCGCCGTCCTCGAGCGGCGGTTCTTCGTTCGAGCCCGGCGTCAGTTCGACATAGGTCTCGCCGAGGAGCGTCTTCGTCCGCAGCATCGCCCGGGTCGAGCGCGGCAGCGGCGCGTACTTGTCGTCGATGTTCAACAGGGCCATCGCTTCTTTGCCCTGCGGCCCGAGTTCGATGCTTTCGACTTTGCCGACGTCGACGCCGGAGATCCGCACATCGGACTGTTCGGCCAGCTGTGAGGCCTCGGTGAAGGGGACCTTGACCTGGTAGCTCTTCGCTTTGAACGGGGTCGGGCCGCCGAAGGTGATCCAGAGGAAGAGGAAGATCCCGAAGCAGGCGAGGGCGAACGCCGTGATCGCCAGAAGCTGCGTCGTGCTGGGTGCGCGCTTGCTCATTCCGCGCCTTCCGAGCGTTCGCAGGTTCCGGTTTCCGTCTTGAAGTTGGGCGGGAGTTCCGGCGCCTGCGGAACATTGAGGAGCTTGAGGAGCGATTCCAGGAACGGGCGGCCTTTGGTTTTCTGAACCCCCGCGTAGCTGTAGCCAAGGTCGGCCCCGGTGCAGCTGATCAGCAACGTGCTGCGCAGGATCGGGCCACCGGCGTCGTGGAGGCTGAAGGCGCTGTTCAGGTCGTGGTTCGCCCAGGGCAGGTAGAAGAGATAGCTCTGTGCGTCGCCCTTCGGCTTGTAGGCCAGCTCGTTGAAGAAGGCGTTCAGGCCGCCGAGGCTGTTGCCGAAGCTGCGGACCGTCTTTTCGAGCGGTTCGGAGCCCTTGTTCGCCGCCACCAGGAGCGGGCGAATTTCGCGGCTGAACGGCCGGATCCCGGTGCGGATCGGTTCCGTCGTCTGTTCGAAGAGCTTCTTCGTCGCCTTGAAGGCCGGGGTGGACGCCTGCGCCTGCGGGATCAGCTTGGTCAGCGTCGGCAGCGCGACCTTGGAGAATTCATCCGAGCTGGCAAGTCCTTCGTCGGCGACGCGCAGGGTCGCCGGAGCCTGTTCGAGCGATTTTTCGAGCGCCTGCTGCTGGTTGGCGAAGCTGCCGAGCGCCTTGTCGGATTCGCTGACGAAGCGGCGGACCTGAGAGTCGTGCCTGCCGAGTTCGGTGGTCAGCAGGCCGAAGAGGTGGATCACCTTCGCCAGCTCGGTCCGCCGGGCGGCGATCGCCTTGTTCAGTTTCGCGTTGTACTCGACGAACGGCTCGAAGCGACGCAGCGCGTTGCCGAGCTGCTTGCCGTGGCCGCCGATCCCCTGCGCCCCGCCGGCGACCAGCAGCTGGATGTACTGGCGGGTGTCGGCGTCGAGGCTGTTGAGGAACTGGTCGAGCTGCACGTTCGGTTCGGTCTGGGCGAGCCCGAATCGGTGACCGTCTTCGACCGGTTCGCTGCCACTCCCCGGTTCGACCTCGACCACCATGTCGTTCAGCCCGGTTTTCGGCCGCAGCAGGAACTGGGCGTTCGGGTGGATCAGCTGCATGTACTTCGGCTCGATCTCCATGCCGACGACCGCATGGCCGTCTTCCAGGTTCACCGAGGCGACCTTGCCGATCTGGATGCCGGCGACGTCGACCGCCTGTCCCTGGCCCGGGGTCACCGCCTGGGCGGTCGTGAACTCGGCCGAGATGTGTTCGAATTCTTCGCCGACGAACGGCAGCCACGACGGCAGCGACGCTTTCTGCTGCGTGAAGATCCCGAGCATCATCGCGATCCCGACGAAGGCGAGGACAAGGATCGCGATCGTGTCGGTGCGATGGCCGCGCGCCTGCCTGCCGAGCCAGGCACGGAAATGGCCGAGGCGACTGCGGCGCTCTGGGGTGGTCGGCGTCTGGGCGCTCACTGTCCCACTCCGGAGGTCGAGGGCGAGGCGGGGCCGACCTTGCTCAGCGGGCCGTTGACATCGGGGACCGGCTGGGTGTCGCAGCGGACTTCGGGCTTGAATTCCGGCTGGGCGGCGAGCTGCGGCTGCGTGCCGAGCGGGTTTTCGGAAACATGGGCGTAGTTGACCTTCGAGCTCTTGACCTTGGTCACCGGGTTCGGTTCGCCGACCAACACCGAACCGCCGCCGACGTTGGTGCGGATGTACGGGCCGTTGCCGTCGAAGTTCTGGGCGGCGCCCGCGAAGTTGGTCAGGTCGTAGAAGAATTCGCGGTAGTTCGGCCCGCCGGTGCTGAACTGGTCTTCGATCGTCTGGTTGCCGGTCGGGATCAACACCTGGGTCGTGCAGAGACTGAGTCGATTGAGCTGCGGCAGCGCGGTTTCCTTGCCGGCCTGGGCGGCGCCCGCCAGGCCCGGCGTCGATTCGGCGAGGAGCCTCACGGCGCCGCCCGCCTCCTGGTCGGAGAGGAGCGGCCGCACCTGGGCGAGCCACGGTTCCGAGGCCTTGATCAGACCGGGCAGCTCGGCCACCGCCGGCCGCAGCTCGATCGCGTAGGTGCGGAGCGGCGGCAGCGACTTGTCGAGGCTGACCAACGAGGAGTGCGCGGTCTGCAGGGTCGGCGCCAGCAGGTGGACGGTGGTCGAGAGGTTTTCCGACTGGTTGGCGAGCGCCCCGGTGAAGGTGTCGAAATTTTCGATCAGACCCTGCAGGGCCTCCTGGTTCGCGGCGAAGGCGGCGGCGGTGCGGCCGGTGCCGGCCACCATCCGGGCGAGGTCGCCGCGTTCGGTGCCGGTCAGCGCGTTCGCCACCTGGGCGCTGTATCTGCCCGCTTCGCCGCCGTACTTGAAGACCTTGTTCAGCGCCTGGGCGCCGGAGAGACCGTGGACCTGGGGCAGCTGGTCAAGGTCTTCGGCCGCCGTCGGTTCGTGGGTGAGCGCGGTGCCGTAGCTCTCCAGCAGACGGCCGAGGTCGGCCCGCACCGGCGACTGCAGCGCGGTCAGCACTTCGTCGATCTGCACCGAGGTCGAGGTGTGGCTGATCGGGATCGTGCCGCCGCTCGCCAGTTCCGGTGAGCTCGGGCTGCCGGGGTCGAGTTCGACGAAGAAGTTGCCCTCGAGGAAGATCCGCGGCCGGATCGTGGCGAAGGCGTCTTCATGGATCGGCCGGCCGCTGTCTTCGACCGTGAAGGTGACGGTGGTCGCGTCGCCGTCGCGTTCGCTCGAGATGACTTTGCCGACTTCGACCCCGGCAATCCGCACCGGCGATTTCTCGGCGATGTTGGCCGAGTTGGTGAAGGTCGCCTTCAGCTCGTAGCCGTAGCTGGTGAAGGGGATGTGTTTGGTGAAGGCCAGGTACGGGCCGACCGTGAAGACGACGATGAAGATCACCGCGATCAGCCAGTTCGGCACCCGTTCGCGTCGCCGCCTCATCCGGAGCCGCCTTCGGACTTCGATTCGATGCCTTCGGTGGTGGTGCCCCAGACTTCCGGCGCGTGGCCGATCACGGTTTCGCCGGTCGCGTACTTCTCGTTGCCCGCTTCACAGCCGCGCGTCTGACCGGGGGCCGCGGTGTTCGGCAGCGGGTTGTAGTGGAGGTGATTTGCCTTTTCGGGCCCGTTCGCCGGCGCCGCGGCCTGGCCCGACTCGCTGTTCGGGCCTTCCGGGGGCGGGAAGGAGATGAAGTTCAGCCAGCGCCCGTACTCGTTGCCCTGGCTCGACGAGCTGGCGAGCTGGCGGAAGGTCAGCGAGAAGTAGTTGCAGGTCGTCTGCGCCGGGGTGATGAAGCGGAGCGGCGCTTCGAGGTTCTGGTTGAGGCTGGTCAGCAGGTCGAGCCCGGTCATCGTCCCTTCCGCTTCCTGGAAGGCGAGCAGCGCTTCGGCCGTCGGCAGCAGCTCGTTGTTCAGCACCGGCGTCGCGTTCAGCGCCGGGATGCCGGCGTGGAGCGATTCGGCGATCACCGGCGAGGTTTCCTGCAGTGCCTTGGCGCCCGGCTGCAGAGCCGTGAAGAAGCGCGCCGTGTCATGCAGGAAGGGGTTGATCTTGGGCAGGCCGGCGTTGACGGTGTCGAGCGTCGGCGGACCTTTTTCGATCGTTTCGGCGATGTAGGGCTGCGAGACGTTGGCGAAGGCGGCAAAGGTCTGATCGAGGGCGACGAACATGCTCGCCTGCTCGCCGGCCACCGGTGCGACCGTCGCCGAGAGCGCCTCGAGGGCCTGGAAGAAGCCACCGAAGTTGGTGCTCGGCGCCGCCAGCAGGATCGCCGCCGGTTCGCCCTGTTCGACCAGGCCGCGGAGCGCGCCGAGCGCTTCGTTCAGCTGCGGCCCGCGCCCGGCGAGCGCGTTGCCGAAGCCCGCCAGGTTGCGCTGGATCGCCTTGCGGGTCGGCTCGTTGAACATGTCGAAGAATTTGTCGATGTCCCCCGGTTCGGGAGTCGCGTAGCGGACCGGGATCGTTTCGCCGGCCTTCATCCCGGTGGTCGAGCTGCCCGGGGTGATCTGCAGGTACTTCAGCCCGAGCGGCGATTTCGGCCGCACCTCGATCGTCGAGTCGTTCGGGATCGGTTCGGCGGACTTGTCGAGGGCCAGGGTCAGTTCGGCCTCCTGCCCGCCGTTCTTGAGCTGCACCGGGACCACCGACTTGACGACGCCGACCCGGGCGCCGCCGATCCGCACCTCGTTGGCTTTGACCAACCCGTCGGCGTTCGGCAGCAGCGCCTTCAGGTTGTAGGTGGAGACGAAGGGCAGACCGTTGTTGGCGTTGTAGGCGAGGAAGACGGCGACGATCACGACCAGCACGGTCACCGCCCCGACCAGCACCGGGCTCACCGCGAATCCTCCGTTCCGGTTCCTCATTGGCCCAGGAGGTAGTTGAGAAGGGGTTCGGTGGCCCCTTCGGTGTTCCGGGCTTCGCCGATCGACGGTTCTTCGGCTCCGGCGGCGCTCCGTTCGGCGGGCGCGGCGCCGGCCGGGTGGGCGGTGCCGAGGCCACTGCCCGCTCCTTCTTCGGCGAGGGTCCCGCCCGTCTCTTCGGCCTCCATGCCGTTGATCAGCCTGATCAGCGCGCGGGGGCTCGTTTCGGCGGCTTCGCTTGCGCCCGGGCCGTTGAAGCGGGCGGCGCACCCGCCGGTGGCGTAACCGGCCGGGTTGTCTTTGTATTCGAGGCAGGTCGAGAGCGTCACCAGGGCGCGCCCGAAGTGCCCGTATCTGTCGAACCCGTTGAGCGAGGCGGCGGTGTTGTAGATCAGTTCGGTGAGGCCATCCCAGCCATGGGTGTTCTTGATGCTGACGAAGAGGCGCGCCAGTTCGGTGGTCGGCACTTCGCCGGTGATCGCCAGCTTGCTCGCCTTCTTGACCACCGGCGTCGCTTCGGAGAAGACCGGACCCGACTGTTCGCCCGCCTTGCCGAGGCTCTTCAGCGCCACCGTCGTCGCTTCGGAGAACGGGGTCAGGGTGCGGGTCGCGTCGGTCAACGAGGGCGCGGCGACGCCGAGCTCTTCGAGCAGCGGCGTGCCCGCGTCGGAGAACTCTTTGAGGTTCGACATCGTCCGGCGGAACTCGACCAGGAAGGTGGGGAACTTCTGCAGCGCCTCTTCCAGTTCGGGGCCGTGTTCGGCGGTGGTCTGGGCCGATTCACCGGCGTTGGCCAGGAAGCCGACCACGTGTTCCCGTTCGCGGGTCAGCGGTTCGAGGATTTCCTGCGAGTCGACCGCCAGTTGGGCGAGCTGATCCTTCTGTTCGGTCAGCGTCTTGAAGAGCTTGTCGACTTCGCGCAGGGTCGGATTGGCGCGCTTGATCGCCGCCTCGAGGTCATCGCCGCGGCCGGCGAGGCCGGCGCCCAGTTCGTTGAAGATCAGCCGGAAGCGCTGCGCGTAGGGCAGCGACTGGATGTCGTTGATCAGGTCCGGGTCGACGCTGGTCGAGTTGTGCCCGAGCGGCAGCAGATACTGGCCTTCGCCGGGTTCGCCTTCGGGGATCTGCCGCAGCGGCGGCGGCGGTTCCTCGCCCGGCGCCCGTTCCCGCGTCGGCCGGCAGTTCACGTACTTCTCGCCGATCAGCGACTGGGGGCGGATTTCGCAGGCGGCGTCCTGGCGGAAGTCCTGGAAGCTCGGGTTGTCGATTTCGAGCTCGATCACCGCCTTGCCGGGGACGTCCTTCAGCTTGCCGTCTTCTTCGGCGGTCGGTTCGCCGGGCAGCGAGACGCTGACCGCCTTGATCGTCCCCACGTTGGCCCCCGCGACCCGCACCTGCTCGCCGCTGACCATGAACGAGCCCTGGTCGAAGATCGCCCGCACGACGTAGCCTTCGCTCGAGCCACCACCCGCGATCAGGATGATCGCGACGACGATCGCGGCCACGACGACTGCTCCGGCGATCAGCTTTTTCATCGGCCCGACCCGTCCTGGGAGGCGGCGCATTCGGAGGGGCTGACCGCGCTGCCCGAGTGCGGCGGGTTGACGTACGGCGCGGAGTTGTCGGCCGGGGCCGCCGCGGCGCCACCCGGGCACCGGCGTGGGGTGCCGCTCGGTTCGCCGATCACGCTGAACTGTTCGGACTTCTTGGCCGGGTTCAACGTGCCGCCTTCGTCACGGAAGATGTTCTGCAGCGAGGTGGCCCCACGCAGGTAGTGCCCGTTGCCGTCGTAGTAGCCGCTGACCTGGCCCAGCTTGGAGATCCCGTTGAAGATGTCCGGCGTGTAGGAGCGGGCGAAGTTGAGCTGCGGCTGGAAGGCGGCGACCGCGGCTTCGGCGTGGGGGAAGGTGCTCGCCGCGCGTTCCTGGACGGTCGGCAGCATCGCCAGCAGTTCGATCGTGTCGTTGTGTTGGCCGGGGCGGCTCAGGGCGAGGCCGAGGTTGCGCGTGAAGGGGATGAACTTGGTCACCACCGGGCGCAGTTCGGCGAGGAAAGGTGCGAGGTTCTTGGTCGCGGGCTTGGCGGTGTCGATCAGCGGTTCGACGTCGTCGAGGGCGGCGCGCAGGTTGACGAAGGTCGTGTTCGACTGGCGCATCACCGGCGGCAGCTCGCGCAGCGACTTGTCGAGTGCGGTGCTCTGGCTGTTGATCGCTTCGAAGGCGGTCGTCGCGTTGGAGATCGCGCTGGTCAGCTGGGTACCGCGGCCGGCGACCGCGGTCGTCAGCCTGCCGGAGCTGACCAGGAAGCGGGCGAGCAGCCGTTCGTCGGCGTTCAGTTCGGAGGCGAAGGCGGTCGCCCGGTTCAGCGCCGTGCCGAAGTATTCGTAGCTTTCGTTCGCCTCGTTGCCACGGGCGGCGTAGATCTCACCGTTGCCTTTGATGAAGTTCTGCAGGCCTTCGCGCACCTTCGGCGGGAAGCTGTTGAAGAACTGGTCGATGTCGACCGGCGTCGTCGTCGAGGAGAGACCGAGCGTCGCGCCTTCTTCGAGCGCCGGGCTGCTGTTCGGCCCGGGGCTGATCGAGAGGTAGTGGTTGGCGACCCCGGAGAGCGAGGTCGCCCGGATCACCGCGGTCGTCCCTTCGTGCAGTTCCTGTTCGACTTCGACCTTGACTTCGGCGAGGTTTTCGGGGCTCAGTTCGATGCTCGACACCGTCCCGACCGGGGAACCACCGATCAGCACCTGATTGTCGTTGACGAGCTGGCCTGCGTTCTGGAACAGGAACGTGTACTTGTGGCCGCCGCCGCCGCTGAAGAAGACGATCGCGAGGACGATCACCGCCACCACGAGGGCGCCGATCGTCGCGAGCCGGGCGGGGGTGGTCCCTCGGCTCGGAGCCGAGCGTTTCTCCTCGCCTTGGGGTTTCGCTGCCACAGGTCGTCGCCTGCCCGTCCCCGGCCCCCTCGACCCAGTGGAACGGGCGGCCGGAATCGTATCCGAGGGCCTCCCCGGCAAACGGCGCCTGAGCGGGGACTTAACTCGAAATAAACGCGCGCTTTTGGGCTTTCCGGCGCCCTTACACGCGAAGGCGTGGAAGAACCCGCGCGAGCGGGCGTGGCAGCCACCAGACGCGGTCGCCGAGCAGCAGCATCAGAGCGGGCAGGAGGACGATCCTCACCACAGTCGCATCGAGCACCACGGCGACGGTGAGGCCGACGCCGAGCTGGCTCACGGTCGCGATCGGCGCCCCGGCGAAGACGATGAAGACCGCCAGCATGATCGCCGCCGCGCCGGTGATCACCCGCGCCGTCTTCTCCAGCCCGAAGCGGACCGCGGTCGCGTTGTCGTCCCCCGCCTCGAAGCGCTCCCGCATGCGGGTCAGGAGGAACACCGCGTAGTCGATCGAGAGCCCGAAGACGACGGCGAAGATCATGCATGCCCCGACCGCGTCGACGTAGTTGTGACCGCCGAGCGGCCAGTCTTCGGGGACGTGGAAGAGCAGCGTCAGGATGCCGAAGGCGACGGCCACGGTGAGCAGGTTGAGCCCCACCGCGATCGCCGCCAGCGGCAGCGCCCGCAGGACCACGACGAGGACCAGGAAGGTGACCAGGGTGATCGTCACGATGATCCAGGGGATCCGGTCACGGGTGATCTGGCTGTAGTCGTTGAGCTGCGCGGCGCCGCCCGCCACCCCGGTCTGGAGATCGGCGTTCTGCGCCAGTTCGGTGGTGGCGGCGGAGAGCTTCTTGTTCAGTTCGATCGATCCCGGGGAGTTGAATTCGTATTCCGAGATCACCAGCATCAGCCCGGCCTGGCCACCCTGGTCGAGGTTGATCGTCGAGTTCACCCTTTCGCGATTGGCCGGCGGTGCCCCGTCGAGCGCCGAGAGCACGAAGTAGCCGGAGTTGAAGAGGCCCGGCGTCTGGGCGGCGACTTTGGTCGCCTGGTGGTTGATCTGGGCCTTGCCTTCGAGCACCTCGACACTCGCTTCGGCGAGGCCGGTTTCCAGCGGTTCGGACTTGGCGACCCCGACGGCAAGGTTCTGTTCGAGCGCTTCGGCACCGCCGCTCAGCTTGGCGAGGCCGGTGACCAGCGAGCCGGCCCCTGTGCTCAGTCGGTCCAGGTCCGTGCCCAGGGAGCCGGCGGCGTTGGCGAGCTTGTTCGCGCCGTGGGCGAGCTTGTTGGTGCCCTTGTGGATTTTGTAGAGGCCTTCGATCAGGTGGCCCATTTCGTTCGAGATGCGGTGCATTTCGGTGATCGTCGAGTGGATGTAGGTGGCGACCGTGTGGGCTTCTTCGCCGTCCTTGCCGAGCCGCCGCTCGAGCGCTTCGATCTCGGCGACGAGCCCCGCGTAGCCCTCTTCGTAGGCCTGGCCGGTACCCGGATCGGTCCCGGTCATCGCCGCCAGCGCTTCCTGCACCGAGCGCAGCGCCGCGGCCGCGGCAGGGTCGCCCGGCACCGCTTCCTTCAGGTGCGCTTCCGCCGCTTCCAGCTTTTCGACCGTGACCTTGGCCGGCGCCAGCAGGCCCGGCAGGGTTTCCTTCGCCTCGGCTATCAGCTTGCGGACCACCTGGCGCTGCTTGCGCAACGCGTTGTAACGGAGGGTCGGGCCGACGAAGGTCTCGGTCGCGGCGCGGATCTGCTCCGTACCAAGTGCCGCTTCGAGCTCGAATTCGACCAGCTTTTCGGAGCCCTTCGCGAAGCGTTCGAGCGCTTCGATCGCCTGTTGACTGCCGCCCGAGGCACGCCCCAGTCCGCTGGCGATCAGCTCGGCGCCTTCACTCGCGTGTTCGGACCCGAGCGCCAGCAGGCCGGCGCCGTCGCTCGCTTCGCCGATCCCGGCGCGCAGCGCCCCCACCCCCCCGGCCGCCACGTTCAGTTCCTTGCCGAGGTGGCCGAGTTCCTTGACCGGGCCGATGTTCCCCTTCGAGGAGAGCGCGGCGTTGCCGGCTTCCTGAAGCGGTTCCACCTGCTTTGCCGCCGCCTGCGGGCCGACCACGACTTTGACCCCTTCGAAAGTCGCGACCTTGTGCTGAAAGTGGTTCAGCGCCGCCATCGTGCCGGCGTCGGTGATCGGGCCGGACGGGTTGCTGGCGACGATCTGGAAGGGAGCGTCCCAGCCGGCCCCGATCGAGTGGTCGATCAGTTCGGCATCCTGGCGCGCGGGCGCGTCGGAGGCGAGCTGTTCGGGGCTCGGCGGACCGAGCTTTAACCCGGTCGCGGGCGCCGCCAGGGCAACCAGGATCACGCCGATCACCGCGGCCGCGAGGAGCGGGTTGCGGAGCGCCCGGTTGACGAAGCGCATCACCGCCGAGCGCTCGGCGCTCGCCGCCGGGCCGATCCGCCAGCGGTTCACGTTGTGGCCGACCAGGGTGAGGATCGCGGGCCCGACCAACGTCGCCACGCTGACGCTGAGGACGACGACCATCGCCACCGTCCCGGCCAGCGAGACCAGCAACGATCCCGGCAGGATCAGCAACGAGACAAGCATCGAAAGCAGCAGCGTCGAGCCCGCAAAGGCGACCGTCCGGCCGGCGTGTCGCCTCGTTCGTCGCGCCGCCTCGACCGGCTCGGCACCGGTCGCCAGCTCCTCGCGGAAGCGCGAGACCATCAGCAGCGCGTAGTCGACCCCGAGCGCCAGGCCGATCATCGTGCAGACCGTGAGGGCGAAGGCGTCGATCGAGAACCACGAGGTGAGGAAGTAGAGGATGCCGCGCGAGGAGAGCACGGTGATCGCGCCGAAACCGAGCGGGATCAGCGCCGAGACCGGCGAGCGGAAGACCAGGAGGAGGACCAGGAGGAGGATCGGCAAGGCGATCAGCTCGTCGTGCTCGGAGGCGTCGATCGATTCCTGCTGCAGTGCCCGCGACAGGGTCGCGTAGCCGGTCTGGGTCGCATCGACCGGCGGCTTCACCTCTTCTTCCAGCACTTCGTCGAGGCGCGGGACGACCTTGTTCACCGCCGTTTTCGTGTCGACGTGGAAGTCGGCGAGGATCAGCGCCTTTTCGGGCGTCGGCCGGAGGCCTTCCACCGAGCCCTTGTCCCAGGGTGAGAGGGTCGAGACCCCGGGTTCTTCGCGGAGCGCTTCGACCAGCCGCGGGCCCTGCACTTCGAGCGCCGCCGCCGGGCCGCGCAGCAGGATCGCGAACGGGGCCGAGGGGCCGAAGGATTCTTCGAGCAGTTGGTTGGCTTCCGCCGAGGCGCTGCCGGGAACATCGAGGGTGGTCGGGTCGAGGCGCGAGTCGACCCCGGTGCCGATGACGGCGAGCGCGGCAAGGAGGATCGCGGCCACGAGGAGGATCTCGCGGGGGTGGCGAAGCAGCCAGGACCGCGGCTTCGCCGAGCCCTCGGGGTGACTCTTTCCCCTGCTCCCGCTGCTTCCCACCCGTGGTAGTTTGCCGTGTAGGGGCTACGGGAGGGGCGAATCTGTGCGGAAGAATGTGTTAAGGGTGGCGATCCTCACCGGGATCGCTTTACTGATGATGAGCGGCGCGGCGCTGGCGATCGTGCTGCACGAGGGCACGCTGGAAGTGGTCGGCGAAGGCGGTTTCTCGCCGACCTCGCTGCCGAAACGTGAAACGGCGCCGATCACCCTGCACGGTGAAGGGAGGATCGGCACCACCGACGGCTCGCTGCCGCCGATCCTGAAAAAGCTCACGGTCTGGTTCGACAAGCACGGTGCGGTCGTCACCAAAGGGCTGCCCTACTGCACCAAGGGCAAGCTGGCGGCGACCACGACGGCGACGGCGCGCAAGGTCTGCGCCGGTTCGATCGTCGGCGAGGGCACCGGCACGGCGCTGATCGCCTTTCCCGAACAGCCGCCGTTCAAGGCGAGCTCGCCGATCACGATCTTCAACGGGCCGCCGCACGACGGCAACCCGACGGTCCTCGCCCACGCCTACCTCAGCGTGCCCGCGCCGACCACCTACATCGTGCCGGTGGAAATCCAGAAGGTGAACGACGGCCCCTTCGGCTTCCGCACCGAAGCGACCATCCCGAAGATCGCGGGCGGGGCCGGCATCCCGCTCGAAGGTCGGCTGACGATCGGCAAAAAATGGACCTACAAAGGCAAGCGGCTGAGCTATGCCAACGCCAGCTGCCCGAGCGGCAAGCTGCAGGCGAAAGTCGAAACCGAATTCACCGACTCGACCAGGCTGAACGGCCTGATCCTCAAGCAGTGCAAGGGAATCGGGTGAGTAGACGGCTCGCGTCGGCGCTTGCCATAGCGGCGATCACGACGCTTGCCTGCACCGCCGTGGCGCTCGCCGTCACCACCCAGATCGGCAACCTGAAGGCGAGCGCGACGGCCGAATTCGAGCCGCGCGCCTTCCCTGCCCACGGCACGGTCCCGGCGACCTTCGCCAGCATCGTGCGGATCCATTCGGTCGACGGCGACCAGCCCCCGGCGCTGAAGACGCTGGCGTTCGAATTCGACAAACACGGCAAGCTCAACACCAAGGGGGTGCCGACCTGCACGGTCGCGCGGCTCGAAGGGACGACGCCGGCCGAGGCGCGCAAGCGCTGCGCCGGGGCGCTGGTCGGCACCGGCCTCGGCAAAGCCCGCGTCGCGATGGCAGGCAGCGCCCCCTTCACGATCAGCTCACCGATCTCGATCTTCAACGCCCCGGCGGAAGGCGGCAAGCCGACGCTGATCGCCCACGCCTATGAGCAGGTGCCCTCGCCGCAGACGCTGCTCGTCCAGTTCACGATCGAACGGATACAGCACGGCCGCTACGGATACCGGGCCGAAGTCGAACTGCCGCCGATCGCCGGCGGCGCCGGCGCCGCGGTCCTGGCCGAAGTCCACTTCGGGCGGACCTACAAGATCAAGGGGCACAAGGTCGGGTACGTCGAAGGCGAATGCTCCGGTGGGCGCCTCCAGGTCCAGGGCAAAATGACCTTTGCCGAAGGCAGCTTCCTCCCTGCGCTGCTGACCTCCCCGTGTCACGTCGAAGAATGAGGCGCGCGCTCCCCTTCATCGCGATCCTCCTCGCCTGCGCCGTCGCCGCCGCGGCGGCGGGCGCCTCGGCGCTGATCGAAACGCGCGAAATCCGGCTCGAACTGAACGCCTCCTTCCATCCCCTCTCGCTGCCCGCGCACAGCTTCGCCCCGGTCCAGTTCGAAGGCTCGGTCAAGGTCGCCAAGCCGGGAGGCGGCAAGCCCCCGGCACTGCAGCAGGTCGTCCTCGACTTCGACCGTGACGGCCGCCTCGACGTCGCCGGCCTGCCGACCTGCACCCCGGAATCGATCGCCACGGTGGGCGTCGCCGAAGCGCGCACCATCTGCAAGGGCGCGATCGTCGGCACCGGCCAGGTCGAAGCGCTAGTCTCCCTCCCCTCGGGCCTGGTCCCGACCAGCTCGCCGCTCACCCTCTTCAACGGCCCGCGCAGCGAAGGCAAGCCGACCGTCGTCGTCCACGCCCGCATCACCGTGCCGACCGCGAAGACCTACGTCTTCACCGTGCCGATCGAAAAGCGTCGCGGCGAATTCCGCTACCGCGCCACCGCGACCATCCCACCCCTCGCCGAAGGCCTTGCCGCGATCACCGAGCTGAAGATCAAGGTCGGCCGCCGCTACACCGCGGGCGGGGTCAGGCGTTCCTACGTCGCCGCCCGCTGCAGCGACCACATCCTCCGCAGCCACGCCATCTTCACCTTCACCAACGGCCTCCTGATCGAAGGCGCCGGGCTGGAAAAGTACTGCGCCCAGCGCTGAGCCCCAGCGGCGCCCGCTTCCTATAATCCGCCGTTCGGGCCGTTAGCTCAGTTGGTAGAGCAGGAGACTCTTAATCTCAAGGTCGTAGGTTCGAGCCCTACACGGCCCATCGTCTGGGCGGCTTGTGGAGCCAAAGTCTCCCGGTCGCCTTCTTGTCCCTTGCGAACCGGGTCAACGCCTGGGTCAACAGCCGGATTCAGAGCCGCTCCTCGATCCAGAGCCATTCGCACTTGTACTCGACGCTATCGCAGGGTCGTAGGAAGAGGCGCAAAGGGGGAATGCCCCTCGGGATCACCGCGACCCAGGTCTTGCCGCTGGCAAGTGGCCGGACGAATCCCTCCTCGTCGTTGTCCCCCCGTGAGAGCGCCCATTCGAGAGCTTCCACCCGATCGTCGATCTCTTCGATCGTAAGGCCGGTCTCGCGCATCAAATCTGCACGAGATTCGACATACCCTTTCCCCTCGACGAATTCGCGGCAGACGAGCGGGCTAGTTCCAGCCATGCAAGGAAGCTAGTTCCTCGCCCCGACGTAGATCCGCGTCTGCAATGCCCCCGCGGCCAAGGAACACAGTCCGATAGGGAATGGGCTCCTTCCAGTTGGCGAGGCGCCACCCAACTTCTAGATGCGAAAGCTCGCTCAGTCGCGTAGCGGTCTCGTGACCGAATTGTTGGATAGCGATCTCGATAACAGCGAGCTCGTCCTCTGAAAAGTCGCTCATGTCCGGATCCCGCTGCGCGGTTACCCGCTTCAGGGTCTTTCCGAAGTAGTCCTCGTCGACTACCGTGATCGCGCCTTGGGCGATCAAGTCGCGGTCGGCGAGCATCAGCTCGCGCGGAAGATGGCCCTGCTCCCATTTCTCGTAGGTGGCTCCAGTTATTGACTGGCCGAAGCGCTCGTAGGCTCCGAAGTCGCTGGCCATCAGGAGCTTTGCGAGCTTGACCCGTCCCAGGGCAGCCTCCGGCCCGAGACGGCGAGCGATGTAGACGATCAGCTCTTGAAACTTCCTTTGGTTGAAGTCGTGCGCAGCCATTTTCCGGTCCTCTCTACCGAAGGTACTCCGTTAGCTTCAGAAGCACGAACATGCTGCCAGCATCCTCTGAGCATCCTAAGAACCAGGTCGGATGAGCAAACAGCGAACCGTCGATCTAGATCCCGACGCACACGAAAAACTCAAGGAGCTGCAGGAATTGCTACCTGCAGAGGGAGTTCCTCCTCATATCAGGTTGCAAGACATCGCTTCTGCGCTCGTTTTGTTCACGCCTCCCCAGCAGGCTGCGGGGATGGTGGCAGCATTCTCTCGTCATCTTGCCTCGAAAGAGAAACGGAAGAGCTAACTCTGTCGAAGAAGTCAGCATCGCCCACCCCATCGTCGAGGAGGTGCACATAGGTCCGCAACGTGAACGCCGGGTCGGCATGGCTAAGCCACTCTGCGACCTGCTTCACGTTCCGCCCCTCCTCGAACAGCATCGACGCGCAGGTGTGGCGGAGGCTATGGAAACTCGCCCAGGGCACCCCGGCAGTCTTTGCCGCGGGCTTCAAGATCCGGCTGGCGACATTGGCGCGATTCAGCTCCGAGCCGGCAATCGTCGCGAAGACCGGCGCGGCACCGCCATGGGCCACGGTCTCCTTCGTTCGCAGTCGCCTCGCCATCCCGGACGAGAGAGGGATGTCGCGTCTACCTCGCTTCGACTTCAGCCTGCTCCGGTTGCCTTTGTAGAACTGTTCCCGCACGAGCACCCGGGGCCGGTTGCCCAAGTCAACGTGTTCCCAGCGGAGACCGACCACCTCGCTGATCCCGAAGGCCGGTGTGGACGAGGAACTCGAAGAAGAGGCGATCTTGTCGGCGCCCCTTAGCCAGGTGTCGTCCTCACGGGGGCCCTGCCGCTCGGCGATCAACTCCGCCGCGCGGCGGGCGATCGCCTCGACCAGCTCGTCACCGACGTCGATCGCGAAGGCGCTCACTCCGACAGCTCCTCGACGTCGACCCGGTCGGCGGCGCCTATCTTCTCGACGGCACGGCGGACCGCCCGCAGGGTGCGCCCCGGCGCGCAGCGGTAGCGGACCCCGGCGACATCCCCTGCCATGACGGCGATCGACCAGCCCCGCACGATCCGCTCGAGACGAGATGGCGTCTTCGGGGTCAGCTCGACCTCGATCACGACCGGCCCGGCCTCCTGCAACAGGCCAGGTCGCCGCGGTGGCGTCGCGGCTTCCCCAACGACATCCCGACCGCCACGCTCGCGAAGGGCTCTCCCCGGACCGACTCGATCGCGATCAGCTCGCGCTCGGTAATGACGTCCTCGTGGCCGACGCGCTCGCCCTCCTCAATCGCGACATCGACACAGCGCAGGGTGTGGGTGACCTGGGCCGGGAACACCGCGGCGACCGAGAATGGAAGACCCGTCCAACGGATGCCGGTCCGGGTGGCGCGCAGGAGCGTGCCGACGCCGGGCACGACGACGCGCTCCACAAGGCCTGCTTCGACCAGGCGGGCGAGGCGACGATAGGTGACCGAGCGACCGGCGCCGAGCGCACGACGCACCTGCTCGATCCTGATCAGCCCGTGCCGTGCGATCAAGCGCACCATCTGCTCGTCGCGGCTCCGACAGTCCCAGGTCCCGATCAGCTCTTGACGGCTCAGACATCCCAGCTCTTGCATGGGCACAAGACGCACCCGGCGCCTGTTTCGCCCCGGTTCCCGCCCGAACCTTGCCGCGCCCCCGGACCCCGACGCCCCACTCCCGAGAGTGTCTCCTCGCCTTTCGCCCTCACCACAGCCACCGACCTCCGCACCCCCTCGGCTCTCCGCCTTGCCCAAGTCCCCCGGCAGCCGACCATCCGGGTTCTCGACCCTCACGCTTTCCAAATCGTGAACACGGGTGGTCGGCTGCCGGGGAACGCCTCCACCCGAACCACAGAGCCGAGGGGGTGCGGACACCGCGTCCGCAGATTCGTCCGTAGCCCGATCGTGGGTACCAACACCTCACGGAGTGGGCGATCCTGGGGGCGGAGTGGGACCTTCGCAGCTAGCCGAGGACCGACCTTTCACGGTGCTCCTCCGCAGTCCGTCGGCTAGGAGATCGCGGATGGGCTACTTGGACGCTGGCGATGCGTTCGGAAACGGATCTTCATGCGGCACATCATCTAACCAGTAGGAATAGCGCTCGGCCAGGAACCGACCGTAAGGATCGGCGGCACCGAAGCTAGCGCGGGGCTCCAGACCCCAGTTCTTCAGGAGCATCATGTTGCCCATTCGCCGAGAGAGGTCGAGTTCTGCGGCAGTAATTGAGGCAAGGTCGGGCAACGATTCGCCCTCGCGCTCCGGATTCGAGGAGATTTCCCCGATACGCGGATCCTTAGCCGACACCGCCGCCTGGGTGTTGAGCCCCTCAGCGCTGAGACGGTGATTAACCGAGAGGTTCGCTAGGGCTTGCAAAATGTGCCAGTCGCGCCAGCGCTGCGCACGCAGATCGGCGACGAGTTCGAGGAAGACAGGCTCGGAACTGGCGCGCTCCAACGTAAGAGCGATCAGCGATGGGATTCGCTCATAACGGCGGGTGATCATTTCCTCGGCCTCGTCGCGATTGTAGGTCGGCCCCGGCCCGTCCTGCCACGCGAGCTCGGTGTGGGGCGAGGGGGGCGGCACCCTGTCGGGGAGTGGCGCCTCCGCTCGTCGAGCATTCGCGTCGAAGCGGCTCTCGGGGACGACTTCGGCCATATCGTCGAAGGGGCGTCCGATGGCCAGCTTGTGGCTGAGCCCATTTTCGAACGCGCGCTCGACAGCAGCAAAGAAGTCCTTGGCAGGCAGCAGTGAAACCTCGGTCAGGATCAGCGTCAGGGTGGCTAAAAGCTCAGTGATAACGCGGTCGATCTGCTCTGGCGACGCGTTCGAGTCAACCGGCGAGAGCTCGACCGACCAACGTCGAGTGCCGTCAGCCAACAGCTCCATCTTTGGTTCACGCGGCAGCGTCCCGTCAGCGATCGAGACCACAGCTTCGAGGTCGGCCGGTATCAGGCAGAGGTCCTCGGCGGCCAGCTCTACCGCAAGCAGCTCCGCTGCGGCAGCGATCCGTTCGCAGGCGCGCAGGCTGCGATATTGGTTCTCGGATCTGAACGCCCAGCGCAAGCCAAGCGCAGCGAAGGCGATGCGCCGCTCCTGGCCGAGATCTGAGAAGGGGCGGCCCAGGAGCTGCTCGTCGGCGATCTCCGACCAGCGTCGCGGCTCCCAGGTTTCTAGCTCTACTTCGAGCTTGTCAAGCTCGTCCAGCATGTCGTGACGTCGGGCGACTTCCTCAACCAAACCGACCGCCTCTGGGACCATCTGTCGCGCCAAGCGCAGCGAGAGGCCAATGGTCATCAACGAGTTCTGGAAGTCCCGCTCAGCCCACGAGTCCTCCTCGGGGTCGAGCAGAACCGCGTGGCCGATTAGACCTATGTCAGCCAGCTCTACCGCTGAGGCCCAGGCGCCCGCTGCGTAGTCCATCTCGGATGCGACAATTAGTGCGTGGGCGAGTAAGTCGCGGACCTCATCGCCACCGGTGTTGGCGGTTCCCGCGACCGCTAGTGCGTACTGTTTTCCTGCGAGTGGGAGGCGCAGCTCTTTGTAGGTTTCGGCGATCATCAGCATGCTGAGTAAGGCGCCCCTGAGGCTGTCGCCGCTCCACCAGCGAATCTTTGCCTTATGGAATTCCTCGATCGCCTCGCGCAGGCGCCCCGCCTTTTGGAGGCGCAGGCCGCGATCTCGAGCGCGCCCTGCAGCCGCCGCACCGCCGTAAAGGCGCTCGATCGCCGCGTCAATTGCCTGTTGGATCTCATCCCAGCCAGGCTCGTCGACCAGGCGCGGGGCGAAGAACTCGACCACATCGGCCCAGGGCTCCACGGGGAATAGCGGCGTCTGCTCGAGCAGGCTGGCGAGCTCGCGCCATGCCGCCATCGCCGTATCGATGTCAACCGAGGGAATCGCTGCCACAGCCTCATCCGGAACCCCCTCGGCCTTTGCGCGGTCGATTTCTGCGACTACGTCCGCCCCCGCTTCGGCAGGCTTGCCCATCTGCACGTCCATCGGATCAGGCATCAGACAGGCGCGGCCTTGCGTCTCGAGCAGGCGTGCTCGTGCGGTCGGCGGGGGATCAGCATCGAGAAGGTCCCCCAACCGTTCCCGCAAGCGCGCACCGAGCTCCGAGATTGACGCTGGCTCGAGATCAGAGTGGCCCTGGAGGGAAGCGGTGCCTGCGTAAGAAAGAAGGTTCGTCGCGTCGTCGAGTTCGGCGGGGTCGTCGCCCGCGATTGCTTGGTCGAGGAAGGCGAGAGCCAGCGGGTCGGCCGGTTTCATATCGCCGAGGCCACGCAGGCGGGCCACCGACACCTCATAACGCGCCCGCTGCACCGTGTCCGGCGATGCCGCCGCCTCTTCGGCGAGCGGTTCCAGCAGGTCAAGCCAAAAGGGTAGATCGACCCGCGCGTTGGGATTGAAGGTAGCGTGGCGCAAGCCATCGATCACGCTCGTCACCTCGCCGAGCACCGGCGGCTCTCCGTCTCTCCGTCGCCAGCGCTCTCGACTCTGCAGGTACCAGTCGGGGCGATCCTCATCTTCCTCCGGGCCCGGGGCGGGTGGACGAAAGGCTGCGGGAATCGAGAGGAACTCTTCGGCGATCCAGAAGAGCTCACGGTCGGCAAGGTTCTCCGCGATACCGGGCCCATCAAAGATCTCGAGCTCTACGCCGTGCTCCTGGCGCGCGTTATCCTGTAGCTCGTGGCGCCTGCCGACTGGCAGCCCGGCGACACAGAAGGCATAGACCCCGATCACTTTCGTGCCCTCCGCGACGATCTTTCCGAGGTCTGTGCGGATCTTGGTCGGCAACCCGTCCTCTTGCAGGGTGCAGGTAAACGCCAGCGGACCGTCAGGCAGCGACCCAGCAAAGGCCCCGTGCGGACCGAGCTCATCTCGAAGGTAGCTGCGGAAGGTCTCGAAGTCGCGTCCCTGGTCGCCGCCAGCGCCGACCGGTCCGGTGGCGGGAAGGATGTTGGGGGCAATCCGCTCCCGCGCAAAGGCGCGACATAGATCCTCGAAGCGGTGGTGCTCGTTCTTCTCGCCCATGCTCTGCAGGGCAAAGCGGATTTGCCCCACCAACTGCTCCTTGGTCACCTCCTCGGTCAAATCTGCCCTCTGTCCGCCTGTCATGGCTACCCGTGGCCGGTTCCCGTCCCCCGCCCGATCGTCCACCTATCGTCGCAGAGCGATTTGACCGCTGCTTTAGTCGGAACCGATCCCTCCGTGCGTCATGCGGACGGAGCAAGCCTCCCGAAATGCCCGGGATCAACCGGCTTCGACGGCTCCGAGATCGAATCCTGGCTCAAGGACTCAGGTGGCACGTTTCCAAACTCCTGGTTTGGGTCAACGCCAGGTCAACAGGAGGTCCGCAACCAGCCGCAGCCGCGAATTTGAGGGCGGGTCCCTCATCGGCTCGGCGAGCGGTCTGAGCCAATCTCCGAAATGGGCCGCGAAGCGCCCGCGCTATCTCAAGGTCGTAGGTTCGAGCCCTACACGGCCCACTCGGGAACCAGTCACGGATCCAGATACTTTCTGGCGAGAGCGCTGCGCATCCGCTCAGAACAATTGCCCCGTCGGATCGGCTTCTTCTTTGACCCTGCGGACCAGATAGTCCCGAAACCTGGGGGCCGTGTACTCGTACTCGCCTTTGCGTTTCCGGTATAGGACACCAGCCTCCACAAGGCGGCCCAGAAGAACGTTGATGTTGGCTGGGGTCTTGTTGATCGCATCGTTCAATTTCGAAACGACCAACGGTGGATAATCGGCGGCGGCGGTCCCGAGTAGAACGTCCTGCTCGGCGGGAGTCAGCGTCTCGACTCGGGGAGTGTAGAAATCGAGATCCACCCTGCGGTAGATGTCCTGGCGAGCGACCTCCAAGAGCGGCAACGTCAGCTGGTCCACTCCTCCGATTGCGGCTGCATCCCATAGCTCGGCACCCCATAGCTGGATGAAATATGGGTACCCCTCGACCTCGGCGACGACCGCGTCTACCAGGGCAGCATCCGCGATGACTTCTCCTCCAGCGTCAGCGAGGGGTTGTGTCAGGGCTTCCCGGGCATCCGACTGATTCAGGGATGCGATCTCTTCGCCTCTGAACATCCGCTCCGTGTAAGACCGTGCCTTCAGCAAATTGCCGGTCAGGGTCGGTAGCCCACAGAGCACCAAGCCGACAGGTAGCTCTCTTTTTTGGAGAGCTGCAACCGACGAAATGAACATCGACAGCGGATGGTCGCCGCTTGCGTTGTTCTCGTCGCGAACGACCTGCGCCTCGTCGAGCAGAAGAACGAAACCGGTCCGACCCTTTTGGACTGCGAGCTCGACGACTTCAAAGAGCGCTTTGGTTATGTCCTCGCGCTCTTGGCCTGCCATCGGATCGTAGGTGACCTTGAATTCGTTCCAAGCGAGACCGAGGCTGCCGACGTGCTTCGTCGCAGTGCCGACCGCGCTCTTGATTCGCTCGACCCGTGACAGCCGCTCTTTGGCCTCTTTGGTGAGCGCGGTGATCCCAGCGACCAAAGCCTCCTCGCCGTTGTGGCCCGGCTGAAGCTCGAGAATTGCCGCAGCCCATCTCTCTTCCTCGGCAATCGTCTGAAACTCTCCCAACAAGACCGTCTTGCCTACGCCCCGCAACCCGGTGAGCCGCATGTTCGCCGGCTGCTCAGGCGCAGCGCGAAGCATCGAGCCGAAGCGACGCATAGGACCATCCCGACCAGCCAGAAAGAGCGGACGGGTCCCAACCCCGGGTCGGAATGGATTCTTGGCAGCTGGTTGTGGGGTCATAACAGGAAGGCTCTTAACTAAGGCAATCCTAACATGGTTGATGTTAGGACTGCGAGACCGAGAAAGGACGGGGCGGTACGGCTCTACACGGGCAGATTGCCCAGGGACGAAAGCCGAGCATCCGCGCGTTGTTTATCCCTTCGCTCTTGAATCGGGGTCAACGGCTCGAGCCCAACAGGGCGCGCTATTCGCTGCCGAATGAGGTTCCGCCGAGGCCGCCGAGCGGGTTTTCGAGCGATTCCTTGCCGGCCGACTTGCTCTTGCCGGCTTCTTCGGCCTTCACGCCTTCACCGAATTCCTTGGCTTTCTTTTCGGTGGATTCGTACTGGTTTTCGAAGGATTCGCGGGAGAACTTGGTGGTCGACAGCTTCAGCGTTTCGGCTTTCGCTTCTTCGGCGGTCTTCTTGTCCTGGGCGTAGAGGGCGTAGAGGGCGAGCGTGCTCCAGCTGTTCACGCTGGGCCGCTGTTCGGCGACGATTTCCTGCGCCCCCGCCGCAGCTTCCAGATTTTCCAGCGCTTCTTCATTGGTCGACGAGACCGTGGCTAGTTGGAAGAGGGACGGCGCGACCTGGACGGCCAGGCCGGCGCTCGGTTCGGCGGCGGCCTTCAGGTACTTGGACCAGGATTCGCTTGCCAGCGCCAGCTGATGTTTGATTTCTTCCTGGTCGCTGGTCGATTCGATTTCGCCGTTGTTGATCATCGTGTCGGCGATGTTGATCCGGGTGCGGGTGAGGCCGGCGAGCAGATCTTCGGCTTCGGGCGTCTTGACCAATTTCGCTTCGAGGTTTTCGGCCTGCTTTTCGAGGCTCGAGGTGGCGCTTTCGGTGCTCGACTGGAGGCCCAGGATCGAGTTGAGGTTGAACGCGCCGGTGACCAGGAAGAGGCTGGCCACCATCAGCAGCGCGAGGAGCGCGTAGACGACTTTGATCACGTGGCCCCTGCGGCCGCGGATATCGAAGACCATCCTGTGCTGGTTGCTGCCCTGCGCCATTGCCCCTTCTCACTCCTGCGTGGAGGGTTCGGCCGTGCCTGCCCCTTCGCTCGGTCGGCCGAACCAACGAGCAAGCAAGATACTCAACTCGAACAGAACCAGCAGGGGAACCATCTCCAGGAGCATCGAGATCGGGTCGACTCCGGGGAGTGCGGCGGCGACGATCGCGATGATCAGATAGGCGTAGCGACGGTTCTTGCTCAGTTGCTCGACCTTCACGATCCCGAGCCGGGTGACCGCCAGGATCGCCAGCGGCAGTTGGAAGACCAGGCCGCAGGCGAGCATCGTCATCGAGAAGAAGCTGTAGTACTCCCCGGCCCGGACCTGGATGTTGAACTGTTCGTTGTTGAAGTTGAGCAGGAAGTGGAGGGCGGCCGGCATCACCGCGAAGTAGCCGAAGGCGATGCCGGCGATGAAGAGGAGCGGGAAGAGCAGCAGGATCGGCAGCACCACCCGTTTCTCCGCCGGGCTGAAGGCGGGCAGGATGTAGGCGTAGAGCTCCCAGAGGATGAACGGCGCGGCCAGGATCGCGGCGCCGTAGGCGCTCACGGTCAGGGTCGTCGTGAACGGCTCGGTGACGCTGAACGTGGTCAGCTGCTTGTGGCCCGCCGGCAACGGGTGCTGGGCGATTTCCAGCAGCAGGTGGTTCTGCCAGAAGCAGAGCGCCAGCGCCAGCGCGAAGACGACGAGGCAGACGATCAGGCGGTGGCGGAGCTCGTCGAGGTGCTCGACCAGGCTGAGGTGGTCTTCGTGGGAGACCGCCCGGACGCGGCGCGGCATCCTTGATCCTCAGCTGTTTTTGTCGCGGGCGACCTCGGTCTCGTCCGCTTCGACCCGATGGGTGATCGGCGGCTCGACCGGGGTGCTCGTCGCCTGTGAGGCGCTGATCGCCTTCACATCGTCGTCATCGTCCTTGTGGTCGCCGGTGACCGAGTCTTTGAACTCGCGGATGCCTTTGCCGAGGCTGTTGCCGAGCTCCGGCAGCCGTTTCGGGCCGAAGACGATCAACGCGATGATCAGGACGACGATGATCTCGAGTGGGCCGATGTTTCCGAGCATCTACCCAATGGTAACGAGCGGGCGCCCGCCGTGGATCAGCTGTAGCGCTGGACGACGCCGTCGGCGACCAATTCGAGCAGGCGCCGGCCTTCGGCGTCGAACCCTGCGCCCGCCAGCGCCCGCTTGCCGTCGGCGACCAGCTCGAGCGCCCGCGCCCTGACCGTCTCCAGCGCGCCGGTGGCGGTGATCCGATCGCAGACCGCCTCCGCCGCCGCCGGATCGAGGCCCGGCAGATCGATGCGGCGCAGCTCCGGGTCGCGTTCGGCGGCGACGATCAGCGGCAGGGTCACGGTGCCGTCGAGCAGGTCGGTGCCGCGGGCCTTGCCGGTCCGCTCCGGCGGCCCGGTCACGTCGAGCACGTCGTCGAGCAGCTGGAAGGCGAGCCCGACCTCGGCGCCGAAGCGGCGCAGCTCGGAGTCGTCCCGTCCCAGCGACACCGCGCATTCGAAGAGCGTCGCGGTCTTCAACCGGCAGCGATGAAGGTAGCGCTCCTCGTCGATCCCGAGGTCGAAGGCGTCCTGGCGCTGGGCGAGCTCGCCGCGGGCGAGCGCCACCGCGGCGTCGGCGAGGAGGAGGACGGCGCGCCCGTCCCCGGCCTCGCTGAGCAGGGCGAAGGCGCGCGAGAGCAGCAGGTCGCCGGTCGCCAGGGCCCGCTCGCGGCCGGAGGTCGCGGCCACGGTCGGCAGGCCCCGCCGCAGCGGCGCTTCGTCGAGCACGTCGTCGTGGACCAACGTCGCCATGTGGACGAGCTCGATCGCGGTCGCCGCGCGGATCGACGCCGGGCCGCCGCCCTCCCCCGCGCAGAGGAGCACGAGCATCGGGCGCAGCCGCTTGCCGCCCGCCGCCAACGTCGCCCCGGCGTCCTCGCCGAGCGGCTCGCCCCAGCCCGCGATCGCCGCCCGCAGCCGATCCTCCACCTCGGCGAGGCGCGCCGGCAGCCAGCGCTGGGAGGCGTCGAGAACCGCCGTGACCGGCGGCGGCACGGCCGACCCGGGGGCCATCAGTGACTGTCCAGGGGTCCCTTGGCGCCGCTGTGGATCGCGATGATCCCGCCCGCGAGGACGGTGTAGCGGATCGCCTTGAAACCCGCCCGGTCCATCTTCTCGGCGAGGCCCCGCGGGGCCGGGAAGCTGCGCACCGACTCGGGCAGGTAGCTGTAGGCCTCGGGCTCGTCGGAGAGGGCGCCGAGCAGCGGCACGATGCGGTCGAACCAGAGCGAGAAGAAGGTGGAGAGCGGCCTGCGCGTCGGCTGCGTGATCTCGAGGATGACCAGGCGGCCACCCGGTTTCAGCACCCGCGCCATCTCGCGCAGCCCGCGGTCGAGGTCGGCCAGATTGCGGACGCCGAAGCCGACCGTCACCGCGTCGAAGCGCTCGCCGTCATAGGGCAGCTCGAGCGCATCGGCCCACTCGAAGCGGACCCCCGCGACACCGCGCACCGCCGCCTTCTCGCGGGCCAGGTCGAGCATCGGCTCGGAGAAATCGCAGCCGACCACATGGCCACCCGGCGCGACACGGGCGGCCAGCTCGAGGGCGAAGTCACCGGTGCCGCAGCAGACGTCGAGTGCCGACTCGCCCGGTCCCAGCGCCGTCCGCGCGGCGGCGCGCTCACGCCAGCGATGGTGCAGCCCCGCGGTCATCACCTCGTTCAGCGCGTCGTAGCGACCGGCGACGCGGTCGAACATCCGGTTCACCTGTCCGGCGAAGTCGGGCGAGGAGCGGTTGTCGTTGATCGTGTCCATCTCGCAAGGAGGACGTTACCCGTCCTCGCCGGCCTTCCCCAGGCCGACCGGAGCCGGATCAGTGCAGCGAAGAAAGGAAATCCGCGATCTCGTCCAGCTTCTGCTGCGGCAGTTCGCGGAACGAGGGCATGATGCTGGGGCCGATTTCGATCGAGCGGATGATCGCGGCGCGCGGGATGCGGGCGCCGATATGGGTGAGTTCGGGTCCCGGTCCGTTGTTGCCGTTCTCACCCAGTTTGTGGCAGGCGAGGCAGCCGGAGGCGGCGATCACCTCGGCTCCCGCCTTGTATTGAGGTTCGACTTTCATGTCGATCTCGGTGGGCGAACCGGAGGTGGCGCCGGCGTAGGTGAGGTAGCCCATCGCGAGGATCGTCAGGATGCCCGCCGTGGTCGCCAGCGGCCGGCGCTCGGGGCGCCGCTCGGGGCCGCGATCGTAGAACGGCAGCAACAGGAGCAGGACCATGCAGACCGTCGGGATGCCGATCGTCGCCACCGGCACCAGCTGCGGCGGTTTGATCACGCGCAGCACCTCGAAGAGGAAGAAGAAGTACCACTCGGGGCGCGGCACGTAGGTGGTCGTCGTCGGATCTGCCTTCGGACCCTGTTCGGCGCCGAGCAGGATCGACATCGCGATGATCACGCCGACCACGATCAGCGCCATCGCCGAGTCCTTCAGGACCGCGTAGGGGAAGAAAGGCTTCCCTTTCTTCTTGAGGAGCTCGTATTCCTCGAGATATGCCTGCTTATCGGCGGGCTTCATCAGGCGGGTGCCGTCCCCTCACCGTTGTGGGAGTCGAGTTGGACGCCGGCGATGGTCGTACCGTCAGCGGGCCGGTGCCCGTTGCTCGAGACACCGGCGTCGAGATCGACGCCGGGCCGGGCGACCGGCGGTTTGTCGACTTTGGTCCAGGGGGGCGCCGTCGTGCCGAGCTTGACGACCAGGTACATGTGGGCGCCGATCAGGGCGATGAGCGCCCCGGGCACCAACAGCATGTGGATCGCGTAGAAGCGCGAGAGGGTCGTCGCCCCGAGCTCGGGCCCGGCGCGCAGGAAGTCGCTCAGGTAAGGGCCGACGATCGGGCCGGTGCCGTTGATGTTGATGCCGACGATCGAGGCCCAGTAGGAGCGCTGGTCGAACGGCAGCAGGTAGCCGGTGAAGGCCATCGTCATCGTCAGGATCAGGATCACGACGCCGATCACCCAGTTGAGCTCGCGCGGGTACTTGTAGGCGCCGAAGAAGAAGGTCCGCCCCATGTGGAGGAAGACCAGGATCACCATCACGCTGGCGCCCCACTTGTGCATCCCGTGCACCAGCTGGCCGAGGAAGACATCGTTGTTGATGTGGGCGATCGAGGTGTAGGCCTGGGTGGTCGACGGCGTGTAGAACATCGCCAGGAACACGCCGGTCACCGCCTGCACGATGAAGGCGAAGAGGGCCGCCGAGCCGAGCGTGTAGAACCAGTTGGTCCCTTTCGGCACCTTGCGGAACAGCATCCCCGTGAGGAAGCCGCTCGCCGCCATCCGCTGGTCGACCCAGGCGACCGCCTCCATCGGCGCTTCCAGCGCCTGCTGACCGAGCCGTTCGTGGTCGGACGGCCGCTGCGGCGGGTCCGTCTTCAGATCGTGCGGGGCATCCTCTTTGGGCACGCCGGCGTCGCCGGGCTTCGGCGTTTTGCGCAGCGGCGCGGGCACCATCAGGTCGGAGAGCTTCGGCATCTAGATCAGGGGGGCGGGAAGGTCGAAGGCCGTGGCGGGTAGAGGTATTCCCAGATCCCGCCGGTGAACTCGCCGGGATCGCGGGCGCGCACCGGCTTCAGCTGCGAGGTGACGCTGTAGCGGGGTCCGACTTCGACCATGCCTTTGGTGACGCGGGTCTGGAAGCGGTCGAGCGGCCGCACCGGCGGGCCGCCGATGCGCTTGCCCTGGAAGTCGTAGACACCGCCGTGGCACGGGCAGATGAAGTTGCCCGCCGCCTCGACGAAGCGGACCGGACAGCCGAGATGGGCGCAGCGGTTGGAGACCGCGACGTACTGGCCCGGTTCTTCGCCCAGTTCCTTCGAGCTCTTGCGCACGTAGGCGAGCGTCTTGCCGGCGTCGCCGATCCCGGGCACTTCGGTGAAGGTGACCTGCCGGTACGTGTCTTCGACGAAGTTGTCGGTCGGGCCGATCTCCTCCCAGCGCTCGCGGCCACGGTGGAGGATCGGCGCCACGGCGAAGCCCACGGCGGGCAGGATGATCGCCAGCCCGGCGAGGCCACCGAGGCCCTGGGCTGCGATGGTGAAGACATGGCGACGGGTCATCGACTCGCCCTCGAAGTAGCCAGGAGGTGGCGGTTCGTCCCGTACCTGCTCGGGCGCCCGGTAAGGCACGTTGGTTTTGTCCACGTCGTCTGCCACGTTTGCTCGCCGCTCGGCCGCGCAGTCTATTCAAAAGGGAGACTGCCGAGGATGCCGCGGCACAGAGGACTTGTGACGTTTTCGACTACCGCCTGCGTCGCCCTGCTCGCGGCGCTGGTCGGGAGCGGCATCCTGGCCTCGAGCGGTGCCGGCGAGACGGTGCGACAGGGCATGCTGCAGGTCTCCTTCGGCGGCAGCGTCGCCCCGAAAACGCTGCCGCGGACCGGGACGACGCCGGTCTCGGTGTCGATCCGCGGGCAGGTGCGCGACCTCGACGGCGACCCGCCACCGTCGTTGCGCCGGATCACGATCGAAGTCAACCGGCTCGGCGTGCTCGACCGCCGCGGGCTGCCGGTCTGCCCCGCGACACGGGTGAGGGCCTCGACCACCGCGGCCGCGGTCGAGACCTGCGGGCGGGCGAAGGTCGGCGAGGGTCGGGTGAGCGGCGTCATCGTCCTGCCCGAACAGGCGCCGTCGACGTTCAGCGGGCGGGTCGTGGCCTTCAACGGCACGCTCGCCGACGGTCGCCCCGCGATCCTCGCCCACCTCTTCACCGACCGACCGGCGCCGTTCTCCTTCCTCCTCCCCTTCAGCCTCGGTCACGGGAGCGGCGCCTTCGGCACCCGCCTGGTCGCGACGGTGCCGGCGCGGACGCGGAGCATCGTCCACATCACAGCCTTCTCGCTGCGGCTGCACCGCGTCTTCACGCTCGGCGGCGAACGGCGCAGCTACCTCAGCGCCGGCTGCCCCGCGCCGGAAGGCTTCCCCAGCGCCAGCTTCCCGCTGGTCCGTGCCAGCTACGGCTTCGTCGGCGAGCGGACCGTTTCCGACACCCTGGTGCGGACCTGCCGCGTCGGGCGCTAAAGGTTTCCCGGCCGCCTGGCGAAGAAGGGGCATGGCCAATCGCCTCGTCGCCGCGGTCGTGGCCGTGCTCGCGCTCGCCGCGCCAGGCGCCGCCCGCCCCCAGCCGCCGACGCTGCCGAAGCCCGCCGTCCTCACCTTCAAGGTCGCCCAGGTGGGGGACCCCGGCAACCCCTCGGTCGGGATCGTCCCGTTCACCGACGCGATCTACGGCTCCTGCGCCGAAGCGCCGGCGGAAACGAACATCGGGGGCAAGGAAAAGCTCCCGGATCCCTGCCAGCAGGTCGGCAACGTCCCCTACAGGTTCGGGATCGGTGAGCTCGAGGTGACGGTCGCCCAGTACGTCGCCTTCCTCAACACGGTCGATCCGCTCGGCCGCAACACCCACCATCTCTATTCGGAAACCGAGAGTGGGGCCGCCTGGCCGCGCTTCGGCCAGATCGACTTCGCCGCCGGCGCCCCGGCGGGCCATCACTACACCGCGGCGGCGCCGGAATGGCTCGACAAGCCCTACGCCTTCGCCAACTTCCTGCGCTCGGCGCGCTTCGCCAACTCACTCGCCGACGGCAAGGTGCTGGCGCGCATCCCCTCCAGCTCCGACGGCTTCAGCTACGTCACCTATCGGGTGCGGCTCTCGCGTCGGACCTCGACCGGGATGTACGACATGCACAAGCGGGCGTTCACCCGCGACCGCCGGTCCGGCTTCGTCATCCCCAGCCAGAACGAGTGGATCAAGGCCGCCTACTACGACCCGACGGGCGGCGGCACCGACTCCTACTGGAAGTACCCGACCAACCCGGGCACCTTCGGCGCCAAGGAATCGGACGCGCCCACGCCGACGCAGCTGAACCCGCTGGACGGCAACGTGCTGAACGCCGAAACCCAGCCCCTCGCCACCTTCCACCAGGCCGAAACCGAAGCGCCGGCATGGTGCCCGTCGAACCAGTCGCAGCAGGCGTGCGAAACGGTCAACCCGCTCGGGCTGTCGGCGAAGGCGTACGCCAAGGCCTACCAGGGCAGCGTCGGGACGGTCGGCCAGGCGAAGACGTTCTCGCCTTGGGGGACGCTCGACCAGGGCGGCAACGCGGTCGAGTGGACCGACACGATCACCGCGCCGCCGTTCGGGGCGAAGGGGCGCCGGGTGTGGCGGCGGCTGCACGGCGGCATCGCCAACGCGCCCGCCTACCAGCTGTGGATCTCGGCGGTGGGCCTGCAGCCGCAGGACAACATCTTCTACACCGCCACCTATCCCTGGCTCGGCTTCCGGATCGGCGTGATCGGCGCTCTGGCGGGGGATGGAGGACGGTGACGAAATCGGGTGTTGCGCGGGGAGGTTCGCGCGAATATCCTCACCGCCGTCCGACGGCGAGAGACGCCTTCGGCAGTTCCCGGCTGATGGCAAACCGTCTTATCTCCCGCTCGGCACTCTGCTTCCTCGCGATCCTCGCGCTGACGATCCCGACGGCGGCCGGAGCGGCGAAGAAGGAAAAGCAGCCGACCGCGCAGCCGCCGGAAGCGACCGCGGCCGGGAGCCTGCAGCAGTTGCCGGGACGGCTCGGCTGCGTCGCCGTGGGTCCGGCCGCGAAGAAGGCCTGCGGGCGGGGGCGGGGGCTGAAAGGACCGGGGCCGTTCATGGGCTCGCGAGCGATCGCGGTCAGCCCGGACGGGAAGAACGTCTACGTCGCCGCCGGGGGCAGCGACGCGATCGCCGTCTTCGCCCGCGAATCCGGCACCGGCGCGCTGGAGCAGCTGCAGGGCAAGGCGGGCTGCGTCGCGGCGATCGGCGCCGGGGGCGCGGGCAACTGCGGACCCGCGATCGGCCTGATCGCACCGAACTCGGTCGCGGTCAGCCCCGACGGTCGCAACGTCTACGCGACGGCGCGTGACGGCGCCTCGGTCACCGCCTTCCATCGCAACCCTCGGACCGGCGCGCTGAAGCAGCTGCCACCGAGCGCCTCGGGTTGCATCTCCACCCTGCCGATCCCGGACTGCACCGCCGGGCGGGCGCTGAAAGGGCCGGATGTGATCGTCGTCTCGGCCGACGGCAAGAACGTCTACGTGGGGAACTTCTTCGGCAACTCGGTCGCCTCGTTCTCGCGGGCCGCGGGGTCCGGCGCGCTCACGCAGCTGCCGGGCAGCGAAGGGTGCATCGCCGACTCGACCGCCGAAGGTTGCGCCGGCGGGATCGCGCTCGGCTCGATCGAGGGGCTGGCGATGAGCGGCAGCGGCTCCGGCGTCTACGCCGCGGCAGCCGTCTCCAACGCGGTCGACGTCCTCGTACGCAACCGGTCGACCGGCGCCCTCTCCCAAGCGACGAACGGGAGTGGCTGCATCAGCGACGCGGTGCTCACCGGCTGCACCCAGGGCTACCAGGTGGCCGGCGCCAATGCGATCGCGGTCTCGCCGAAGGGCGGCACCGCCTACGCCACCTCGCTGTTCAGCAACAGCGTCACCACCTTCGACCCGACCCGGGGCGAAGTCGGCCTCACCCAGCCGGCGCGGGAACTCGGCGAAAAGACGCCCGAAGGGCTCGGCAGCCCGGCCGGATGCCTCGTCTGGCTGCGCTCCCCCGGCTGCTCGTTCGGCGTGGCGATGAAGTCGCCGGAGGGGGTCGCCGTCTCGCCGGACGGGGAAAGCGTCTACGTCGCCGCCTACGAAACCGGTGCGATCGACATCGTCGACCGTGACGCCAAGACCGGCACGATCACCCAGAAGCCGGGCGAACGAGGCTGCATCGCGTCCAAGTCGACCCCGGTCTGCGCCCGCGGGCGCGCCCTCGCCGGGTTGAGCTCGGTGGTCGTCAGCCCCGACGGCCGCAACGTCTACTCGACCGCGCAGCGAAGCAACGCGGTCGACGTCTTCAGGAGGATCGAATGAGCGACGAGACCCGGCACGAAGGCGGCCTGACCCGCAAACAGCTGCTCGGCACCGGGGCGGGCGCCGCGGCGGCGGCGCTGCTCTCGCGCGGGCTGGGGATCGACCCGGCGTTCGGCGCGACCAAGGGCGGCGAGGGGCTCGACGGCAAGAACGTGATCCTCTTCATCACCGACCAGGAACGGCTGATCCAGCACTTCCCGCCGAACTGGGCGCGGGAGAACCTGCCCGGCATGCGCCGCCTCCTCAACCACGGGCTCAGCTTCGAGACCGCCTGCACCGCCGCCTGCATGTGCTCGCCCTCGCGCTCGAGCCTGATGACCGGCTACTTCCCGGCCCAGCACGGGGTCAAGTACACGCTCGAGAAAGAAATGCCGGTGTCGGAATTCCCGCAGAACGAGCTGCCGACGTCGCTGCCGAACCTCGGCACGGTGATGAAGGCGGCGGGCTACGACGTCGTCTACAAGGGCAAGTGGCACTGCGCGAAATCGCAGGAGGAAGAAGAAGAACTGCCGAACCCGGAAGCCAAGCCCTCCGACCTCGAACGCTACGGCTTCGAGCGCTGGGACCCGCCGGACGCGGGCGCCAACCAGAGCATCCCCGAGGCGGGCGGCGGCTACACCAACAACGACGGCCGCATCATCGAAGACAAGGGGAACTACAAGGAAGCCAAGGAGGGTGCGCTGCAGTACCTCGACTCGGTCGCCGGCACCGGGCCGCGGCCGTTCTTCCTGGTCATCTCACTGGTCAACCCGCACGACGTCCTCTTCTACCCGAGCAAGACCTTCGAAGAATCGGGCTACGACGCCTCCTGGCTGTCGGGCGACATCGAGGTGCCGCGCACCAACGAAGAAGACCTCAGCACCAAGCCGACGGTGCAGGAAGAGTTCCTGAAGATCTTCAACCTCACCGGCAAGCCGGAAAGCGAAGCCGAAAAACGCGGCTACCTGAACTTCTACGGCAACCTGATGCGCTCCTCCGACAACTACCTGGTCGAAGTGCTGAACAAGCTGGAAGCGAAAGGGCTCTTCGAGGACACGCTGATCATCCGCACCTCCGACCATGGCGAGATGGGGCTCACCCACGGTGGCCTGCGGCAGAAGAACTTCAACTTCTACGAGGAGACGCTGAAAGTCCCGCTGATCTACTCGAACCCGAAGATGTTCCCGCGGCCGGTCACCTCCGACGCCCTGATCTCCCACGTCGATCTGCTGCCGACGCTGGCCAGCCTCGCCAAGGCGCCGAAGTCGGCGCGCCGCGCCTGGCAGGGGGTCGACTACTCCGACATCGTCCTCAACCCGCACCGCGGCAAAGAGCCCCAGGACTATGTCGCCTTCACCTACGACGACTTCCAGTCGGGCCAGAACAACGGGGTCTACCCGAAAAATCCTCGCCACGTGGTCAGCATCCGCGAGAAGCGCTGGAAGCTCGCCAAGTACGTCGACCGCGAAGCCAAGCTCGTCGGCGAAAAGGCGGGCAAGCAGAAATGGGTCGAATACACCCCGCCGCACCCCAAACCGCCGCAGTGGGAGATGTACGACCTGAAGACCGACCCCTACGAGGAAGTCAACCTCGCCTACGAAGGCTACGAGCGCACCCCGGCCCAGGAGAAGCAGTTCCTGCGCCTGAAGAAAAAGCTCGAACGGGTCGAAAAGAAGCGGCTCCAGCCGCTGGCCAAGTCCCTGAACTAGCGCGCGAAGTCCCCGGCCGGGGGAGAGATCGGAGCGCTGCATGACTTGACCTCGCTATGGCAGGGTCAACTCGTGCAGCGCGAAGTCGGTCGGCATGGGAGACGGCGCGACGGCAGCACTGGATCCTCACGCGTCGCGATCTCGAAGAACTCGGATTCTCGAAGGCCGCGGTCGAGCACCGGGTGGCGACGGGGCGACTTCATCTGGTCGCGCGTGGGATCTACGCGGTCGGCAGACGCGAGTTGACCCCCGATGGCCGCTGGATGGCCGCTGTTCTTGCCTGCGGTGACGGGGCTGTGCTCAGTCACCGCAGTGCGGCGGCGCTTTGGGGGATAGGCCGCGAGGAGGAAGGCCGGATCGACGTCAGCATCAGACGGCGGAGCAGGCTCGAGCGACCTGGAGTCACGGTCCATTGCCGCCCCTCCCTACCCAGCCGATCCGTCACCCGCTGGAGGGGCATCCCCGTCACCACCCCGGTCCAGACCCTGATCGACGTCGCCACCGAACTCCACGATCTGCGGCTCGAGCGGGCGATCAACGAGGCGGACAAGCTCGACCTGGTCGACCCCGAGACACTCCGTAGTTCTCTCGATGACCACAGAGGCGAACCCGGCGTCAAGCGTCTCGCCACCCTCCTCGACCGCCACACCTTCCGTCTCTCGGACTCCGACCTCGAGATCCTCTTCCGTCCTCTCGCCCTCGCCGCCGGCCTTCCGGCCCCACTCACCAAACACTGGGTCCTCGGTTACGAAACCGACTTCTTCTTCCCCGACCAGAGCCTGATCGTCGAGACCGACGGTCTGCGCTACCACCGCACCCCGTCCCAGCAGGCGCGCATGGCGAAGCGAGACCAGACCCACACGGCGGCAGGCTTCAGGGCCCTCCGCTTCACCCACTGGCAGATCGCCTATGAACCGAACGAGGTGACCGAGGTACTACGCCGCATCCGCCCTCACCTGGGGGCGATCCCGGTCGCGACTCCGGCTGGGTGAAGCCGCGACCGGGATCGCCCTTCCTAGGACCGCCCTCCGATCCTTCTGGCCGCCTCCGTCCACAACCCCGGCACCTCCGCCTCCCGCCCCTCCGCCTGCAACTGCGCGCATCGCGAGATCAGCTCCGAAAGCACCGCCACCGCCTCGGTATCCCCCAGCGCCGCCAGCCGGTCCAGCCCGAGCGCGTACAGATAGTCCCCCGCCAGCAATCCGAGATCCGAGTCGTGACCCGAGAGAACCCGCGACTCCCCGTAGTGCAGCAGGTAGCCCTCGCGGACCGCCTCGAAGACCAGCGCGTACTCCTCGCTCAGCCCAGGCTCTGTCGACGCGGCCGGATCCACGACGTAATCCGCGATCGGCGTGTCCTCCTCGCGCAGCTGCTGCGCGAGGACCTGCAGCGCGGAAGTCACCCGAGCACCTCCGCGAGGGCCTCGCCCGCCGCCTCCAGCGTGCGATCGACGCTCGTCTCGGAGTGGGCGAGCGAGACGAACCAGGCCTCGAACTGGGCCGGGGGCGGGTAGACGCCGCGCTCCAGCATCGCGCGGCAGAAGTGGGCGTGGGCGTCGGTGTCGCAGGCGGTGGCGTCGTCGAAGTTCCGCACCGGGCGGTCGCTGAAGAAGAGCGTGACGAGGCCGGGGGCACGCGAGACCTGCAGCGGTCGATCGGCGGCCAGCCCCTCGAGGCCGTCGGCCAGCCGGTCGGTCAGGGTGCCGAGCCGCTCGTACGCGGCGGTGTCGAGACCGTCGAGCGTCGCCAGCCCGGCGGCCGCGGCGAGCGGGTTCCCCGACAGCGTCCCGGCCTGGTAGACGTCACCCGCCGGCGCGATCCGTTCCATCGCCTCACGCGGGCCGGCGAACGCCGCGGCGGGCAGGCCGCCGCCGATGATCTTGCCGAGCACGGTCAGGTCGGGCTCGATCCCGAAGAGCTCCTGGGCGCCGCCCCGCGCGACGCGGAAGCCGGTGATCACCTCGTCGAAGATCAGCTGCGCGCCCGCCGCACGGGTCGCCTCCCGGAGGAACTCGAGGAAGCCCTCCGCGGCCGGGACTACGCCCATGTTCGCGGCGACCGGCTCGGCCAGGAGCGCCGCGGCCTCATGCTCGGCGAGCGCCGCCTCGACCGCGGCGCGGTCGTTCCACGGCACCACAACGGTCAGCGCCGCCATCGCCGGCGGCACGCCGGGGCTACCCGGGACCGACAGCGTCGCCATCCCCGAACCGCCCTCGGCGAGCAGACCGTCGGAGTGGCCGTGGTAGGCGCCGGCGAACTTCACCACCACCTCGCGGCCGGTGATCGCCCGCGCCAGCCGCACCGCGCTCATCGCCGCCTCGGTGCCGGAGCTGGTCATCCGCACCATCTCGACCGAGGGGAAGCGGCTCACCACCTCTTCGGCGAGCCGCACCTCAATCGCCGTCGCCGCCCCGTAGCTGGTGCCGCGCTTGGCCGCCTCGATCACCGCCGAGACCACCGCCGGGTCGGCGTGGCCGCGGATCAGCGGGCCCCAGGAGCAGACCCAGTCGATGTAGCGGTGGCCTTCGACATCGACCAGCTCGGCGCCTTCGCCGCGCTCGATGAAGATCGGGTCGCGGCCGATCTGGCGCATCGCCCGGACCGGCGAGTTGACCCCGCCCGGCAGCACCGCCCGGGCGCGGTCGTAGACGGCACTCAGGAGTGCGCCGCCTCCCACTCGGCGTAGTCCGGCGTGAAGTAGTGGAGGCGGATCTTCTTGTACTCGGTCGAGGAGTAGAGCGTGGAACGGTCGTCGGGACCCATCTCGCATTTCTCGGCGATCGAGTCGAGCACCGCATCGCACTCCTCTTTCGAGCGGCCATGGGCCATGGTGAAGACGCTGTAGGGCCAGTCGTCGTAGGTCGGCCGCTGGTAGCAGTGGCTGATCCCGCGGGTCGCCGCCATAAGGCCGCCGACCTCGAGGATCTGATCCTCGGGGACCTTCCAGACGCCCATCCCGTTGGCCGAGAAGCCAGCCCGCCGGTGGTAGAGGATCGCGGCGACGCGGCGGAGGATCTTGCGGTCGACCATGCCGCCGAGGTGGGCCAGCAGATCCTCGGTCGACATCCCGACCTCGGCCGCGGCCTCGTCGTAAGGCCGCTCGACCGCCTTCATCGGTCCTTGGAGCGCCTTGATGATCGCGATGTCGGTCTCGTCGTAGGGCTGCGCTTCGAGCTCCCGCGGCGGGGCCGCCTCGACCGCGGCGGCGAGCGCGTCGGTGCCCTTCTCCATCTCCAGGTTCATGTTGATCTTGAACAGGGTGAGGGTCGGCAGTTCGCGCATCGACTCGGCGCCGGTCTCCTCCATCAGCGCTTCCAGCGTGCCCTTCAGGCCGAGCTGCGAGTCGGGTGGCGTGGCGATCGTGAACCAGAGGTTGAAGTCGTGGGTGCGCAGATAGTTGTGCGAGACGCCGGGGTGGGCGTTGACGATCCGCGCCGCCCGCTGCGGGTTCTCGGAGTCGACTTTGGCGGCGACCAGCATCGACTCATAGCCGAGCGCGCGGGTGTCGAAGATCGGCGTGATCTCACGGATGATCCGGCCGTCGAGCAGGCGGCGGGTGCGGCCGAGGACATCGTCCAACTCCAGGTCCGCCTCGCGGGCGACCAGCGCGAACGGCTCGGGGTCGAGCGGGAAGTTCGACTGCAGCAGGTTCATCAGCCGCTTGTCGGTGTCGTCGAGCGGGATCGCCGAGCCGTCCTTGCGCGAGCGCGCCTTCGACTGCGGGACTTTCACTGAAGCCAACCTGCGGCCTCCTTCGCGTAGTAGGTGACGATCGCATCGGCGCCGGCCCGGCGGATGCCGGTCAGCGTCTCGAGGACGGCCTGGCGCTCGTCCAGCCAACCGTTCTGCGCGGCGGCCTTCAGCGCCGAGTACTCGCCGGAGACATGGTAGGCGGCGACGGGTGCCCCGGTCGCCTCCTTGACCCGGCGGATGATGTCCATATAAGGGGTGGCGGGCTTGACCATCAGCATGTCGGCGCCCTCCTCGAGGTCGAGTTCGGCCTCGCGCACCGCTTCGGCGCCGTTGGCGGGGTCCATCTGGTAGCCGCGGCGGTCGCCGAACTCGGGGGTGGACTCGGCGGCGTCGCGGAACGGGCCATAGAAGGCGGAGGCGTACTTGGCGCTGTAGGCGAGGATCGGCACGTCGGGGTGGCCCTCCTCGTCGAGCTGGAAGCGGATCGCCCCGACCCGTCCGTCCATCATGTCGCTGGGCGCGACCGCGTCGGCGCCCGCGTCGGCGTGGGAGATCGCCGCTTTGGCGATCAGCTCGACGCTGAGGTCGTTCTGGATCTTGCCGTCGGCGTCGGGGATGCCGCAGTGGCCGTGCGAGGTGTACTCGCAGAGGCAGACGTCGGTGATCACGGTGAGGTCGGGGTGGGCCTCCTTCAACGCCCGCACCGCCATCTGCACGATCCCCTCGTCGTCATAAGCGCCGGTGCCGTACTCGTCCTTGTCGGCGGGGATGCCGAAGAGGAGCATCGTCCCGACCCCCGCCGCATGCACCTCGCCGGCGTGCTCGACCAGGTTGGAGATCGAGTAGCGCTCGATGCCGGGCATCGAAGGGACCTCCTCGCGCACGTTCTCGCCGGCGATCACGAAGGCGGGCATGATCAGGTGGGCGGGCGAGAGCTCGGTCTCGCGGACGAGGGAGCGGAAGGTGTCGCTGCCGCGCAGGCGGCGCAGGCGGGTGGCGGGGAACGGCATCCCGCAGATCTTAGGGTTCCCCGCTTGCGCGCTAGGTTTCGCGACGTGGCGGGGGCGACGACAGCCGCGCTGGAGGCGCGGGAGCTGGCAAAGCGCTACGGCGACCGCGAGGCGCTGCGCGGGGTGAGCTTCGCCGCGGCGCCGGGGGAGCTGGTCGCGGTGATCGGCCCGAACGGGGCCGGCAAGACGACGCTGCTCTCGATCCTCGCCGGGATCCTCGACCCCGACGGGGGCGAGCTGGTCGTCGAGTCGGGAGCGGTCGGCTGGGTGCCCCAGCAGGCGGCGCTCTACCGGCGGCTGACCGTCGAGGAGAACCTGCTGCTGTTCGCGCGGCTGGAGAAGCACCCCGATCCCCGCGCCTCGGTCGAGGAGATGCTGGACCTCTCCGGGCTCGGCGGGCGGCGTGGGGAGATCGTCGCCCGCCTCTCCGGCGGCAACCAGCAGCGGATCAACATCGCGATCGGCCTGCTCGCGCGACCGAGCGTGCTGCTGCTCGACGAGCCGAGCGTCGGCCTCGACCCACGCCAGCGGGCGCGCCTCTGGGAGTTCGTCTCCGGCCTCGCCGGGCGCGGGACGACGGTGATCTTCTCCACCCACGACATCCAGGAGGCCGAGCGCTACGGCCGCCGGCTGCTCGTCCTCGCCGACGGCGAGGCACTGTTCGACGGCTCGGCCGACGGGCTGCGCGAGGCGGTCCGGCGCGAGGCCGCCGACGGTGCCGCGGCCGACCGCGATTTCGAGACCGCCTTCGTCGCCTACCTCCAGCACCACGGTCACTGAGCGATGCGCTGGCTGCTGCTGAAGGATCTGCAGATCCTCCGCCGCTCGCCGCTGCAGGCAGTGCTGCTGGTCGCCTACCCGGTGCTGATCGCGGTGCTGGTCGGGCTGGCCGTCTCGCGCGGGCCGGAAAAGCCGAAGGTGGCGCTGCTGAACGAAGTTCCGAGCAACGCGCGGATCAGCCTCAGTGGCAAGAAGCTGCCGTCGGCCAACGTCGAGCAGCGGATCTGCGACAAGGTCGAGTGCGTCCACGTCCACTCGCGGGCGGAAGCCGAACGGAAGGTCGAATCGGGCGACGTGCTCGCGGCGCTGATCCTGCCCGAAGACCTGGTCAACAAGATCAACTCGCTCTCGACCCTGGCGCCGGGGACGCCGAAGGTCGAAGTCCTCGTCAACGAATCGAACCCGCTGAAGGGGGGCGAGGTCAATGACAAGATCGAAGCGCTGCTCGCCCAGGCCAATCTGGCGATCGCCAAGCGGATCGCGGTCGAAGGCGGCCACTACCTGAACCTGCTGATCAAGGGCGGCGACCTGCAGGTGCTGGGGACCTCGGTCCACATCCTCGGGCTCGAGGCGAGCGCCCACATCCTCGAAGCGATCGAACCGGCGCTCCCGGCCGGGCCGTTGCGCGCGGCGCTTGCGCAGGTGACCGAATTCGCCACCGAGGCAGGCGAAAACCTCGACATCGCGGGACCGCTGATCGACCGTCTCGCGCAGCCGATCGAGGTCCACAAGGTCTCCGTCGGAGGATCGTCCCCGCCGCTCGAAACCTTCGCGATCGCGGTAGCCGCGACCCTTACCCTCGCTTTCGTCACCGTCCTTCTGGTGGCGGGCTCTCTGGCGCTCGAGCGCGAGGAGAACGCCTATCCACGCCTCACCCGCGGGCTCGTCTCGAGCGAGGCGCTGCTCGGCGAGAAGGTCCTGCTCGGGGTCGTGGTCGGGGTCGTGGTGACGATCCTGATGCTCGCCGGGCTGACGATCTTCACGCCGCTCGAATGGGGACGGTTCCCGCTCTGGCTGGCGGCGATCGTCCTCGGCGGCGGGGCGCTGGCCGCGGCGGGGGCGGCACTCGGGGCGGCCGCCCGCGAGGTCCGTGCCGTCTCCCTCCTCGCCTTCATGGTCACGCTGCCGGTCGCCTTCCTCTCGTTGGTCCCGTCGGGCGCGGTCGGTGCCGGCCTCTACGACGTGATCAAGGTCGTCACCGCCCTCTTCCCCTTCAAGCCGGCCCTGGAAGCGATCACCGCAGCGCTCGAAGCCGGCAACGGCGCGATCGGCGCGCCCCTACTCCACCTGGCGATCCTCGTGCTCGCCTACGCCCTGATCGCCCGCCTCGCCCTCCGCCGTTTCGCCAAGGTCTAGGAGCGCAGTTCGGGAAGAGGCGAGACGCCACCGTGCTCGACGTGGTGGAGCACGAACTCGGCCAGGCTGAGCTCGGGGTGGATAGCGGCGCGGACGCGGTCGATCATCTCGGGCGTCGTCAGCGCGGGGAAGACGCGGTCGCGAGCGGGGATCGCGACGAGGGCGACCGGCGAGCCGTCAAGGAGGAGCGGGCCGTGGACGCCGAGGAAGGCGTCGATCTGCCGCGGGCCATCCGCCCCGATGTCGGCAAGCTCGGCAGTGAAGTCGGCCAGGACCTCGAGCCGGTAGTTCTGCCCCTCGGTCGCGGCGAGCGCCGCCAACTGCTCGTCGTCGGGGAAGGCGAGGTGGACGCTCGCCACCGTCCCCGGGCTGGGCACGACCGCGGCGGGCACCGTCCCGTAGCGGGTGACATGCGCCGAGTAGACGACGTCCCAGCCGCCGAGCGCCACCCGCAGCACCGAGATCGGCCGCGGCGGCAGGTGCGCGAGCTTGCGGGTCAGCGCCTCGGGCGAGGCGTTGGCGCCGTAGGCGAGCAGGGCACGGCGGCCCGCGATGTCGATCTCCTCCGGCCCCGTGACGGGCAGGGTGCGATCGCCGACCTGGACGAACGACCCCGCAGGCGGGTCGTAGGGATAGGCGAGCGCCCGCCGCACCAGCTCCTCGGTATCGGGCCGCGACGCCACGCCCCGCACCCTCCCACACCATGCTTCCGAGCTTTCAGGGTCATATCGCCCTGAAAAGTCGGAAGCAGGCGGGTGCGGGACGGCTAGAGTCGCGGCCATGCGGCTGCTCTTCATCGGCGACGTGGTCGGCGGGCCTGGTCGGCGCGGGCTGCGCGAGACGATGCCGTCCCTGCGCGAGCGCCACCGGCCCGACCTGATCGTCGTCAACGGCGAGAACTCGGCGGGCGGGATGGGGATCACCGAGCGCACCGCCAACGACATCTTCGACACGGGCGCCGCGGTCATCACCACCGGCAACCACGTCTACCGCCACCGCGACGCCTACCCCTACCTCGAACGCGCCGAGCGGGTGATCCGGCCCGCCAACTACCGCAGCGCCAACCCCGGCCGCGGCCACACCGTGGTCGAGGCGGGCGGGATGCGGGTCGCCGTCATCAACCTCAGCGGCGCGGTCGGGCTGACCGTCGCCCGCTCCCCCTTCGACGCCGTCGACACGATCCTCGAGGGACTCGACGCCGACGCGGTCATCGTCGACTTCCACGCCGAGGTGACGAGCGAGAAGGTGGCGATGGGCTGGCACCTCGACGGCCGGGTAGCCGCGGTGCTCGGCACCCACACCCATGTCCCGACCGCCGACGCCCGCGTGCTCCCCGCCGGGACCGCGTTCATCTGTGACGTCGGCATGACCGGGTCCCGGCAGAGCATCCTCGGGGTGCGGATCGAGGACGCGCTCGGCGCCCTGACCACGCAGATGCCGACCCGCTTCGAGACGGCAGACGAGGATGTCTGGGTGATGGGCGCCGTGGTCGAGGTCAACCGGCGGGGACTGGCGGACTCGATCGAGCCGGTGATGGTTCCCGCCCCCGCCGCCGGCTGAGGCTGGGCACCTCCTCCGGTGCGGGCTCCTCGGTCGGCTCGAGCAGGGCCAGCGCGATCAGCATCAGCGGGAAGAACCAGACGATGTAGAGGTAGAACCAGTGGTGCAGGGTGATCTGCACGCCGAGCATCAGCGCCGCCGAGAAGGCGGCGACCTGGAGCAGGGTCTTCTTGCGGGGGACGAAGGCGAGGGCGAGCGCCAGCAGGCCGGTGGCCAGAAGCAGGGCGACGCGGATCGGTTCGAGCGAGGTGTCCTGGCCCCAGATGCTGAACGGGGAGACACGGCCGGCCTGGGCGGCGATCGTTCGTTCGTAGAAGGTGTGGAGGCCGGGGTTGATCGCGGGCCAGGTCATCGCCGCGACCGTCACCGCGGCGAAGCCGCCTGCGAACAGCAGGAGCTTCCGCGGCTTCCAGCCGTCATAGGTGAGGAGCATGGGAGCCAGCATGAGGGGGATGAACTTCGCCCACGTGGCCAGGGACAAAGTGACCCCCCGCCAGAGCGGACGGGCGAGGAGGACGAGGGTCGCCACGAGTAGGGCGGCTACCAGCGCGTCGTTGGAGTCCGACTCCAGGACGTAGGCGGTGTAGGGGAAGGCGGCCCAGCCGAAGGCGAGGATCGCGGCGAGGCGGCGGCCCTCCGGACCGGGGCGGATGCGGATGCCGAGGACGATCAGGAGGATGAAGGTGGCGATGTCGAAGGTGATCGAGGCGCCGTGCGCGGCGGGCAGATCGTCCCATTCGCCGGTATAGGGCCAGATCGCCTCGAACGGCACGTAGGCCGCGTAGTTGACCGGGCCGTAGGTGTCGCCGTCGTGGATGTCGGAGGGCCAGTCGCCGTACAGCGGTTCGCCGTGGACGATCTTGTGGGCACCGGTGACGCCCGCGTAGCCGACGTCGATCGCCCCCGCGTCGGCCATGTTCAGCCCGACCCGGAACCCCATCAGGAAGAGCGCCGCGATCAGCAGCCACATCGTCGGCCAGACCGGGCGCAGCCCGCTGCCGCGCCCGCGGAAGCCGATCCAGAGGCACCTGACCAGCAGGTAGACGAGCACCGGATAGGCGAGCGGCACCGAGACGCCGATGTCACCCCGGTTGAAGAAGAAGTGCGAGACGCCGAAGCCGAGCAGCACCAGCAGGTCGAGGTTGCTGATCCGCCGCCAGCGCCTCCAGTCGAACAGGCCGACGAGGAAGAACGCGCAGAGCGGCAGCCAGATGAACGGCGAGTTCAGCGAATGGGCGAACTCCCCCGAATAGCCGCGCGCCATTTCCCAGGCCACCTGGTAGCCGGTCCAGGACTCGGTGACTTCGGCGCTCTTCGGATCGACCATCACCAGCGCGTACTCGGTCCCGTCTTCGAACCAGCCGACTTCCCACCGTTCGTTCTTGAAGGTCGGGCCGGCGTGGAGATCGGGGTGCTCGCGCTTCTCCGCGAGGACGTTCGGGTCCTTGGCGGCGGCCGCTTCCGCTTCGATCGCGCCGATGTCGCCGGGCGTCGGGTGTTCGGGCTTTTCTTCGGCGCCTGCGACAGCCGGGGCGAGGAGGGCGAGCGCGAGGAGCAGGGTCGCGAGCGCCGTCGCGCGGCGCGCCATCACCCGCCGCCCAGCCCGAAGTGGGTGCGCACCGCCGGGGCGACGTCGCGGAGACTCCACTGCTCGCGCTCGTCGACCGACCCGGGGCCACAGCCGACGAAGAGCAGCGGGCCGAGACTGTCGCCGGCGTGGAGGGCGCCGTGGCTGCCGCCGCCGGCGTGGCTCGCCCCACCCCAGTCGACGGCCTCGAAGCCCGCGGCGAGCGAGAGCACGAAGTCCCCCGAGTGCGGCGCGGCGAGCGCCGACCAGACGCGCTGCAGCGGGTCCGGGTAGGCGTCGCTGCGCAGCTTGCCGTCCTCGACCCGTGCCTCGAGCACGCCGAGCTCGCCGTCGACCTCCCAGCGGCCCCCGCGCAGGTCGGCGACATCGTCGCCGGGTCGGAAGCGGAGGCGCTCGCCTCCCCTTTCGACCGCCGCCCACTCACCGCCGCCGGACGGCATCCCCGGTCCGGGTCGGTAGAGCGGCGCGCCCTCGCCGTCGAGCAGCCTGCAGACCAGGTCGATCCCCTCGATCTCGGCCAGCCTCCTCCCCACCGCGATCGGGTCCGCCCGCTCTCCCTCGCCTGGCAGCAGGTAGACATGGGCGGCGCGCCCGGTCGGGCTGACCGCCAGCTGCGCCAGCTCCGGTTTCAACTCGGAGGGCTGCAGTACCGACCAGTCGGTGCCGAGGATCTCGGCCAACGGCAGGCCCCGGTCGACATCCGTCTGCGCGTGGTCGGCGACCAGGATCACCGCGTGCTCGGCAAGGAAGGGATCGATCCCGCCGGCCTGCTCGATCAGCGTGCCGAAGCATTCGTCCGCCTTGGCGATCGACTCGACGCTCGCCGCGGGGCCGTTGCGATGCGAGTAGTTGTCGTTGTCGGGCAACGAGAGGAGGAGGAAGTCGAAGCCGTCCTCCTCCATCAGCTCGACCGCGCAGCAGGCGGCGTAGGGGTCGCGGACGCCGGGGATCGAGGTCGACTTGCAGGGGACCTCCTGACTCGCGTAGAGGTCGCCGTAGAAGAGCTCGGCCGGGCCCCAGGTGTGGTGGCGGAACTTCAGCCGCGTCGCGTCGACCGCCATCCGCAGCAGCGGGTCGAGCGAGACCTCGTGACGGTGACGCCCGCGGTAGATCAGGTACGGCGTGCACGCGGTCCGCGCGCCGGCGTCGTCGAGCTCCTCCCAGAGCGTCTCGATCTCCGGGCTCAGGTGCGCGAGGTTCATGTTGTAGACGAGGTCGTAGAGAGCGCGGAAGACGCCGAAGGCGCGGGTCGCCTCGAGCGAGGAGCCGTACTCTACGTAGCGTCGCTCCAGCCGGTGGTACCAGTTCATGCCGCTGATCCAGTGGCGGTCGGCGCCGACGCCGGTGACGATCTCCGAGCAGGCGACCGGGGTGACCGAGGGGAAGCTGGAGACGCAGTCCTCGACCAGCACGCCGCGCTCGACCAGCGCCCCGAAGCTCGGCGCGCGGCCTTCGTCGATCGCCCGCCGCAACATGTCGGTGCGCAGCGAGTCGACGTAGGTGAGGATCAGCTTCTTGCGGCGCTCGCCGGGCATCGCTCGCTCAGATGATCCCGGACGGCGTGTCTCGGCCGCCCGGACCGGTCAGCGGAGGACGCGGAGGCCGGCGTGTTTGCGCTGCGCGCGGCGATGGCGCGACCAACCGAGCCAGGCCAGCGCGATCGCGACGAGGATGATCAGGATCGGCACCAGCAGGGCGATCGCGAGGACGATCAGCGCGGCCAGGGCGACGATGAACCCGAGCGCCCCGGCGCCGCTCCCCTGCCGCCGTGAGGCACCGGAGACGAGATCGGAGATCACCAGGCAAGCGGCGCCCGCGCCGACCAAGGCGAGCAGCGCGCCGACGACCCCGTCGACCAGGAAGCCGACGACGAGGCCGACGATCGCTGCGACCAGAACCATCCGCCCACGGGCGCCGCCGGTGGTGCCGGTGGTGCCCGCAAGCATGCCGATCGCGATGCCGATACCGATGTCCTGCAAGAGATGCACGGCCCGGAAACCTAACGCGGCGGGCCGCTCGGCCGCAATCCGGCACACTTCTGGGATGACCGAGGTCCCGCAACCGCCGCACAAACGCCGCGCCCACACCTCCACGCGCGACCTCGAGCGTTACGCCGGGCTCTTCGCCGAGCGCACCACGGTGATGCGCTCCTCGGCGATGCGCGACCTGATGGCGGTCACCGCGCGTCCGGAAGTGATCTCGCTGGCGGGCGGGCTCCCGGACACCTCGACCTTCCCGCCGGAGAGCCTCGCCGCGCAGATGAGTCGGATCGCCGCGGAGTCCGCGGCGGCGGCCCTGCAGTACGGACCGACCGAGGGGTTCGACGAGACCAAAGACTGCATCGTCGAGGTGATGGCGGCCGAGGGGATGCTGCCCGATCCCGACGACATCGTCGTCACCACCGGCGGCCAGCAGGCGATCGACCTGGTCACCAAGACGCTGGTCGATCCCGGCGACGTGGTGATCTGCGAGGCGCCCACCTACCCCGGCGCGGTGCCGGTCTTCTGCAGCTACCAGGCCGATGTGCGCCAGGTCGAGATGGACGCCGACGGGATGCGGATCGACCTGCTCGAAGAGCTGTTGAAGGAGCTGCGGGCCGAAGGGCGACGGCCGAAGTTCATCTACACGGTGCCGAGCTTCCAGAACCCGGCCGGGGTCACACTCTCGCTCGAGCGCCGCGTGCGCCTGGTCGAGCTGGCGCAGGAGCACGAGCTGCTGGTGATCGAGGACAACCCCTACGGGCTGCTCCGCTACGGCGGCGAGGCGCCGGCGCCGCTCTACCAGTTGGACGGCGGCGACTTCGTCGTCTATCTGGGGACCCTCTCGAAGATCCTCTCCCCCGGCATCCGGCTCGGCTGGGTCGTCGCACCGCCGCCGGTGACGGAGAAGATCGTCCTCGGCAAGGGCGCCGCCGACCTCTGCACCTCCACCCTGACCCAGTTCTTCGTCCGCCAGTACTTCTCCGAAGGTGGGTGGCGCCGCTATGTCGGCGATCTCGTCGAACTCTACAGGGGCCGGCGCGACACGATGCTGGAGGCGCTCGCCGAGCACTTCCCGAGCGCCGCGACCTGGACCGAGCCCGACGGCGGCCTCTTCATCTGGGCGACGCTGCCGGAGTACATCGACACCGAAGACCTGCTGGCGAAGGCATTGCGGTCCGATGTGGCGTTCGTGCCGGGAGCGGCGGCTTATGTGGACGGGCGCGGCAAGAACTCCATGCGTCTCAACTTCAGCGGGGTGGGCGACGAAGAGATCCGCGAGGGGATCGCGCGGATCGGTCGCGTGATCGACGAACAGGTCCGGTTGTACGAGACGCTGGCACCCACTCCCGGCGCGCCCGGACGCGAAGCGGAGGACGTGCCGGTCGATCAGGCACGACGGAATCCGCGCCCGTCACAGTCTGATTCCTCGGAAGCGGATTCCGTCGTGGTCCCCCTGAGACGAACCGGGCGCCGGTGAGAGTGGTCGTACTCAAGGGTGGCCGGTCCCTCGAGCGCGGCGTCTCGCTCCGCTCCGCCGCCCGGGTCGAGGACGCGCTCGACCGGCTCGGCCACGAGGTGGTGCCGATCGACGTCGGTGCCGATCTCGTCAAACGCCTGCGCGCCGAGCGGCCGGATGTCGCCTTCGTCGCCATGCACGGGGTCGGTGGCGAGGACGGGACCGCGCAGGAGCTGCTGGAGATCCTCGGCATCCCCTTCACCGGCCCGGATGCGGCCGCCTGCGCCCGCTGCATCGACAAGGTGCTGGCGAAGGCGGCGATGCGAGCGGCGGGCATCCCGACGCCGGACTCCTTCGCCTTCACCCAGACCGCCTTCCGTGAGCTCGGGGCCGCCGACGCGCTCACCGAGCTCGAGGGCGCGCTCGGCTTCCCGCTCGTGGTCAAGCCGAGCCGCGGCGGCTCCTCGCTGGGGATCAAGTTCGCGGCCGCCGCGGCCGAGGTGCCCGGCGCGCTCGTCGCCGCCTTCTCCTACGACGACCGCGTGCTGCTCGAGCGCTTCGTCGCGGGCCGCGAGCTGGCGGTCAGCGTGCTCGGCACCGAGCCGCTGCCGATCGTCGAGGCGATCCCGGCCGAGGGCGACCGCTACGACTTCGAGGCCCGCTACGAGATCGGCCGTACCCGCTTCGTCTGCCCGGCTGACCTCTCCCCCACCGAGCGTGCCGCGGTCACCGATGCTGCCCTCGCCACCTGCAAGGCGCTCGGCTGCGAGGGCTTCGCCCGCGTCGACCTGATCCTCGCCGCCGACGGTCCGTGGGTGCTCGAGGCGAACGCGATCCCCGGCCTCACCGACACCAGCCTCCTCCCCCAGGCCGCCGAGGCGGCCGGGATGTCCTTCGAGGAATTAGTGGAGCGGATACTCCACTTGGCGCTATCGCCTGCGGGCGTTTCCTAGGAATCGCCGGCGGCGAAGTCGTCGGGGGATACCTCGTCGAGGAACTCTTTGAATTTGTCGACCACTTCCTCGGTGTCCTCGACCTCGTGCTCGAACTCGATCGCCGACTCCTCGATGACCTCCTCGGCGGCGAAGATCGGGGCGGCGACACGGACCGCCAGGGCGAGCGCGTCGGAGGGGCGCGAGTCGATCTCGATTTCCGAGCCACCGACCGAGACCGTGATCGAGGCGTAGAAGGTGTTGTCGCGCAGTTCCGTGACCGCCACCCGCTCGCATTTCGCGTCGAGGTTCTCCAGCATGTCGGAGAGCAGATCGTGGGTCATCGGCCGCGGGGTCGAGGCGCCTTGCAGCTTCATCAGGATCGCCGCCGCCTCGGGGTGTCCGATCCAGATCGGCAGGAAGCGGTTGCCATCGACCGTCTTCAAGAGCACGATCGGCTGCTTGCCGACCATGTCGAAGCTGACGCCGTAGATCTGCATCTGCTGCAAGTGAGGCTCCCGCCGTACGTGGTCTGAGACCGAAAGTGTACGTGGCCGATGGGCGATCCTGGATTCGAACCAGGGACCTCGTCCTTATCAGAGACGCGCTCTAACCAACTGAGCTAATCGCCCGGGGACGGCGATGATAGCGGCGCGACGGAGAGCGGCTCACTTGCCCCGGCGGCGCAGCTCGCGGGCCAGCTCGTGGGCTTCGCGGAGGTCGTCGAAGCGGAGCTCGACGACGATGCCGGTGCCGCGGGCACGGACGGCAACCTCGCGACCGAGGGCCGACTCGAGCGCGTCGGTCGCATCGTCGAAGGCGGCACGCTGGTCGGGGTCGGCGGCAGCTTTCCTCGGCCTTGCCTTTGGCTGGCTGGCCAGCCGAACACGGTTCTCGGTCTCGCGGACCGACCAGCCCCCCGCCGCGGCCTCGCGGCCGAGACGCCTGCGGACATCGTTGCCGTTGGCGGCGAGAAGGGCGCGGCCGTGGCCCTCGCTGAGCTCGCCGGACTGCAACAGGTCGAGCGTCTCGTCGGGCAGCTCGAGCAGGCGGATCAGGTTCGAGACGGCGGGGCGGCTGCGGCCGACGCGGCGGGCAAGCTCCTCTTTGGTCAGGCCGAGGTCCTCGACCAGGGCGGCGCAGGCTTTCGCCTCCTCGACCGGATTCAGATCCTCGCGCACCATGTTCTCGATCAGCGCCGCCTGCAGCCGCTCCGGCTCGGCCTGGTCGCGGGCGACCACCGGGACCTTCTCGATCCCGGCCTGCTGGGCGGCGCGCCAACGGCGCTCGCCGGCGACCAGCTCGTAGCTACCGTCGGCGAGGGGGCGGACGAGCAGCGGCTGGACCACCCCTGAGACCTCGATCGATGCGGCGAGGGCGGCGAGGGCCTCCGGGTCGAAGTGGGTGCGGGGCTGGCTCGGGTTCGGCTTGATCAGGCTGACCGGCAGTTCGAGCAGCTCGCCGGTGGCGGCGTCGGCCGGGGTCTCGGGCAGGATCGCGGCGAGGCCGCGGCCGATCCCGGCGCGGCGGCGGGTCCCGCTAGCCACGGGCGGCGAGCTCCTGGGTCAACGCGCGATATGCATCCGCGCCGCGCGAGGTGGGTGCGTGCTCGGTCACCGGCAGACCATAACTGGGGGACTCGGCGACCCTGACGCTGCGCGGGATCACCGTCTCGAAGACCATCCCGGGGAAATGGGTGCGCAGCTCGGCCTCGACGTCCTGGGCCAGTCGCGTGCGCTCGTCGTACATGGTGATGACCAAACCCGAAACCTCCAGTCGAGGGTTCAACTGGCGCCGGATCAGGCCCAAGGTCTCGAGAAATTGGACAAGCCCCTCGAGCGCCAGGTACTCCGCCTGCACCGGCACTATGACGCGGTCGGCGGCCACCAAGGCGTTGACCGAGACGGGGCCGAGCGAGGGTGGGCAGTCGAGGAAGGTGCGGGCGAAGCGCTCGCGGACCGGGCCGAGACGGTCGCGCAGGCGGGTCTCGGAGCCCTCGATGCGGGGGAGCTCGATCGCGGCGCCAGCGAGATCGCGGTTGGCCGGGACCAGCCAGAGGTTGTCGGGGCCGGCGGGGCGGGCCGCGGCGGCGACCTCGGTGTCACCGGTGAGGCAGTCGTAGGAGGACGGGTGGGCGTCGCGGTCGGCGCCCAGCGCGACCGTCGCGTTGCACTGCGGATCGAGGTCGACGAGCAGCGTCTGCTCGCCTTCGGCGGCGCTGCAGGAGGCCAGGTTGACGGCGCTGGTCGTCTTGCCGACACCGCCCTTCTGGTTCGCGATCGCGTAGACGGTCCCCATCGAGCGCCCAGACTAGATGGTTGATTCCACGCAACCGCGGGAGGTCGGATAGCCTGGGCGCGTGTCCGACCTGGCCGACTGGCCCGATTCGCCTGCCGAGCGCGCCCGTGAGCTGGTCGAGGGAGTGCTCGACGAGCTCGACCTCGATGGCGACGTGGAGATCGAGGAGGACGACGAGCGGATCGTCGTCACCGTCGCCGGCAACGACGACTACGGCCTCCTGATCGGCAAACGCGGCCAGACCATCGACGCCCTGCAGTTGCTCTGCTATCAGGCGGCCTTCCGCGGCCTGCGCGACCGCAAACGGGTGGTCGTCGACGCGGCGGGCTACCGAGGCCGGCGGCGGGAGACGCTGGAGAGCCGTGCCGACCGTGCCGCCGAGCAGGCGCTGACCAACAACCGCGTGGTCGAGATGGACCCGATGAGCGCCCAGGAGCGGCGTGTGGTCCACGAAAGACTGAAGGGCCGCTCCGGGGTCGAGACCTACAGCGAGGGCGACGAGCCCCACCGCTGCGTGATCGTCGCGCCGCTCGTCTCCGAGTGAGCGCCGACCCGGCGGCGTCCCTCACCCCGGCGGCGCGCCGGTCACTGGAGACCGTGCTCGCGCTGCTCGCCGAGGAGCGCGCCTCGGTCAGCTCCGTGGTGGACGAGCGCGCCTGGCGGGTCCACGTCGTCGACAGCCTCACCGGACTCGAGGTCGCGGAGCTGGCAGGGGCGCGGCGGATCGCCGATATCGGCTCTGGAGCAGGCTTTCCCGGCCTCGTCCTGGCCGCCGCGCTGCCCGATGCGAAGGTCGACCTGATCGAGTCGGTCGGCCGCAAGACGGCCTTCATCGCCCGGGCGGCGGAGACCGCCGGCATCCCCAACGCCTTCGCGATCACGGCCCGCGCCGAGGACGTCGCCCGCGATGAATCCGCCCGCGAGTCCTACGACGTCGTCACCGCCCGCGCCGTCGGCCGCCTCTCGACCCTCGCCGAGCTCGCCTCGCCCCTGCTCCGCGAAGGCGGCGTCCTGGTCGCCTGGAAGGGCCGTCGAGATGTCGACGAAGAAGCCCAGATGGAGCACGCGACCGAGTCCTTGGCCATGCGCCCCGAGTCGGTCCTCGATGTCGGAGGCCGGGCCGGCTCCGAGCACCGCCACCTCCACGTGATCCGCAAGTCCGCCCCGACCCCGTCCAACCTCCCCCGCAAGTCCGGCCTTGCCAAGAAGCGCCCCTTCGGCTGACAGGTCGCCGGTCTCGGTCGTCCTTTGGCCCGCCGCCCGATCCGCGGTCGACCCTAGGCCCGTCTACCGGGCCCAAGGACGACCGCGCCCCCAAACCCCCGGAGCTCGCCCGCAGCTTCCCCCGAGTAAGGGGCTCACCCCGAGCCCTTTCCACGGCCTGCAGAGGGGGTTCTGGCCCTCTCCGAACGGCTTGTAACGAGGGGTCGGCCGAGACTCCTCGCCAGTCCGGAGCACCCCCCACCCCCGAGTTTGAGAGAGGAGAGGGCCAGAACCCCCTCCCCGGGAGCTCCACCAAAAAGGGCCCCCACCAAGGGAGCCCTTTTACCTTCGTCTCTTCTTTTTTTTCGGCGGTTTAGGCGGCGGTTTCGCGGCCCGTTTTTCCTCCGGCGTGGCCACATGCGGCGCCGGGATCACTTTGTTGATCACCAACCCTTGGCCGATCGTCCAGATGTTGGTGGTGATCCAGTAGAGGATCAGACCGGCGGGGAAGTTGATCACGAAGGGGACGAAGACCAACGGCAGGATGAACATCATCGTCCGCTGCGATTTGTCGGCGGTGACCGACATGAAGAAGCCGGAGGCGAGCTGGGTCCCGACGTAGAGGACGATCAGGGTGATCAGTTCCGCGCCATGGGCCGAGGCGGTCAGATCGTTGATGAAGAGGAAGGAGGCGTGCCCTGCCGTTTCGCAGCCTTCAGGGAGGCCGAGGTTGGAGCAGATGTCCTTCGGGAGCTCGTGGCGAAGCGTGTAGAAGAGGGTGATGAAGACCGGAAGCTGCGCCACGAGCGGGATGCAGGAGGCGAACGGGTTGACTTTGTTCTCTTTGTAGAAGCGCATCATTTCCTGCTGCATGCGCTGTTTGTCGTTTTTGTATTTCTCCTGCAGTTCCTTGATCTGCGGCTGCAGGGCCTGCATCGCCCGCATGCCTTTCAGCTGTTTGTAGGTGAGCGGGATCAGGATCGCCCGCGTGCAGACCGTGATCGCGATGATCGACATCCCCCAGGAAAGGCCGACGTTGTCGTGGAAGAACTTGAGGACCGCGTTGGCTACGTCGATCAGGGGTTGCAGGATGTTGGCGTCCGGCACCATCATGGGCGCGCCTCACCGTGGTAGTCGGCCGGATGGATGTGGCCGAGACCGCGCAGGGTGAAGTGATCCGGCACGGGATCGAAGCCGCCGTGGCTGAATGGATTGCAGCGGAGAAGGCGCCAGGAGGCCAAGAGGAAGCCGCGGATGACACCGAAGCGTTCGACCGACTCGACGGCATAGGCGGAGCAGGTCGGCTCGTAGCGGCAACGGCGCGGTCGAGCCGGGGAGATCCAGCGCTGATAGGCCCGCAGCGGGGCCAACGCGATCTGTTTCACGTGAAACGGGTCCGCGGGCTTTCCTGCAGAGCGTTTCACGTGGAACGCCCTCCGCCGAAGCTGGCGTCCATCGCCTCTTCGAGGGACCTGGTGACGCCCGCCGTCCCTTCCTTCTCGATCAACCCGCCGATGTCGGCGCGGGCGACGATCACGAAGTCATGCTTGTCCGGCAGCCGGTCGGACAGCGACCAGAAGGCTTCTCGCAGGGTGCGCTTGACCTTGTTGCGGTCGACCGACCCGCCCACCTTCCGAGATACGGACACGCCCAGCCTCACCTCTTCGCGCTGCTCGTCAGGGCGCGGGAACGTGTAGAGGACGAGGTAGCGGGTCGCATGCGATGAGCCATCCCGATAGACGCGGTCGAACTCGCCGCTGCGCGAGAGCCGACGGCGTTTCGACGGCATCGGCACTCAGGGGGTGAGGCGCTTCCGACCTTTGCGCCGGCGACGCTTCAGCACGGCGCGGCCACCGCGGCTGCTCATGCGAGCGCGGAATCCGTGGGTCTTGGCCCGCTTCCGCTTCTTGGGCTGGTAGGTGCGCTTCATTGCCGGCGAGAGTATAGGGACACCCGGCAAAATCTTTTCCGCGGCATTTGCGGTTGGTCGGGTTCCCCCAGCAAATCGCGGCGCTATCGTCGCCGCCCCCGGTGCCTGACGACTCCTCCCCAACAGACCTCGACGCCCTCTGGCGGAACGTCCAGAAACGGCTGCGAGAGTCGGTCCCGGAGTCCACCTATCACCTCTGGCTGGAACCGCTGAAACCGATCGGCGCCGACTCCGACACGCTCTACCTCGAAGCTCCCGAGAGCATCCGGGCCTGGACGGAGCGCCGCTACGCCGGGCTGATCGCCGCAGCGCTGGCCGAGTCGGGTGTTGAGCCGACCCGGGTCAGCTTCGCGGCTCCCGAGGAGGTCGCCGAGACTGTCGCGGCTCCCGAGCTCAACCCGAGCTACACCTTCGATCGCTTTGTCATCGGCCCCGGCAACCGCCTCGCGCACGGGGCGGCACTGGCCGTCGCCGAGACGCCCTCGGAGGCCTACAACCCGCTCTTCCTCCACGGCCCACCCGGGCTGGGCAAGACGCATCTGTTGGCGGCGATCGCCAACTACCTGCGTGACAACGCCCCTGGGCTTCGTGTCCGCTACACGACTGCCGAGTCCTTCACCAACGAGTTCGTCGGCGCGCTCCGTTCCACCGGCCCCGAGGCCTTCAAGGCGCGCTACCGGGACATCGACGTGCTGCTGATCGACGACGTCCAGTTCCTCGAGGGCAAGCCGGCCACCGAGGAGGAGTTCTTCCACACCTTCAACGCGCTGTATGAGGCCGGGAGCCAGCTGGTCCTCTCCGCCGATCGGATACCGAGCGAGCTGTCGACCCTCGCCTCGCGGCTGCGCGACCGCTTCGAGTGGGGCCTGACCGTCGCCGTCGAGCCGCCCAACCTGGCGACCCGACTCACCGTCCTGCGCCATCTGGTCGAGGAGGCCGGGATCGAGATCGCCGACGCCGGGGCTCTCTCCGAGCTCGCCAACCGGATCGACGCCAACGTACGGCAGCTGCACGGCGCCTTGACCCGCGTGATCGCCCACGCCTCACTGCTCGCGAGGCCACTCAGCTCCGAGCTGATCGCCGAGGTCATCCCCGGCACGACGCGCAGCGCCCAGGCGATCTCGGTCGAGGAGATCCAGCAGCAGGTGGCCGAACGCTTCGGCATCTCGCGCGCCGAGTTGATCGGCGGCAGCCGCGCCGCCACCCCCCTCCGCGCCCGTCATGTGGCCATCTATCTGACCCGCGAGATGACCGACCTCTCACTGCCACAGATCGGTCGCCTCTACGGAGGTCGCGATCACACCACCGTCCTCAACAGCCTGCGACGGGTCGAAGCGAGCCTCGGCGAGGACGAGATCCTCAGCAAGAAGGTCGCCGAGTTACGCACATCCATCCACAACCCCGCCGCCGGTTGAGGCAGGACGGCCGCCGTCGCTGCAAGAATCCACGCCCGCCCACAGCCTCCTCCACAGGCCGCTTTCGGCCTTGCGTGGCGGAATAGTCTTCGATCCATCCTCTTTCCACAGGAACTAACTCAACTCCACAAGGCAATCTCTTGAAGCTCACGACCAAACGGGAAGAACTCGTCTCCAAGCTCTCCACCGTCTCACGGGCCGTATCGACGCGGGCCGCCACGCAGGCTCTTTCCGGGGTGCTGCTGGAGGCCGCCGACGGATCGGTGACCCTCTCCGCCACCGACCTCGACCTCGGCCTGCGCACCACCGTCCAGGCTTCCGTCGAGAGCCCGGGATCGGTCCTCCTCCCCGGCCGGCTGCTGGCGGAGGTCGCCCGCTCCCTGGCCGACGACACGGTTGAGATCGAGACCCGCGAGGCCGAGCGCGACGTCGAGATCGCCAGCGGCAGCTCGCGCTTCCACCTGCGGGTACTGCCCGCCGAGGACTTCCCGAACCTGCCCGCCACCGATGGCGCCGAGCCGATCCGTATCCCGGCCCCCGCCCTGGCCGAGGGGATCGACCTGGTCGCCCGGGCGGCGTCGCGCGACGACATGCGCCCCGTCCTGACCGGGGTCTTCGTCACCGCCTCCGGTGCCGAGATGACGATGGTCGCCACCGACTCCTACCGGCTCGCGGTCAAGCGGACTGAGCTCGAGTCGCCGCTCAGCGGCGAGATCGAGGCCAACATCCCGGCCCGGGCCCTGCGGGAGCTGGCCCGGATCCTGACCACCGAGGGCGCCGCGGAGGCTGCGATCGTCCTGCAGCCCAACCAGGCGATCTTCGAGGCGGGCTCTATCACCCTGACCACGCGTCTGATCGAGGGTCAGTTCCCGAACTTCCGCCAGCTCCTGCCGGAGTCCTACGAGCACGACGTGCGGCTGCCGCGCTCCGAGTTCCTCGACGTGGCGCGGCGGATCAGCCAGCTTGCGCAACGCAACGCGCCGCTGCGCTTCTCCTTCGAGCCGGGAGAGCTGACTATCTCGGCCGAGACGCCGGACGTGGGCGACGCGCGTGAGACGATGCCCGCCGCCTTCGAGGGCGAGCCGATGGCGATCGGCTTCAACCCCGAGTACCTGCGCGAGGGGATCGAAAGCGTGGCCGGCGACGAGGTGCTGCTGCGGCTGATCTCACCGCTGCGGCCGGGGCTGATGCAGCCGGTCGAGAACGAGGACTTCCGTTACCTCGTGATGCCGATCCGTCTGAACGTATAGGCAGCCGGGGCGCGCCGGTGCTGGTCACCGCGATCGAAGCCCGCCCGCTGCGCAGCCTCGAGCGGGTCCGGGTGGCGCTCGGGCCGGGGATCGTCAGCGTCGTCGGACCGAACGGCGTCGGTAAGACGAACCTGGTCGAGGCGCTCTACTTCGCGCTCACCGGCCGCTCGTTCCGCACCTCCGATCGGCGGGAGCTGATCCCGTTCGGGGAGAGCCTGGCGCGGGCCGAGGCGACGATCCGTGACGAGGACGGGATCGAGCAGCGGCTGCTCGCCTCGGTGAGCAGGACCGAAGGGAGGCGGCATCTGCTCGACGGTCAGGCCGTCGACCCGGCCACCATCGCCCGCGCCCGCCCGCCCGTGGCGGTCTTCGCCCCCGACCGCCTCAGTCTCGTGAAGGGACCCCCGGCCGAGCGGCGCGCTCATCTCGATGGCTTCCTCGCCGCCCGTTGGCCGGCCCGGAGCGAGCTGCGCAAGCTCTTCGGACAGGCACTTGCGCAGCGCAACGCGATGGTCGCCCGGGTCGCGGCGGGCCATGGCTCACCCGATGCCCTCGACGTCTGGGACGCCGGCGTCGCCGACGCTGCGGCGCCATTGATCGCGGCGCGGGCCGAGGCGGTCGCCGAGCTCGCTCCCGCGTTCGCGACGGCGCTGGCGGAGTTGGGGCTCGAGGACGGGGAGCTGTCCTACGCGCCGCGGGCGGAAGGCGGCGCGGAGGAGATCCAGGTCGGCCTGCGCGAGCGACGCGACGCCGATCTGAAGCTCGGTCGCAGCTCCTGGGGACCGCACCTCGATGAGGTGAAGCTCAGCGCCGGAGGCCGGGCGTTGCGCAGATACGGCTCCCAGGGACAACAGCGGGCCGCCCTGCTCGCGCTCCTCTTCGCCGAGCGTGAGGCGCTGCTGGCGGCGAGGCGCGTCACCCCGTTGTTGCTGCTCGACGACGTGATGAGCGAGCTCGATCCAGGCCGGCGGGAGTTGCTCGTCGTCCGTCTGGCCGCCGGTGGACAGACGCTGATCACCGCCGCCGACGAAGAGTCGCTGCCGGGCGTGGCGCGGGAGGCGCTGGTGCAGATGCCGAGCGCAGGTGTGGTCCTCGGCGACGCCGGCGAATCCGGCGCGCAGGCGGCGTGACCCGCCGCCGCGCCCCCCGTCAGGCTGGCGAGGCCTTCCGCGTGGCGCGTGACCGCGCCGCGCCGCGGACCGGGTTGGCGGCTGCCCAGGCGGCGTGGTCCGACGCCGTCGGCGAGGCCATCGCGGCGGTCGCGACACCCGTCTCCGAGCGCGCCGGGACGCTGACTGTGGAGTGTGCCGACGGCGTCTGGGCCGAGGAGCTCGACCTGATGCAGGATCGGCTGCTCGGACAGCTTCGCGAGGCGCTGGGGGAGAGGGCTCCGCGAGCGCTCAGCTTCCGCGTGGCGAGAGGTCTTTAACTCGTCACAATTTTTCCACGATTTGCAGGGAAATTGGCACTCGGAGCGCTTGGCTACGGGGGCTCCAACTGGTATTCTTATGGCAACTCGCCTGAAGCCCCGACAACGCGTGGAGGAAGACTCCCGGCGTCGGGGCTTTTCAGTGTCAACGGAAGGACCTTCTTGCCTGAGAAAAAAGCCAAAGCCGACGCCTCCTACGGCGCCGCGGACATCACGGTCCTGGAGGGCCTCGAAGCGGTCCGCAAACGCCCCGGGATGTACATCGGCTCGACCGGCCCCCGCGGCCTCCACCACCTGGTCTACGAGATCGTCGACAACTCGGTCGACGAGGCGCTGGCCGGCTACTGCGACGCGGTCACGATCGTCATCCACCCCGACAACAGCGTCACGGTGGGGGACGACGGCCGCGGCATCCCGGTGGGGACGATGGAGAAAGAGGGCCGGCCGGCGGCCGAAGTGGTGCTCACCGTGCTCCATGCGGGCGGCAAGTTCGGAGATGGCGGTGGCTACAAGGTGTCGGGTGGCCTTCACGGCGTCGGCTCCTCGGTCGTCAACGCGCTCTCCGAGCGCCTGCACCTGAAGATCCAGACCGACGGGGCGGTCTGGGAGCAGGACTACGAGCGCGGCAAACCGCTGACCAAGCTGGAGAAGGGCGCGCCCAGCGACCAGCACGGCACCGAGATCACCTTCCTGCCGGACCTGGAGATCTTCGAAGACATCGAGTACGACTTCCAGACGCTCGCCGAGCGGATGCGCGAGACGGCGTTCCTCACCCGCGGCCTGAAGATCGAACTGACCGACGAACGCGGCGAGGGCCAGAGCGTGACCTTCCAGTACGACGGCGGCATCGAGGACTTCGTCACCCACCTCAACGCCAACAAAGAGACGCTGCAGAAGAAGCCGATCTACTTCGAGGGTGAAAAAGAGGACGGCGAAGTCGAGATCGCCATGCAGTGGAACAACTCCTACCAGGAGTCGATCTTCAGCTTCGCCAACAACATCAACACCCACGAGGGCGGCACCCACCTGTCCGGCTTCCGGGCCGCGCTGACCCGCACGCTGAACGCCTACGCGCGGGCCAAAGGGCTGCTCAAAGAGAAAGACGAGAACCTCTCCGGCGAGGACGTTCGCGAGGGATTGACCGCGGTGATCTCTGTGAAGCTCCACGACCCGCAGTTCGAGGGCCAGACCAAGACCAAACTCGGCAACCCGCCGATCAAAAGCCTGGTCGAGGAGACGGTCAACCGCAAACTCGCCGAGTTCCTCGACGAGAACCCGCCCGAGGCGAAACGGGTCATCTCCAAGTCGATCGACGCCGCCCGCGCCCGCGCCGCGGCGCGCAAAGCACGCGACCTGACGCGCAAGTCGGCACTCGAGAACTCGACCCTCCCCGGCAAGCTCGCCGACTGCACGGTCAAGGACCCGAGCCTCGCCGAGATCTTCGTGGTCGAGGGCGATTCCGCCGGTGGCTCGGCGAAGCAGGCCCGCGATCGAAACACGCAGGCGGTGCTGCCGCTGCGGGGCAAGATCATCAACGTCGAGAAGAGCCGCATCGACAAAGTCCTGGCCAACAACGAGATCCAGGCGCTGATCACGGCGATCGGGACCGGGGTCCACGACGAGTTCAACATCGAGGACGCCCGGTACCACAAGATCGTGATGGCGACCGACGCGGATGTCGACGGAGCCCACATCCGCACCTTGGTCCTCACCTTCCTCTACCGGCAGATGCCGGAGCTGATCGAGAAGGGCTACGTCTACATCGCCAAACCGCCGCTCTATCGCGTGAAACAGGGGAACCAGGAGACCTACCTGGAGCGCGAGTCCGAACTGGAAGAGCTGCTCCTGCGCGACAAGCTCGAGCAGTTCGAGGTGACCGACGCGTCCGGGGAGAGCCGCAAGCTGACCGCGAGCCGCTGGCAGGCCTACATCCGGCGCTCGAAAGAGTACGAGGGGTGGGGCTCCTCGCTGCAGGCCGACTTCGGCCATGAAGTCGTCCGCTTCCTCGAGGAGTCGAACCTGCTCGACGAGGGGGTGGCGACGCTGCCCGCCGCCAAGACGCTGCTCGAAAAGAAGGCGCCCGAGGGCGAGCCGTTCGACACCGAGGTGCTGAGCGCGACCGATGACCTCGTGGTGGTCAAGGCGACCTCACGGGGCAGCGGTCTCGCCCGCACCCATCGTCTGCCGCGCGAGCTGTTCGAGGACAACGACTACCGCAAGTTCGCCGAGGTCCACGCCACGTTGATCAAACAGGTCGGTCGACCCCCGTTCAGGGTGACCCGGGGCGACAAAGAGACCGTCTCGCTCTCGTTCGAGGGATTGCGCGGTGCGGTGTTGGAGCTCGCCCGCCAGGGCGCGACCGTGACGCGCTTCAAGGGGCTGGGCGAGATGAACCCGAAACAGCTGCGCGAGACGACGATGGACCCCTCGACCCGGACGCTGGCCCAGGTGACGCTCGAAGACGCGACCGCCGCCGACACCATCTTCTCGATGCTGATGGGCGATCAGGTCGGCCCGAGGCGAGAGTTCATCGAGTCACATGCGAAAGAGGTGAAGTTTCTAGATGTGTAGCGCTCCGAAAACCAAGCAGGTCGGTGGACGCAGGGAGCGAGGTGAGGGGAGCGCATCAGCGATGCGTGACCCGATCCGAGTCGACCGAGGACGCCGAGATGCGCCGGTTTGCAGGAGCGCCGGCTAGTGGCTGCGCATGATGTGCTGAGCGGCGGCAACATCGAAGAGCGCGGGCTCGAGCAGGAGATGCGTTCGTCGTACCTCGACTACGCGATGAGCGTGATCGTCGGGCGGGCGCTCCCCGACGTGCGGGACGGGTTGAAGCCGGTGCACCGCCGCGTGCTCTACTCGATGCACGACCTCGGCCTGCAGCCGACCCGGTCGTACCGTAAGTGCGCCTTCATCGTCGGCGAGGTGATGGGCAAGTACCACCCGCATGGCGACTCGGCGATCTACGACACGCTGGTGCGGATGGCGCAGGACTTCTCCCTGCGTTACCCACTGGTCGACGGTCAGGGCAACTTCGGCTCGATCGACGACGATCCGGCGGCGGCGATGCGGTACACCGAGGCGCGGATGGCGCGCATCGCGACCGAGATGCTGCGCGACATCGACGCCGACACCGTCGACTTCGGTCCGAACTACGACGAAAAGACCCAGGAACCGCTGGTCCTCCCGTCGCGCTTCCCGAACCTGCTGGTCAACGGGACCTCGGGGATCGCGGTCGGCATGGCGACCAACATGCCGCCCCACAATCTGCGCGAGGTCGCCGGCGCGGTGACCGCCTACATCGACGATCCCGGCATCGACCTCGACGGGCTGATGGCGCACATCAAGGGCCCCGATTTCCCCGGCGGCGGGCTGATGAGCCGGGCCGGGATACGCGATGCCTACGCGTCCGGGCGCGGCAGCATCAAAGTGCGCGCCCGCGCCCACGTCGAGCCGCTGAAAGGGGGCAAGGAGGCGATCATCGTCACCGAGCTCCCCTTCATGGTGAAGAAGGGCGGCGAAGCGGGGCTGATCTCGAAGATCGCCGAGCTCGCCCGTGACCGCAAACTCGAGGGCATCTCCGATCTCCGCGACGAGAGCGACGAACGCTCCGGCATGCGGCTTGTGATCGAGCTCAAACGCGGCGGCCCGCCGGCGAAGGTCGTCCTCAACAACCTCTACAAAAAAACGGCGATGCAGTCGACCTTCGGCGCCAACATGGTGGCGCTGGTCGACGGCGTCCCGCGCACGCTCAGCCTGCGCGAGCTGATCGAGCATTACGTCGAGCACCAGCGGGAAGTCGTCACCCGCCGGACGCAGTACGAACTGCGCCGTGCCGAGGCGCGTGCCCACATCCTCGAGGGCCTGCTGGTCGCGCTCGACAACCTCGATGCGGTGATCAAACTGATCCGCTCCTCGTCCGATCCGGACGTGGCGCGCGAGGAGCTGATGGCCCAGTTCGAGCTCTCGCGCGAGCAGGCCCAGGCGATCCTCGACATGCGCCTGCAGCGACTGACCGCGCTCGAGGCGGACAAGGTCCGCGCCGAGCACGCCGACCTGATGGAGCGGATCGGTGAACTGCGGGCGATCCTCGGCGACGAGTCGCGGGTGATGGGCCTGGTCAAGGAGGAGCTGGCCGAAATCGTCGAGTCATACGGCGACGAACGGCGCACCGAGATCGCCGCCTTCGAGGGTGAGGTCGGGATCGAGGACATGATCGCCGACCAGCAGATGGTGATCTCGCTGACCGCCTCCGGCTACGTCAAGCGGCTGCCGCTGGCGACCTACCGCCAGCAGAACAGAGGCGGCGTCGGGGTTATGGGGATGAACATGAAAGAGGACGACTACATCGCCCACCTCCACATCAGCTCGACGCATGACTTCCTCTTGTTCTTCACCAACCGCGGCAAGGTGTACCGGACGAAGGTGTACGAACTGCCGGAGGGCTCGCGCACTTCGAAAGGCTCGAGCCTGCGCAACGTGCTGCCGCTACAGGAGGACGAGCGGGTGATGGCGGTGATCCCGACGCGGGACTTCAAGGAGAACCGCTACCTCGTCTTCGCCACCGCCGACGGTCTCGTGAAGAAGACCGAATTCCTCGCCTACAACACGCCGATCCGCGCTGACGGGATCATCGCGATCAAGGTGCGACCCGGCGACGAGCTGGTCCAGGTCCGCCTCACCTCGGGCGAAGACGACATCCTGATGGTGTCCCATTCCGGCCACGCCGCCCGCTTCTCCGAGGAGCTGGTGCGACCGATGGGGCGCGACACGAGCGGGATCAAAGGCATGAACGTGAGCGGCAAAGACAATCGCGTGCTCGCGATGGACATCGCCCGCAACGACACCGAGCTGTTCGTAGTCACCGAGAACGGCTACGGCAAGCGCACCCCGGTCTCCGACTATCCGGTCAAGGGTCGCGGCACGAAAGGAGTCCTCACGGCGAAGCTGACCGAGAAGAAGGGCGGCCTCGCCGGCGCTCTGATCGTCAACCCGCACCAGGATCTCCTCTTCATCTCCCAGAACGGGATGGTTCAGCGCACCGGCGTCGAGGGCATCTCCCAGATGGGTCGCTCGACCCAAGGGGTGAAGGTGATGAACATCAAGGACGACGACCGAGTCTCCGCCGTCGCCCTGGTGGTCGAGTCCGAGGACAACTCCGCCCCGGTGGAAGAAGACGTCTCAGCGGATCAGATCGAGATCGATGCGTCTGCTGACGGTGCGGGTGAGGATGGCGCGGGCGAAGATGGGTCGGCTGAGTAGCTGATCTGTTCTTGGTGGGGGAGGGGTCTTGGGGGACCCTTCACTCACGACAGCAGGGAGGTTCGTTCAGGGTCCCCCAAGACCCCTCGACGACCGTTCCTGCAGCTTCTGAACATCGCCCGATCCCTGCAGCTTCTGAGCCTCGCACCGAAGCCTGCCCCCGCGACGGCTGGTTGAGGGAGTCCTGACACCCTCCGAACGGCTTGTAACGAGGGGTCACCAAGGCGCCTTGTTCGTCCGAGCAGAAAGCTTCCCCGAGTTTGAGAGAGGAGGGTGTCAGGACTCCCTCCTCTGAGCTCCCCTAGGCAGCCTGCGGTAAGTACTGCTGCCAGGCGGCCGGGATCTTTGGGCTCGCCACCTGGATGAAGACCGTCGGCGCCGGCGCCTTCGGCGCGTTCTTCGGGTGCATATGGATCTCTCTCGGCAACCGGTTGCCCTTCTTGCGATTGCAGGTGGCGCAGGCGGCGACGATGTTCTCCCAGGTCGAGTCGCCGCCGCGGGAGCGGGGGATGACGTGGTCGACGGTGAGGCCGGACTTGGTCGAGCCGCAGTACTGGCAGGTCCAGGAGTCGCGGGCGAGGACGGCGCGGCGGGTGATCTTGCGACGGTGGGCCTCGCGCGGGATGCGGACGTAGTTGACGAGGCGGATTACGTCCGGGCGCTCGAGGGTCATGTGCTCGGAGTGGAGGGCGTCGCCGGCGCGCTGCTCGAGGAGCTCCGCCTTCTCCTTCAGGAGCAGGACGGCGGCGCGTCGCAAAGTGCAGACGTTGATCGGCTCATACGTTGCATTGAGCACCAGCACCCTGGCCATGGTGGGTGATTGTAAGCGGGTGGGGCAGCGGCCACTCAGACGAGTGGGTAGGAGCCGAGGATGCGGACCGAGTCGGCCTTGGTCCTCAATACCGCGATCGCCTCGGCGACCGGGTCCTCGTCGGCCTTCCCGGCGAGGTCGCAGAAGAACATGTAGCGGCCGAGTTCGGAGCGCAGCGGCCGCGACTCGATCCGCGAGAGGTTGATCCCGCGCGAGGAGAACTCGGCCAGCGCGTCGACCAGGGCGCCCGGCTTGTCGGCCCCGAGCTCGGAGAAGACGAGCGAGGTCTTCCAGCTCCCGCCCGCCCCGGGATCGGTGCCCGCGGGGGCGACCCAGACGAACCGGGTCACGTTGTTGGCCTCGTCCTGGATCCCTTCGCGCAGGATGGTGACGTCGTAGAGGGCCGCCGCCGCGCGCGAGCCGACCGCCGCCCACGGCCGCGGTGACTCGGCGACCATCCGCGCCGCCGCCGCGGTGCTGCTGACGCTGCGCAGTTCGGCCGCCGGCAGGTTGTCGCGGAGGAACCGCGCCGCCTGCGCCAGCCCCTGCTGGTGGGAGAGGACCGCCTCGATCTCGTCGATCTCCACCCCCTCGCGGGCCAGCAGATGCGAGCGCACCGGATAGTCGTGCTCGCCGACGATCGTCACCGCCTCGCCCTCGAAGGCGAGCGTGTCGAGGGTGCCGCGCACCGAGCCCTCGATCGAGTTCTCGTACGGTGCCAGTGCCCGGTCGGCCTCACCCTCGGCCACGGCGACGATCGCGTCGTGGATCGTGTTCGTCCGCAGGGGCTCGAATTCCACCCCAGGGAGCGCTTCGCCGAGCGCGTCCTCGGTGAAGGTCCCGGCCGGTCCGAGGTAGGCGATCCTCACGGATCCAAACTATTCGAAGACGACCGTGTAGGTGGCTTCGTTGTTTTCGGTGACCTGCTCGCCCGGCACCGGTTCGACTTCGACTTCGAGCGTCGTCTCGCCTTTCGGCGCCGGCGTCAGCGGCACCACCGCGGTTTCGATCGCACCCGCTTCGAGCGTGGGGATTTCGCCGGTGGTTTCCTTGCCCGCGGCGACCACCACCACGGTGATCCCGTTCTCCGTCGATTCGCCCTGGTTCTGGACCTGGACTTCGACTTCCGGCGTCCCTTCGGTCACCACGGTGTTGGTCACTTCCGGCGTCAGTTCGCTGCCCCCGACGCCGACCCCGAGCAGGCCGAGGCCGTGGATGCCGGGGCTTGCCGCGCCGCCGCTCGAGCCGTTGACCCGACCGAGCGCGGCCTTCACTTCGCTTTCTTCCAGCCATTTGGTGCCGCCGGGCAGGAAGGTGCTCTTCGGCACTTCGTCGGATTCGAGCCCGTTGCTTTCCAGGGTGCCGTTGATTTCCGGTCGCGTCACCGATTCGTAGATGACGTCGGAGGCGAGCAGCTTCTGCATCTGACGGGTGATCGCCGCGGTCGCCTTCGGCGCCCCGGCTTCGCCGAGCGCGGTCGGCATCTTGGCGGCGATCGTTTCCATCGCCGCCGCCCGCAGCTCGTAGACCAGTTCGAGCGACTTCTGCGCGCTCGACATTTCGCCCGGCGCGCTCAGCCCTTCGACCCGGGTGAGATGGTTGACCATCGCGCTGCGCGAGGCGTCCACCTTGCCGGTGAATTCGGTGACCGAGAGGTCGCCCGGATCTTCCAGCTGGCCGAAGAATTCCTTGCTCGTCTGGTTCGTTTCGTCGACGATCTGTTCGACGCTGCGCGCGTAGTCGGAGAGCGCTCCCCGGGCCCGGGCGTCGAGGCAGCCCTTCACCCCGAGCACGATCAGGATCAGCACGACCAACGCCGCCCCGAGGGCGAGCAGGCGGCGCATCATGATCTGTTGTCGTTCGGGGCGGCGAGACGGCCGGCGAGACGGCCGGCGGGCGCCGCGTGAAGCTGACTGCTCCAAAGGACGGCTCCCCAAGGCTGGTTGGCTGGCGGGAGAGTATGGCGATCGGAATGTGTGCGGCTCTTAATCTCGCCGCTCACGGTGCCTTTTTCCCAGCGGCCGCGCGTCCTTGCGGGCAGGAGGGAGGGGCGTCCCGCCGAAGAGGAAGAGGCTTTGGTCGGCTCCCTCGTACTTGACCGCTTCCTGATCGAGCGCCGCATCGGCAGCGGCGGCTTCGGCGTCGTCTACGAGGCCTGGGACGGGCGGCTCGAGCGGCCGGTCGCGGTGAAGGCGATCGAGCAGCGCGGCGAGGCGGGTCGCCGTGTCCTGCGCGAGGCCCAGGCCGCCGCCCGCCTCAACCACCCCGGCATCGTCACCTTGTACGAGATGGGCGAGGAGGACGGCAACGCGTTGCTCGTCTCCGAGCTGGTCGAGGGCGACACGCTCGCCCGCCTCGCCGGCGAAGACGCCCTCTCCGATCGCGAGATCGGTGAGATCGGCGCCGACCTCTGCGAGGCGCTCGACCACGCCCACTCGCGCGGCGTCGTCCACCGCGACATCAAGCCGCAGAACGTCCAGGTCGTCGACGGCCAGCCGCGGGCCAAGCTGATGGACTTCGGCATCGCCCTGGTCGCCGACGCGGCGGGGCTGACCGCGCCCGGCGACGTCGTCGGCACCCTTGCCTACATGTCGCCCGAGCAGGCCGAGGGACGCGAGGCCGGCCCCGAGGCCGACGTCTACTCGCTCGCCCTCACCCTTTACGAGTGCTGGACGGGGGAGAACCCGCACCGCCGCGACAACGCGGTGGCGACGGTGCGCTCGATCGGCCGCCGCGCCCGCCCGCTGCGGCGCATCCGCCCCGACCTGCCGCGCGAGCTGAGCGAGGAGGTCGACGCCTGCCTCGACCCGCGCCCCCGTCACCGCCCGACCCTGGAGGAGCTGGGGACGGCGATCGAGGAGTCGCTCGACGGGCTGGCCGACCACCCGCGCGGCGCCGGCTCCCGCGTCGGCCTGCGCCTCGGCGCGCTCGGCCTGACCGCCGCTCTCGGCGCCCTCCTCGTCATCGGCCATGGGCTGGTCCTCCCCTAGAATCCCGGTCTTCTCCGCAGTCGCGGAGACCTGACCCTGCCATCCCAAAGGAGCAGCTCCGATCGCCCTTCTCCGCAACCTCGAGTCCCGGATCGAAGGCCTCGTCGAGGGGGTGTTCTCGCGCGCCTTCAGCTCCGAGGTGCAGCCGGTCGAACTGGCCCGCAAACTGGCCAAGGAAATGGACGCCCACAAGACGGCGTCGGTGCAGCGGGTCTACGTCCCCAACGAGTACACGGTCTTCCTCTCGCGCCAGGATCGCTCGAAGCTCGAAGGCTACGAGCGCTCGCTGGAGCAGGAGCTGTCCGGCTATCTGCTCGAGCACGCCCGCCGGCGCGGCTACGACCTGCTGACCCGGCCGGCGGTCGAATTCCAGACCGACGAGCGGCTGCGCCTCGGCGAGTTCGGCATCCAGCCGCGGATGGTGAAGGCGCCCGTCCGCGAGGGCGAGGCGCCGCGCCAGGGGGAAGAGGGCCACACGATGGTCTACTCGGCCGTGCGCGAGCGCGACCGCAGTCGCCCGAAACGGCCCGAGCAGGCGGTCAGCGCCCTGGTCGCGACCCGCGCCGTCGTCTCGCTCGACGACCGCCGCTACGTCTTCGACGGGCCGCGGGCGACGATCGGCCGCTCGAAGTCGGCCGAGTGCGTGCTGTCGGACCCCAACGTCTCTCGCCGCCACGCCGAGCTGCGTCGCGCCGACTCGGGCGACTGGCAGATCGTCGACCTCGGCTCGACCAACGGGATCAAGGTCAACGGCCGCCGCGTCAGCTCCACCCGGCTCAGTCCCGGCGACCAGGTGACGGTCGGCACCACCACCTTCCTGTTCGACATCGAGCAGTAATCGACCACCAAAGCCGCCTGGCTTCAGGCGCGGACCGTAAGGTGCTGACCGAGTGGCCTACGACCCCCTCTCAACCGCCCTCAAATTCGGCTTCCTGGCCGTCCTCTTCCTGTTCCTGCTGGTGATCGCGCGGAGCGCCTACCGGGACCTGCGGCGGACCGCCCAGCCCGCCCCCGACGCGACCGGATTCCACGCTCCGGCGGGCTACGCCGAGGTGCAGCGCGGGGTCGACGCCTGGTTGGTCGCCGAGCGCGGCGGCGGCCTTTCCCGCGACACGCGCTTCGACCTGATCGGCGGCCTCTCGATCGGCCGTTCCAAGGACGCCGACGTGCAGATCGAGGATCGCTATGCCTCGGGCATCCACGCCCGCCTCTTCTCGCGCGAAGGCCGCCACTTCGTCGAGGACATGCGTTCGACCAACGGCACGCTGCTGAACGGCCGGGCGCTCGACGGCGAGGCCGAGCTGGTCGACGGCGACACGATCCAGATCGGCGACACCGTCTTCCGCTTCGAGGCATCCTGAGGTGGATGGCCGGCCGGGGTGAGATGAGATGACGCTGCGGATCACCGACCAGGCCTACGCCACCGACACCGGCCGGCAGCGCAGCGCCAACGAGGACTCGGTCTTCGTCCGCGCCCCGGTCTTCGTGATCGCCGACGGGATGGGCGGCGCCCAGGCGGGCGAGGTCGCCTCCAAGACCTCGGTCGAGTCCTTCGAGCGGGGGATCCCCGAGGGGCCGCCGGAGCGGGTGCTGCGGGAGACGATCGAAGGCGCCAACCGGACGATCCACGCGCTCGCCCGCGAGGACCCGAACCTGGCCGGGATGGGGACGACGACGACCGCGGCGATCCTCGACGGGGAGGCCGAGGAGGTGGCGATCGGCCATGTCGGCGACAGTCGCGCCTACCGGCTGCGGCGCGGCAAGCTCGAACGGCTGACCCGGGACCACTCGCTGGTCGAGGAGATGCGGCGCAAAGGCCAGCTGACCGAGGCGCAGGCGGAGGACCACCCGCAGCGCTCGATCATCACCCGCGCGCTCGGCCCGGAACCGGAGGTCGAGGTGGACCTGCAGACGGTCCCGGCGCAGGCGGGCGACGTCTTCCTGGTCTGCTCCGACGGCCTGACCACGATGCTCGACGACGAGCACATCGAGCGGCTCCTCTCCCGCGCCACCTCGATGCCGGCCGCGGTCCGCGCCCTGGTCGACGAAGCCAACCGGGCGGGCGGCCGCGACAACATCAGCGTGATCGCCTTCAAGCTGGTCGACGCGGCCGAACCGGCGCTCGACTCCGAGGGGGCGACGCTGATCGGCCAGAGCGCCGAGGAGGCCGGGCTGACCGCGACCGAGGTGCGCCGCCGCGCCGCCGCCGATGCGGCCCGCCGCCGCCGCGACGAGCAGGCCGCCGCCGCGCCCGGCAGGCGCCGCCGCCGCTTCAGACGGGTCGCCGCCGTCCTCGCCGGCCTGGTCGTGATCGCGGCGATCGTCTTCGGCGCCACCTACGGCCTGCGCCACGTCTGGTTCCTCGGCACCGACGACGCGGGCCGGGTCGCCCTCTACCGTGGCCTGCCCTACGAACTGCCCTTCGGGATCAAGCTCTGGGACGAACGCTACGCGGCCCCGGTGCAGACGAAGGCGTTGCCTGAACGGCGCAAGGACGCGGTGACCGGGCACGGCCTGCGCTCCCACTCCGACGCGGTCAAGCTGCTCGAAGAAATCGAACGCGGCCAGGGGGTCGGCGAGTGACCCGCGCCCGCAACCGGGAGCTCCTCGCGCTCATCCCCGTCGCGCTCCTGCTGACGGCCGGGTTCGCCGCGGTCTTCGCCCAGGACCATTCCAAACTCGGCAACCTCAGCCTCACCTACGGCGCCTATTTCTTCGCCGTCTGCCTCGCCACCCACATCTATCTGCGGATACGGCTGCCGCACGCCGATCCCTACCTCTTCCCGCTGATGGCGCTGCTGACCGCGTTCGGCCTGGTGATGATCTACCGGATCGACGAAAGCCTCGCGCGTGACCAGGCCAACTGGTTCGTCTTCGGCCTCGTCCTCTTCGCGCTGACCATCCAGTTCCTGCGCGACTACGAGGTGCTCGAGCGCTACCGCTACATCATCGCCACGGCCGGGATCCTGCTGTTGCTGGCGCCGCGCCTGCCGGGGATCGGCGAACAGGTGAACGGCGCCTATCTCGGGGTGAAGATCGGCCCGATCTCCTTCCAGCCCTCCGAGTTCGCGAAGCTCGCGATCGTCGTCTTCCTCGCCTCCTACCTGCGGGAGAACCGCGAGGTGCTGATCGTCGGCGCCCGCCGGGTTCTCGGCGTCACCCTGCCGCCGCTCAAACACTTCGGCCCGATGCTGGTCGTCTGGGGCGCCTCGATGCTGCTGCTCGTCTTCATCCGCGACCTCGGCACCTCGCTGATGTTCTTCGCCGCCTTCCTCGCCCTGCTCTACGTGGCGACCGGTCGCTTCAGCTTCGTCGTGATCGGGATGATCCTCTTCCTGCTGGGCGCCTGGTTCATCGTCGCCACCGTCCCGCACGTGCACGAGCGGGTGGAGATCTGGCTCCACCCTTACAACGAAGCGCAGAACAGCGGCTACCAGATCCTGCAGTCGATCTTCGCCCAGGCCGACGGCGGTCTCTTCGGCAAAGGGTTCGGCCAGGCGCTGATCACGGTCCCCGGTACCCACGACACGATGCTGCCCGCGGCGCAGACCGACACGATCTACTCGCTGATCGTCAACGAGCTCGGCCTGTTCGGCGCCTGCGGCCTGATCGCCACCTACCTGCTGATCACGGCGCGGGGCTTCAAGGTCGCGCTGCTCGCCAACGACGGCTTCTCGAAGCTGCTGGCGACCGGGTTGACCGCGGTCTTCGCGATCCAAGCGTTCGTGATCATCGGCGGCGTCACCCGGGTGATCCCGCTGACCGGCGTCACCCTGCCCTTCGTCTCCTATGGGGGCAGCTCGATCGTCGCCAACTTCGTACTGCTGGCGCTGCTGCTGCTGGTCTCCGATCGGGCAAGGCGTGAAGCCGAAGCCGGGACGGTCCCCGTCGAACGCGACGAACCCCTGGGGGCGACGGCGTGAACCGCCAGATCATCAAACTCTTCGCCTTCATCGTCGTGCTGTTCGCGGTGCTGGTCGGCTTCACCTCGTGGTGGTCGGTCTTCGACGCGAAGGGGCTGAAGGAGAGCAAATACAACCAGCGCCCGTTGCTCGAGCAGCAGCAGGTACCGCGCGGCCGCATACTCGCCGCCGACGGCACCGTGATCGCCAAGTCCTACTCGAAGGGTCACGGGTCGAGCAAGCGCTACATCCGTCACTACCCGTTGGGCAAGCTCTTCGGCCACCCGATCGGCTACAGCTTCGTCAAGTACGGCCAGTCGGAGTTCGAGAAGTACCACAACGAAGAACTGACCGGCGAAGAATCGGAATTCGGCTCGATCTTCGACCAGCTGACCGGCAAGAAGCAGGAAGGCGAACAGATCGTCACCAACCTCGACGTCCACGCCCAGGAAGTGGCGCTCGGCGACCTCGAAGCGGCGGGCTACGGCGCGGTCGTCGCGATCGAACCGAGCACCGGTGCGGTCAAGGTCCTGACCTCGAACGCGCCGTACAACCCGAACCGGGTGCCCGACGAATACAGCAAGCTGAGCACCGAGGAAGTCAGGACGCCGCTCTTCAACCGGGCGACCCAGGGCCAGTTCCCGCCCGGCTCGACCTTCAAGGTGGTGACCGCCGCGGCGGGGCTCGAATCCGGCGTGATCACCCCGGAAACGACGATCGACGCGCCCGGCTCGATCATCGACGAAGGCCACGAACTCGCCAACGACTACGACCAGGACTGGGGCGAAATCTCGCTCGACACGGCGCTGACCAACTCGGTCAACACCTGGTTCGGCCAGCTCGGCCAGAAAGTCGGCCAGGACCGGCTCTTCACGACGATGGAAAAGTTCGGCTTCGGCTCACTGCCGCCGATCGACCTGCCCGAAGACGAGATCGAACCGAGCGGCGTGTTCAACGAAGGCGAACTTCTCACCCGCCATGATCCGGTCGACCTGGCGCGGGTGGCGATCGGCCAGGAGCGCCTCCTGGTCACCCCGCTGCAGAACGCGATGGTCGCCGCCGCGGTCGCCAACGGGGGCAAGCTGATGAAGCCGCAGATCTGGAATCGGGTGGTGAACGCCGACGGCAGCGTCACCAAGCGGATGAGCCCCGACGTCTACAGCGAACCGATCACGGCGAAAACGGCGGAAGAGCTGACCACGGCGATGGAAGGGGTGGTCCGCGAAGGGACGGGGACCAAGGCGGCGATCTCCGGGGTCCCGGTGGCCGGCAAGACCGGCACCGCGGAAACGCCATACAACAAGGAGTGCGGCGGCGGCGAACAGGAGAACCAGGCCTGGTTCATCGGCTTCGCCCCCGCGAACGAACCGAAGATCGCGATCGCCGCGACGGTCTCCTGCACCGAACAGTTCGGCGGCGACGTCGCGGCACCGATCTTCCGCGACGTCGCGGAAGCGATCCTGGCGGGCGAATGAGAATGGGGAGACACGAGATGAGGGGAGAGGCGCGTGGCTGAGGTCGAAGTCGGCTCGGTCGTCGACGGGCGTTACCGGGTGGAGGCGAAGGTCGGCGGCGGCGGCATGGCCGACGTCTGGCTCGCCGAGGACTCGCACCTGCACCGTCGGGTCGCGCTGAAGGTCCTGCACGGGCGCTTCGCCCAGGACCGCGAGTTCGTGATGCGCTTCCAGCGCGAGGCCGAGTCGGCCGCCGGTCTGCAGCACCCGAACGTCGTCTCGGTCTACGACCGCGGCGAGTGGCAGGGCACCTACTACATCGCCATGCAGTACGTCGAAGGGCCGACGCTGAAGCAGCTGATCGACTCGGGGATCACGGTCGAGCAGGCGGTGGCGGTGATCCGCCAGGTGTTGCAGGCGGCCGGGTACGCGCATCGGCAGGGGATCGTCCACCGCGACCTGAAGCCGCAGAACGTGATCGTCGACCCCGAGGGCAAAGCCGTGGTGACGGACTTCGGCATCGCCCGCGCCGGGGTCTCGGAGATCACCCAGACCGGCTCGGTGATGGGGACGCCGCACTACCTCTCGCCCGAGCAGGCGCAGGGGTTCGACGTGACCGCCGTCTCCGACCTCTACTCGATCGGCGTGATGCTCTACGAGGCGCTCACCGGCCGCGTCCCGTTCGAGGGCGAATCGGCGGTCGCGGTGGCGATGAAACAGGTCTCGCAGATGCCGCAGCGGCCGAGCTCGATCCAGCCGCGGGTCACCCCGGCGCTCGACGCGGTCGTGATGCGGGCGCTGGAGAAGGACCCCGGTGCGCGCTTCCAGAGCGCCGATGCCTTCATCGCCGCGCTCGACCAGGCGATGCGCGAGCCGGGCGGCGCCGGACGGGGGACGACCTCGTTCGCGGCCCTGCCGCCGGTGGTCGCCCCGCCCGAGGAGGAGGGGGAGGACCCGGCGGCGGCGCGTCGTCGACGCCGCAACTGGTGGATCCTCGCGGCCCTCGTCGCGATCCTGATCGGCGCGTTGGTCGGCATCCTGCTCAGCCGCGACACCACCACCGAGGTGCCGAGCGTCGAAGGACGGAGCCTGCAGCGGGCCGAAGAAATCCTCGAACAGCGGGGCTTCACCGTGAACCAGCCGCCGATCCAGGTCGAACGCCCGGTCGAGGCCGGGACGGTGCTCGAGCAGGACCCGACCCCGTCGCCGCCAGGACGCGAGGCCGAAGAAGACTGCTCGTTCCTCACCCTGTTCTGCTCGAAGCCGGCGGTGACGCTGACGATCAGCATCGGGCCGGGCGAAGGGGTGGTGCCGCCGGTCGCCGGGCTCGAAGCGGCCGAAGCCGAAGAAAAGCTCGAAAAAGCCGAATTCGACGTCGCCACCGAAAGCGTCAACTCGACCTCGGTGCCGGAAGGGGACGTCGTCCACTCCGAACCGAGCGCCGGGACGACGGTCGAACACGGCTCGACCGTGACGATCTTCGTCTCCGCCGGGCCGCGGATGGTGAAGGTGCCGGTGCTGGTCAACAAGCAGCGCCGGCTCGCCGTGCAGGAAATCCGCGCCCGCGGCCTGGTGCCGGAGGTCGGCGAAGAGGAAACGGCCAACGCCACGCCGGGAGAGGTGATCAGACAGAACCCGAGCGCCGGCGCCGAACTGGAACCGGGCGGGACGGTGACGATCGTCGTCGCCGCGGCGGTGAGCAAGATCAAGGTGCCGGGCGTGGTCGGCTTCGAACGCCGCGAAGCGGTCGAAGAAGTCCGCGCCCGCGGCCTGACGCCGAAGGTCGAGGAAGAAGAAACCGCGAACGAAGCCAAGATCGGGCTGGTGATCGCCCAGTCCCCGCACGGCGGTGAAGAAGTCCTCGAAGGCGACGAAGTGATCCTGCTGGTCGGCAAGCGCGCCCAGGGGGCGCCCGAAGAAGAAGCGATCGAAGGCGGCGAAACGCAGTGAAGGTGGCGGTCCTCTCCGGCGGCCGCTCCTCCGAGCACGAGGTGTCGGTCCGCTCGGGCGCCTCGGTGATCAAGGGCCTCGAAGAAGCGGGCCACGAGGTGGTCGAGGTGAGGATCGGCCGGGCCGGGGAGTGGACCGCCGAGGGCGCCGCGGTCGACCTCGTCCCCGGCGCCGGGCTGCTCGGCGCCGATGTCGCCTTCCCGGTCCTGCACGGCGCCTTCGGTGAGGACGGCAGCCTCCAGGGGCTGCTGGAGATGCTCGACCTGCCCTACGTCGGCTCCGACGTCCTCTCCTCGGCGACCTGCATGGACAAGCTGACCCTGAAGCGTCTGCTCGCCGGGCAGGGCGTCCCCCAGGTCGACTTCGTCGCGGTCGGCGAAGCGGGCTGGCGCGAGCGCTGCGCGGAGCTCGGGATGCCGCTCTGGGTGAAGCCCTCGCGGATGGGATCGAGCGTCGGCATCACCCGGATCGAGGACCTCACGGCGCTCGACGCGGCGGTCGAGACGGCTCTGCGCCACGACCCGCGGGTGATCATCGAGGCCTCCGCCCGGGGGCGCGAGGTCGAGTGCTCGGTGCTCGGCAACGAGGAGCCGGAGACCTCGCTTCCGGGTGAGATCCTCGCCCACGCCGAGTGGTACGACTACGAGGCCAAGTACGGCGAGGGCGGGATGGACCTGGCGGTACCCGCGCCGATCTCGGAGATGGAGACGGCGCGCGTCCGCGAGCTGGCCGCCGCGGTCTTCAAGCTGGCCGGCTGCTCCGGCCTCGCCCGCTGCGACTTCTTCGTCGAGCCCGACGGCACGGTGCTGGTCAACGAGATCAACACGATGCCCGGCTTCACCGAGACCAGCGTCTACGCCAAGCTGCTCGAGGCCGGCGGCCTCTCCTATCCGGACCTCTGCGACCGCCTCGTCACGCTCGCGATCGAGCGCCACCGGCGGGCGCGGTCGTTCGAGTTCTGAGTCGTGCGCGGGGAGGGAGTTGGGGCCCTCTCCTCTCTCAAACTCGCGGGCGGTGGAGCTCCTGCCTTTCGAGGAGCGTGGTCGCCCGCTCGTTACAAGCCGTTCGGAGAGGGCCCCAACTCCCTCCCTCCCCAGATCCTGGTACGAGGCGCCCTATTCGTAGAGCTTGATGTCCGAGATTTCGACCTGGTAGCGACCTTCCTGGTCGCTTGCCGGGGAAGGCTTGGTGAACCAAAGCAGGAAGTATTTGGCGGCCGAGCCGAGGTGGAGCGTCACTTCCTCTTCCTTGCCGGCGTCTTCCACTTCGCCGATCGGTTCACCCCATTCTTCGATCGCTTCCGGAGGGCCGGCCGGGGCGGCGAAGATCTGCGCATCCCAGCCCGGCGTGGGGGAGAGGATCTTCATCGTCTTCGGGGTCGAGGCGGCCCTGGCGGTGACGTAGATCCCGACGCCCGGGTCGGGCCCGGCCTTCGTCGTCGCGAAGGTGTCGGTGTCGTAGTGTTCGGTGCTCCAGGCGGTCCCGGTCGGGTTGCCGTCGACCGCGAGACCGACCGTTTCCGGATCCTCGTGACCGTCACCCTCGGGGTCGTAATCGGTGGCCCCTTCGAGCGGCACCTCGTTCCCGGATGGTTGCCCGCCGCCTTCGCCATGCCCGACCACGGGCGTGTCGCCGCTCGAGATGAGCTGGGTCGCGGCGAGCGCGCCCGCGCCGACGACCACGATCAAGGCGATCGCCGCCCATGACCAGCGCGCCCGTCCGGAGAGCTTGCGTTTGGCGGGCGGCACCGCCTCCAGCACGCTGGTCGCCTCGCCGGTGGTCGAGCCCGCCCGCGCCGCCTCGACCTCGAGCGCAGTCGAGAGGTCGTCGATCATCTCGCCGACGTCGGCGTAGCGCTTCGTCGGGTCCTTGGCGGTCGCCCGCTCGACGACCAGCGCCGAGGCGGCCGAGAGTTCGGGCCGCAGCCCCTGCACGTCGGGCAGCTCCTCGTTGACGTGTTTCATCGCCACGCCGACCTGGCTGTCGGCGGCGAAAGGCACCTGTCCGGTGAAGGTCTCGAAGAGGACGACGCCGAGCGAGTAGATGTCGGAGCGCTGGTCGGCGCCGTGGCCCATCGCCTGCTCGGGGGCGACGTAGTCGGTGGTGCCGAGGACGCGGCCGGTGGCGGTCATCCCGTCCTGCTCCAGCTGGCGCGAGATGCCGAAGTCGGTCAGCTTCGCCCGTCCCTCGGCGTCGATCAGGACGTTCTGCGGCTTGATGTCGCGGTGGACCATCTTGCGGCCATGGGCGACGGTGAGGCCGCGGGCGATCTCGATCGCGTAGGCGAGCGCTTCCTGGATGTCGAGCGGCCCGACCCGGTTGATCCGCGCCTTCAGCGTCTCCCCTTCGACGTACTCGAAGACGATGTAGGGGTGCCCACCGTCCTCACCGGCGTCGATCACCGCGACGACGTTGGGGTGGGAGAGCTTGGCGACCGCGCGCGCCTCCTGGCGGAAGCGCTCCAGCTGGTCGGGCTGCTCGGACATCTCACGGTGCATCACCTTCACCGCGACCGGCCGGTCGAGCGTCGTGTCACGGGCCAGGTAGACGGTCGACATCCCGCCCGAGCCGAGTTTGGCCTCCAGCCGGTAGCGGCCCGAGAGCACGGTGCCGATCATCTTCGAGCTGGTCGAGGAGCGGTCCGGCATCAGCCGATCTTTCCGTGTCGAGGCATGGGAGTTATGCGCATTTTGTCGAGCATGCGTGCGTAAGGTTTCGCTACCGCCGCGGCCCAGCCTGCAAGTGGGCGCATCGGCTCAACGTAGCCGGTCCCCCGGTGCGTTCGCACTTTGTCTCGCATAGCGGAACTAACTGCGAACGCGTCAGCGGGTGACTTGGCCGGCGGCGGCGGTGACGCGGCCGATCCGGGCGGCGCCGGGGTGGTGGGCGCGCAGCAGCGCGAGGGCGCTCGCCTCGTCGGCGGCGGGGACGACGACGCAGAAGCCGCAACCCATGTTGAAGACCTCGTGCATCTCCTCGTCGGGGACGCCGCCGCGCGCGGCGATCAGCTCGAAGAGGGGCGGGATCGGCAGCGGGGCGTCGATCTCGTAGCCGACCGGGGCGGCGAGGCGCAGCAGGTTGTCGACGCCGCCGGAGGTGATGTGGGCGAGGCCGCGGACGTCGACCGCGGAGCGCAGCAGCTCGACGATCGGCTTGACGTAGATCACGGTCGGCTCGAGCAGCGCCTCGCCGAGCGGCCGGCCGAGCCGCCCCTCCGGGTCCTCACCCATGTCGAGGCCCTCGAGCGCCGCCCGCGCCAGGGTGTAGCCGTTCGAGTGGAGGCCGGAGGAGGGCAGGCCGATGATCGAGTCGCCGGCCTCTACCCGGGCGCCGTCGACGATCGCGTCGAGCGCCACGGTGCCGAAGCAGGCCCCGGAGACGTCGACCCCGTGGACCATCGCGCCGAGCTGCGCGAGCTCACCGCCGGGGATCTCGATGTTCGCCTGCGTCGCGCCCCGCGCCAGGCCGACGCCGATCTCCTCGCAGACCGCCGGGTCCGCCTTGTCGATCGCGATGTAGTCGAGCATCGCCAGCGGTTCGGCCCCGACGCAGATCACGTCGTTGACGTTCATCGCCACGCAGTCGATCCCGACCGTGTCGAGCTTGCCCAGCGCTTCGGCCAGCACCAGCTTCGTCCCCACCCCGTCGGTCGAGAGGGCGATGCCGAGGTTCGGGGCGATCTCGATCACGCTCGCGTAGTGGCCGGGCAGCGGCACCTGCGCCGAGGGCCGGTCGAGCTCGATCGCGCCGAGCGCGCGGACCAGCCTGGCGACCGCCGAGTCGGCGGCGCCCTGGTCGACCCCGGATCGTGCGTAGGCGTCGCTCACCCGCCCGATTCTTTCAGCCGCTCAGGCCGACTCGCGGTGCAGCTTGGCGAGGACGACGCTCGCGAGCGCCACCCTGTAGGCCGCGTAGGGCCAGAGCGCCCGGTCGCGCTCGACCAGGCCGATCAGGCGCTGGGAGGCGAGGGTCGAGGCGAAGGAGGCGCCGATCCCGAGGGCGAGGGTGCGTCGCAGGCTCGGGGTCGTCCCGCGCCGCGCCAGCCGCCCCCCCTTCAGCCCGGTCGCGCCGACGATGATCGGCAGTGCGATCGTGCGCGAGAGCAGGTTCGCCTGCGCCCGCGAGAAGCGTCTCCAGCGCGCCGCCGCGAGGGTCACGCCGTTGCGGGAGACCCCCGGTGCAAGCGCCGCCGCCTGGGCGACGCCGAGCACCAGCCCGTCGCCCGGTGTCGCTTCGCCACGGCCGCGGAGCTGCTCGCGGCGATCGGCGAGGAGCATCAGCACCGCGCCCCCGAGCAGACCGAAGGCGGTCGCCCGTGGTCCGCCCAGGCGCTCCTCGATCTGGCGCTCGAAGCCGTAGCCGACCGCCGCCGCCGGGGCGAAGGAGAGGACCAGGAGGAGCGCCCGGCGGGCGTCGAAGCTGCGCAGCTCCTCGACGATCAGCCGCCGCTGGCCGATCAGGAGGGCCGCCGCGGCGGCGGTGTGGAGGGCGACCTCGAAGCTCTTGCGCACCTCCGGATCGATCGCGTCCCAGTCCCAGCCCGCCAGCCAGGGGATGAGGACGATATGGGCCGAGCTGGAGACCGGGAGGAGCTCGGCCGGGCCCTGGACGATCCCCAGCAGGATCGCGCGGCGGGCGGGCAGCGAGCCGTCGCTCAAGCGCCCGTGGTCGCCGGCGGCTCCCGCGTGATCCGCTTGTAGAGCCAGTAGAAGACCAGCACGACGAGGGCCGCGACGACGATGTAGTCGAGGATCGAAAGGTGTTCGCGCCACTTTTCCCATTCGTCGCCGACCGCCCGGCCGAGCAGGCCGAAGCCGACCACCCAGGGGATCGAGCCGAGCGCGGTCAGCCAGGTGAAGCGCCAGAAGGGCATCTTCGCCAGGCCGGCGGGCAGCGAGATGAAGGCGCGCACCAGCGGCACCATCCGGCAGACGAAGACGGTGATGTCGCCGTGGCGTCTGAACCAGCCGTCGACCCGTTCGAGCCGGGCCGGGCTGACGTGGATCAGCTTGTTGCGTTCCATCAGGTCGATCCGGCCGTAATAGCCGATCGCGTAGGTGATCCAGGAGCCGACCATGTTGCCGAGGAAGCCGGCGACGAGGATCGCGAGCAGCGAGTGGTGGCCTTCGGAGACGGTGAAGCCGGCGAACAGCATCACCGCCTCGCTCGGGATCGGGATGCAGGCCGAGCCGGCGCCCATCAGCAGGAAGACGCCCCAGAGGCCGGTGTCGTCGATCACGTTGACGCAGAATTCGACGAGCGGCCCGGTCAGGCTGGCGTGGGGAAGGAGCATGGCGTGGAGCATGCGGCGGCCCATCCTAGATGGGCCTCATGAGAGAAGCGTGACGGCGCCCAGGGCGGCCCCGATCGCCACATCCTTAGGAACCCCCCTTAAACTCGGCCGCTCATGCGCCGGTTGAACCATCCCGTCTACCGCAACCGGGTGGGACAGATACTCGCCGACGCGGCACTCGTCGCGTTGGCCTACTTCCTCGCCTTCCAGCTGCGTTTCCTCGACGACCCGCACGGCTGGCCGCACCGCTACGAGGTGCTGTTCGTGCAGTCGGTCGGCATCGTCATCGCCGGCAAGCTGATCGTCTTCGCCGCCGCCGGGCTCTACCAGAAGTGGTGGCGCTACGTCAGCGGCCGCGACTTCCTCCTGATCGCCCGCGCCGTCGCGATCTCGAGCGCCCTGCTGGTGATCTTCTTCTCCGTCGTCCAGCCCTTCGAGCACCGTCTGCCGCGCTCGGTCGAGGTGATGGACTTCATGCTCACCCTGATCCTGATCGCGGGCGCGCGCCTCCTGGTGCGGCTGATCGTCGAGCGCCCCTCGAAGGGCGCCCGCCTCCCCAAGCACGAGGTGCTGGTCGTCGGCGCCGGCTCCGGCGGCCAGATGGTGGTCCGCGAGCTGCGCCTCAACCCGGCCCTCGGCGCGACCGCGATCGGCTTCGTCGACGACGACCCGCGCAAGCGCGGGATGCGGATGATCGGCGGCATCAAGGTGCTCGGCTCGACCGACGAGATCGCCCCGATCCTCGACGAGACCGACCCCGACGAGGTGATCATCGCGATCCCCTCGGCGCCGGGGACGCTGCGGGCCAAGGTGGTCGCCGCCTGCCGCGAGCGGCGCATCCGGGTGCGCACCCTGCCGACCGTCTTCGAGCTGCTGCGCGGCGGCGTCCAGCTCAACCGGCAGCTGCGCGACGTCCAGGTCGAGGACGTGCTCGGGCGCGAGCCGATCGTGGTGGAGCTCGACCGGGTCGGCGCCTACCTGCAGGACAAGATCGTCCTCGTCACCGGCGCCGGCGGCTCGATCGGCTCCGAGCTCTGCCGTCAGATCGCCCGGGTCGGCCCGCGCCTGCTGGTGATGCTCGACCACGCCGAGAGCAACCTCTTCGAGATCGAGCGGGAGATGCTCGACGAGCGCCACTTCTCCAACGCCGAGTCGGTCCTCGCCGACTGCCGCGAGCCGCACCGGATGCTGGAGACGATGCAGCGTTTCAAGCCCGACGTCGTCTTCCACGCCGCCGCCTACAAGCATGTGCCGCTGATGGAGGCGAACCCGCTCGAGGCGATCCGCAACAACGCCCTGGCGACCAGGATCACCGCCGAAACCGCCGCCGCCTCGAAAGCCGAACGCTTCGTCCTGATCTCCACCGACAAGGCGGTCAACCCGAAGACCGTGATGGGCGCCTCGAAGGCGATGGCCGAGTGGATCGTCGAGGTCGCCGCCGAGAACCACCCCGGCACGCGCTTCGCCTCGGTCCGCTTCGGCAACGTGCTCGCCTCCTCGGGCAGCGTGGTGCCGATCTTCCGCGGCCAGATCGAGCGCGGCGGCCCGGTCACCGTCACCCACCCGGAGATGACGCGCTACTTCATGACGATCCCGGAGGCGGTGCAGTTGGTGATCCGGGCGGGGGACATCGGCGCCGGCAAAGGCGAGGTCTTCGTCCTCGACATGGGCGAGCCGGTGAAGATCGTCGACCTCGCCCACAACATGATCCGGCTGGCGGGATATGAGCCCGAACGCGACATCGCGATCGAGTTCACCCAGCCGCGCCCGGGTGAGAAGCTGCACGAGGTGCTCTTCTCGGAGAACGAGGTGGCGCAACCGACCGCGGCCAAACGGATCAATCGGGCGGTCCGCGCGACGCCGCTCGACCCCGCCTGGGTCGACTCGACCCTGAGCTCGCTGGAAGCGCTGATCCTGGCCGGCGACGAGGCGAATCTGGCGGAGCGGGTCGTCGATCTGATCGCCTCGCCCGGCGGAGACGCGGCGAAGGTCGTGCCGGCCGAGTAGCCTTCCGCAACTTTGCTCCACACGGTCGAAAGAATCGGTTCCTTCGCGGGCCTCGCGTCTTTCTTGGGATTGGCGGTCTTCGCGCTGCTGCTCTTCGCCCACGGCCGCGACATCCGCAGGCTGCGCGACTGGGCGGGCTCGGCGCCGGAGCGCGAAGCCGAGCGGATGGAAGCGACGCAGACGATGGCCGCGCAGCGGGCCGAGGAGCTGCGCGAACTGGAGGAGGCGCGGACCGCCGAGCACCAGGCGATCGAGCAGCGCGACCAGCGGCGACAACGCCGCGAAGAAGGCCTGCCCGAAATGACGCGCTCGGAGAGTTTCCGGCAGCGCTTCTCGGGCTTCGGCGAAACGCTCTCACGGCCCGCCCTGCTGATCGTCCTCTTCGTCGTCTTCATCCTCGTCGCCGGCGGGGTCGCCTATGCCGTCCTCAACAACGGCGGCAGCGACGAATCGAAGGGTGGCGAGTCGGGCAAGGAGGCCGCCGCCCACAAGGTCCCGCCGGGCGAAATCGAAGTCGCCGTCCTCAACGGGACCTCGGTCCCCGGTCTCGCCGCGACCTATGGCGACAAGGTCGAACAGAAGGGCTTCGAGCTCGGCGCCGTCACCAACAGCGACTCCAGCTTCGAAACCTCGGTCGTGATGTTCAGGGAAGGGCGCAAGCCGGAAGCCAAGGAGGTCGCCAAGAACCTCCAGATCACGAAGCTGGAACCGATGACCAGCGAAGTCGAGCAGGTCTCGGGGGAAGCCGCGGTCTCGGTCGTCGTCGGCGAGGACAATGCCGCGGCGGCGGATTGACGCAGCCGCCGTCGTCTTCGCGCTGCTCGTCGTCGCCACCCTCGCCGCGTTTGCCTATGCCCAACGGGTGAAGCGCGACCCGCTGCTCGTCGACCGGGTCGAAATCGGCCCGAAGGACTCGAACGCGTTCACGCCGGAGGGGGGGTGCGACCGGCAGATCAAGCTCAAGTTCCGGACGACCACCTCCAACGACGGCACGGTCGAGATCATCCGCCCCGGCGGCGAACTGGTCCGGGTCCTGGCGAAGAAGGAGTTCCTGAAGCGCTACACCCTCCACACCTACCACTGGGACGGCGAGAACGAAGACGGGGTGGTCCAGCCGCAGGGCCGCTACCGGATCCGCGTCCTGCTCGAAGACGAAGACCGTGAGCTGACCCTGCCGGGGACGATCCGCCTCAAGCAGCGAGGCAGCTGTTGAGCGACTTCCTCTCCGGCGCCGGCCTGCTGATCGCCGCCGCCTGCGCCGCCGGCTCGGTCCTGCTCCCCCCGGGGCGCGGGCGGTCGGGAGCGATGCTGATCGCGCTCGTCCTCTTCCCGGTGCTGATCCTCGGTGACCAGTGGCACAGCGCCCCGATCGTCGAACTGCGCCACCACGAGGTGAAAGCGGCCGCCGCGGTCATCCTCGGCGCCATCCTGGTGGTGGCGCTCGCCTGGCTCTTCCGCGTCCGGCCGCTCCTCCTGCCGCTGGCGATCATCGGCCTGCTTCCGTTCCGCATCCCGCTCGAATCGGGTGGGGAAACCGCGAACCTGCTGGTGCCGCTCTACGTGGTGATCGCGGCGGGGGTCCTGGCGACCGTCTTCTCACCGCCGCGCTGGGAGCGGCGCAAGCCCCGCCGGCAGGCGAAAATCCTCGCCGCCTTCGTCCTCCTCTACGCGCTCCAGTCGCTCTACTCCGTCGACCTCTCCAAAGGCCTCCAGGAAGCCTGCTTCTTCCTCATCCCCTTCACCCTCGCCTACACGCTCCTGCGCGAGGTCGTCTGGGATCGTCGGCAGCTCGTCCTGGTGCTGGCGACGGTCACCGTCGAGGCGGTCGTCTTCATGCTGATCGGCAGCGTCGAGTTCGCCGGCCGCAGCCTCTTCTGGAACGAGGCGGTGATCCGCTCCAACGAATTCCACACCTATTTTCGGGTCAACTCGATCTTCTGGGACCCGAACATCTACGGGCGCTACCTCGCGCTCGTCCTGGTGGTCGTCACCACGGCGGTGCTCTGGATCAAGGAGCGCCGCGTCTTCTGGCTGCTGTGCGGGGCGATCCTGCTGCTCTGGCTCGGCCTCGCCCAGACCTTCAGCCAGTCGAGCTTCATCGCCCTGCTGGCCGGGCTCGCGGTGCTGGCGGCGCTGCGCTGGTCGTGGCGCTGGACGCTCGCCGTGGTCGTCGTCGGGGCGGTCGGCGCGGCGTTCGTGGTGATCCTGGTCGGCGGCAAGGGCTTCAACTTCAACCGGCTGAACGTCGACACCAGCGGCCGCTCGAACCTCGTCTCCGGCGGCGCCGAACTGTTCGCCGAACGGCCGCTGTGGGGCTACGGCTCGGGATCGTTCCAGCATGCCTACGGCGATCACCACGAAGGCAAGGCGCCGGTGACGATCTCCCACACCGAGCCGGTCACGGTCGCCGCCGAGCAGGGGCTGATCGGACTGGTCGCCTACGTCGCGCTGATCGTCATCGCGCTGTGGACGATGGCGGCTGGGCTCTGGGTCCACGGCTCCGATCGCGCCCCGCCCCATGTCTTCATCGCCCGCGCCGCGGTGCTCGCCGCCTTCGTCGCCCTGCTGGTCCACACGATGGCCTACGCCGGCTTCTTCCAGGACCCGATCACCTGGGTGCTGATGGCCCTCGGCGCCTCCCTGGCGGCGGCATCCGACGCTCCGGTCCCCGGCCGCGCTTAGGCTTCCGCCGTGTCGGGATACCTGAGGCGACTCGCCACCACCGGCGCCGCCTACACGGCGGCGAGCATCCTTTCGAAGCTGATCGCGGTCGCGCTGCTGCCGCTCTACACGCGGCACCTCACGCGCGCCGACTACGGCACCGCCGAGCTCCTCTTCGCCGCGGTCGTCGCGGCCAGCATCATCGTGCGGCTGGGGCTGATCGAGGCGGTGTTGCGCTTCTACTACCGCGAGGACGAGGACTCCGACAAGATCGTCGCCGCGACCTTCTCGGGCCTCTTCTGGTTTGCCACGGTCGGCGCGCTGGTCGCCCTTCCCTTCGCCGGGCCGATCTCCGAAGCGCTGCTCTCGGAACGGCAGACGGAGCTGGTGCAGCTCTCGATCGGCGGCCTCTGGATCGCGACGCTGTTCGAATACCTGCTGACGCTGTACCGGTTGGACGAGCGGGCGCGGGCCTACTTCACGATCACGATGGCCAACGTGGTGGCGACGATCGGGCTGACCGTCGTCCTCGTCGTCGGGGTGGGGGACGGGGCGCGGGGCCTGCTGCTCGGCTCCTACGTCGTCGGCGGTGTCTTCGTCCTCGCGATGATCTTCGAGCAGCGCCGCCGCCTCACGCTCGTCGTCGACGCGCCCCTGCTGCGTCGCCTGCTGCGCTTCGGCCTGCCGACGATGCCCGCCGAGGTCAGCCTCTACCTGCTCAACCTCGTCGACCGGGTGATCATCGTCCACGTCGCCGGCCCCACCCAGCTGGGCCTCTACTCGATCGCGGTCAAGTTCGCCCAGGCGGTCAACACGCTCGTCCGCGGGTTCCAGCTGGCCTGGCCGCCGCTCGCCTACTCGATCCGCGACGACGACGAGGCGCGGCGCACCTATGCCAACGTGATCACGCTCTTCCTCGCCACCTGCACCTGGCTGGTGGTCGGCCTCTGGCTGCTGTCGCGCTGGTTGCTGCGGATCTTCGCCGCGCCCCAGTTCTTCGACGCCTACGAAGTGGTCGGGCTGATCGCCGCCGCGGTCACGCTCTACTCGCTCTACATGGTGATGGTGGTGATCCTGGGGCGGACCGGGCAGACCAAGTACAACCTCCCCGCCGCGTTCGCCGCGCTGGTCGCCAATGTCGCCCTCAACCTGCTGCTGGTGCCGCCGCTCGGCATCGTCGGCGCGGGGCTGGCGCTCGTCGCCTCCTACCTGGTCGTGATCGCGCTGATGTACTGGTTCACCCAACGCCTCTTCCCGGTGCCCTACGAATGGGGACGGCTGGCGCGGGTCCTCTTCGGCGCCGCGACGCTGGTCGGGCTCGGGGAGCTGGTGATGCCGACGGCGGGCTTCGGTGGCTTTGTCGGGCGCCTGGCGCTGGCCCTGCTCTACCCGCCCCTGCTCCTCATCCTGGGCTTCTTCACGGCCGAAGAGCGTGGCTGGCTGGCGCGGCTCCGCCATCCCGGCGAGGTGGTCGCCGCGTTCGCCGCCGTGCGCGCCCGGCCCGCCGCGGTCGACGCCTCACCGGGCGAGCTCTACGAAGCCGAGCGGATGGACGAGGACTCGCCTTTCTGAGCCGATCTCAGGGTCTTCACCGGAGCAGGGCGCTCTTCGGCGATAATGGCCCGCATGCTTTCCCAGATCGGACCCCTCGAGATCGCGATCGTCGCGGTCATCGCCCTCCTCGTCCTCGGCCCGAAGCGGCTGCCGGCGGCGGGCCGTGGCCTCGGCAAGAGCATGCGCGAGTTCAAATCGGGCATCAGCGGCCTTTCGGGCGACTCCGCGAAGTCCGAGACCAAGTCGGACTAGGCGGCTTCGGCCCGTTCCCGCAGCCCGACGCCGCGCGCCGGGAAGAGCGCCTGCCGCGCGTGGGCGCGGTAGACATCGGCAGGCTGTCCGGGGATGACGGTCGCCGCCAGGGCCCGCACCGCGTAGGACCAGGCGGTGAGGACGCGGACCGTGAGCGCGGCCACGGGCCCGTGGTGCTTTCGCATGTAGAGGTCGCGGTTGCGGTGGAATTCGACGATCCGCGGCAGCCCGGCGGCGAGGTCGGTGGAGAGCTGGTCGTGGTGGACGGCCTGCGCGCCGGGGACGAAGAGCTCATGCCAACCGGCGTCGGCGAGGCGCCGGGCGAAGTCGCACTCGTCGTAGTAGACGAAGAAGTCGGGGTCCATGTAGCCGACCGCGGTGGCCGCCTCGCGGCGGACGAGGAGCGCGCTCGACTGCGCCCAGTCGACCCGGCGGGTCGCGGCACCCTTGCTCTGGACGGTGAGCCATCGGTGGAGGAAGAGCGCCCCGGCCAGGGCCGTGCCGACGCCGGGGAAGCGCCAGGCGCAGGGGGTGGGGCGGCCGGCCGGGTCGATGAGCTGCGAGGTCGCCGCGGCGGCCGTCGGGTCGGCGTCGAGCGCCGCGAGCAGGGCGGCGACACTCCCCGGACGCAGTTCCGAGTCCTCGTTCAGGAGGAGGCAGTAGCGGCCACGCGCCCGCTCCATCAGGAGCGAGTCGTTGGCCGCCTTGCCGGCGCGCCGCTCCCGCTCGATCAGCTGGATGTCGCCGCCGAGCGCCCGCACCGCGCCCGCCGAGCCGTCGGTCGAGGCGTTGTCGAGGACGAGGATCTCGCGCTCTGCGCCGGCCGGGTGCGCGCGCTCGATCGCGGCCAGGCAGGCGAGCAGCATCTCGCGCCCGTTCGTGTTCACCACGCAGTAGGAAAGGTCCAGAGCCAAGGCGGCCACGATAATCCCGACCGCCGCTGCGCTGTTCCTTATGCGCCTATATGGCGCATTTCGAACAGCGCGGGCTGGAGCACATCGTGAAAGTCCAACTCGTCGACCCATCCGCCTTCACGCCGCCGTATGACCGGGCGCTCGCGGCGGCACTCGCGCGCGGGGGGGCCGACGTGGAGCTGGTCACGACCAAATTTCTCTACGGGCCGGTCCCCGAGGCGGACGGCTACGCGGTCGACGAGCGCTTCTACAGGCGCACCGCGTCGCGCGGGCTCTCCTCCTCGGCGCGGCTGCCCTTCAAGGGCGCCGAGCACCTGCGCGACATGCTCGCCTTCCGCCGCGCGCCGACCGACGCCGACCTGATCCACTACCAGTGGCTGACCCTGCCGGGGCTCGATCGGCGCCTGCTGCCGCCGACCAGGCCGCGGGTGATGACCGCCCACTACATCCTGCCCCCGCAGGCGAGCCGCCGCGCCACCCGCGCCGCGCACAAGGTCTTCGGCGCGATGGACGCGGTCGTCGCCCACTCCGAGCACGGCGCCGCGCGGCTCCGCGACGAGGTCGGCCTCCCCGCCGAGCGGGTCCACGTCATCCCGCACGGCGCCTTCGACTACCTGACCCGGCTGCCCGAGGAGAAGCCGCTGCCGGAGGAGCTGGAGGGGGCCGAGGGCCCGGTCGTCCTCTCCTTCGGCCTGCTCCGCCCCTACAAGGGGCTCGAGAACCTGCTCGAGGCGTTCGCCGAGGTGGGGGAGGCGGAGCTCTGGATCGTCGGCAACCCGCGGATGTCGGTCGAGCCGCTGCACGAGATGGCGGCCCTGACCGGCGCCCGGGTCCGCTTCGTCACCCGCTTCGTCGAGGACGCCGAGATCCCGGCGATCTTCCGCCGCGCCGACGTCGTCGCGCTGCCCTACCTCGACGCCGAGCACTCCGGTGTCCTCTACACCGGCCTCGCCTTCGGCAAGCCGATGGTGGCGAGCGCCGTCGGCGGCTTCCCCGAGGTCGGCGACGCCGGTGCCGCGCGGCTCGTACCACCCGGCGACACCGCGTCGCTGGCCGCGGCGCTGCGCGAGCTGATCGACGATCCCGCCGCCCGCGAGGAGCTGGCCGCCGCCGCTCGCGCCGCCGCCGCCGGCCCCTACTCGTGGGACGAGGCCGCCCGCCGCACCATGGCGGTCTATGAGGACCTGCTGCGATGACGACGCTCGCCGCGATCGTCTTCTGGCTCTGCGCCCTGGCGATCGTCTACGCCCAGGTCGGCTACCCGCTCGCCCTGCGGGTGCTCCTCGCCGCCCGCCGCACCCGCGAAAGCCTCGGCGGTCCGCGGGCCCCGCGCCCGCTGGGGATCGGCACGCCGCCCGCCGCGCCGCCGCTGGTCTCGCTGATCGTCCCCGCCTACGACGAGGAGGAGGTGATCGCCGACAAGGTCGCCGACGCGCTCCGCCTGCACTGGCCGCGGGAGCGCCTCCAGGTGATCGTCGCCGACGACGGCTCCACCGACGCCACCGCCGAGCGAGCGCGCGAGGCGGGCGCCGACCTTGTCCTCGAGCTCCCGCCCGGCGGCAAGGTCGCGGCACTGAACGAGGCGGTCGCCGAAGCCGACGGTGAGCTCCTCGCCTTCTCCGACGCCAACGCCGCGTGGGCGCCGGACGCCCTCACCCGCCTCGTCGCCCCCTTCGCCGACGAGCGGGTCGGCTACGTCTGCGGCCAGGTCCGCTTCCTGGCCCCGGGCGGCGACAACCTCGAGGGCGCCTACTGGCGCTACGAGATGGCGGTCCGCGAGATGGAGTCGGAGCTCGCCGGGATCACCGCCGGCAACGGCGCGATCTACGCGGTGCGCCGCTCCGCCTACGAGGACCTGCCCCCCTCCGGCAGCCACGACCTCAGCTTCCCCTTCCGCCTCGCCAAGCGCGGCCTGCGCTCGCTGTATGAGCCGGCGGCCCGCGCCGAGGAGAAGATGGTGCCGACGATCGAGGGCGAGTTCGCCCGCAAACGGCGGATGATGATCGGCCTCTGGGACATCGTCGTCGGCGAAGGCATGCTGATCCCGCGCGGCTACCCGCCGCTCTTCGCCTTCGAGCTCTTCTCGCATCGGCTGCTCCGCTACGCGACGCCGTTCCTCCACGTCCTCGTCTTCCTCGCCAACCTGGTGCTGCTGGGGAGCGGCTGGTTCTACTACCTGACGCTGCTCGCGCAGGTGGTCGTCCTGGGGATCGCGCTGCTCTCGGCGCGCCTGCCCGACGACCTCCCCGTGCGCCTCTGCCGCTACTACGTGTTGACCCAGGCCTCGATCGCCCTCGGCCTCTGGGACCGGTTGCGCCACGGGTCCGGCGGGCGCTGGGAGAAGGCCGAGGGGACCCGATGAGGGGGCGCCGCTGATGCCGCACGCCGTCGACAGGCTGCTCGCCGCCGTCGGTCTCCTCGTCCTCTCGCCGTTCCTGCTCGCCGCGGCGATCTGGATCAGGCTCGACAGCCGCGGCCCGGCGATCTATCGCCAGCCGCGGGTCGGCAGGGACGGCCGGGTGTTCGAGATGCTGAAGCTGCGGACGATGGTCGCGGGCTCCGACCCGGATGGGGTGGGGACGGCCGTCGGCCGCGGCGACGCGCGGGTCACCCGGCCCGGAGAGCTGATGCGGCGCACCTCCTTCGACGAGGTCCCCAACCTGGTCAACGTCCTGCGCGGCGAGATGGCGATCGTCGGGCCCCGTCCGGCGCTGCCCGCCCACCTCGACCACTTCTCGCTGCACGGGCACCGCCGCTTCGATGTGCTGCCGGGGATCACCGGCTGGGCCCAGGTGAAGGGTCGCGCCGACATCGGCTGGCCCGAACGGGTCGAGCTCGACGACTGGTACGTCGCGCACCGCAGCGCCGCGCTCGACCTCCGCATCCTGGCGATGACCGTCCTCCCGGTCCTGACCGGCAAGGGCGTCGCGCCTGAGTAGGGTTGACGCGTGGCCGATCGACCCGAGGTGAGCCTGCGGCGGTTCGAGCCGGGCGACGCGCCCGCCGTCCACCGCTGGTTCAACAACCCGGCGGCGACCAGCTCGTTGATGGAGCAGCGGGCAAGCTTCTCGCTCGAGGAGGCCGAGGCGTGGACGCGGCGCGCGATGGACGACTCGGGCGAGGACCGCAAGTACGCGATCGTCGTCGAGGGCCACGCGGAGCCGGTCGGCTTCACCGCCCTCTACGGGCTCTTCCGCCAGACCGCGCCGGAGCTCGGCGCGCTGATCGGCGACGAAGTGCGGGGCGTCGGGGTGGGGCGGCGGGCCGAGGCGCTGACGATCAAGAAGGCCTTCGACGAGTTCGGCGCCCACCGCGTCTACGGCCGCATCCCCGCCCGCAACGAGATCGCCAAGAAGACGGTCGCCAGCCAGGGATGGCGGTACGAGGGGACGATGCGCGCCCATCTCGCCCGTGAGGGCGAGCCACCCGACGACTGCGAGGTCTGGGGCGTCCTCCCCGACGAGTTCCGCGCCGCCACCGCGGATCTGTTCGGGTGAGCGGCGCGGTCGCGCAGCTGATCGAGGACGGCGGCGCCTCGGCCGGGGGCGGCGTCGGCAGCGGGCAGAGCGGGTTCTTCCGTGGCGCCCACTTCCTCGACGCCGAGGGCGCCACCCACACGCTGCGGATCGAGACCGACGCCGGCGAGCTCCTCGCCCCCCTGATCGTCCGCCAGATCGGCGACGGCCCCGACCTCGACGCCGTCTCCCCCTACGGCTACCCGGGCTTCACCGTCCTCTCCCCCGATGGCGTTCGCAGTAAGGCCCGGATAGCGGAACTAAGTGCGAACGCACCGGGGGGGGTGGGGGGGCTCGAGCCGGGGGAGGTGGACTGGTCCCGCACCGGGCTCGTGTCGGCGTTCATCCGGCATCGGCTCGATCTGGTGCCGCTCGCGGGGACCACGGAGCGCAACGTCGTGCAGATCGCCGACCCGGCGCTGAAGCCGAAGAGCCGGCCCACGGACCGGCGGCAGATCCGCCGCAACCTCGAGGCCGGCTACACGGTCTCGCTCACCCGCGGTGCCGAGACGACCGCCGCGCAGCGCGCCGACTTCCTCGACCTCTACGAGCAGACGATGCGCCGCGCCGACGCCGCGCCGCACTATTTCTTCGGCGCGTCCTATTTCGATCGCCTGCTGCCCGGCGAGCGCACCTGGCTGGCGCTCGCCGCCGACCCGGCGGGCACTCCGGCCGCCGCCTCGATCGTCGCAGCGGGCGACGGCTACCTCCACTACTACCTCAGCGGCAGCGCCGACTCACACCTCGGTGACTCGCCGATGAAGAACGTCCTCGCCCGCCTGCTCGAGCTCGCCGGGGAGCTCGAGCTGCCGCTCAATCTCGGCGGCGGCCTGCGTCCCGGCGACGCGCTCGAGGAGTTCAAGCGGGGCTTCGCCAACCGCACCCTGGTCTGGCGCACCTCGGAGCTGATCTGCGATCCGCAGCGCTACGCGGAGCTCGCCGCGGGTCGCGAGGCGAGCGGCTTCTTCCCGGCCTACCGCGCCCCCTGACGCGACGCGGCCTCAGCCGATCCGGCCGGCCAGCGTGGCGGCGTCGCCGCGGGTCCGCTCCCACGGCTTCGAGGCCTTCAGCGCACCGAGCACCGCGCGCGTCGCCGGCGCCCGGTTCAGGGCGATGAAGTGGATCCCCGGCGCGCCCGCGATCAGGAGCTCCGAGCACTGCTGCGCCGCGTAGGCGACGCCGAGCTCGAACTCGCGCTCCGGGTCGTCTCCGACCGCCTTGAACGCCTCTTCCAGCGGCGCCGGGATCGAGGCTTCGCAGAGCTTGCAGATCCGCTGCGTCTGGGCGAAGCTGCCGACCGGGATCACGCCCGCCAGGATCGGCACCTCGATCCCGATCGCCCGCGCGGCGGCGACGAAGTCGAAGTAGACCTGGTTGTCGAAGAAGAGCTGGGTGGTGAGGAACGACGCCCCCGCTTCGACCTTCTGCTTCAGGTAGGAGAGGTCGGTCTGCAGGTCGGGCGCCTCGGGATGGATCTCGGGGAAGCAGGCGCCGCCGAGCGAGAAGTCCCAGGGACCGCCTTCGATGAAGCGGATCAGGTCGGCGGCGGATCCCAGCCCGCCCTCCGGCTGGACGAAGTCGCTCTGCCCCCGCGGCGGGTCGCCGCGCAGGGCGAAGACGTTCTCGATCCCGGCGGCGGCGATCTTGTCGAGCGTCGTCGCCAGGCCCTCGGTGGTCTCGCCGACGCAGCTGAGGTGCGCCATCGTCTCCAGCCCGAGGTCGTCCTTCAACGCCCGCGTCGCCTCGACCGTGCCGTCGCGGGTCGAGCCGCCCGCGCCGTAGGTGATCGAGACGAAGTCCGGCTCCAGCCCGGCCAGCTGGCGGGCGGTCTCGAAGAGTGCTACCTCCCCCTCCGGCGTGCGGGGAGGGGAGAACTCGATCGAGAAGGTCGGTGTTCTGGTGGCGAGGAGTTGGTCGACGCGCATCGACCGAAGGTTAGCCGGGTGCGCTCAGCCGGCCGGCTCGGCCGGCCCCGGTGGGAGCGGCGCTGCGTCGTGCCCGGCGGCTCGTGCTTCGAACAGCGCCTCGATCTCCTCCAGCGGCCTGCCCTTCGTCTCCGGCACCAGCTTCCAGCAGAAGACGAGGGTGACGAAGCCGATCGCCGCGTAGAACCAGAAGGCGCCGGCGCGCCCCAGCGCTTCGATCAGGAGCAGGAAGGTGAGCGAGACGATGAAGTTGAAGGTCCAGTTCGCCATCGTCCCCAGCCCGGCCGCCTTCGAGCGCACGCCAAGCGGGTAGATCTCCGCGTTCAGCAGCCAGAAGATCGGGCCGAGGCTGATCGCGAAGGAGGCGACGAAGGTCATCAGGCTGGCGATCGCGATCACCGAGGCCACGGTCGAGCTGCCGCCCCCTGCGAACGCGCCGCCGAGCGCGATCAGCGAGATCACCATCCCGGAGACGCCGATCATCAGCAGCGTGCGCCGGCCGGCCTTGTCGAGCAGGCGGATCGCGACGATCGTCATCGCGACGTTGATGATGCCGACGCCGACCGCCGCCAGGATCGAGCCCGCCGAGGAGTTGACGCCGGTGAATTCGACGATCGTCGGCGCGTAGTAGATGACCGTGTTGATACCGGTCACCTGCTGCAGGATCGCCAGCCCGATGCCGACCACCAGGGCCGCTTTGACGGCCGGCTGCAGCAGGTCCGACCAGGAGCCGGGCTTGGCGTCGCTTTCCACCGACTCCTCGATCTCCTCGAGCTCGCGGTCGATCGTGTCGGGATCGTCGACCCGGATCTTCGCCAGCACCGCCCGCGCCTTGAAGTCCTGTCCCTTCATCACCAGCCAGCGCGGGCTCTGCGGCATCCGCAGCATGCCGATCGCCAACGCCAGCGCGGGCACGCAGCCGAGGCCGAGCATCCAGCGCCAGCCTTCGATCCCGTCGAAGGCGAGGCCGACCAGGTAGGCGACGAGGATGCCCACCGTCACCGCCAGCTGGAAGAAGCTGACCAGGCGGCCGCGGCTCTCCGGCGGCGCCATCTCGGAGATGTAGACGGGTGAAGCGGCGGAGGCGATACCGATCGCGACACCGATCACCACCCGGGCCACGACCAGCACGCCGAGGTCGGGCGCCGCGGCGCTGACCAGCGCACCGACGATGAAGACGATCGCCGAGATCAGGATCATCAGCCGGCGGCCGTAGTTGTCGGCGGCCGGGCCCGCGATCGCGGCGCCGCCGACGGCGCCGATCGGGACCGCGGCAACGACCAGGCCCTGGGCGAAGCTGCCGAGGTGGAAGTCGCCCTTGATGAAGAGCAAGGCGCCGGCGATGATGCCGGTGTCGTAGCCGAAGAGCAGTCCGCCGAGCCCGGCGATCGCCGCCGTCAGCACGACGTTGCGCTGTGCCCGCCGCGCGGAGGCCTCCGACCCGTTCATCCTGGACGGACCCTAACCGCGGACTTTGCGGGATGGAAGCCCCAACCCCCCTTGCGTCGCCGTGGTGCGCCGGCCTAGGTTTCCCCTGCGACCGGGAGAGTCCGGTTCCCCCAAGAAGCCAAGGGGGAAGCGGCCTCGAAGGTGGCGTGACGAGCTTCTGACGCGAAGGCTACGCGTGCGGCAGGCAACGAGCGCCATCCCCGGTCGTTTTTGTTTGGCGGGAGCCGGCCCGGGAGGCGGCGCCGGGCCGAGACGAGTGTCGCCGTCCGAGCCGGCTCCTAGCTTCCACGGTGGCCACGGGCACCTGCCCGCCCGGCGGCCGGCGACCGGGGCGCACCTCACGCGGGATCCGGGCGTCGTCGGCGCACCCCGCGACCAGCGCCGCGACTAGCCCGCCCGTCCCGCACAGGACCATGTGCGGCTGTGGGACGATGGCGCGATGGGGGAGGTCCGCTACGAACGCATCGGCGCCGCCGCCGTGCTGACGATCGACCGGCCGGCGCGCCGCAACGCGGTCGATGCCGCCACCGCGCGAGCGCTGCGTGACGGCCTCGAGCGCTTCGAGGCCGACGCCGGCGCGCGCGCCCTCGTCCTCACCGGCGCCGGCGGCGAGGCCTTCTGCGCGGGCGCCGACCTGAAGGCGCTCGACCTCGACGTCGACGACCCGGCCGGGCCGATGGGCTTCAGCCGGCTGGCGGCGTCGAAGCCGACGATCGCGGCGATCGACGGCTGGTGCCTGGCGGGCGGGCTCGAGCTGGCGCTCTGGTGCGACCTGCGGGTGGCGACTCCGGGCTCGACCTTCGGCTGCTTCGAGCGTCGCTGGGGCGTGCCGCTGGTCGACGGCGGGACGCAGCGGCTGCCGCGCATCGTCGGCCTGGGGCGGGCGCTCGATCTGATCCTCACCGGCCGCCCGGTCGACGCCGAGGAGGCCGAGCGGATCGGCCTGGTCACCGCCGTCACCCCGCCCGGCGCGCACCTGGAACGGGCACTCGAGCTGGCCGAGGCGCTCGCCGCCTTCCCCCAGGAGACGATGCTGGCCGACCGCCGGGCCGCGATCGAGGGGCTCGGGCTGCCGCTCGAAGAGGGGTTGGCGCTGGAGCACCGGCTCGGCCGTGAGACGCTCGTGACGGCGGCGCGTGGCGCCGCCCGCTTCGCCGCCGGGGAGGGCCGTCACGGCAACCCCGCGGACTCCCGACCCGGGTGAGGCACGACTCCGGGGACCGAGAACATTCCACCAAATCGGGCGGTTCCTGCACTCAACGAACCCCAAGTTGAAGTGGTCTCAGCTTCGGTACCGTGACGTTCGTGGCTCAACGAACCTCGATGCGGCCGCCACCCGGCCGCCAGCGCCTGTCCCGCGAGTTCATCGCCCGGCATCAGCGCGCCCGGATCATCGCCGCCCTCGCCGAGGAGACGATGGCGCGTGGCTATCGCGCCGTCACCGTCGCCGACATCGTCCGCCGCGCCGGGATAGCCCGCAACACCTTCTACGACAACTTCTCCTCCAAGGAGGACTGCTTCCTCGCCACCCAGGACCATGCGGTCGAGGAAGCGCTGAAACGGATCGTCGAGGCGGCCACCGAGGTCGAGGGTTGGGACCAGCGGCTGGCCGCCGGCCTCGGCGCCTTCCTCAAGTATGTATCCGAGGAGCCGGCGCTCGCCCGCACCTGCATCGTCGAGGCGCTCTCCGCCGGCGACGCGGCGCAGGAGCGCTTCGAGCAGTCGCTGCAGAGCTTCCTGCCCTTGCTGCGGTTGGGTCGCAAGGACACCCCGCACGGCGATGAGCTGCCGGACACGCTGGAGGAGGCGATCGCCGGCGGCATCTTCTGGCTCGTCTACCAGCGCATCGTGCTCGGCGAGGCCGAAAAGGTGGAGGAGCTCCTTCCGGACCTCGTCGACTTCGCCTTGACGCCATACATCGGAGCAGAGTCGGCGCAGCGGGCCGTCGCCCGACTCTAGGACCGACAGGTATCTTCGCCCGTGGTGCCCGATCCATCCACCGATGCTCCCGCCGAGTATCCGCCGGAGCTCTCCCGCCTTCCCCCCGGCCGCCACGGCCTGCCGCGTGACTTCGTCATCCACAACCAGCGCGAGCGGCTGATCGCCGGCCTCGCCGAGTCGGTCGCCGAAAAAGGCTACGGCGCCACCACGATCGCCGACATCACCCGCCACGCGGCGGTCTCGAGGCGCACCTTCTACGAGCATTTCGACGGCAAGGACGAGTGCTTCGTCGCCGCCTTCGACGCGGTCACCGAGCAGCTGCGCGAGCGGATCGACGGGGCCTACGAGGCCGAGGACGAGTGGACCGTCGCGGTCCGGGCCGGGATCGAGGCGATGCTCGGCTTCCTCGCCTCCGAGCCGAACCTGGCGCGCCTCGCGATGGTCGAGGCGCTGGTCGCCGGGCCGGTCGTCGTCAAGCGCTACGACGCCGCGGTGGAGACCTTCCTGCCCTACCTGAGGGCGGGCCGCGAGGGCCGACCGAAAGCGGTCCTCGCCCACCTCTCCGACTCGACCGAGGAGGCGCTGGTCGGCGGCATGGTCTCGCTCGTCTCCCGCCGCATCGTCGCCGGCCAGACAGATGAGCTCGAGGCGCTCCTCCCCGACCTGGTCGAGTTCACCCTCGCCCCCTACGTCGGCAGCGACGAGGCGGCGCGCATAGCCCGCGGTTAGCCGGGCACTCGAGCATCGCCCGATTCTCGCGACCGTTCCGTCGGCCCGATGTCATCGGCGGGCCGTGAAGAAGCTCGCGCCCGGGCCGAAGCCCCCCGGAATGGCCCGGGCGCCCAGGAGCCGCCATACGGCAATCGATGACGCAGGCGATCTCCATACGAACATATGTTCGTATATCAGACTACGACTGTCCTCAGACGGAACCCTTCGCCAGCGCTTCGCTCAGCTCACGCAGCCGCTGCTGGGCTTCGGGGTCGTAGGCCTGGGCTTCGGCCCGGGCCTCGCGCTCGCGGTCGAAGAAGCGGCCGCTGACGCCGCCGAGGGCAGGGTCGACGGCGAGGCGCAGGGTGGCCTCGGTGCCGCGCTCCAGGGAGTCGACCGAGGTGCCGCGCTCGTCGAGCACGATCTTGGTCGGCATGAAGGTGGCGGGGTGGAGGGAGTTGACGGTGACGCCGGCGGGCAGGCGCTCCGCCAGCCCGTTCGCGTAGGTGATCTGGGCGAGCTTGCTCTGAGCGTAGGCGCGGCGCCCTTCGTAGAGGGAGCGCTCCAGCATCGGGTCGTCGAAGTCGAGCGCCGCCTGGCCGAGCGAGGCGACCATCACGATCCGGGACGGCGCCGAGCGTTCGAGCAGGGGCAGGAGGCGCTCGGTGAGGACGAAGCCCGCCAGGTAGTTGACGGCGAAGCGCAGCTCGATCCCGTCGGCGCTCTCCTGGCGTTCGGGCGAGTCGGGCAGGCCGGAGCCGATGCCGGCGTTGTCGACCAGCAGGTGGAGGGCGTCGAGCGCCGCGATCTCGTCGGCCAGCGCCCGCACCTCGGCCAGCGAGGCGAGGTCGGCGCGGTGGGGGAGGACCCGCTCGTTGCCGGTCGCCGCGACGATCTCCTCCGTCACCCGCGCCAGCTTCTCCGCGTTGCGCCCATGGATGTGGACGGTCATCCCCAGCCCGGCGAGGCGCTCCGCCAGCGCCCGTCCGAGCCCGTCGGTGGACCCGGTGACGAAGGCGACGGTGTCCTCGGCGGCGCGGCTCATGGAACCCTGAGGACGATCTTGCCGGCTCCGCGGCCGCCTTGTTCGGCGTACCGGTGCGCGTCGGCGGCGCGCTCCAGGTCGAAGACCTCGCCGACCGCGACCTCGAGCCTGCCGCGCTCGACCAGGTCGCAGAGCCCGGCGAGGCCGACCGGATCGGGCTCGACCAGGATCCCCGTGACCCGCTTGTGCTGTGCGGCGCCGAGCTCGCGCAGCTGCGGATCGACGCCGCTCGGCACCGAGACCAACGTCCCGCCGGGGCGCAGCACCGCCAGCGAGCGCTCGCCATAGGCGCCGGTGAAATCGATCACCGAGTCGAGCTCCGCCAGCTGCGAGTCGAAGTCGTCGTCGCGGTAGTCGAGGGTGCGCGCCGCCCCCAGCCCGGCGAGGAACCCGGCCTGCTCGCGCCGCGCCGTCGCCACCACGCCGGCGCCGCGCGCGGCGGCGATCTGCACCGCCAGGTGGCCGACCCCGCCCGCGCCGCCGTGGATCAGGACGTCGTCGCCGTCCTGGACGCGGATCGTGTCGACGACGATCTGCCAGGCGGTCAGCCCGGCCAGCGGCAGCGCCCCGGCCTCCTCGATCGAGAGCGCGTGCGGCTTGCGCTCGAAGTGGCGCGACGGCGCCGTCACGTACTCGGCGTAGGCGCCCGCCTCGCGCGGGAACCAGGGCATGCCGAAGACCTCCTCGCCGACCTCGAACCGGGTCACGCCGCGGCCCACGGCGGTGACCTCCCCGCAGACGTCCCAGCCGACCGTGAACGGCGGCGCGCCGAACACCGCTGCCATCCCCTTGCCTTCGCGCGTCTTGAGGTCGACCGGGTTGACGCCCGCGGCGCGGACGCGGACCTGGACCTCGGTCGGGATCGGCTCCGGCGCCTCGACCTCGCAGACCCGCAGCACGTCCGGGCCGCCGAGCTCACGCTGGACGATCGCCTTCACCGGCCGATCTTAGGCCGATACGCGTCTCCACTAGTTTCGCTTCCCGTGAACTGGCTTTCCCGTGTCGCGGTCGATGTCGAGCCCCTGCGCGAGTCGCGCGATTTCCGCCTGCTCACCGCGGGCTCGTTGATCACCGGGCTCGGCACCCAGGCGACCCTGGTGGCGCTGCCCTACCAGGTGTTCGTGATCACCGGCTCGGCCTTCCTCACCGGGCTGATCGGCGCCGCCGAGCTCGGCCCGCTGGTCGTCGCCTCGCTCTTCGGCGGCGCCCTCGCCGATCGCCTCGATCGCCGCCGCCTGCTCCTCGTCTGCCAGATCGCCCTGGTCGCGATCGCCGCCGCCCTCGCGATCGCGGCGGCGACCGGGCCGCCGCCGGTCTGGATCCTCTTCGTCCTCGCCGCGGCGATGGCGGGCGCCTCGGCGATCGAGCGGGTGACGCGCTCCTCGATCGTCCCCGCTACCGTCTCCGCCGCCCGCCTCCCGGCGGCGATCTCGCTGACCTACGGCCTCTACCAGCTGACGATGGTCGTCGGCCCCGCCCTCGGCGGCATCCTGATCGAGGCCTTCGGCCTCACCACCCCCTACGCGGTCGACGCGATCAGCTGCCTCGGCATGACCGCCGCCGCGGCGCTGATGTCGGCCCAGCCACCGGCCGCGGCCGAGGCCCGCGAGCCCGTCCTCCGCTCGATCCGCTCCGGCCTCGCCTACCTGCGCAACCTGCCCGCGGTGACCGCGGGCTTCGTCATCGACCTCTCGGCGATGACCTTCGGCATGCCGCGGGCTCTCTTCCCGGTCCTCTCGCTGACCGTCTACCACGCGGGTGCGTCCGGGACCGGGCTGCTCTACGCCGCGGTCGCGGCGGGCTCGACGATCGCCGCGCTGACCACCGGCTGGATGTCGCACGCCCGCCGGCTGGGGCGGATCGTCCTCGTCGCCGTCGCCTTCTGGGGGATCTTCATCGCCGCCGCCGGGCTCGTCCAGAACATCTGGCCGGCGGCGATCCTCTTCGCCTTCGCCGGCGCCGCCGACTCGGTCAGCGCCGTCTGTCGCAGCACGATGATGCAGGTGCTGACGCCCGATCGGATGCGCGGCCGCATCTCCTCCGTCTTCAGCCTCGTGGTCGCCGGCGGGCCGCGCCTCGGCGACGTCGAGTCGGGGACGGTCGCGGCGCTTGCCACGCCCGGTTTCTCGGTCGTCTCCGGCGGCCTCGTCTGCCTCGCCTCGGTCGGTGTCGTCGCGCTCGCCTTCCCCCAGCTCGCCGCCTATGACGCCGCCGTGGTCGGCCGCTCAGGTCCCGTGCAGCAGGACCTCGAGGCCGAGGCATTGGAAGCGAGCGAGCTGATCTGAGCCCGCCCGGATGTTGCGGCGCGCCTCTCGGCGGGTAGCTCCTCGCCATGCAGACCATCCGCCCGAGCCGTCTGCGGGGCGGGTTCCCGTCGCCGCCGCCGAAGGCGGAGCGGCTCGAGTTCGGGCTCGACGGCCTGCACGACGTGCGGGTCCTGATCGCGTCCGCCGCGGACGCGCGTGGCCTCCCGCCGCGCCGCTCTTCCGATCTCGTCCTCGCCGCCTCGGAGCTCGCCGCCAACAGCGTCCTGCACGGCGGCGGCGCGGGCCTGGTCACGGTCTGGGAGGAGGCTGGCGCGGTCCTGGTCGAGGTCGCCGACGCGGGCACGATCGAGGACCCGACCGTCGGCCAGGCCCTTCCCGATCCGGCCGCCGAAGGCGGCCGCGGCCTCTACATCGCGGGCAGGCTCTGCGACGAGCTGACGATCGACAGCGGCCTGGGCGGCACCCGGGTGCGGCTGCGGATGGCGGCCGGCGCGGGAGCCGACCGACGCCGGGCCATCTAGACCCGTCGCAGGGCGAGCAGCACGATGTCGTCGCGGGTGTGACCCTCCGATCGCGCGATCGCGTCGGAGCGCAGCCGCGCGACCAGCTCCTCCAAAGGGAGCGGCGCCAGGTATTCGGCGAGGTCGGCGAGGTCGCGAGGATCGCGGTGCTCGGAGCGCGGCCCCGCCTCGAGCCAGCCGTCGGTGCAGAGCACCAGCGTGTCGCCGGTTGCGAAGACGGCGTCGTGGCGCTGCACCTTGGCGTCGTGCAGCGCGCCCAGCACGGTGCCGCCGCCGAGCAGATGGGCGCCGTCGCCGCGGACGTGGACCGGCGGGGGGTGCCCGGCGCACGCCGCGGCCAGCGCCCAGCCCTCGGTGCCTGCCCGCAGCCGGATCAGGACCGCGGTGGCGAAGTCGTTCAGCCCGGTCCCCTCGAGCAGCAGCTCGTTGACCCGCGCCAGCACCTCCTCGGGCTCGTCGACCTCGCGGGTCAGGCCACGCACCGCGTGGCGCACGGCGACCGACACCCCGGCCGCCTCCGAGCCCTTGCCGGCGACGTCGCCGACCAGCACCCAGCAGCCGTCCTCGGTCGGCAGCACGTCGTAGAGGTCGCCGCCGATCTCGATCCCCCGCCCGGCCGCCTCGAAGACGACCGCTGACTCGAGCCCCGCGACCGGCGCCGGCCGCGGCGGCCGCAGCCCGCGCTGCAGGTTGCGGGCGATCGCGTCGCGCTCCTGGTAGAGGCGAGCGTTGTCGAGGGCGATCGCGGCGCGCTCGCCGAGCTCACCGAGGAACTCCAGGTCGGAGGGTTCGTAGCGCACGTTGGCCCGCGCGTGGAGGAAGGAGAGGGCGCCGATCGTCCGCCCCCGCGCGACCAGCGCGACGACCGCCGCCGACTCGTAGCCGGTGTCGTCGATCAGCTCCTGGTGCTCTTCGGTCTGGGCCACGGTGGGGGCCACCTTCGGGTGCTTGAGGTCGCGCCAGATCATCGGCTCGTCGCCGCGCAGCACCTGGGCGACCGGGTGGTCGCCCTCGGGGTCGAGGGGGGAGGTGCGGCGGATCTGCTCGAGGCGCTCGGCCGCCCCGGGGATCGCCGAGGCCGCCACCGATTCGCCGATCTGCCCGTCCGGGCGGATGAAGTCGATCATGCAGATCTCGGCCAGGTCGGGGACCGCTTTGGCGACGATGTTGCGGGCCGTCTCGGTCGGGTCGAGCGAGGCGTCGAGGTCGCGGGTGGCGACGATCAGGAAGTCGCGCGCCCGCCGTCGCCGCCGCTCCGCCGTGATGTCGCGGGCGATCACCGAGGCGCCGTAGACGCCGTGGACCGGGTCGCCGATCGCCGAGATCGTCAGCGCCACGTCGATCTCGGTGCCGTCCTTGCGCACCCGGCGCGTCTCGTAGGTGTCGAGCGCCCCGCCGCGCCGCACCGTGGCGAGGATCTTCTCCACCTCGTGCTTCAGCTCGTCCGGCATCAGGAAGGAGACGTGGCTGCCGACGGCTTCGGCCGCGGTGTACCCGTAGAGGCGTTCGGCGGCCGGGTTCCAGGTCGTGATCACCCCATCCAGGTCTTTGGAGAGGACCGCGTCCCGGGTCCCGGCGACGACCTGCTCCATGTGGGCGCGGACCCGGTCGACCTCGAGCCGGTGGCTGACGTCGCGGGCGAGGACGGTCGCTCCCTCATCCGCGCCGCCCGCCCGCACGATCGTCAGCTCGACCTGTAACGGACCGCCGTCGCCACGCCGGGCGGGGACCTCGATCCGCCGGCCGAGGAGCTCCTCGCCGGACTCGCGGGCGAGCTCGCGGCGGAGCTCCTCGCGCAGCTCGGCGGGCGCGATCAGCTCGGCCAGGTCGCTGCCGATCGCCTCCGCCCGCCCGATCCCGAACAGCTGTTCCGCGGCGGGGTCGAACTCGGCCACGCGCTGGTCGGCACCGAGCGCGACGACGGCGTCATGGGTCGTGATCAGGCCGCTCGAAGGGGCGCGGTCTCCCGTCGTTCCCTCGACCGGCTGCTGGACCGAGCTCACCCTCCAAAGCTACTGCCAATGCGCCCTCGGTAGTGTCGGGGATCGTGCAGACGACCGATGACAATCGCTGGCTCGCCCTCTACGTGCTCTGCGCGGGGATGCTGATGATCGTCCTCGACGGCACGATCGTGAACGTCGCCCTGCCCTCGATCCAGGAAAGCCTCGGCTTCTCGCAGGCGAACCTGGCCTGGGTCGTCAACGCCTACCTGATCCCGTTCGGCGGCCTGCTGCTGCTCGCCGGCCGGCTCGGTGACCTGCTCGGCCAGCGCCGCGTCTTCCTGGTCGGGCTGGCGATCTTCACCGTCGCCTCGGCGCTCTGCGCGGCGTCGCCTACCCAGGGCGTCCTGATCGGCGCCCGCTTCATCCAGGGGATCGGCGGCGCGCTCTCCTCGGCGGTGATCCTGGCGATGATCGTGCGGATGTTCCCGGCGCCCGCCGAGCAGGCGAAAGCGATCGGCGTCTACGGCTTCGTCGCCTCGGCGGGCGGCTCGATCGGACTGCTGCTCGGCGGCATCCTCACCCAGGCGATCTCCTGGCACTTCATCTTCGTCATCAACCTGCCGATCGGCGTCCTGGTCGGCTGGCTGGCGCTGCGCCTGGTCGACGACCCGAAGGGGCTCGGCCTGCAGGAGGGCGCCGACTTCCCGGGTGCGGCCCTCGTCACGCTGGCGCTGATGCTCGGCGTCTTCACCATCCTGCAGATCACCGAATGGGGCTGGGGCGACCCGCGCACGATCGCCGGCCTGCTGATCTCGGCGGCGCTGCTCGCCGCCTTCCTGCGTCGCCAGGGGCGGATCAGCAACCCGCTGATGCCGCTCCGCCTCTTCCGCTCCCGCAACGTGGTCGGCGCCAACTCGGTGCAGGCGCTGCTGGTCGCCGGCATGTTCGGGATGTTCTTCCTCGGCGCCCTCTACCTGCAGAAGGTGCTCGGCTACAGCGCGCTCGAGGTCGGGCTCGCCTTCCTGCCGACCACGGTGGTGATGGGCGGTCTCTCGCTCGGTTTCTCGGAAAAGCTGATCATGCGCTTCGGCCCGCGCAACATCCTCATCCCCGGCTTCGTGATGGTGACCATCGCCCTGCTGCTCTTCGCCCGCACCCCGGTCGACGGCAACTACCTGACCGACCTGCTGCCGCCCTTCCTGCTGATCGGGATCGGGATCGGGACCTCGTTCCCGGGGATCATGATCCTGGCGATGTCGGGCGCGACCCCGGAGGATGCGGGGCTCGCCTCGGGCCTGGTGAACACGAGCATGCAGGTCGGCGGCGCGGTCGGCCTGGCGGTGTTGGCGACGCTCTCCACCGAGCGCAGCGAAAACCTGCTCGCGGCCGGCGACTCGACCGCCCAGGCGCTCACCTCCGGCTACCACCTCGCCTATCTGGTCGGCGCCTGCCTGGCCGCGGTCTCGGTGCTGGTCGCGATCTTCGTGATCCGACCGGTGCCCACCCCGGCGATGCCCGGGCTCGACCCGGCGGATGGCCCGGTGGCCGAGCCGCCCGAGGTCGATCCTGCCCCGGTCGAGAGTTGAGCGCTCCGCATCGGGTAGAAGAATCCGGCGAGCGATGGACACGGAGCTCGAAATCCAGTCCGATCCTGACTCCGAGGCGACGCTGAGCATCGGCGACGTGGTCGCCGCCACCGGCGTCGGCGAGGCGACCCTGCGCGCCTGGGAGCGCCGCTTCGGCTTCCCTTCGCCGCGCCGTGAGCCCTCCGGCCACCGCCGCTACAGCCAGGGCGACATCGAGCGCATCCGCTCCGTGGTGCGCGAGCGCGATCGCGGCCTCTCGCTGGGGATGGCGATCGAGCGGGTCGCGGCCGAACCGGTCGGGCCGCCCTCGCTCTTCGCGCCGCTGCGTGAGCGCCGCCCCGATCTGCTGCCGGTCTCGATCCGCAAGCCGCAGATGCTCCACCTCTCGCGCGCGGTGGAGGAGGAGAGCGCCGCCCGCGCCGAGCGCGCCCTGATGATCGGCGCCTTTCAGCAGCCGCGGTTCTATCGATCGAGTGAGGAGCGTTGGCGCCGGCTCGCCCGCGGCGCCGGGCTGACCTTCGTCCTCGCCTGCTTCGAGGAGGCCCGAGCCCCGACCGCCGCCCCGGTCGAGGTGCCGATCGGCTGCGGCGAGCCGATCGCCGACGAGTGGGCGGTGATCTGCCTCGCCCCCGGCTACGCGGCCTGCCTGCTGGGTTGGGAGACGCTCGGCGCCGCCGGCAGGCCCGACGCCGAGCGCACCTTCGACGCCCTGCTCTCGGTCGAGCCCGCCGTGGTCCGCGAGGTGGCCGGCGCCGCGGTGGCGATCGCCGCCGAGAACGAACCGCAGATCGGCGACCGGGCCCGCGCCTACCTCGATCGCATCCCCGACGCCGGCCAGCGTTCCCAGCTGCGCCTCGCCGGCGCGATCACCGCCCGCGCCTTCGCCCGCATGCCCTAGCTGGAGCTGTTCCTTATGCGCCTGACAGGCGCATAAGGAACAGCCGGCGGAGGTCAGCCGCCGAGCGAGGCGGACTCGAGCACCCCGAGGAGCTGGGTGACGCGGCAGACGAGGAGGCGCTCCTCGTCGACCTCGACCCAGACCCCGGCGCTGGCCGGGAAGACGACGTGGTCGCCGATCTCCACCGGCATCTCGACCCCGGCCCCCGCCCACCAGTCGAGACCCGGGCCGACGGCGAGCACGATCCCCTGTTCGGGCGGCGGCTCGTGGGTGCCGGGCGGGACGACCAGGCCGGAGCGGCGCACCCGGTCGGAGTCGAGCTCCTTGATCACGATCTGGTCGAAGAGCGGCCGCAACTGGTGGCGGACCGACTCGATCGGATCGGGGACGCGGGAGGAGGCCATCAGGTGATCTTGACGGATCGGGGACCCAGGTCCATTGTGCGGGGACTTTCGCCGCTCTAGAAAGGAGGTATGCCTGGGTCGCGTCGCCTCTTCCCGTCGCTCCTCGTCGCGGCGGCCCTCTTCTTCTCGCTTGCATCGGTCTCGACCGCCGCGGCGACCGAACGCCACGCGGCGCCGGACGGAACCGGCGCGATCTGCACCGCCGTGTCCCCGTGCAGCATCGAAACCGCGCTCGCGGCCTCCGTTCCGGGGGACACGGTCTACGCGGCCCCGGGGACATATGAAGACGCAGGGCCGCTGAACGTCGACCACGAAGTCACGCTCTCCGGTGAAGCGGGGAAGGCGAAGCCGCTGTTCGAGACCACCGCGGGTGGCAGCTGGGTGTTCGAATCGACCGGCGCGCCGACGCTGCGCGATCTCCGCGTCCACGGAGGGGAACTGGGGATCGCGGTCGCCGGTGGCCTGGTCGAACGGGTCGAATCCACCGGCTCGCACATCGCCTGCGCGATGGACGCGGGCAGGATGAGGGACTCGCTCTGCGTGGCGACCGGATTCGAAGGGGTGGGCCTGGAAGACACCAGCACCGCCGGGTCCACCTTGAAGCTCTTCAACGACACCGCGATCGGGGGCGACAAGGGCGTCGCCGCCTCCACCGGCATCTCCACGGTGGTGGTCGAAGCCAGGAACACGATCGCCTCCGGCGGCACCGACGACCTCTACGCAGAGCCGTTCCTCGCGGCCGGGCGGGTCGAACTCAAGTTCTCGCACTCGAACTTCTCCACGCACGGGCAATCAGGTCAAGGCAACGCGACGATCACCCTGCCGAGCGAAGAAGGCAACCAATCGGTGGAGCCGGTGTTCACGAACCCCGCGGCGGGCGACTACACCGAGCAGCTGTCATCGCCGACGCGCTTCGCCGGCGACCTCGCCGGGCTCGCCACCGGTGAGCTCGATCTCGCCGGCAACCCGCGCACGACCACCTGCCAGAAGATCGAAGGCATCGACATCGGCGCCTACCAGCTGACCACGTGTCCGCCACCGACCACCCTCTACGCGGCGCCGAACGGCAGCGCCGCGAACGTCCCCTGCACGGCGCAGTCGGCTCCTTGCGATCTCGTCACCGCGGTGAAGGCGGAAAACCTGCGCGAAGGCGACACGCTCCTGCTGGCGCCGGGGACCTACCACCTGTCGAGCACGCTCAGGGTGGTCGAACCAGCCACCTTCGAAGGCGAACCGGGTGAGCAGGCGCCTCTGATCGAAAGCTCTTCCTTCGGCGGCGGGATCTCATTCGAAGGTGGCCGCTCCACCGTCCGGAACGTCCGGCTCCACATGTCGGCCGAACCCACCAGCGGCCTGGTCGTCACCGGCGGCGAATCGGTGGTCGAACGGGTCGAAGTGATCGGCGCGGCCGACTGGGCCTGCGCGATGGGCGAGGGAACGATCCGCGACTCCGTCTGTGTCAGCACCCGCAAAGGGGGCGGCTACGGCTTCGACGGGGCCTCCGGCGGAGCGAGGGACTTCAAGCTGATCAACGACACGATGGTCGGCACCGAAGAGGGGATGTTCTTCGTCGCGTCCAACGAAGGCACGATGCACGTCGAAGCCGTGAACACGATCGCTTCCGGTGGGGAGTACGACATCCAGGCATATCCGTACCCCGCGGAAGGAGGCGAACCTCCCTCGACGCTGACCATCGACCTCTCGCACTCGAACTTCTCCACGGTCCAGGACGAAGAGGAATTCGAACCGGGCGAACCGGGCAACGGGCTGAAGGCGCAGATCACTTCACCTACCGAAAACGGCAACCAGTCGGCGGAGCCGCTGTTCGTCGCCGCAGCGGGCGGCAACTTCATGGAGCAGCCGACCTCGCCGACGAAGTTCGCCGGGACCACGGCCGTGGTGGGACCGGGTGAGCTCGACCTCGCCGACAACCCCCGGACCGTCACCTGCAGCGGCACCGCCTTCGTCGACATCGGTGCCTACCAGCTGGCCGAATGCCCGCCGAACGGCGGCGGAACCTCAGGTGGCGGCTCGGCCACACCACCCCCCGCATCGACCGCCCCCGAGCTCACGAAGCTCGCCCTGAAGCCGGCGAAGTTCGAGAAGAAGACGACGATCTCCTTCACCCTCTCGACCGCCGCCACGGTGAAGCTCGAAGTGCTGACCAAGAAGAAGAAGAACGGCAAGACGAAGACGGTCAAGGTCGGGACCCTGCCCCAGGTCTCCGGCAAGGCCGGCTCCGACAAGGTGAAGTTCAACGGCAAGCTGAAGGGCAGGCACCTCGCCCCCGGCAAGTACACGCTGCGCGCCACCGCCACCGCCACCGCCACCGCCTCGGGCCTCAGCTCGACGTCGGAGACGAAGCAGTTCGAAGTCCTGCCCTAGGTTTCAGGCATGAACACCTCGGTCGCCGGGCGCAACGCCCGCCGCCAGCTCGGCATGGCCGCACTCGCGCTCGGCGCGCTCGGCGTCGTCTTCGGCGACATCGGCACCAGCCCGCTCTACGCGCTGCAGGCGGTCTTCTCCGCCGACCACGGCGCGGTGAAGGCCACCGAACAGGATGTCTTCGGCGTGATCTCGCTGGTCTTCTGGTCGATCACGCTGATCGTCTCGATCGAGTTCGTCCTCTTCATCATGCGCGCCGACAACGACGGCGAGGGCGGCATCCTGGCGTTGATCGCAAAGATCGAAATGACGGAGCTCGACAGCCGCCGGGTGAAGATGGCGCTGATCGCGATCGGCATGTTCGGCGTCGCCCTCTTCTACGGCGACGGGATGATCACCCCGGCGATCTCGGTGCTCTCCGCGGTCGAAGGGGTGAAGGTGGTGGAGCCGAGCGTCCACTCGCTGGTGGTCCCGATCACGATCGCCGTGCTCGTCGTCCTCTTCGCCGTCCAGCGGTTCGGCACCCACCGCATCGGTCGCGTCTTCGGACCGGTGATGCTGTTCTGGTTCGGGGTCATCGCGATCGCCGGCCTCGGCCGCGTCCTCGCCCACCCGGAGATCGTCAAGGCGCTCCTGCCGAGCTACGGGGTCGAGTTCTTCGGCCGCCATTTCGGCACCGCCTTCATCTCGCTCGGCGCGATCGTGCTGACGATCACCGGCGCCGAGGCGCTCTACGCCGACATGGGCCACTTCGGCCGGCCGCCGATCAAACGCGCCTGGTTCTTCGTCGTCTTCCCGGCGCTGACGCTCAACTACATGGGCCAGGGCTCCCTGATCGTCGGCAACCCGGATGCGATCTCGAACCCGTTCTTCCTCCTCATCCCGCACTGGGGCCGGGTGCCGATGGTGGTGCTGGCGACGGTGGCGACGGTGATCGCCTCGCAGGCGGTGATCTCCGGCGCCTTCTCGGTGACCAAGCAGGCGATCCAGCTCGGTTTTCTGCCCCGCCTCTCGATCCGCCACACCTCGGCGGCGGAGATCGGCCAGGTCTATCTGCCCGCGGTCAACTGGTTCCTGCTCGTCGCGGTGGTCGGCCTGGTCGTCGGCTTCGGCTCCTCGACCAAGCTCGGCTCCGCCTACGGGATCGCGGTGACCGGCACGATCACCGCCGACACCCTGCTCTTCTTCGTGATGGCGAGGTACCTGTGGAAGAAGCCTGGCTGGTGGGTGGGGATCGGCGCCGCCGTCTTCTTCACCGTCGACATCGCCTTCCTCGCCGCCAACCTGACCAAGACCGCGCACGGTGGTTGGTTCCCGCTCTCGGTCGGGGGGCTCATCTTCATCGTGCTCAGCACCTGGCGCCGCGGCAGCCTCAAGATCCGCGATTCACGGATCGAGGCCGAGGGCCCGCTGCAGGCCTTCGTCGACGAACTGCACGAGGCCGATCCACAGCCGCCCCGCGTCCCCGGCACGGCGGTCTATCTCAACGTCCGCCCCGAGACGACGCCGCTCGCCCTCCACGCCAGCTTCGAACACGCCCACGCGCTGCACGAATCGATCGTGATCATCTCGATCGAGACCACCCGCTCGCCCTACGTCTCCGAGGAGGACCACCTGGTCGTCGACAACCTCGGCTACGAGGACGACGGGATCTCCCACATCACCGCCAAGGTCGGCTTCCAGGAAGCGATCAAGGTGCCGCATCTCTTCGCCCTCGCCTGCACGCGAGGCCTGGAGGGCGACGCCCGCGAGGAGGACGCCGTCTACTTCCTCTCGCAGGTGACGATCCGCCCGACCCCCGACCCCGGCATGGCGGGTTGGCGGAAGCGCCTCTATGTCGCCCTCGCCCGCAACTCGGTGAGCGCCGCCGACTACTTCCACCTGCCGCCTGACCGCACCGTGACGATCGGCTCGGCGATCGACCTCTAGATCAGCGCTCGCCGTGGGCCTCCTGGGCGAGCCAGTCCCACTCTTCCCACGAGGCGATCCGGCGCTCGTAGTCGGGGCGGACCATGCCGAAGGCGTCGGCGCCGAAGAAGCAGCGCAGCGGCGGCTTCTCCGCGTCGACCAGCTTCAGGATCGCCGGCCCGGTCGCCTCCGGGTCGCCCGGCGATTTGATCGAGGCGGCCCGTTTCGCCCGCGCCTCGCGCACCGGGTCGTAGGCGGGCAGCGGCTCGGCCTGGATCGCCGAGGCGCCGCCCCAGTCGGTCGAGTAGCCCTGTGGCTCGATCAGCGTCACGTCGATGCCGAAGGGCGCCACCTCGACCGAGAGCGACTGGCTGAACGCCTCCAGCGCCCACTTCGAGGCGTGGTAGAGGCCGATCCCGGGGAAGGCGGTGACGCCGCCGATCGAGGACACCTGGATGACGTGGCCGGAGCCCTGCTCACGCAGGATCGGCAGCGCCGCCTTGGTCACCCAGAGGGCGCCGAAGACGTTGGTCTCGATCTGGTCGCGGGCCTGCTCGGGGCTGACCTCCTCGATCGTGCCGAAGAGCCCGTAGCCGGCGTTGTTGACGACCACGTCAAGCCGGCCGAAGCGCTCGTGCGCCTGCTGCACGGCGGCGAAGTCTGCCGCCATGTCCTGCACGTCGAGCGCCATCGTCAAGACGTCATCGCCGTAGCGCTCGGCGAGTGGCGCCAGGGTCGATGCGTCGCGCGCCGTCGCCGCGACCTTGTCGCCGCGCTCGAGCGCCGCCTCGGCCCAGATCCGGCCGAAGCCCTTCGAGCAGCCGGTGATGAACCAAACCTTCGAATCTGACATCCGTCCTCCTGAAGTGAGTTGGGACGACCGATCCTCGCAGGCGACCTACCTCGGCCCCGGTGCGTTCGCAGTGGGTTCCGCTATCCGGAACTTTCTGCGAACTCAGGTGAGGGCTGCGGGCCAACGGGGCGCGATTCGGGCCGCGGCCTCCTCGGCGATGCGCGTCTCCGGCGCGGTGATTGCGGTTCCCTCGCCGCCCAGCCCCCGCATCGTCGCCACCACCGATTCGGCCAGCGCCGCGGGCGCGTAGCCGCCCTCCAGCACCGCGCCGACCGGGGCGTCGAGCCGGCTGCCCAGCTCGCGCATCTGCACCGCCATCTGGCCGAAGTCGGCGCCGGTCAGCGCCAGCCCGGCGAGCGGATCGTCGCGGTGGGCGTCGTATCCCGCCGAGATCAGGATCAGGTCCGGGGCGAATTCGGTCGCGACCGGCGCCACCACGCGGTCGAGCAGCGAGAGGAAGACGTCCCGTCCCGACCCTTCCGGGACCGGGATGTTCACCGTGAAGCCCTCGCCGCGACCTGTCCCGACATCCGACGCCGGGCCCGTCCCCGGCCAGATCCCCTCCTGGTGGATGCCGATCAGGAGGACATCGTCGCGCTCGCGGAAGATCGCTTCGGTGCCGTTGCCGTGGTGGACATCCCAGTCGAGGACCAGGACCCGCGCGGCGCCGAGCTCGGCGACCGCCAGCGCCGCGGCGACGGCGACCGAGTCGAAGAGGCAGAAGCCCATCGCCCGTTCCGGTTCGGCGTGATGGCCGGGTGGGCGAAGCGCGCTGAAGCCGACCTTCGCCTCGCCCCCGAGCAGCGCCCGCGCCATCGCCGCCGCGCCCCCGGCGGCGTGCGCCGCCGCCCGGTAGGAGGCGGGGCCGTCGTAGGTCTCGCCGTCGATCCCGCCACCGCCCCTCTCGCTCAGCTCACGGATCCCGGCGACGTGGCGACGGGTGTGGACGAGCTCCAGTTCCTCGGCGCTCGCCGCCGGCGCCGACCGCCGTTCCCAGCCGAGCCAGGCCACCGCCTCGAGCTCGCGTTCGATCGCGACCAGCCGCGGCGGCGCCTCGGGATGTCCCGGGATCAGCTCGCGCGGATCGTGTTCGAGGCTCGAGGGGTCGCTGAAGTAGAGCACCGCGCGCCCTCAGAGCCCGAATTCTTCGCGGTAGGCGTCGGGCACGAGGTCGACGTACTCGCGGTGGCGCCGCAGCCACTCGTTGACGAACGGGCAGAAGGGGAGGATCGCGACATCGTCCTCGCGCGCCCGGTCGAGCGCGAAGCGGGCCAGTCGCCCGCCGATCCCGCGGCCCTCGAAGCGCTCCTCGACCTCGGTGTGGATCAGAGCCACGAGGCCGCGGCGCCTGCGGTAGACGAGGAAGCCGGCGAGCTCGCCGTCGACCGTCGCCTCGAAGCGCTGCCGGCCCGGGGCGTCGGCGATCTCGATCCGCGCGTCGGCGCTCACCTCGGGCGCCCCGCGTCGAGTTCGGCCTCCCAGACGCCCTCCATCTCGTCGGCCAGCTCGGGATGGCCGTAGGGACCCGGCTCGCGCAGCGCCGCGATCACCTGGCGCCGGCTGAGGTCGTCCTTGTCCTGGCTCAGCTTGCGCTTGCAGACGAAGCGGGTGACCGGGACCCGCAGCCCGACGGTCCCCTTGGACATCTCGCGCCCCCACTCCTGGTCGAGGTAGAGCGGGTCCGCGACGCGGCGCTCGAAGCGCTCGACGAGGCGGGTCAGCGTCGCCAGGTTCTCCTCGGGGTCGAGGATCTCGGGCACGCCGTGGAGGTGGGCGACGCTGAAGTTCCAGGTCGGCGCGCGGGTCGCCTCGGGGCCGTACCAGCTCGGCGACACATAGCCATGTCGGCCCTGGACGATGACCAGAACCTCGTCCTCGCCGAAGCCATGGACCTCCTCGTCCGGGCGCCCGACGTGGGTGAGGACGGCCAGCTCGGAGGAGTCCTCGTCGAGCAGCACCGGATAGTGGGAGGCGACCGGCCCGTCGCCGCCGGCGCTGACGATCGTCGCCCAGGGGTTCTCCCTGATCAGATCGCGGACGACCTCGGGATCGGTGGTGGCGTGCGCCGGGTTGTGCCTCACCCCCCGATTGTGGCTGATGCGGGGCCGGCCCCTCAGGTGGGCCGGCCCCGAAAGGACTCAGACCGTCTTGGTCAGCGAAGTCGACGGAATCGTCTGCTCGGCGACAGTGATCTTCATGGGCTCACCCCCTTCTCCCTGGCTTGTGGATGGTTCACCCGGTGTGACCGTCTCCACCGCTGGAACAGATTCCAGCGGTATGGAAGATCTCGGCAAAGACGGCTGGAATCGCTCAGGAATTACCTCTACGATCAAACGGCCTAACCCGCTTGAGCGAAGGAGACCAAACGCATGCCCCCCGTCAAGACCGCCGCCCCAACCGCGTCGATGGAGACCACCCTCGCCGCGATCGTCGCCCACCCCACCCGCGCGCGAGCGTTCTCGATCCTGGCCGAACGTACAGCGAGCCCGGTCGAAATCGCTCAGGAGATCGGCAAGGACGTGGGGCACGTCGGCTACCACGTGCGCAAACTGCAGCAGCTGAACCTGATCGAGCTGGTCGACGAGCGGCCCGTCCGCGGCGCCGTCGAGCACTTCTACCGCGCGATCGAGCGCCCGGTCGTCACCGAGGAGGAATTCGCCCGGCAGTCGATCGCGGAACGCGAGGTCTTCACCCGCAACTTCCTGCAATTGGTAGTCGCCGACCTGGCCCGCGCGATGGATGCGCATACCTTCGACGCGCGGGCGAACCGCGTCGCCACCCGCACTCCGATGCTGGTCGACGAGGAGGGCTTCCAGGAACTGAGCGAGCTCCACACCGAGGTGCTCGAGCGGACGATGGAGATCCAGGCCCGGAGCGCCGAACGGCTGAGTCGTTCAGACGAGGAGGGGATTCCGACGGTGTCCTCCTCGATGTTCTTCGAGACTCCCGAGCGTCAACGCGCAAAGGACTGACGCGAGAGAAGAGCGGTACCGCGCATTCACCGGCGGGCAAATTTACCCGCGCGTGTGACGGGGTGCCTACTCTTAATGGCCGATGTTGATCGAGGATCGACCGACCGCCCCGGACACTCCGCCTGAGGCGCCGCGCCGCTGGCCGAAGCGCGTGCTCGTCGGCGGCATCGTCGGACTCGTCCTGGCCGCCGCGATCGCCTTCGTCGTCTCCGCCGTGGCGCTCGCGGGGAGCAGCATCGAAGAAGACCCGACGGCGCTCGCCAAGATCGACACCGACACCTTCGGCGGCAGCGTCGACAGCGTCCGCGCCACCGCGGTGAAGAGCGGCGATGCGATCCCGGTCGCGATGAAGGGCGACCTGGTCGTCCCGAAGGTCAAGCTGCACCCCGGCGAGCAGGTCACGGTGGAAGCGACGGTGAAGCGCCCGAGCGCCACCGGCTGGCTGTCCGGAAGCGAGAAGAAGCTGGCGCTCACCGTCACCGCCCCGAGCGCCGACCTGGAAGCCCGCTGGCTGACCGTGAAGAGCGGCAAGAACCCGCGCCTCCACCTCAGCCGCCCGGTCAGCGAGGTCGCCTACGGGCACCCCGGCGAACTCGTGCACCGCCGCTTCCGCAGCCCGCGCAGCACCTTCACCCTCGGCAGGCAGCCGGCCGCGGGTCAGATGCTGGTCGCCGTCGCCGCCCAGCCATGGGAGCACGTCGGCAAGTTCAAGACCGTGACCTGGTTCCCGGCGACCGGCTCGCCGATCGTCGCCGCCAACCCGCCGGCGGGCTCGACCATCTCCGCCTCTACCCCGGTCGAACTGACCTTCTCCAAACCGGTCTCCAAGGTGCTGGGCTCCGAAAAGCCGAAGCTCTCGCCGGAAGTCCCCGGCAAGTGGTCGCAGCCCGACCGCCACACGCTGAAGTTCACGCCGTCCGGGTTCGGGGTGCCGCTGGCAGCCGACCTGAAGGTCGAGCTGCCCGAACACGTCGACGTCGTCCAGTCCGACGGCTCGACCTCGAGCACCGCCGAGGTCGCCTGGGAAGTCCCGGCGGGCAGCGAGCTGCGGCTGCAGCAGATGCTCGCCCAGCTCGGCTACCTGCCGTACAAGTGGACCGGCGAAGAAGTCGCGAAGACGCCGGAAGCGCAGGTCGCTGCGGCCACCACCGAGGTGCCCAAGGGCCATTTCTCGCCGCGCTGGGGGAACACGCCCTCCGGGCTGAAGGAACTGTGGACGCCGGGTGAAGAAAACGTGCTGGTCGAAGGTGCGCTGATGTCCTACGAGGAAGCCGAAGGCCTCGAAGTCGACGGTGTCGCCGGCCCCGAAGTCTGGGAGCAGATCATGAAGTCCCTGATCGCCGGCAAGGTCAAACCGACCAAGGGCGCGAGCAACGGCTACACCTACGTCTGGGTCAGCGAGGAAATCCCCGAGACCGTCAACGTCTGGCACAACGGCAAGATGATCCTCTCGGCGGGCCCGGCCAACACCGGCATCCCCGGCGCGGAAACCGAAGTCGGCTCCTTCCCCGTCTACCTGCGCTACGAAGAAACGACGATGAGCGGCGAAAACCCCGACGGCTCGCACTACAGCGACCCGGGGATCATGTGGGTCTCCTACTTCAACGGCGGCGACGCGCTGCACGCCTTCGACCGCGCCTCCTACGGCACGCCGCAGAGCCTCGGCTGCGTCGAGATGCCGCTCGAAGAGGCGGCCGCGATCTGGCCCTACACGCCGATCGGCACCGTCGTCACGATCAACAGCTAGCCCCCTCGTGCGTTCGCACTTCCGGTCGCTGTCCGACCATTACCGCGAACGCGCCTTGAAGCAGTAGGTGCGGTAGGGGAACTCGAACTCGGTGCCGAGGCCCGGCTCCGATTCGACCAGCCGGCGGATCGCGTCGAGGATCTCTCCCCGGCGTCGCGGCGTCGCCGTGATCACGTAGCTGCGCGAGGCGGCCATGTCGACCAGCAGGTCGATGTCCATCGGCCGCTCCCAGTCGGTGACGAAGGTCTCGGTCGGGCCGAAGGGCGGGCCGATCTCGATCCCCTCGAACTCGATCAGCTCGGCGTCGCCACTGCCCATCACCTTGCCGATCCGCGCCACCCAGTCGACCCGCTCGTCGCGCCGGTTCCAGATCAGGCTCAGCGTGCCTCCCGGTCGCAGCACCCGCGCCGCCTCGGCCTTGGCCCGCTCGCGGTCGACCCAGTGCCAGGCCTGGGCGACCGTGATCGCGTCGACGCTGGCGTCCGGCAGCGGGATCAGCTCCGCCGTCCCCTCCAGCGCCCGCACCTCCGGCAGCGCCGCGGAGAGCCGCTCGCGCATCTCCGCGATCGGCTCGACCGCGACGACCTCGAGGCCGCGGGCCACCAGCGACCGGGTCAGCTTCCCCGTCCCGGCACCGAGGTCGAGCACCGTCCGTGCCTCTGCAGGTACCAGCCAGTCGACGGCCGCGCCGGGATACCCCGGTCGCGCCCGCTCGTAAGCGTCGGCGGCGGCCCCGAAGGATCGCGCCCGAGCGGCCTTGTCAGCGTGCTCCTCCGGCACGCCGGGAATCCTATGACGCAGGCGTCCCGACGGCGCCGGCGATCACCTCGACCGCCTCGCGCAGCTCGCGGATCGAAGGCAGGCCGTAGCCGATGACGAGCGCCGGGGGGCCGGGGTGGACGCGGGTGAATTCGGCCCGGCCCTGGACGCGGACGCCGCCCGCCCCGGCGCGCTCGACCACCGCGCCCTCCTCGGTGCCGGGCGGCAGCTCGAGCAGCAGGTGGAGGCCGGCGGCGATCCCGCCCACCCTGGCCGTCGGCATCGCGGCGGCGATCGCCTCGAGGAGCGCGGCGCGCTTCTCGCGGTAGTGGGAGCGAGCGGCGCGGACGTGGCGATCGAAGCCGCCCCCCGCGATCAGCTCGGCGAGCGCCAGTTCGTCGAGCCGCGGGCCGCCGCCGTCGAGGGAGACCCGGGCGAGCGCCGCCGCCGCGACCGCGTCGGTGGGGAGGCAGAGCCAGGCCAGCCGCAGGGCCGGGGCGAGCGTCTTGGAGACGCTGCCGGCGAGGACGACCACGTCGGGCGCCAGCCCTTGCAGGGTCCCGGCCGGGCCGCGGCGGTCGTAGCGCAGCTCGGCGTCGTAGTCGTCCTCGAGCACCAGCGCGCCGCGCCGCCGCGCCCACTCGACCAGCGCCAGCCGGCGCTCGGCGGCGAGCACCGCGCCCAGCGGCAACGAGTGGGCCGGGGTGACGATCGCCGCGTCGGGGTCGGCGGCGGCCAATGCCTCGACGTCGATCCCGTCGGCGCCGATCGGCACCGGCACCACCTCGAGCCCCTCGGCTTCGATCGTCCAGCCGGCGATCGGGTAGCCGGGGTCCTCGACCGCGATCCGCCGTCCACCGCGCCCGCGGACCACCGCGCAGAAGACGCGCAGCCCCTGCTGGTAGCCGGCGGTGACGACGATCGAGTCCGGTGCCGCGGCCGCCGCCCGCACCCGGCCGAGGTGCTCGGCGAGCGCGCTCCGCAGCTCCCCGGCGCCGGCGAACTCGCCGTAGCCGAGCCGCGCGTCGGGCAGCGTCGCGAGTGCGCTCCGCAGCGCCCGGCCCCAGGCGCGACGGGGGAAGAAGGACAGGTCCGGCGAGCCGGGGAAGAGGTCGATGCGGGCGCTCGGCATGGTCAGCGCCCCGCTCGGCTCGGCGCTCGCCTCCCCGTCGGCCGGCGTGGTCGCGGCGACCCGGGTCCCGGACCCGGCCTTGGTCACCAGGTAGCCCTCCGCGGCGAGCTGTTCGTAGGCCTCGACCACGAGCCGCCGCGAGACCCCGAGCTCCGCCCCCAGCGCCCGCGAGGAGGGCAGCCGCACGCCGGGTCGCAGCCTGCCGTCGCGGACCGACTCGCGCAGGCGCGCCTCGAGCTGCACCCGGCGCGGCCCGTCGGGATCCCAGTCAGGCAGAAGCAGCTCCGGCGATGCCAAGCTCTCGAAATTGGTACCCGATCCGGTCACTCGATTGGACCTTATCGCGCTACCACCTGCTCGCTAGCCTCCCGGTCGCAACCGATCGAAGGAGGGGCCATGTCGAGAATCGAGCCACGCCAGGGAGCTTTCGCCGCCGCGGTCGCGCGGGGCGGCAAGATGACCTACGGACGCGACCTCGAGTCGTCGCGCGTCTTCGCCCGGCACCCGCGCCTGATGTTCGACTACATGCGCTACAACCGCGCCGCCGAACGCTGCTCGCACGTGCCGAAGCTGCTCGCCGAGCTGGCGGTGATGCGCGCCGCGACGATGGTCGGCTGCGAGTTCTGCATCGACATCTCCTCCGAGTTCGCCCGCCGCGCCGGCCTCACCGAGGATCAGGTGCGCGGCCTCCACGATGCCCACGCGAGCGGCCTCTTCGACGAGGATCAGTTGCTCGTCATCGATCTGGCGACCGGGATGACGGTCACCCCCGGCACCGTCGGCGACGAGCTGATGGAGCGGGTCAAGGCCCGCTTCGGGACCAAGGGGACGATGGAGCTGGCGCAGCTGATCGCCTGGGAGAACGCCCGGGCCCGGATGAACATCGCCCTCGACATCGGTGCCGAGGGCTTCTCCGACGGCAAGGCCTGCGCGCTGCCCTACGTCGCCGACGGCGTCGCCGAGGCCCGGGCGCCCGAGGCGGTCGCCTCCTAACGGGAGGTCAGGAAGACGGTGATCGCCTCCGCCATCGACTTGGCGGCGAGGCGCTGGAAGCCCGGCTTGACGAGGCGCGAGGCGTCGGTGGCATTGCGCATGTTCACGCACTCGATCAGCACCTTGGGGACGGTGGTGAGGTTGAGGCCCGCGAGGTTGTCGCGCGGGGCGAAGCCGCCCGAGCCGTCGTAGGTCGAGATCGGGATACCGGTCACCCGCGTGTAGCGCTTCAGCAGGATGCGGCCGAAGCGCCTCGAGGCGGCGATCACCTTGTCGTTGGGACCGTCGGGGACGGGGGTGAGGACGGCGACGCCGCGGCCGCCCGCCGGGCCGCCGTCGGCGTGGATGTCGATCGCCACGTCGGAGCCCGCCTTGTTCAGGATCCTCGCGCGGCGGGTGATGCAGGGGCCGACACCATGGTTCGTCCGCCGCGTCATCACCACCTTCGCCCCCTCGGCGACGAGGTCGGCGCGCAGGTACATCGCCACGTTGAAGTTGAAGCGTGCCTCGGTGTAGCCGCCGTCCGTCTCGGTCCCGGTGGTGTCGCAGGCCTCCTCTTCGCGGCCGTTCCAGACGGGCGTGTCGATGAAGCTCGGATCGTCGGCGTTGCCGCCGTTGTGGCCGGGGTCGATGCCGACCACCTTGCCCGCCAGCGGGTGGGAGCCCGCCATGCTCAGCACCGCGAGCAGGGAGGCGATGGCCTGGGTGGCGAACACGCCGCTGAATCTAGCTCGTGTGCAACGCTCCAGAGGTGAAGCGGATCGTCCTGCTCGACGACTACCAGGGTGTCGCCCTCGACTACGGCGGCTGGGACCGGATCCCCGACGAGTGGCAGGTGGTCGCGCTCGAGCATCACATCGACGATCCCGACGAGCTGGTCGAGGCGCTCGCCGGGGCCGAGATCGTCGTCGCGATGCGGGAGCGCACGGCCTTCCCGGCGGCGATCCTCGACCGCCTTCCGGACCTGAAGCTGCTGATCACCACCGCGATGGGGAACGCCTCGATGGACATCGGCGCGGCGCGCGGCAACGGCGTGGTCGTCTGCGGCACCCGCATGCACGGGCCGGGGACCGTCGAGCTCAGCTGGGGATTGATCCTCTCCCTCCTCCGCGAGATCCCGGCCGAGCACGCCGCGATGAGGGCGGGCGGCTGGCAGACGACGATCGGCGGCGACCTCAAAGGGGCGACCCTCGGCCTGGTCGGCTTCGGTTACCTGGGACAGAGGATGACGACGGTCGCCCACGCCTTCCGCATGGAGGTGATCGCCTGGAGCCAGAATCTCGACCCCGCGGTGGCGCGCGAGGCCGGCGCCGAGCCGGTCGCCAAGGCGGAGCTGTTCGAGCGCGCCGACATCGTCTCGGTCCACTACAAGCTGAGCGAGCGCAGCCGCGGCCTGGTCGGCGCCGCCGAGATCGGCGCGATGAAGCCGAGCGCCTACCTGATCAACACCTCGCGTGGCCCGATCGTCGACACCGACGCGCTCGTCGCGGCGCTCGAGACGGGCGCGATCGCCGGTGCCGGGCTCGACGTCTACGACCGCGAGCCGCTGCCCGCCGACCACCGGCTGCGCACCGTCCCCCGCACCGTCCTCACCCCGCACATCGGCTACGTCACCGAGGCCACCTACGAGGTCTTCTTCCGCGACGCGGTCGAGAACGTCCTCGCCTACCTGGACGGCACCCCCGTCCGCGTCCTCGAGACCTGACAGCAGCCTTCCCAGCAAAGCATCGCCCGCCTGACCAAAGTGAGTTCGCACTCAGTTCCGGATAGCGGAACCAACTGCGAACGCACCGTGAGGAGGGTCTGGGGGACCCCCGAGCGAACCTCCCCGCTGTTCGTGGGAGAGGGGGGTCCCCCAGGCCCTCTCCCGCTCAGTCGTCCGTCTCAGTCCAGCCCGTGCGGATGGAGATGATCCTCGGCCATGCGTTTGAGTCCTACCCGGTCGATCTTGCCGGTCGGGTTGAGCGGCATCTCGTCGAGGAAGACGACCTCCTCGGGCGCCTTGTAGCCGATCCGCTCGCGGCAGTGGACGATCAGGTCGGCGGCCGAGGGCTTCTCGGCGCCCTCGACGCAGGTGACGTAGGCACGCACGTTCTCGCCGTGGACGGCGTCGTGGACGCCGACCGCGCCCGCCAGGGCGACGGCCGGGTGATCGACCAGCGCCCCCTCCACCTCATAGGGGCTGATGTTGGAGCCGTCGTGGACGATCACCTGCTTCTTGCGGCCGAAGAACCAGAGATAGCCGTCGGCGTCGGCGCGGGCCAGGTCGCCCGAGTCGAGCCAGCCGTCGACGACCACCTCGGCGGTCGCGTCCGGCGCCTCCCAGTAGCCGCTCATACGGCTGCGGGTCTCGATCCAGATCCGACCGACCGCATCGGCCTCGATCGGACCCCCCTCCTCGTTGCGCAGTTCGATCCGGAAGCCGCCGATCGGGGTGCCGATCGAGCCCTGGCGGATCTCCCCGGAGGGCGGGTTCAGGGTCGCCAGACCGACCTCGGTCATCCCGTACCCCTCGACGATCGGGAAGCCCGCCGCCGCCGCGAACTCGGCGAGCAGCTCGGTCGAGACCTTGTCGGCGCCCGCCCGGCAGATCCGCAGCGAGGAGAAGTCTCCGGGCTGCAGGTCATGGTCGTGGATCAGCGCCGAGAGCGCGGCGGGGATCATCGCCAGGATCGTCGGTTGCTGCTCCCGCAGCAGCGGCAGCAGCTCGTGGGCGTCGGTGGCGCGGGCGACGACGACGCGACCGCCGACCGAGAGCGTCGCCAGCGCCCAGAGGAAGCTGCCGATGTGCGACATCGAGGAGCCCGGCAGGAAGACGTCTTCGCTCGACAGCTCGAAGGCCATCGCTGCGCTGGCGATCATCCAGCGCAGCGTCTCCCGGGTGTGGGTGACGCCCTTCGCCGGGCCGGTGCTGCCGGAGGTGAAGAAGATCACCGCCGGTTTCCCCGGGTCGTCATCGATCTCGCCGCGAGGCAGCGGGTCGGCGGCAAGCAGCCGGTCGAAGCTGTGGTCCCAGCCCGGGTCGACTGCCGCAGGCGCCTCGTTGCCCTGCGGCAGCGGCTCGGGGTCGTGGTAGGCGACCGTCCCCAGATCGAGCTCCCCGGTCAGCTCGCCGGCGGCGATGTCAGCGGCGCGCTCGACGTGGGCGAGCAGGACGCGGGCGCCGCTCACCCCCAGCGCGTGGTCGATCTCGGTCGCCGTGTAGCGGTAGTTCAGCGGCGTCGCGATCAGGCCGGCCTTGAAGCAGGCGAGGTAGTGGACGACGAGGTCGACCCGGTTCGGCATCAGCGAGGCGACCCGGTCGCCCGGCACGAGGCCGAGCGCGAGGTATCCGGCCGCGACCCGCGAGCTCGCGTCCTCGAGCTCGCGCCAGCCGAGGCCGCGGCGATTGGAGAGGATCGCGACCTCGTCCGGTTTCTCCTCCAGGCCGCGGCGCAGGAGATCGTCGAGCGGCGGTGCCGGAGAGTCCAGCTCTGCTCCCGGGATCAGCATGCAATCAGGCGTGGCGGTGACGACGGAGGTGGAGACCGCGGCGGCGCCTGGCGGTGCTCGGCTCGAGCACCGACGGGACGTAATGCGCCGGGACACGGTCGCCGCGCCTGGTGCGCGGCCGCCCGGAGAGCGGGCGATGGAAGATCGCGATCGCGAGCGCCGCGACGACGATGCCGATGGCGCCGACCAGGAGGGCCGGGACGCCGAGCAGGCCGAGCACGACGAGACCGACCAGGAACGCCATCACGATGGCGGTGTAGAGCCTCTCTCCCGTGCGCCGACTGTCCATCTCGCTCGACGTAAAGCTACGCCCGGCCAGTGGCCGGGCCGGCGGCGCGGCGGCCTCTGCAAGAGAAGCTGCCGCGCCGCGGACCTACCGATCAGTCGGTCACGGTCCCCCCGCCGAGCCGTTTTCTTCGGCCAGCTTTTCCTGGGCGGGGGTCAGCGGCTTGCCCGCCCAGTGGGAGACGAAGGTGGCGACGTCTTCGATTTCTTCCTTCGAGAAGGTGCTGCCGAAGGCCGGCATCCCGCCGCCGCCGTTGGTCACCTGGTGGATCACCAGACCCTTGCTCGGTTCGAGTTCGTCGAGGTTCGGGCCGACGTTGCCGTGGGAGCCCGCGGCGGCCAGGGTGTGGCAGCTCGAGCAGGTGCCGTCGAACACTTCTTCGCCGGCGGCCAGGGCGGCGGCTTCGCCACCACCGGCTTCTTCTTCTCCGCCTTCGGCTTCTTCGGAGCCTTCCTTGGCTTCTTCGGATTCCTCGCCGGAGCTGTTTTCGCCTTCTTCTTCACCGCCGGTCGCGGCGAGGGCCGACTGCACCGGGGCGCCGGCGGCACCGAGTTTGTAGCCGACCACTTTCGCCACCTGACCCGAGCCGAGCGGGTAGCCCGCCGCGGTCACCAGGTATTCGCCGGTGACGGCGACCGGCGAGTTGGCGCCGGCCGGCAGCTTCGCCGACCAGAGTTCCTTGCCCGTCTTGGCGTCGAAGGCAAGCACCTTGCCGCCGAATTCGGTGGTGTAGACGATGCCGTTGGAATAGGTCGCGTCGCCGTAGGCGGGCGTCGGGAGTTTGTCGTCCCAGACGACCTTCCCGGTTTCGAGGTCGATCGCGAGGAATTCACCGGTCCCTTCGGTGCCCAGCGAGGCGATCGGTTCGTTGTATTTTTTGAACGTCGAGGGGGTGTTGTTGATCGGCACGAAGGCCATGCCTTCGGCGACCGCCATGTTGGTCTCGACGCCGCCCAAGGCCCCCGGCCAGTAGGTGTAGGGGAGCTTCGGGCGCTTGAACTTACCTTCCATCGCCAGCGGGCCGTCTTCGTCGTGGCCGTTGTGTTTGCCGACCGCGGTCTTCCAGTTCAGTTCGCCCGTTTCCGGGTTCATCGAGTAGACGTAGCCCATCTTGCCGCCGTCGATCACCATCGGTTCCGACGTTTCTTCGACGTAGATCGGCGAGATCTGCATGTCCCAGTCGTGGAAGTCGTTCGGCACCCCCTGGAAGTACCAGTTCAGTTCGCCCGTTTCCTGGTCCAGGGAGACCGTCGAGTTGTTGTAGAGCAGTTCGGTCGGTTCTTCGATCGCCTGGTCGATCGAGCGGTAGGGGTTGGCGACGCCGTAGAAGACTTCGCCTCCGGGACCGATCGCGGGCGCGTTCCAGGCGCCGCCGGTGCCGAGTTCGCCGCCCGCCTGGCGGTCTTTCTTTTCTTTCGTCTCCTGGAATTCCCAGAGGACCTTGCCGCTCTTCGCGTCGAGGGCGTAGGCGATGCCGCCGTTCAGCTGGCCCGAGGTGGAGAGGAAGATCTTCCCTTCATACGGCTGCGGCTGGATGTTGAAGCCCTGACCTTTCTTTTCGGCCAGTTCGGGGGTTTCCCAGATCTTCTCGCCGGTTTCCGCCGAGAGGGCGAAGGCGGCGGTGTTGGTCTCGCCGTAGAGGTCGCCTTCGTAGTAGGAGACGCCGTTGGGACCCTCGAAGTTGGTCGCGGTCGAGGGGACGTCGTATTCCCATTCGATTTCGCCGCTTTCCAGGTTCACGGCGAAGACGTCGTTGGCGAGGTCCTGGAGGTAGACCGATTTGCCGTCGGGGGAGAAGACCGGGTTGGCGGCGAAGGAGCCGAAGACCCCGGCGCTCTTCAGTTCGACTTCCCAGGCCGGTTTGAGTTCGGCCACGTTTTCGGAGGTGATGCCGCTTTCGATCGAGCGGGTGTTCTGGATGTTCACGTTGGGCAGCGACCAGGCGACGGAGGAGGCTTCTTCGCTGGCTCCGGTGCCGCTGGTCGTGGTGGTGCCACCGCTACCGCCGCATGCCGCGACAGCCAACGCGAGCAGGAGAGCGAAAAAGAGCGCCGCCCCCCAGGTCACCTTCTTTCGGCTGAGCTTCATGACGATGCTCTCCCTTCCTTCGAACGGCGACCTGGCGTCTGCCGATTGACGAAACAAACTTAGCTCGGCAACTATATAGGGTGCAAATACAAGTGCAATCGGTTTCGGCCACCAGCGAGGGTGAATTTGAGCGCATCGGCGCTGCGGTGCAGGATGCCGTCGGCGCCGCGGTCGTCGGCCAGGAGGAGGCCGTCCGCGGGGCGGTGATCTGCCTCGCAGTCGGCGGCCACGCCCTCTTCGAGGGGGCGCCGGGACTCGGCAAGACGACGCTCGCCCGCGCGCTCGCCGCGGCGCTCCGCCTCGACGCGCAGCGGGTCCAGTTCACCCCGGACCTGATGCCGGCCGACATCACCGGCACCTCCGTCCTGCGTGGCTCACCGGCCGCGGGCGAGTCCGCGTTCCGATTCGAACCGGGCGCTCTCTTCGCCAACATCGTCCTCGCCGACGAGATCAACCGGGCGGCCCCGCGCACCCAGAGCGCCCTGCTCGAGGCGATGCAGGAGGGGACGGTGACGGTGGCCGAGACGACCCACGAGCTGCCCGACCCGTTCGTCGTCCTCGCCACCCAGAACCCGATCGAGATGCGGGGCACCTACCCCTTGCCCGAGGCCGAGCTCGACCGCTTCCTGCTGAACCTCCGCTTCGAGTTCCCGACGCTCGAGGAGCTGACCCGGCTTGCCGGTCGCCCCGAGGACGAGGCCACTGGCGGGGTCGAGCCGGTCGCCGACGCCGAGGACGTGCGCCGGATGCGCGTCCAGGTCCGCTCGCTCCCCGCCGCCGATCACGTCGTCGGATACGCGGCGCGCCTCGTCATGGCCCTGCACCCGGAACGCCCCGAGGCCTCCGAGCGGGTGCGCGAGTTCGTCGAGCTCGGCCCCAGCCCGCGTGGCGCGCGGGCGCTCGCCCTGGCCGGGCGGGCCACGGCCCTGCTCGCCGGCCGTCACGCGCTGGCGGTCGAGGACGTGCGCGAGGTCGCCCTTCCGGCCCTGCGCCACCGCCTCATCCTCACGCTCGATGCCGACCGGGCCGAGGTCACCCCCGACGACCTGATCCGCGAAGCGATCGAGCGGGTGCCCAAGGATCCGCGATGAGCGCGACCGCGTCGCAGCTCCTCGACCGGGACGAGCTGCGGGAGCTGCGCCGCCGCACCCTGGCCGAGCCGTCGGCCTCGCACGAGCGAGCCGTCGGCGAAAGGTCGGGCAGTCGTCGCCAGGACGGCCCCGAGTTCGTCGACTACCGGCCCTACGTGCCGGGCGACGACCCGCGCCGCATCGACTGGCGCGTCTACGCCCGGCTCGGTGACCTGGTGGTCCGCTCGGCGCTCGCCGAGAGCAACATCGACGCCGCGGTGATGATCGACGCCAGCCGCTCGATGGAGGGCAAATTCCGCTGGGCGCAGCGGCTCGCGGCGATGATCGGCGTGCTCGCCCTGCAGAGCTCCGACGCGGTGACGGTGCGGGTGCTGGCCGACGGCGAGGCGAGCGCCGCCCGCCCCTCGACCGCCCCACAGCAGATCTTCGCGCTGATCGATGAGGTGGCCGGCCTGCCGCTCGGGACGCGCACCGACCTGGCGCGGAGCCTCGCGGTCGCCCGCCGTGAGACCGCCCGCGAGGGGACCCCCGACCTGGCCGTCCTGATCAGCGACCTGCTGGTGCCGGGCGAGGAGGTCGACCGCGTCGTCGCCGCCCTGTCAGGCTCGGGGCGCCGCGCCGTCCTCGTCGCGCTCGTCGAGCCGGCGGATACGGAGACCGATCTGCGCGGACCGGCGGAGCTGCGCGACGTCGAGACCGGCGAGACCCTGCTGCTCGACGTCACCGTGGCAGAGGCCCGCCGCTACGCCGAGGGCGCCGCCGCGCGACGGGATGCGGCCGAGGCGGCCTGCCGACGGCACGGCGTGGCGTTCACGCCGGCGTCGACGTCGCAGAGCCCACTGGCTCTGCTCTTCGATCCTCGTCACGAGCCGCTCCTGGCCGCGGCCTGAGCGGTCGGCGACCGGACGCCTGGCGGCTCGGCAGGAGCCGGACCGTGACATCGGCGAGGAAGCAGACGAGCGCGACGAGCGCGAACCACCACCAGAGGTCGGTCCGGTGCGAGCTCAGGATGCCGGTGTCGTCGTCGGCGAGCACCCGGCCGCCGGTCGCGGCGGCGAGCGGGCCGAGCGGCGTGGCTTCGGCCGGCTGCGGCCGCAGCCCTTCCGAGTAGGGGACGGCGAGCAGGCCGCGCGAGGTGCGTCCCTCGCTGCGCAGGGCGAAGGCGTCGACCCCGGGCCGGGGGCTCGGCAGCGGCGCCGTCTGGCGCCAGGCTTCCCGCGGCTCCAGTTCGAGCGCGGTCGGCCTGCCGCCCGGCGTCACGATCGAGCCTTCCATGGCGCCCACCCCGGTGGCCGGTTCGGCGGTTTCGGCTTCGTCCACTTCGAGCTCCCCTTCCTCGCCGGGGACGACCCGCGGGGCTGGCGCCGCGGGCGAGAGCCCGCGCTCGACCCAGCGGGCCGCATCCGCCCAGAGCTGCGTCCGCCTTGCGTAGGCCGCCGCCCATTCGTCGCCCAGACCCGGCGTCCAGGCGACCACGCGGCCGGCGCCGTACTGCCACTGCGAGAGGGTCGGGTCGGGCGGGTGGTCCTTGTCCTGGCCGAGCAGGACCGCACCGGCGCCGGGCTTCAGCTCGGTGACCACGTTGCCGTGCAGGTCGGGCAGCTTCGAGCCCGCCAGGTCGCGGACGATCGGGCTGTCTTCGCCGGGGGTGACCCCGATCGTGCCGTGGAGGCGGACCGGGCGCGCCGCCGCCTTGGTGTCCTTGGCGAAGATCTTCGGCAGTTCGCGCGGGTCGACGACCGCGTAGAAGTGCCCGCCGGTCGCCTTGGCGATCTCGTCGAGCAGTTCGAAGTCGGCGCCGGTGCCGAGCGCGACGGTGGAGACCGTGATGTGTTCGGCGCGCAGCCGCGGCACGATCGCGGCGTATGACCCTTTTTCGCTGATCCCGTCGGAGAGCAGCACGATGTGCCGGTTGCGCTCGCCGCTCGCCTCGATCGCCCGGGCGCCGGCCGCGAGGGCCTTGTAGATGTCGGTGCCGCCTTCGGCGCGGATGCGGTCGATCTCGCGGTTGACCGCGGCGGCGTCGGCGGGCGATTCGAGGTGCGTGAGCGGCACCACCTCGTGTGGCGCGACGTCGAAGGCGATCGCGCCGAACTGGTCGCGGTGCTTGGCGACGTAGGCCGTCGCCGAACGGGCGGCCACCTTGACCATCGCAAACTTTTCGACCCCGTTGACCGTTTCGGACATGCTGCCGGAGCGGTCGAGGACCATCTCCAGGCCGAGGTTGCGGCGCTGCAGGTTGCCCGGTTTGAGGCTGGAGACCGGCAGCGCGTCCTGCAGCGGCGAGGAGTAATAGGCGCCGAGCGAGAAGCTGTGTGGGCCGCCGAGCACGAGCAGGCCGGTGCGCCCGGTCCGCACCGCGTCGGCCAGCGCGGCGGTGTGGTCGGAGCCCAGTTCCGGCGCCGCCACGTCGTCGAGTGCGACCAGGTCGTAGTCACCGAGGGCGGCCTGCTCGGTAGGGACCTGTCCGGGGGTCATGGTGGTGACCTCCATCCCGTCCCCGCGCAGCATCGAGGTCAGCCGCGAGCGGGCCGGGGCGACGACGAGCGCGTGCGGCGGTCGGCCCACCCGGAGGGTGGCGGTGAGCGAGTCGTCGGCAGCCGTTTCGTCCCCCGCCATCCGCACGACGACGCGGTAGTCGTGGGAGCCCGGCCCCCCCGCGGTCAGCGAGAGCAGGTAGGGGTTGTCGCCGACCGCGAGGCGGACGCGGCGGCTGCCCGTGGCGGCGCCGTCTTCGAAGAGCGAGACCGTGGCCGGGGCGGCGACCGTGCTCCGCACGTTCGCCTGCAGCGCCAGCGGATCGCCGGCGTGGAGCGCTTCCGGCGCCTGGAGGCGGGTGACGGCGGCGTCGCGACCCGCTTCGGGAAGGGGGACGGCGTCGACCTCGTCCCCGGCGGCGCGCGCCGCCGCGGTCGCCGCCGTCGCGTCGCCGCGGGTCTGGCGGCCGTTGGCGAGGAGGACTACCCGTCCACCCGCCGGGGTCGCGGCGAGCGCTTCGCGGACCGACCCTTCGAGGTCGGTGGCCGCGGGTTCGAGTTCGGCGGGGCGCGCCGTCTCCGCGGCCCGCGCGGCGCCGGCGAAGGCCAGCACGTGGCATCTGCCGGAGCAGTCGGCCGCCGCTTCGGCCCAGCTGCGCTCGACGGCTTCGCCGCCGGCATCGACGCCCGCCGAGCGCTGCACCAGCACCGTGGTCGGCGGCGCCTCGCTCCCGATCCGCGGCTGGAAGAGGGCGCCGGCGAGCAGGGCCAGGGCGATGCCGCGCAGGACGAGGAAGGCGCGACCCGGGCCTTCGACGGCGAGCGCGAGTGCGCCCTCGACGAGCAGGACGACGAGCGCCGCCGCGAGGAGCCAGGGCGCCAGATCGGTGCCGTCGCCGGCGGGCGCGGCGGGCGCGGCGAGGGAGACCGCCGCGCCGTGGGGCGCGGCGACGAGTTCCGCGTTGGCGGTGACCGGGCGGGAGCGCACGCCCCACGGCCCGCGTTGACGCAGCGCGTAGAACCCGGGGCGCTCGAGCTTCAGGGCGGTGCGGGTCGAGGTGGAGGTGAAGCCGTTCGCGCCGGCGATCAGGGTCGGGCCGACCCCCGCCGGCCGCAGCGCCAGGAAGGGCCGGCGCGCGGTCACCGCGGCGGGCACCCATTCCTGGCTCCAGGCGACGAGGTTTTCGATCAGCCGCGGGAAGGAGGCCAACTGCGGCAAGTTCGAGTCGGTCGGGTCGAAGGCGAGCACCGCTTCGCGGCTGCCCGCGTGGGTGCCGAGCGCGAGCAGCGGGCCGCCCGGCGACCAGGCCGCGGCGCGCAGCCTGTTCGGCAGGACGATTCGGCTGCCGCCCTTGCGGCCGATCGTCAGCGAGCCGAGGTCGACCCCGTCGAGGACCGCCGCGGTCGGGTCGGTGCCGCTGAGGCGGCTGCGGACCAGGGCGCCTCCGACCGCGCCGCCCGGCAGCCGCCGCGGGTCGACCCGGAGCACCGCCGGGACGCCGGCCGGGACCGGCTGCTTCGGTTCGGCGCCGTCGATCACCAGCAGGTCGGTGTCGCGCGCGTCGGCGGGGCGGAAGTCGGCCGGGGTCCGCACCGTCACCTCGGCCCCCGGCACCGCGAGCAGCGCGCGGGCCAGCGGTTCGGCGTCCTCCTTCTCGCCGATCAAGGTGATGCGGACCGGCGTCGGGGCGGCGACGTCGATGTAGGCGCGGTCGTCGGCCGGGAGGGGGTCGCCGCCATCGACGGCGAGCACGAGGTGGGCACCGGGCGGCGCCTTGAAGGCGACCGGGACCGAGCCGCCGGCCGGGACCCGCACCGACTGCGAGCTGATCGGGCTGCCCGCGGCGAGCACCTCGACCCGGTCCTCCCGTGCGGCCCGGCCGGTGTTCTCGACCCGCGCGAAGATCTCGCAGCGCTTCGAGCCCGGGAGGCAGCGGGCGCTCGGTTCGCTGATCCCCTGGTCGGCGATCGCGGTCCCCACCACCTCTTCGTCGAGCGACCCGGAGCCGGAGAGCGTGGCGGGCGCCGGGTCCTCGGGGGCGCGCAGCAGCTCGACCGCGCCGTCGCCCCGCGGCAGGTTGGCGGCGAGGCGCAGCCCCGCCGCGAGGTCGGCGGGGCCGAAGGTGGGCCGGACGCGACCGACCGCCTCGACCGCGCCGCCGGCGCTCCCTTCATAGAGGAGCCTCGGTTCGGCACCGGCGAGGATGACATCGACCCTTTCGCCGTCGGGCAGCGCGGCGAGCCGTCCGCGCAGGGTCGCCTGTGCGGTTTCCAGGCGGGTGTGCCCGTCTTCGCGCGCCTGCATCCAGATCGAGTCGTCGACGACGTAGGCGCGGGTGGGGGCGGGCGCGGCGGCGTCGGTATGGGGACGGGCCAGCGCCAGGACGAAGAGCGCGAGGGCGAGCAGCTGGAGGGCGAGCAGCCAGGGATGCGCGGGCCTGCCGAGCCGCCGCGAGGAGGCGCCGACCGCGGCCGGCGAGCGGCGCCAGGCGAGCAGGCTGGGGACGTCGCGCACGGGCGGCCGGCGACGGCGCAGGTGGAGGAGCGCGAGCGGGATCGCGAGCAGCAGGCCGGCGAGCGCCCAGGGGCTCTGCAGGGTCATCGGAGCGCCTTCCTCACCAGCCCAGTTCGCCGATCCGGCCGAGGGCGTCGAGGTAGCGGGAGAAGAGCCCGGTGTCGACCCCGGGCGCGACCCCGGCATCCGGCGGGACGTAGCCGAGCGCCCCGGACGAGCCTTCCTCGAAGGCCGCCCCGCCGATGCCGGCCGCGCGCCCGGGCCCACCCCCGCCCTGCGCGTCGCGCGGCCCGTGGCCGCTCGCCGCCTTGCCGCCGCGAGCCGCCGCGAACCCGGCCTTCAGGCTCAGTTCCCCACCGGTCCGCTCCCCTTCGGTGCCTTCGCCGTGGCTCCCGAGCGAGGCGCGCTGCCGGCCGGCCGAGCCGCCGCCGCTCGCTCCGCCGCCCCCCTGTCCGCCGCCCGCGCCCGCGGCGGGGCGCCCACCGCCCGCACCCGTCGAGCCCGGCGCGCTCGCCGCGGAGGATTTCCCGGAGCCGCCGTCCGCGCCGGAGTCGGGCAGCGGGGTGACCGAGCCGGACGGCGGCGCCTTGCCGCCGGTCAGGGACTTCAGGCTTTCGGGGCCGCTGCTTTCCTTGATCCCTTCGCGCGATCCACTTTCCTTGGCGGAGCTGGTCGCCGCTTCCTCTTCGGCTTTTTCGCGGGCTTCGGCGCTTTCCCCGGGACTTTCCGAGGCGAGCGACTGGGGTTGGCTCTGGGGCGAGCTCTCGCTGCGGTGGCTGTAGAGGCCCGGGGCGCGGTTCGATTCGATCCGCGGCAGCGCGTACCGGCCTTCGTTGCCGAAGTCGTAGAGGCCGAGCGGGCTGCGCTGTTCCTGGCCGTTCGGGACCTCCCCGGGGGTATGGCGTTTCGCCCGCGGCGGCGCCAGCGGCGGCGAGACGATGTTCCCGGTGGGCTTGTGGTGGGCGCCCCCGTGTCCCACGAGTGCGGTCTGGCCGTCGTTCGCGCTGCCGGAGGAGCCCGCGGCACCGATGACGACGAGCACCGTCAGGACGAGCACGAGCCCGGCGGCGGCACCGAGCTCACGCCCGCCGAGCCTCGGGCGGATGCGCCAGGTGCTCGCGCCGGCATGGAGGAGCGCCGCGGCTTCGGCGAAGACCGGCGCCGCCGGGCCCTCGTCGACCGGCTCGCCGGAGCGCTCCAGTTGGAGGGCGGTGGCGGTGACGTCGAAGAGGCCGAGCCGGTCGTCGAGCAGGCGCGCCACCTGGGCCTGGGAGGGCGGCCGGCGAAGACCGGCGCCGAGGGCGATCAGGAAGGCGGCGACGGCGACGACCGCCGTCCAGAGCGGGCCGATCGCCCCCGCCGCGGCGAGCGCCGCCGGCACGACCGCGGCCGCCAGCGCCAGGACCGCGCAACGGACGGCCGCCGCGAGCGTCCAGCTGCGGATGACCCGCCTGCGCAGCGTGCGCAGGTCGCCATCGAAGGTCGAGGCGTGCCCGGCGCCGGCTGCCGGTGCGGCACCCTCGCGTGAGCCCTCGATCTCGACCAGGTCGCCTACCGAGCCGGCTCGGGTTGTTCCTTCGGGTCGCATTCCATTGCCTCCCTATGGAGATTATTTGGCCGGGTGTCTAGCCTCGATGGGGTGAAGCTCTGTGAGGACCCGGAGCGACGTGACCAAGGCCTCGATCGACGCGGCTTCCTGACCGCGGGCGCGGGGCTGGCGGGGGCCCTCGCGCTCGGGCTGGGCGGACCGCGCGACGCTCAGGCCCGGGCACCCGGGCAGGAAGCCGGCGCGGGCGCCGGCCTCGTCCCCGCCGACCGCCGCGGCATGCAGCTCTACTCGGTGCGCGACGCGATCGGCCGCGACCCGGGCGAATATCCGACCCAGCCGTCCGGCTACCGCCAGGTCTTCGAGGCCCTCGCCGGGATCGGCTACGCCAACGTCGAGGCCTTCGCCCACGGCGCCAAGCCGTTCCTCCAGCACCCCCGGGCGGAGGGTGGCGCCGAACCCTCGCCGCGGCTGATCAAGCGCTGGCTCGACGAGTATGGGATGCGCTCGAGCGGCCACTACGGATCGATCCGGCCCGCCACCGTAGGGGCCGCGCTCGACCTGGCCGAAGCGCTGGAGATGCCGCTGGTCGGCTCGGTCGATCCGATCCCCTACCCGTGCAGCAACCAGAAGGTCGACTGGGACCGGGCGATCGAGGAATGGAACATCTGCGCGGCGCGGGCGGCGCGGCGCGGGATACGCATCTATGCCCATGCCCACTGGCGCCCCTGGGACTTCCTCCGCGACAGCGGCGTGCGCGACGCGGCCGGCCGGTGCACCCGCTGCTCCGGCATCCGCTCGATGGAATATTGGCTCGACAACACCGACCCCACCTGGGTCGCGCTGGAGATGGACACCTACTGGGCCTACGTGGCGCGCGACATCTACGACCTCTACCGGGCCCCGGACGGGACCACCCGACGCGCGGTCTTCGACCCGATCGCGACCGCGCTCAGATACATCGACCGCTGCGCCGTCTTCCACGCCAAGGACGGCATCGTCTCCGCCGCGCCCCCGGCCGGCTTCGAAGGCGACTACACCTGGACCACCTTCGGGACCGGGGACATGCCGGTGGCCGAGCTCTTCCGCGCCGTCATCTCCCGGGCGGGCGGCGTCCCCTTCCTGAACGTCGAGCAGGACAACGGCCCCTCCGGGGTCGGGACCGGGCTCGACGATCCGATCTCGGACCCGCAGAAGTCGCTGCGCGACGCCGGCACGAGCTACGCCGGGTTGGCGGCGATCTAGCGGGTCGGACGCCGCATAGGATCGGCGGATGGTCCTTCCCGGCGGTGAGACGACGTTCATCGGCGACGGCGGTCTGGAGACGACGATGATCTTCGAGCGCGGTATCGAGCTGCCCGAATTCGCCTCGTTTCGGCTCCTCGACGACGAGCGCGGCCGAACGGCGCTGCGCGACTACTACGAGGCTTTCGTCGACCTCGCCGCCATGCACGGCGTCGGCTTCACCCTCGACACGCCGACCTGGCGGGCGAGCCATAACTGGGGAGAGCGCCTCGGCCGCTCCGACGCGGAGATCGGCGAGCTGAACCGGGAAGCTGTCGAGTTCGCCATGCGGCTACGCGAGGAGCGGGACGAGGAGGTGCCGATCGTCGTCTGCGGCACGATCGGGCCAGAGGGCGATGCTTATCGGCCCGCCCGCTTCCTCGGTCCGGACGAGGCCGCCACCTACCACCGGCCGCAGATCGAGGCGCTCGCCGCGGCGAGCGCCGACATGGTCTCCGCCTACACGCTGTCCTATGTGGACGAGGCGATCGGCATCGTCGCCGCGGCGGGCGCCGCCGGGATACCGGTCTCCATCTCGTTCACGGTCGAGACCGACGGCCGCCTCCCGGACGGCGAGCCGCTCGCCGCCGCCGTCGAGCGCCTCGATGCCGCGACCGATGCGAGCGCCGCCTACCTGATGGTCAACTGCGCCCACCCGAGCCATTTCTCCGCGGAGCTCGAGGCAGGCGATCCCTGGTGCGAGCGGATCAGCGGCATCCGCGCCAACGCCTCGCGTCGCAGCCACGCCGAGATCGACGAGCTCGACCATCTCGACAGCGGCGATCCAGGTGAGCTGGCGGGCGAATACCGCGAGCTGGTCGAGGCGCTCCCCTCGCTCTCCGTGCTCGGTGGTTGCTGCGGGACCGATGCCCGCCACCTCGCCGCCATCTGCTCCGCCTGCCTCGGCCGAGGGTGACGATCAGGATGGCGGAGTACGTCGCGGCGATCGACCAGGGGACGACCTCGAGCCGGCTGATCCTGTTCGACCGGGACGGCCGCGTGCGGCAGGTCGACCAGCGTGAGCACGAGCAGATCACGCCGCGGGCGGGCTGGGTCGAGCACGACCCGAAGGAGATCTGGCAGCGCGTCCGCGAGGTGATCGGCGGGGCGCCGGCGAGCGCCGGCGTCGCCAAGCCGGGGGACGTCGCCGCGATCGGCATCACCAACCAGCGCGAGACGACCGTGGTCTGGGATCGCGAGACCGGGGAGCCGGTCTGCAACGCGATCGTCTGGCAGGACACGCGGACCGCGGACATCGTCCGGGAGCTGGCCGGCGACGCCGGGCCGGATCGCCTTCGCCGCGAGGTCGGCCTGCCGCTCTCGACCTACTTCTCGGGGCCGAAGATCAGGTGGATCCTCGACAACGTCGAGGGCGCCCGCCGCCGCGCCGAGGCCGGTGAGCTCGCCTTCGGCACGATCGACACCTGGGTCCTCTGGAACCTGACCGGCGGTGTCGACGGCGGCGTCCACGCGACCGACGTCACCAACGCGAGCCGCACGATGCTGATGAGCCTGGAGACGCTCGACTGGCACCAGCCGAGCCTCGACCTGATCGGCATCCCGCGGGCGATGCTGCCGGAGATCCGCTCGTCGAGCGAGATCTACGGTGAGGCGCAGGGGACGGCGCTCGGTGGCCGGCCGGTGGCCGGGATCGTCGGCGACCAGCAGGCGGCGATGTTCGGCCAGACCTGCTTCGAGCGCGGCGAGGCGAAGAACACCTACGGGACCGGCTCGTTCCTCCTCGTCAACACCGGCGAGGAGATCGTCCACACCGACAGGCTGCTGACCACGGTGGGGGCGAAGCTCGGCCCTGACGGTCCGCCCACCTACATGCTCGAGGGCTCGATCGCGGTGACCGGCGCCGCCGTGCAGTGGCTGCGCGACCGCATCGGCCTGATCGAGTCCGCCGCGGAGATCGAAGCGCTGGCGCGGACCGTGGAGGACAACGGCGGCGTCTACTTCGTCCCCGCCTTCTCCGGCCTCTTCGCCCCCTACTGGCGCGAAGACGCCCGCGGCGCGATCGTCGGCCTCACCGCCTACGCCAACAAGGGCCACATCGCCCGCGCCACCCTGGAGGCAACCGCCTGGCAGAGCCGCGAGGTGGTCGACGCCGCCGCCGCGGTCTCCGGCGTCGCCTTCTCCGAGTTGAGGGTCGACGGCGGGATGACCGCCGACGAGCTCCTCATGCAGTTCCAGGCCGATGTCCTCGGCGTGCCGGTCGTCCGTCCGGCGGTCATCGAGACCACCGCGCTCGGCGCCGCCTACGTCGCCGGCCTCGCGACCGGCTTCTGGTCCGGCATAGACGAGCTGCGCGAGCGCCGGCGGGAGGACAGACGCTGGGAGCCGCAGATGGAGGAGGACGACCGCGAACGCCGCTACGCCCAGTGGAAGAAGGCTGTCGAACGGACCTTCGACTGGGTCGAGTGCGGCAAAAGCGCGACGGAACTACCCTTCTGACCATGGACGACGACTTCCGCCTGCAGATAGACCTTGACGATGACGGGATCGGCGGGGAGGTGGCCGACCACCTGCGCGCCTCGGAGCTCCTGGGCGGGCTCGAGCACGACCTCAGGGGCCAGGTGATCGTCAGCCACGAAGGGGAGCGGATCTTCCTCTATGCCGCGACCCGTCAACCGCTCGACTGGGTCAAGGGCGTGGTCGAGAAATTCCTCGCCGACAAGGGCTGGACGGCGACGATCGAGCTGGCGCGCTGGCACCCGGCCGCCGAGCAGTGGGAGGACCCCGACAAGCCGCTGCCCACGACCGACGCCGAGAAGGCGTCCGAGCACGAGGAGCGGATCGAGATGGAGGACGCCGAGACCGCCGCCCACGGCGGCCTCGCCGAGTTCGAGGTGCGGATCGAGTTCCCCCACCACCACGAGGCCCGGGAGTTCGCCAAGAAGCTCGAGGAAGAGGGTTTCGAGCCGGTGCGCCGCTGGCGCTACATGGTGGTCGGCGCCGCCGACGAAGACGCCGCCGACGAACTGGCCGAGCGGATCCGCGCCGAGGCGCCCGCCGACAGCAAGGTGACCGCCGAGGGCTCGCTGGCCGCCGCCTGGCACGAGCGCCCGGTGAACCGCTTCTTTTGGCTTGGTGGCCTCGCCGGGTAGATAGACCCGATGGTCATCGTCGAGGAGAAGCCGAAGGCTTCGCCGGAGCCGCCACCTCGGGAACTCTCGGCGATCCGGGTGGTGATCCTCGTCGTCGTCCTCTGTGCGATCGGCTTCGGGGTCTGGAAGCTGGTCAGCAAGGAAACGCCGGCCGCCGCCGCCCACTCCGACGCGGTCCCCGTCTACTCCCCTTATGTAGACGTCACCAACACGCCGACCTACCCCTTTCAGCTGCCCTCGGCAAACCCGGTCTCCAGCGTCTACCTGGCCTTCATCGTCAGCGACAAGGAAGAACCGTGCACGCCGTCGTGGGGTGGCTACTACACGCTCGACGAAGCCGAGCAGAGCCTCGACCTCGACGCCCGCGCCGCCCAGCTGCGCAGCCAGGGCGGCAGCGTGATGATCTCCTACGGCGGCCAGGCCAACACCGAGCCGGCGGTCGACTGCACCGACCCGGCGAAGCTGCAGCAGGCCTACCTCGAACCGATCGAGCGCTACCGGGCGAAGGCGATCGACCTCGACGTCGAGGGCGAAAGCCTCGCCGACTCGGCCGCGAACGCCCGCCGCGCGACCGCGGTCGCCGCGGTGCAGAAGAAGCTGGCGGCCGAAAAGCATCCGATAAGGGTCTGGATGACGCTGCCGGTCTCCGCCCACGGTCTCACCGACGAAGGGATCGCCGCGGTGCAGGCGATGTTGAAGGCGAAGGTGAAGCTGGCCGGGGTCAACGCGATGACGATGGACTTCGGGCCCGGTGAAGGGGCCGAAAAGGACATGCTGGGGACGATCGAGGAAGCGCTGGTCGCGACCCAGGAACAGGTGCAGTCGCTGTGGCGCTCCGCCGGGCTGGCGAGCAGCGCCGACGTCGCCTGGGGCCACGTCGGCGTCACCCCGATGATCGGCGTCAACGACGTCACCGCGCAGCGCTTCACGACGAAGGACGCGCGTGAGCTCACCAAGTTCGTCAAGGCGCGCGGCATCTCCCGCGCCTCGATCTGGTCGCTGAACCGCGACTCGCAGTGCGGCGGTGCGTTCGCCAAGGTCGGTGAGCTCTCCAACACCTGCAGCGGCGTGGCCCAGAAGCCGCTCGAATTCACCCACATCTTCAGTGCCCTGAAGGGCACCAAGACCGCCGACGTCGAAGCGGCGGAAGCGGCGCTCGCCGCGGGGGGCGACGCAAAGCAGGGCAACGACGACCCGGCGACCAGCCCGTATCCGATCTGGCGCTCGAGCGCCGCCTACGAAAGCGGCTACAAGGTCGTCTGGCAGGGGACGATCTACGAAGCCGCCTGGTGGAACCAGGGCACGGTCCCCGGCACCGTCGCCGGCGACGCGCCGAACGGGCCGTGGCAGCCGATCGGCCCGGTGCCGGCCGGCAGCAAGGCGCCGCAGCCGGTGAAGCTGGTCGAAGGGAAGTTCCCCGCCTGGTCGGTGACCAAGGTCTACCGCGAAGGCGACCGGGTCAGCTTCGGCGGCCTCCCCTACGAAGCCCGTTTCTACACCCAGGGCGAACAGCCGTCGGCCGAACTGCCCGCCGCTCCGAACGCCCCCTGGGAGCCGCTCTTCAAGTACCCAGGTGAGCCGTCCACTTCCACGGGGGCCGAAGGCTGATGGCGCTCTTCGGGGACAAGGACGGCGGGCGTCGCCGCCAGTGGGGGGCCGACGCCAACTTCGACCCGATGCCGCAGATCCCGCGGATCGCCGGCGACTGGACGATGACGATCGGGCGCACCGCGGTCGTCGTCACCGTCGCCGCCTGGGTCGCGCTGGTCGCCACCGTCCTCAACGGCCAGGTGATCGAAGGCGTCAACGGCCATGCCGGGCTGGTCGAGACGATCGGCTTCCTCACCGCGGTCACCCTGCTCGCCGCCTCGGCCACCGCCTACCTCTTCGGCCGGCTCGGCTTCTATTACCGGACCAAAGAAGTGCACCGCTCGCCGCGCGCGGTGCTCGACGACTTCTTCGCCGACCGCCGACCGCCGGTCACCGTGCTGATCCCCTCCTACCAGGAGGAGCCCGGGGTGGTCCTGATGACGCTGCTCTCGACCGCGCTGCAGGAGTACCCGGACCTGCGCATCGTCCTCCTCATCGACGACCCGCCGGAACCGCGCTATGCCGGCCCGCGCAAGCTGCTCGACAGCGCCACCGCGTTGCCCGCCGAGGTTGAGCGCCTGCTCTCCGAGCCGCGGCGCCGCTTCGACCTGGCGCTGGAGGGCTTCGAGGCCGTCAACGACCTCTCGCTGCCGGCGACCGCCGAGCAGGTCGCGGCGCTGGCCGACGAGTACGACTACGCGACCAGCTGGATCCGCTCGCTCTCGGACCAGTACCACGTCTCCGACCACAACGAGGCCTTCTTCGCCACCCACGTGCTCGGCAAACTGGCCGGCGACCTGGCGGTGATCGCGGTCGCCCTGCGCGCCGCGGTCGAGGACGGCGAAGCGGAGAAGCTCGACCGCGACCGCGTCGCCGAGCTCTACCGTCGCCTCGCCTGGACCTTCCGCTGCGAGGTCTCGAGCTTCCAGCGCAAGCGCTACGCCTCGCTCTCGGCCGAGCCGAACAAGGCGATGAACCTGAACAGCTACATCGGCCTGATGGGCGGCTCCTACCGCGAAGTACAGACCCCGGCCGGGCTGAACCTGGTCCCGGCGGGCGACCGGACGCCGGACCTGGTCGTGCCGGAGGCCGAGTTCATCCTCACGATCGATGCCGACAGCGTCATCCTGCCCGAGTACTGCCTGCGCCTCGTCCATCTGCTCGAACGCGAGGAGCACCAGAAAGTCGCCGTCGCCCAGTCTCCCTACAGCGCCTTCCCCGGGGCGGCGACGCGGCTCGAGCGGATCGCCGGGGCGACCACCGACCTCCAGCACATCATCCACCAGGGGATGACCTACCACGGCGCGACCTTCTGGGTCGGCGCCAACGCGGTGTTGCGCAAACGTGCCCTCGACGACATCGAGCAGGTCGAGTACAAGGGCCCGTTCAAGATCTACCGCTATATCTCCGACCGCACGGTGATCGAGGACACCGAGTCCTCGATCGACCTCGCCGCCGGTGGCTGGACGCTCCACAACTACAACGAGCGGCTCGCCTTCAGCGCGACGCCGCCGGACTTCGGCTCGCTCTGCATCCAGCGCAACCGCTGGGCCAACGGCGGCCTGCTGATCCTGCCGAACCTCTGGCGTGCGGTGCGCGCCCGGCGCCGGCGCGGCGAACGGACCAGCATCGGTGAGCTCCTCCTCCGCCTCAACTACATGGCCTCGATCTTCTGGGCCTCGCTCTTCGTCCTCTGTCTGATGGTGATCCCGTTCAACGGCCACCTGGTCTCGCCGCTCACCTACGGGGTCGCCATCCCCTACTTCGTGGTGATGGCGATCGACCTCAAGTACTGCGGCTACAAATACTTCGACGCGGCCCGTATCTATGGCTTCAACCTGCTGTTGCTGCCGGTCAACCTGGCGGGTAGCGTGAGCTCGATCGTGCAGGCGCTGACCGGCGCCAAGGGCAAATTCATGCGCACGCCGAAGGTCCGCAACCGCACCGTGCCGGCCTTCATCTACGTCGTCCTGCCCTACCTGCTGGTCGGCTGGTCGATCTACACTTTCAAGGTCGCCTACGAACACGATCTCTGGTCGAACGCGATATTCGCCGCGATCAACGGGGTGCTCGGTGCCTACGCGATCGTCGCCTTCATCGGCATCGGGGACTCGCTGGTCGACATCTGGACCAACGTCGTCTCCTGGCTCTACAAACCGCAGGGGCCGAAGCGGATGGCGGCCCGCGCGCCGGCCGAGGTCGAGCCGACCGAGGACGGCGTCGCCGACTGGGAGCTGGTCCTCTACCTCGGCCACGCCGACCAGCGGCGGCGCTCGCGCGAGGCGCCTGCCGCGGTGGGCGATCCCGACGCGGCGCCACTCGACCTGCCCGTCGCCGCGCCGGAGATCGACCCGGAAGGGATCGGCGCCGACCTCTCCCCGGAGAGCACCTGACGCACGCGGGTCAGCGGCGCTCGGCGATCGAGCCGACGACCACGCGGTCGCGGCCCTGGGCCTTCGCCCGGTACATCGCCCGGTCGACGGCGCGCAGGCAGGTCTCGGCATCGGGGGCGTCTTCGCGCAGCCCGCAGAGGCCGATGCTGACGGTGCAGTCGCGGTCGCCGTCGATGCCGGCGACCGCGAGGCGCAGTTCTTCGGCGACCGCGCGCGCCTGGGCGAGATCGATCCCCCGTAGGATCACGGCGAACTCGTCGCCACCGATCCGCGCCGCGATGTCGGGCTCGGAGATCCGCTCGTCGAGCGCCCGCCCGACCAGCCGGATCAGCCGGTCGCCGGCGACGTGCCCGGCCGAGTCGTTGACGACCTTGAAGTGGTCGAGGTCGAGCAGCAGCAGCGCCGCCTCCTCACCCTCCTCGCGACAGTGGTCGATCAGCCGTTTCAGCTCCTCCTCGAAGCGCCGCCGGTTGTAGAGCGAGGTGACCGGGTCGCGGTTGGCGAGCTCGTAGGTGTGCTGCTCCAGCCGCTTGCGGGTCGAGATGTCCTGGATCTGGGAGATGAAGTGGCGCGGCGAGCCGTCCTCCTCGCGGACGATCGCGACCGCCAGGAGCACCCAGATCAGGTGTCCGTCCTTGGTGTAGTAGCGCTTCTCCAGCTCGTAGCTTTCGATCTCCCCGGCGAGCAGGGAGTCGACCAACGCGAGGTCGGCGTCGAGGTCCTCGCGGTAGGTGATCTCCTGGAAGGTCATCCCCTGCAGCTCGGCCTGCGGGTAGCCGGTGATCTCGGCCAGCTTCTGGTTGACGTGGAGGAAGTGGCCGTCGATGTCGACGATCGCGACCCCGTGTGGGGCGGCGTGGAAGGCCGCCCGGAAGTCGCGCTGCAGCCGTTCCGCCCGCCGCTCGGCCTCGCGGTGACGGGAGAGGTCGTCGTACCAGGCGATCCGGTAGCGCATGCCGCCGGCATCGTCGCGGGCCGCCATCACCTCGGTGTGGACGGGGAAGACGCTGCCGTCGAGGCGGACGTGATCGGCTTCGTAGGAGACGAAGGTGTTTCGGTCGAGCGTCTCGGCGACGTCGGGGATCCGCGTCGCCGACGCCGGGGTGAAGAGGCTGTGCAGCGGTTTGCCGACGAAGTCGCCGACCGTGCCGCCGTGCATCTCGGCGAGCGCCGGGTTCAGTGAGACGATCCGCCCGGTCCCCGCGTCCACCACGCTGATCCCGCGGCTGGTCTGCTTGAAGCAGATCTCCCACCTGCGCCGCAGCACGTCGCCGCCGATCGCGGCCCGCCCGTCGCGCTTCATGACCAGCGTCTCGGTCAGCCGGCCGTCGTCGTCGCGGATCGCCAAAGCGACGGTTTCGCAATCGATCCAGGAGCCGTTGCGGTGGCGGCAGCGGTAGTTGAGGTCGAGCCGGTCGGCGCCCCCCTTCAGAGCGGAGTGGGCGGCCCGGGCGTCGGCCAGGTCCTCGGGATGGATCAGGTCGTAGCCGGAGGTGCCGAGCAACTCCTCGGGCTCGTAGCCGAGCAGGTCCCGCGTCGCCGCCGAGGCGTAGGTGTAGTTGCCGTCCCGATCGTGGCGCGAGACCATCTCGGCGAGCGCGTCGGCGATCAGCTCGAAGCCGTCGAGGCGGGTGGGAAGGCTCGGCATGGCTCGATTATCGGCCCCCGCGCACCGAAGGCTTGAAAAAATGACCCTTTTCGGTCCCCCGGCCGAGCCAGGCGACGTGGAGGGCGGTGCGGCCGTCGGCGGCACTGAGGTGGGCGTCGGCGCCCCAGACCCGGGTGAGGCGCTCCCGATCGAGGACCGTGGCGGGCGCACCCGTCGCCTCGGTGCGGCCGTCGTGGACGACGACGACGCGGTCGGCGACCGCCGCGGCGAGGGCAAGGTCGTGGACGACGATCAGCGCGCCGAGCCCTTCGTCGACCAGCCGGCGCAGCAGCCCGGCGACGTCGATCGCCGCGCCCAGGTCGAGCTGCGAGGTCGGCTCGTCGGCGATCAGCACCGGCGCCTCCTGGGCGAGGCCGATCGCGATCTGCACCCGCTGCAGCTCGCCGCCGGAGAGGGTGGCCAGCGGCCGCTCGGCGAAGGCGTCGACGCCGGCCCGCCCGATCGCGCGGTCGATCCCCTCGCGGTCGGCGCCGGTCATCCGGCCGAGCGGTCGGAGCAGGGCCGAGCGGCCGATCGTCACCGCCTCGCGCACGCTCACCCCGGCCGGGACCGGCATGCGCTGGGGGACGAAGGCGCGCGCCCGGGCCAGCTCGCGACCGCGCATCCGGCGCAGGTCCCGCCCCGACCAGCTGACGGCGCCGGCGCTCGGCCGCTGCAGTCCCGCCACCGCCCGCACCAGGGTCGACTTACCCGCCCCGTTGGGCCCGACGATCGCCACCAGCTCACCGGCGGCGAGGTCGAGGTCGGCCTCCCGGACGATCTCGGTGCCGTCGATCGACACCGTCACCCCGCGCGCCTCGAGCAGCGCCGCCATCGTCATCAGACCGCCTTGCGCAGCAGCCAGAGGAAGACCGGCACGCCGAGGATCACCATGAACGGGCCGACCGGCAGTTCGATCGGGGCGCGGACGGTGCGGGCGAGGGTGTCGGCGCCGGCCAGGAGCGCGGCGCCGCCGATCGCCGAGGCGGGGACGACGAAGGTCTGGCTCGAGGTGCCGCCCGCCATCCGCACGACGTGCGGGACGACGAGGCCGAGGAAGCCGAGCAGGCCGGCGATCGCCGCCGCGGCGGCGGCGAGGAGCGCCGCCGAGATTCCGGCGCCGAGCCGGATCAGCTGCGGGCGCGAGCCGAGCGAGGCGGCGACGTCGTCGCCCAGCGCGAGCCGGTCGAGCGGCCGGATCAGCAGCGCTGCGAGGAGTCCACCGACGGCGAAGTAGGGCCAGGTCGTGCGGAGGCCTTCCCAGCCCGCGTTGGTGAGCCCGCCGGCGATGAAGAAGAGCGCCGAGGGGGCGCGTTCGGGGAAGGAGGCGAGCAGGCCGGTGGTCGCCGCCGTGAAGAGGGAGAGCATCGCGATCCCGGCGAGCACGATCTTCCCCGTGCTGCCCCGGTTGCGCCCGCTCCAGGCGAAGCCGAAGACGAGCGCCGCGGCGAGCAGGCCGAAGCAGAGGGCGGCGACCGGCACCAGGGCGATCTGGGCCGGGAAGGCGATCAGGATCAGGATCGCCCCGAACCCGGCGCCGCCGGTGACGCCGATCACGTCGGGCGAGGCGAGCGGGTTGGCGAGCGCCCCCTGCAGCACCGCCCCGGCGACCCCGAGCGCGGCGCCGACCGCCAGCGCTTCGACCGTGCGCGGCAGGCGGAGCGCCTCGACGATCTGATGGTTCGGGGCGCTGCCGCCGCGGCCGAGCAGGATGTCGATCACTTCGCCGATCGGCAGCTTCACCGCGCCGAGCGCGAGGGAGGCGCCCGTCGCCACGACCAGCGCCACGACCAGCGCCACGAATACGGCGCTCCGCCGGGCCACCTCAGTTGTGGAGGTAGTCCTCGCGCACCCGGGTGATGAGGCGGGCGATTTCGGTTCCGGCCTGCAGCAGCGAGTTGTCGGTCGAGATGTAGACGTTGCCGGTCTTCGCCGCCTTGGTGCTCGACCAGGCGGGGTCGTCTTCGAAGTACTGCTTCAGCGCCGGGATGTCCTCCGGGTCGGCGTGCGGCACGGCGATGATGATTTCCGGGTTTTCGGCGACCACCACTTCGTCGGAGATGCGCTGGAAACCGGAGCCCGAGCTCGCGCCGCCGGTCAGCAGTTCGCCGCCCGCCGCTTCGACGATGTCGCCGCCCCAGCTGTTCGGCAGAAAGGTGAAGGGGGCATGGCCGACGCCGAGGATCAGCATCACCTTCGGATGGCGCCGGATCCCCGCCTCGGCGCCGCTGATCCGCCCGCGCATCTGTTTCAGCAGCTCCCGCGCGTAATGCTTGCGGCCGACGACTTCGCCGATCTTGTAGGTGTCGGCGAGGGCGCCGCGGATCGAGCGCGGGTCGCGCACTTCGACCTTGATGCCGAGCGCTTCCATCGCCTCGTTGCCCTTCGCCCAGGTCTGCGAGGAGAGGACCAGGTCGGGATGGAGGGCGGCCAGCTGCTCGAGGTTGGGACCGTCGGGGTGGGAGAGCTGTAGCACCGGGACGCTGCGCAGTTTCGGCGAGAGGTGTTCGCGCCCGCCCAGGGTCTGGCCGACCGCGACCGGCGTGACCCCGAGCTTGGCGAGCGTGTTGGCGGCGAAGGGGGTGAGCGCGACGATCCGCCGCGGCGCCTTCCGCGCACCCGCCCCGGCGGGGAGGAGAAGGGCGACCAGGAGGGCGAGCGCCGCCAGCCCGGCGACCCGCGCCGCGAGGCGCGGGCGGCTCACGCCGGCACCTGCGAGTCGAGCACCGTGTAGGTGCGCACCTCCGCCCCTTCGGCCAACTGGCCCTCGGCGTGACGGTGGCTGCGCCTGAAGAGGTCGCCGTCGCGCCAGGTCTCATACGAGGCGGCGTCCACCCAGCGGGAGAGGACCACGTACTCGTCGCTCCCGTCGCGGCGCAGGAGTTCGAAGCCCGCGAACCCCTCCGCCTTGTGCAGATGGCTCTCGCGGTTGAGAAAGGCGCGCTCGAACGCCTCGCGGCGCTCCTCCTTCACGTGCACGACGTTCATCACGACCAGCAACTGGGCTCCTTTCACAGCGATTAGGGCGTCCTAATTAGGCTACCCTAATCCATGCTAGGGTGCGCGCGCCGCACCGTCTCGCATCGGCGGCCTCACCCAGAAGCAACGAAAGGAAGCCCATGCGAAGCACCGGCAGTCGGTCCCCCTGGACCATCCCCGTCGCCCTTCTCGCGGCGACGGTCTCCCTCCTTGCCCTCGTGTCCTCGGCGGCCGCGGCGAGCCCGATCCCCGCCGGCGGGGTCGCGATCGAACACGCGAGTCTCGACTGGAGCGGCAACCAGCTGCTGCAGGGGGAATCGGAGTCCCACGCCGGCGTCAACTTCTTCTCCGCCGGCATCTCCGACGGCACCGAAGCGACCTACAAGGCCCAGACCGGCAACGTCGCGATCTACAACGTCGCCGCCGGTGGCACCGAAACCCTCGCCACCTGGGCGACCCGTGGCGAACACACCGCCGAAGGCTCGAAGCAGATCGTGCGGCTCACCAACGGCGTCGGCAGGATCGAAGCCGACGGCTCGGCCAAGGTCGAATGGGGCGGGGCGTTCAGCGTCAACTTCTACGCCGGGGCGGTGCCGTTCACGATCATCGATCCCGAACTGGTCGTCGCCGCCGACGGCAGCGGCGAACTGGCCGGGACGATCCTCGGCTGCGAAGCCAGCATGGGCGGTCCGGGCTGCGAACCGCTGGCCCCGGCGCACGTGACCGTGGCGAACTTCTCCGGCGTCCACGTGACCCCCGAAGAAGTGCTGACGGTGACCCCGGACTACGCCGAAGTCGAAGTCGAAACGGTCGGCGCTCAGCCGCAGAACCGGTCCGTCGCTGGCTGGGGCGCCTGGCCGCAGTCGTTCGTGAACTACCAGATCGAGACCGGCCTCTCGTCCTACTGGTACAGCTCGGGACACAACGACACCCGCAAGGCGCCGCTGCCGTTCTCGGTCGACTTCAAGGGCACGATCCCGACGACGACCAACGCCACCCCGGCCACCACGACCACGACGCCGACCCCGCTCGCCGACCCACGGATCGCCGGCATGAAGGGGACGCGGAAGGTCGGTGCCGACGGCATCGTCGGCCTGGCCAAGTTGAGCTGCCCGAGTGGCGGCACCTCCTGCAAGGTGGTCGTGCCGAAGCACCTCGGGGTGCGGATCGGCGGTAAGCGCTACCTGCTCGACGTGCTCGCGCCGAAGCAGATCGGCGCCGGGAAGTCGGCGAGCGTCCGGGCGCGGCTGTCGCAGGCCGCCCGGCTCGCGCTCGGAGGCGGCAAGCTCCACCTGTCCTTCCAGGTGAAGCTGAAGGCGAACGGGAAGGTCACGGGGCAGACGGTGAAGGTGACGATCGCGGGGCGGCCGTAGTGCCGACCGCACGCCGCATCGCGGCGATCGGGGTGCTGGCCTTGGCCGGTGCCCTGATCGCCGCCCCGGCGGGGGGGGCGAAGGTGCGCTCGGTCCCGGCTGGCGGCACGGTGACGCTCGGCAGCGTCCGCTGCACCGCAGCCGAAGCCTGCGCCGTGATGGCCCCGAAGCGGGTCGCGGCCAAGGTCGGCGGCGGTGTCGTGCGGGCGCGCGTCCTCGTCCCCACCTTCCTTGGCTCCGGGGGGCGGACCGAGGTGAAGCTTCACCTCGACGCCGCGGCACTCCGGCAGTTGGCCGGATCGTCGGCCACCTTCCGGGTCAAGGTGGTCGTGCGCGGCTCGGGCCGGCGGGCGGCGCGGGTCTTCAGCGCGAGGCTGCGGCGGCCCGCGGGCGGCAAGGCGGAATCGGGATCGGGCAAAGGCGCCTCCCCGAGCCCGATCACCTCGACGCCGATCGTCGGCGAACCGCCGGTGCTCGCCCGTCCTGCGACCGCGGTCACGGTGGGCGCCGTGCACATCTCCTGGATGCCGCGGGACTCGTGGGTCCGCTACGTCTCGAGCGGCACGGCGGCGAACGACGGCGTCGTCCCGGGTGCCGGGGCGACCGGCATGGCCGCGACCTCGTCGCCGTGCCCGGACCGCCCCGCCCCGAGCACGGCCTCGCTCGACTACACGATCGAATTCCCGGCGAAGGAAAGCTGGTACGACCCGCTGAGCGGCGAGGCCGGTATCTACGGCACGGGCAACGTCACCTTCCGCTATACGGCCCACACGATCGACCTGACCGCGGCCGAACCGGAGATCGAGATCAATGGCTCTGCCTCGCGGGCGATCTTCCGCTTCGACGGCTCGGGCGGGACCCCCTACCCGAACCAACGGGTGGCGCTCGAGACGCTGGAAACGGCCGGCCGCCCGACCGTCTCGAACGAAGGCAAGACCTTCACCTACAACCTGATGCGGGGTCGGCTCACGGCCGAAGGCGAAGACGTCTTCGCCGGCTTCTACACGGCGCCCGACGACAACGAATTCGGATGCGTCTCGGCATCCTTCACGCTGCCATGACCGATCCCGTCAGCCGCGACGCGGCCCGCGCCATCGCCCATCTGAACGCCGACCACGAAGACGCGCTGGTCGACATGGCCCGCGCCCTGGCCGGCTGCCCCGAGGCGACCGGCGCCCGTTGCCTCGACGCCGACCGCACCGCCCTCACCCTCCTCGTCGCCACCCCCACCGACGAGCTCACCGTCCGCGTCCCCTACGACGAGCCGATCGAGACCGCCGCAGGCCTCCGCAAGGCGACCGTGAAGCTCGCCCACCGCGCCCGCGCCGTGTTGGACGGGCGGTAGGCGGATGGCTACCCCCGTCGATCCCGGGCTCCCGGCTATTGCTCAGAATTCTCTGTGTATAGTTTCGGGTGCATACCAACCGAAACTCCACACACGTCTTCTTGATCGGTGCGAGAGGCCGATCTCGGGCAGTCGCTCGCCAAGGGCGCCGAACGGTCATGCCGGATCGAGCCCGTAGAAGCGGGCGGTGTCGCTGAAGAGGGTCTTCAGGATCGCGCGGCTGACCGGGGTGCCGGGGCGGCCGACGGCGGTGGGGCGGACGGCGACGGTCCAGGTGAAGCGGCAGGCGCCCTCGCCGCGGGGTTCGACGAGGTAGTCCTCGGCGAGGCTCTTGAAGAGGGGGCTGGTGGTCTCCTCGACGTAGAAGGAGTGGTGGCGGGCCTCCTCGTCCCAGAGGAAGTAGCGCTCGCGCAGGAGGTTGGTGCCCCAGAGCGAGTCGACTTCGCGGGTGGTGCCGACGCCGAAGGGGCGGGGCGAGGTCCAGGTCACCCGCTGCAGGATGCGGCACCAGTGGAGGGCCGAGTCGGCGGTCAGGTCGCCCCAGACCTCGGCCGCCGGGCGGGGGATCTCGAAGCCCGCGCGCAGGCGGAGCGGCGCGGTGGCGAAGAAGGTCTCGTCGACCGGTTTGCATTTGAACCAGGGGCCGATTGCGCGAGAGTACCTGAGATGCGGATCAGCACCTGGAACGTCAACTCGGTCAAGCAGCGGGTGCCGCGCCTCCTGCCCTGGCTCGACGAACGCGCCCCCGACGTCGTCTGCCTGCAGGAGACGAAGCTCGGCGACGACGACTTCCGCGCGCTGCTCGGCGAGGCGCTGGCGGGCCGCGGCTACGAGATCGCGGTCCACGGCGAGGCGGGCTGGAACGGCGTCGCGATCCTCTCCCGCGCCGGCCTCGATGACGTCGAGCCGGGGCTCGCCGGCGGCCCAGGATTCCCGCACCAGGAGGCACGCGCCCTCGCCGCGACCTGCGGTGGCGTCCGGGTCTGGTCGGTCTACGTGCCGAACGGACGCGAACCGGGCTCCGACCATTACGGGTACAAGCTCGCCTGGCTGGCGGCGCTACGCGAGGCGGTCGCCCCGGACGCCGCGCGGACCGTCGTCTGCGGCGACATCAACATCGCCCCGACCGACGAGGACGTCTTCGACCCCGACGCCTACGCCGGTCACACCCATGTCACCGTGCCCGAGCGCCAGGCGCTCGCCGAGCTGGAGGCGGTCGGGCTGCGCGACGTCGTCCGCGACCGCTGGCCCGGCGAGCGCATCTTCTCCTACTGGGACTACCGGGCCGGGATGTTCCACCGCGACCTCGGCATGCGGATCGACCTGGTGCTCGCCGGCGACCCGGTGGCGGCCCGCGTCGCGGCGGCCTGGGTCGACCGCAAGGCGCGCAAAGGCAAAGGCCCGAGCGACCACGCGCCGGTGATCGTCGACCTCGACGAGGCGCCCGACGGCGACATCGGCCCGGTCGTGCCACCGCCTTCGGCCCCGGTCACCGAGCGCGGCGCGGCGAAGCTGCCCCAGTCCCGTGGCTAGACGACCGGCCGGCCACCCGCTGGTTGGTTGATGTCGCCCGAGCCTGAGGGGGGTAGCATCTTTCGCATCGTGCGCCGCGCCTTGCAACTCGGCTGCGCCCTGGGGATCCTGGCGATCCTCGTGTCGGTCGCGAGCGCCGCGGCAGGGCAGCCGGCCAAGGGCTCCGCCGCAGGCGGCACCGGTCTCCTCGTCACCGTCGCCGCCCGCGAATGCCACAGCTACCAGGACGTCACCGCCAACCTGGCGCGCAACAACATCATGGAGAGCCTCAGGGATCTCGGCGCCGACACGCTCTACACCAGCGGCCAGCCGATCAACCCGCAGATCGAGGCCGAAGGCCAGCCCAAGTGCGAGCCGATCACCGGCTGGAAGTTCACGCTCGGCTCGGGCATCAAAGAAAAAGCATCGACCGGACCGTGGGGGGCGCTCTCGATCGTCACCGGCGCCGAATCGCCACTGCCCACCACGGAAGCCTCGACCCCGCTCCTCGGCTGGAACGGGGAAACGATCCCGGGCCAGACCCTGCACGGCGCGACCACCTTCGAACTGAACAAGGCCCAGGCCGAACGGGCACCCGGCCAGAGGCTCTGGATCCAGGGCGGGACCACCACCGACCCGGTCCTCTACGAAAGCCCGAAATTCGAAGGCAAGTACGGCTTCGCCGCCCTGCGTTGCTCGATCGACGACCTGAACGGCGACAACGTCGAGTACATCAAGTTCCCGGTCGGCACCACCCACGCCTTCTGCTACGCCTACTACGTCACGCCGCCGCCGGAATCGGGGACGATCGTGATCCGCAAGGAAGTGGAAGGCGGCGGCTCCGCACCGCAGGAATTCCAGTTCGGCGGCAACGTCTCCTACAACCCCGGCGGCGTCTTCAGCCTCTCGGCGGCACCCGGCAAGTCGGGCGAGCAGGTTTTCTATCGCGGCGAAACCCGCACCGGCGAGGAGCCGTGGAAGGTCAATGAGGCAGTGCCCGACGGCTGGCAATTGGCTCATCTCCGCTGTGAATCGAAGGGGAGCCAGGTGGATGTCGACCAGGCGAAGGCCGAGGTCTCGATCCGGCTCGCCGCCGCCGACACCGTCACCTGCACCTACGTCGACAGGTTCACGCCGCCGAAGGGCGAGCTGCTGCTGCGCAAGGTGACCGAGGGCGGCACCGGCACGTTCGACTTCAGGGTGCTCGACGCGAGCGGCGACACGGTCGAGAGCACCAGCATCAAGACGACCGACGAAGGCACGCCCGCCTACGCCGGCCCGTTCTCGCTCGACCCCGGCACCTACAAGGTGGTCGAGCACTCGCCGCATGACCCGGCCGGTGAGTGGCATCCGGTCGGTGCCTCCTGCAACGGCGACGACGAGAATCCTGGCGACGAGGTGAGCGTCAAGATCACCGCCTCGGAGGGTGCGCTCTGCACCTTCACCAACCGGCTCGTCCACCCCGGCCGCATCACGATCCGCAAGGAGACGGTCGGTGGCACCGGCTCGGCCGGCTTCCAGATCACCTATCCCGCCGATCCGACCGTCAAGCTCGATCAGGTCGCCAAGGTCGAGGAGGAACGCAAGCCCGTCCTCGCCGACGGCGACCCGACCGACGCGCTCGCGCTCGGGAAATACGTGATCCAGGAGTACGTGGCACAGGCCAAGGACCCCGCCGGCTGGGCCTTGATCGAGGTCGAATGCGACGGCAAGGTCGTGCCCTTCGACCAGGGTCGGGTGACGGTCAGGCTGACCCACTCCGACCCCCACGTCAACTGCAAGTTCCTCGACCGCTACACGCCGAGGCCGACGCCCGAGCCCCCGGGTCCCGGGCCGGAGCCCGGGCGATCTGCCGACGTCGCCGTCGAAAAGACCCTGATCGGCTCGACCGGTGGAGCCGTCCCGGTGAACACCTACCGGATCGACATCCACAACCGCTCGGACTTCACCGCGACCGACGTCTCGGTCACCGACCAGCCGGGCCCCGGCCTCGTCGTCGTCTCGGCCGAACCCTCGGGCGGCGGCAGCTGCGTCCAGGTCGGTGACTTCATCTGCACCTTCCCCTCGATCGCGCCGCACGGCACCGAGACGATCATCGTCAAGGCCAAGGACTACGGCAGCGGCACCAGCGTCAACCGGGCGATCCTCGGCTCCTCCGCTCCCGACAACGACGGGTCCGACGACGTCGACGGAGCGACGGCGGAAGCGCCGTCGCGCAACTTCCCGGCCTGCGGATCGAGCGTCCGGATCAGCGCCCGCTGCTGACGATGGGTCCCGCCGACGGCAACGGGATCGGCTTCAGACAGGGCCTGCTCGTCGTCTGCGGCATCCTCCTAGTCCTCTTCTTCGTCCTCAATCTCCAACAGGTGCAGGTCCACCTGTTGATCGCCACGGTGAAGATGCCGCTGATCATCGCCCTGGCGATCGCCGCCCTGCTCGGCCTCCTGCTCGGCTGGGCGGTGCCGCGGCTGCGGCGCGGCGGCACGAGCTCCTGATGTCCGAGGTCGACCCGACCGATCCCGACGGCGTCGACCGTCGCACCGCCCTCGCCGACCAGCGCACCTCGCTGGCGGGCGAGCGCACCCTGCTCGCCTGGTGGCGGACGGGACTCACGGCGATCGCCGTCGCCCTCGGGGTCGGCCGCGTCCTGCCGGAGCTCGCGCCGCACGCGACCCGCTGGCCCTACGTCGTCCTCGGCGTCGGCTTCGCCCTCTACGGCACCGCGATGTTGGTGCTGGGCAGCCGGCGGATGGGAATCTTCGACCGCGAGGTCTGGGCGACCTCGGACCGCCCCGCCGAAGGTCGGTTCCTGGTCGCCTTCATGGGCGCCGGCGCCATCCTCGGCGTCGGCGCCCTGGCGATGATCATCAGCCAGTGACGAGCGCTCAGGCGAGCAGCTTCGCCTTGGCCTTGTCGAACTCGTCCTGGGAGAGGGCGCCTTTTTCGCGCAGTTCGTTCAGCTTGTGCAGTTCGTCGGCGGGCGTCGCGGAGGCCTGCTCGCGGACGTATTCGTCGAAGTGTTCTTTCGCCTCGGCCTGGGCCTTGAGCGCCCGGTCGCGCATGCCGTGTCCGCGGGCGACCAGGTAGACCAGAGCCGAGAGGAACGGGATGAACACCAGGAAGATGATCCACACCGCCTTCCACCAGCCGGAGAGCTCGTGGTCGCGGAAGAGGTCGGTGATGATCGTGAAGAGGATCCAGATCCAGATCACGAAGAAGAAGATCTCGGCGACCAGGAGCAGCAGGTCACCGAAATTGATGTCTGAAAGCGGCAGGGGCACGGTTGTCCTTTCTGGGATTGTCGATCGGATGGTGAAGCTTCAGGGGCGGGCGGCCGTCACCCGAACCGGGTGATCTTCGTACCTCACCTGGACGCCTCGGGGGCGCCGGGCGCGGCCTCCAGCAGGCCCGCCAGTCGCGCCCGCTCGACCGCCTCGCGTCGCGAGCTGACGCCGAACTTGCGGTAGATGCCACGCGCGTGAGTCTTGACGGTGTTCTGCGAGAGGTATGAGGACGCGGCGATCTCCGGGTAGGAGAGGTGGCCGGGAAGGAACTGGAGGATGCGCAGCTCGGCCGCGGTCAGGGGTGCGCCGGGAGCCGGCCCGACATCGCCCAGCCCCGCCCGGATCTCCGCCAGCCATTCGGCGAGGACCACGTCGCCGGGGACCTCGACCAGCACCCGCGCGGCGTCCTCGATCGCGCCCGTCGCGGTCTCTCGGTCGCCGAGGCGCGAGGCGGCGCGGGCGAGGACCAGCCGCGCCTCGACTTCGTACCAGGCGACGAAGTGGTCGAGCTCGCCGAGCAGGCGGAACCCGGTGGCGAGATCCTCCTTCGCGGCGTCGGTGGACCCGCGCCGGGCCCGTATATAGGCGGAGGCGGCGAAGACGAGGGCGACCATCGGATACTCGACCAGCCCGTAGCGGAACACCTGGTCCCGGGCCCGGGCGATCTCGCGTTCGGCGGCGGGCCAGTCGCGCGCCTCGATGTAGAGCAGGCCGAGTTGGACGAGCGCGAGAGACTGCAGGTTCGGTGCCGCGATCGAGCCGCGGCGCGCCGCCTCGAGCAGCCGTTGACGGGCCCGACCGCGGTCGCCGGAGAGGTGGGCGCCGACGCCGTCGATCAGGCAGCAGAGGGTCCGCCAGGGGTCGTCCTCGGGGAAGAGCGGCTCGACCGAGCCGATCGCGGCGCGCATCGCCTCCAGCCCGGTACGGGCGAGGGTCGCGTCGGCGAGTACCAGCCCCGCCTCGATCGAGGCGGTGTCGCCGTCGGGATCGGCGGCCGCCAGGTTGCGTCGCGTCGCGGCGGCATGGTGCTCCGCCGCCGGGCCGCGCCCCGCGGTGAGATCGGTCCAGTAGGCGGTCAGGCTGAGCGGTGCGTCGGCGGCGACGGCCTCCGGCCCGAGGCGATCGAGCCAGGCCTGGATCGTGGCGATCCGCCCGCGGGTCAGGTACTCGGGCACGGCCGCCCAGACGAGCTCCCCGGCCCGCTCCGAGGCGCCCGCCTCGATCGCGTGGTCGATCGCCATGTCCCAGTCGCCGCGGGCCGCCCACCACTCCGTGGCCCGCAGGTTCAGGGCGCCCTCCTCCTGCGGTTCGCTGCGATGCAGCTCGGCGCGCAGCATGCCGCGCAGCAGCGGGTGGAAGCGGAACCAGGTGTCGCTGCGGTCGAGCGGGACGAGCAGCATGTTGGAGCGGGCGAGGTCGCGCAGCGTCGCCGCCGAGCCTTCGCGCTCGACCACCGCGTCGCAGAGGTCCCCGCACATCCGCTCGAGCACCGAGACGCGGCGCAGGAACTCGAGCCGGCGGCGCGATGCGGGCAGCAGGAACTCCTCTTCGAGGTAGTCGACGAGGAGGCGGTCGTCGCCCGCGAAGTCGGCGAGGGTGCGCTCGGCGTCCGGCGACTCGGTCAGCGCCAGGCCGGCCAGGTAGAGGGCGGCCGGCCAGCCCTCGGTGCGCAGCACGATCGTGTCGAGCTGGGTCGGCGTCAGCTCGACTCCGACCAGGGAGAGGAGGGAGCCGCACTCGGCTTTGGTCATCGTCAGGTCCTCTCGCCGCAGCTCGACCAGCTGCCGGCCGGCCCGCAGGCGGCCGAGGCGGATCGGCGGCTCGACCCGGCCGGCGATCGCCAGCTGCGACCCGGCGGGCATCCCGGCGACCAGGGCGGCGACGACCGAGAGAGAGTCCGGCGACTCGATCCGCTCGAGCTCGTCGAGCGCCAGCAGGCAGGGCTGCTCGCGCGCCGTGAGCGCGGCCAGCAGGCGGGGGAGGACGACGTTCTCGAGGTCGGGTTGGGGACCCTGGAGCGCGTCGAAGACCTCGTCGGAGAGCGGCTCGGAGGCTGCGAGCGCAGCGGCGATCGCCTCGACGAGGAGGACCGGGTCGTTGTGGGACCCGGTCAGCAGGACGGTGTGGGACGGGCGCCGGTCGGCGGCCGCGAACTGCTCCAGCAGCACCGACTTGCCGAAGCCCGAGGGCGCCTGCAGGATGATCGTCTTGCCGGCGTCCTCGCGCAGGCGGTCGAGCAGTCGCCGGCGGATGACCAGGTCCCCGCCGGGGGAGGGTGGAGCAGCGACGATCGTGGCCTGGCTCGCGGCGGGACTCGGGTGATCGTGGGAGGTGCGAGCCATCGAGGATTCCTCTGCGGTCGCAAAGGCTATTGCTTCGAGGGCCACCGGCCCGACCTCCCCCGGCGCTCAGAGCAGGAACGCGACGCCGCGGATGATCAGCAGGACGCCGAGCACGGCGGCGAGCCGGGCGCCGTTGCGCCGGCCGTTCTCCGCCAGCCAGCCGCGGAACGAGGCGACCGCCGCCTCCGTCCGCTGCGGCGCGAAGAAGTAGCCCAGCAGGGGAAGCTCTAGCAGCAGCAACTGGACCAGGCAGAAGGCGACGACGAGGACCACGCCCTCCGCGGCGGAGGCTTCGAGCCGGTCGATGTGGGTGAGGCCGAGGAGGTAGGAGCCGCCGGGGAAGCTGAGCACGATGCCGATCGCGAAGGCGACCCGGGCCGAGCCGCGGCCCAGCATCCGCATCGGCAGCGGGTCCTTCTTCTCCTTGCCCTCTTCCTTGGCGGCCTTGCGGGCGGCGCGGCGCTCGCGCCAGTCGCGTCCCCGCCCTTCGCCGAGCGCGGCGGCGACGATCAGGAGCAGGGCGCCGATCACGAAGTCCTGGCCGGGGCTGATCCCCTGTTCGCTCGTTTCGAGCGCCGCGCTGCCGTGCAGCGCGTGGAGGATCAGGATCCCGGAGGCGATGCTGGTGATGTAGGCGCCGAACAGATAGCCGAGCATCAGTCGGCGCGGGCTCGGCATCAGCAGCATCACGGTGACCGCCGCCAGCAGGGTCGGGTTGGCCATCGAGAGGAGTGCCAGCAGGAAGATCTGCAGCGGATCGCTCATCCGGCTCCTACGCTAGGGACGCCCCCGGCCGGAGGCGTCGCCCGATCGGGGTGAACTGCAGGTGGGCATCGGCGGCGCCCCAGGCGCGCCGCCGATGCCCGGCGAGCCGGCCGCTAGCTCGCGACTCCCCAGACCAGCAATGACTGAGGATCGTCGGGGTCGACCTTCACCTGCACCGTCGCGCCCTGTTCGACCCCTTTGAGGGTCACCTCGTGCATCGACTGGCTGGTGGCGACCTGGTAGTCGGCACCGCCGTCGGCGGGGTGGACGGTCAGCTGGAAATCGATCTGGTGACCGCCGCCGAGCTGCGAGCCCACCTCCTCCATCGAGTCGACCGTGGCGGTCGCGTCGACGCCGGAGGCGTTGATCTTCTGGATCTTGTCGCGTTCCTTCATCTGGCCGCCGGGATTGGCGGCCTGCTTCGCGGTTCCCTTGAGTTTGTCCATGAATCCCATGGTGCTCTCCTCGCCCCGCCTTATTGGGTGGCTTCTTCGACCTGCTTCTTCGTTTCTTCGATCAGTTCTTCGGCCTTGGATTTGCCCTTCTTGATTTCTTCTTCGGCCTTCGACAGGCCTTCTTCGACCTCTTCCTTGCCTTCGCCCGATCCCTGTACTTCTTCCTTCGCTTCTTCGACGGCCTTTTCGGCCTCTTCCGTGCCTTCCTGGAGCCCTTCTTCGGCCTCCTTGGTCCCTTCTTCGATCTGCGTCTTGGCGCTGCTCGGGACGCTGTCGCCGCTGCTCCCGCAGCCCGCGATCAACCCCACCGCGATCACCGCCGCGACGAGTGCCGCAAACGTGCTGAACAGGCGCGCCCTACCGGTGAATAGACCGTCGTTCATGAAATCGCTTCGCTCCCCTTTTAGGTGACTGGTACGGGCGACCCTCTCACACCGACCGGGCTCGGCCAAGCCTGTGGGCACGCTCGATACAAAGCTTTACACAAGGATCGATTTGTATTCCGGGCACGCGAGTCCTATCGTTTCCGGGGTCGCTGGGGGACGTGATGACGATGCGGGACATGACGACTGCTCGGCAACGCCGAGATATCCCACGGGCCTTGGTGTGGTTGCTCGCACCGATCTACCGCCGCAGTGAGTCACGCAGCGAGCCCGGCGGTGGGTCGGTCTACGTACTGCGCGTGATCGGGTCTCGGCGCGGGCCGGTGCTGCGGACAGGAGCCAGGCGCGAGCCCACGCGGGTTCCCGCTTCCGGGGACTGACACCTTCGCACGAATTACGAGTCCTTCGGCAGATCCTTCGGCCCATCTCCGTGGTCCCGGCGGCGATTTGGCGCGAGCCTCGATCGGGCGATGAAGGAGAAGCGATGAGTGTCTCTCGGGCGGAGATGGCCGCGCAGGCTCGCGAGCGCCGGCAGCTGGTCGCCGGGCTCCTCGCGGCGCTCGAACATCGTGAGCCCGGCGCGCTCCGGGAGGCGGACGTGGTCGAGGCCGCGGAGGTCTCGACCACTGTCTTCCGTGCGCATTTCGACGACCTCGACGCCTGCTTCGACTTCGCCTGCGAAGCCGCCCTCGACACCATCCTCAGCCCGGTGGTGGCGAGCAGGTTCGTGTCTCGCCCGCCCGCTGCCCGGCTCGCAGCGACGCTCGCGGCGTTGCTCGGATCGCTCGCCGCGCGGCCGCGCTACGCCGAGCTCTGCCTGCTCCACTCGCCTGTCCGACAGGCGGACCGGCACACCCGCCGGCGGCTGGAGGACGCGGTCGCCGAGCTCCTCCTGGATCTCCGCCCGCTGTCCGCCGCCGCTGCTTCACAGGCCGGAGAGGCGGCGCTGGCGCGGGGACTCATCGGCTTCATCGCCGCCGACCTGGCCGACCGTCCCGCGGAGGACCTCGAGGGGTTGCACCCGCGGCTCCTCGCCCTCCTGGCCCCGGTCTTTGCACCGGATGATGGCGTCATCAAATGATGCACAGGAAAAATTTTGCAAAACAACATTCCATGCCTATGCTCTAGGCCGATCGAGGAGGTCGAGCATGCGAGAAAGGGAACTCGCGGCTCGCGCAAAGGGTTGCGCATGGGAGGCGCCTCGGGGTTCACAGGGTGGAAAAGGCGGTAACGATCGTCCCGGGGAGACACCGTGAGCACGGTGCTGAGCCCGGTCGAGCGGTTCCGGGACGAGACCGTCGCCGATGAGTTCGCGCGGCAGATCGAATCGCTGGAGGGTCGTCTCGATCGCCTCGCGGCCGAGGGCCTGGAGGCGATGCGCGGGCGGGTGCCGCGCTGGGTCGAGGAGACCGGTGAGGTCTGGGGTCAGCTCGGCGAGTGCATCCGCGGCACGCTGCGCACCGAGTGGGCCGCCTTCCGCGACGGCTTCCTGCCCGGGCGGCTGCCGGACATCGACGCGACGCTGATCGTGATGGCGGCGAGGGTGGGCGACCTCTCCTCGCTGCTCGCCGGCTACCGCTTCGCGCAGATGGCGCTCTGGGGGTCGTGGTTCGAGCTGATCGAGGCCTCGCTCGCCGAGGAGGAGGTGAAGCGCGACCTGCTGCGCCACGGGTCGCAGTACTTCTTCCAGTACGCCGACCTGGTCAACCGCTACATGGCCGAGGGCTACCAACGCAGCGTCGAGCGCGCCGCCGCCCAGGGCGAGCACCATCGCTTCCAGGCGCTGAAGACCCTGCTCGAGGTCGACCCGCTGTCCGGCTCGGACCTCGACCTCGACCTCAACCACTACCACCTTGGCTGCGTCGCCTGGGGCAAAGGGGCAGACCTGGCGGTGCGCCGCCTGGCCGCGCAGCTCGGCCGTCCGGCCGAGCTGACGTTGCGCCTCCAGGACAACTGGTGGGGCTGGATAAGCGGCTCCCAGCCGCTCGACAAGGACCAGCAGGAGACGGTGCGCGGTTTCGATCCCGGTCCCGGGATCAGGCTCGCCTTCGGGCTCGAGGGGTTCGGCGAGGCCGGCTTCCGGGCGACCAACCACCAGGCCCTCCGCGCCCAATGGGTGGCGCCGCCGGGCCCGGCGGTGATCCACTACGAGGACGTCGCGGTGGAGACACTGGCGACCGAAGCCGAAAGCGATGCGCGTGCCTTCGTCGCCCACGAGCTGCGCGGCATCGACGACCCCTCGGCCGCCTCGGCGCGCCTGCGCGAGACTCTCGTCGCCTACTTCGCGGCGGAGCTGAACGCGGCCTCGGCCGGTGCGGCGCTCGGCGTGCACCACCAGACCGTCACCAACCGCCTGCGGGTGATCGAAGAACGGATCGGCCGGCCGCTCGGCTCTCGCCACCTCGAGCTCGCGGTCGCCCTGCGCCTGCGCGCCACCCTCTCCGGCGAAGAGTTCTGAATTCTTAAACGTTACGAATTTCGGTGTAGAGGTTTCGGTGAATATGCGTGGTCGCATGGTCCCCCGGCGGCGCATATTTGCTGAGCGGTGGGGACCGACGGTGGAAAACGCACTGACCTTGAGCCGATCCAGACGGCGCTGAACCGTGACTTCGTCCGCTTCGCCGGGGAGCTCGAAGCCCGGCTCGGTGAGCTGAGCGAGACGATCCTCGAGCGGCTTCGGGAGGAGCTGCCCCTCTGGGTACTGGACGAGGCGGTGGAGGAGACGGAGGTCACCGCCTTCGTGCGCGCCAGCCTCGCCGCCTGCCTGCACAGCCTCAGCCTCGGGTTCCTCCCCGGCGAGTGCCCGCCGATCGACGCCCACGGCGCCCAGGCCGCCGCCCGGATCGGCGACCTGCCGACACTGCTCAACGGCTACCGCATCGCCCACCTGGTGCTTTGGGAAAGCTGGCTCGGCCTGATCGAAGCCTCCGATGCCGCCGAGACGGTCCGCTATGAGCTGCTGCGGATCGGGTCCCGGTTCTTCTTCCGCTACGCGGCGGTGCTCGGTGACTACGTGTCGGAGAGCTACCAGGTCGAGCTCGAACGCTCGCTGCGCAGCGGTGAGCAGCGCCGTCTCCAGGCGATCAAGGACGTGCTCGAAGGCGATGTGACCGCCGGCGACGAGCCCGTCGTGAATCTGGAGCAGCACCACCTCGGCCTGGTCGTCTGGGGCGAGGGGGGGATGGAGGTCGCCCGAGCGCTGGCCGCCGCCCTCGGCCGGCCGCTGCTCTCGGCCAGCCCTTTCGAGTCCGTCTGGTGGGGATGGCTCAGCGGCACACAGCCACTCGGCCTCACCGCGGAGGCAGCCGTGAAGGCGCTGCAGCCGCCGCCCGGGACGGGGATCGCGGTCGGCCTCGAGGCCTTCGGCGAGGAGGGCTTTCGCGCCACACATCGGCAGGCCCAGCGCGCCCGGCGCATAGCGCTCCGCCTCGGCCTGTCGGTGGCCGCCTACTCGGAGGTCGCCGCCGAAGCCCTGCTCGGCGACGACGCCGCCGAGGCCCGCGCCTTCGTCGCCCACGAGCTGCGCGGCATCGAGGACGATTCCGTCGCCTCGCAACGCATCCGCGAGACGATCGCCGCCTACTTCGCCGCCGAGCACAACGCCGCCTCCGCCGCGGCGGCGTTGGGCGTCCATCAGCAGACCGTCGCCAACCGCCTGCGGGCCGCCGAGGAGCGGCTCGGGCGGCCGGTCTCCTCGCGCCGGTTCGAGCTCGAAGCGGCGCTGCGTCTGCGGGCGGGGCTCGATCGCTGAGCACCGGCACATCCCGTCCATTACACCGATCCGCGCACAGATTTCGAAGAACCTACGAACTCCGGCGCCAACCTTTCGCACTTCTTCCGTAGCCGTATCGGTGTCCTCACGCCAAGCTTCTTCTGACCGGTGGGTTGCCGGCCAGGGACACAAAAACAGCGGAACCGACAGGCAGAGGACCGCCGCATGATGGCGGGGCTCAAGGGGGTCGGGTCCGCGGACAGGAGAGACTTTGACCTCGGAGGCGAGGCGCCCCTCGGCGCTTTCAGAACTCCCCTCGGGCGCGCAGGCATCTGCCACGTCGCCCGGATCAGACTTCCGCCGCGCGCTCCCCAGCGGCGCGGTGAGTCGGCGCTCGCCCGTACTCCCAAAGCGGACGACGCCCAGTGGCCTCGGACTCCCTGACCGAGGTGCTTCAGCGGACGGCGCGGGCGACCTCAGGGGCCGCGGAGATGTCCACCCATCCTCCTCGGTCCTGGTCGCCCGCGACCGCTCCACCGAACTTCACCCGCGGCCACTGTCTGCGCGCCGCGATCTGCCGGCCTTGCCCGGCTTCCCAAATCACCCACACGGCCCGGCCCGGGAAGCCGGCCAGGAGGAGAGTGAACAATGAAACGTCTACGTCATCCGATCCGCGCGATCCGCGAGCCGTTCGGGACCGCGGGGCTGATCGTCGCCTGCGTGGCGCTGGTCGCGGCCCTCGGCGGGACCGCCTTCGCCGCGGCGAAGCTGAACTCGACCCAGAAGAAGGAAGTCGAAAAGATCGCCAAGAAGTACGCCGGCAAGAACGGCGCGGCCGGTCCTGCGGGCCCGGCGGGACCGGCAGGCGGCAATGGCAAGGATGGCGTCAACGGGATCAACGGAACCGACGGCTCCAACGGCATCGGTGTCACCAACACCGTCGAGCCATCGGGTGCGAACTGTGCAAATGGCGGCTCCAAGTTCGTCGCCGCCTCAACCACCTACGCCTGCAACGGCACGAACGGCGCCAATGGCTCCAATGCAACCTTCGAATATCTCTTCAACAGCGCGACCTCTGGGGACCCAACCTCCAAGAATCTGCTGCTGAACAACGCGACCCCGGGCTCGGCGACGGCGCTGAACATCTCCGAGACCAACAACGAAGGCGGCTCCGGGACCAACATCGCCAACACGATCAAAGGCTGGATCTCGGGACCGGGCTCGCTCGGCACGCTCATGGTCCGCAAGGTATCCGCGCAAAGCACGTATGCGGAGTACTCGATCGTGAAGAACGAAGACAAGGGCTCCTACGATGAACTGACGGTGAAGTTCCAGGCAGGGAACGGCAGCTTCGCCAACGGTGACCCTGTGACGGTGCAGTACTTCGCGAGTGGAAGCGCGACGTTGCCGAGCGGCTCGACCGAGACGGGGGCTTGGACCGTAGGTATCGGGGTCGCTCCAATCGAAGGAATAACGACTCCGATCTCGTTCCTGGCACCGCTTGCTGCGCCGCCGACGGTCGTTTATCTGGAAAAGGGCCACACCGAACCGACCGCCTGCCCAGGAAACGTATCGGCACCTGCTGCTGCTCCCGGCAAACTCTGCGTCTACACCAGCGAAGAAGAAAACATGCCGGGCAACTTCCTGGCGCTCGGTACGTTCAAGACGGGAGCTGCTCTCTACTTCCTCGTGGAAGAAGGCGGCTCCGCGTACGGGACTTGGGCGGTGACGGCTCCCTAGAGGCCCGCCGGCGGGCTTTGGTTCGTCGGGAGGCAACTGCTCTCGTCCGGGGCAGCATCACGATGTCCCGGGCGAGAGCGGTTGCTCTTGGGGAGGGAGAAAGCGAACATGTACAAAGCACACGGTCACATAGCTGGGTTCAAGAGATTGCAAGGCAGCTCCGTCGCGGTCCGGCTTCTCGGCTCTGGGCTCCTCGCGTTGCTGCTGCTCGCTCTCACCGCACAGGGTGCTTCGGCGCTGGAAACGCACGCTTTCGACGCCCAGCTTTCGCTGACCGGGAACTGTGTCAGCGAACCGATCGATCCCGTGCCTGATCCAGGGTGTCCGGGAGGAAGCCATCCGCCCGCCGGCCGTTTCAACGTGGCGGCCGATATCGCGATCGACGACTACGGCGACATCTACGTCGCGAGTCGGGAAAACACGACGTCGACGAGCGGGGTGATCAATGTCTTCGACTCTTCAGGCCATTTCCTCACCGAGCTCTCCGAACCGACCCATCCCAATGCCATCGCTGTCGACTCCGCAGGGAATTTGTACGTCCTGAGGACGCATCCTCCATCGGGTGCCTCCGTGGTGGCTCGGTACACGCCTACCGTCTACGACCCGGAAGCAGGGGATATCACGTATCCGACGACGCCGACCTCCGTCGCACTTGGCTCAGGGGGCGAAGGCCGAACGGGCATCGCCGTCGATGCGGCCGACGGCCATGTCTATGTCCTTCGTGGCAGCGCCGTCTTCGAGTACGGCTCTGCGGCCGAAGGCAACCCACTCCTCGATGGGACGATCGGCGAAGGGGTCCTCAAGGCGCCGACCTGGCTGGCTGTCGACCGTGCCGGAGAAATCTACGTCAGCTCCGGCCAGGGATCGAACCCCCTTCCCAATCCTCCCGTGATCCGTGTCTTCGGCGCCGGAGCCGGACATCCGCTCGAGCGCACCATCGACGGCTCCTGCCTCCCCGCCGGACATTTCGCCACCAACGCCGCGAACGGAGTCGGAATCGCGGTCGATGAATCGACCGGAGACGTCTTCGCCGACGACACGGGCTTTGTCGGTGTAGGGGGCCCGGTCTATGAGTTCACCGAAACCGGCGCCTGCGTCTCGACCATAGAACACGAATTCGAATTCGTGTTCCCCTCCTCGATCGCTGTGGACAACGGGGTCCACAGTCCCAACGGCGCTCTCAACCCGCGCGGGCATTTTCTCTACGTGCCGTCCGGGGAAGCGCAGAGCGAAAGTCACGTCTTCGCCTTCGAACCGAGGCAGCTCGTCAAGCCGCCGGAAGTGGAATCGGCCTCGGCCTCGAACATCAGCACCACCGAAGCCGAACTGCATGCATCGGTCAACCCCGGCCACGCGGCCACCCATTACACCGTCGAATACACGACCCAGCGGGCATTCGAATCAGAAGGCTTTGCCGGTGCAGGGCTCGCCGGGGAAGGTGAGATCGCGGCGGGCGCGCTGGGTGTTCCGATCTCCGCATCGGCGGTCGGGCTCGAGCCGCAGACGGCATATCGGTTCCGCGTGTACGCCGAAAATCAGTGCGAAACCGTCCCCCAGCCCGAATGCAACGCCGAACGCCAGGCGTCCTTCGCGACCTTCTCCGTGCCAGCGGCATTCGGCTCCTGCCCCAACGACGCACTCAGAACCGGCGCCTCAGCGATGCTGCCTGACTGTCGGGCCTATGAGCTCGTCAGTCCCGCGGACACGGCCGGCCGCAGCCTTTACGAACCGCAGGCGAGCCCATTGGGGGCCGGAGACCACTTCGGTGTCCCGACCTCGTCCCCCGACGGCGACAGTGTCGCATTCATGACCATCGGCGGTGCGATCCCCTCGATCGAAGGCGGCGCCGGTGCCTTCAGCGGAACCCCCTATGTCGCGACGCGCGGCGGAACGGGATGGCAGACGAAGAGCGTCGGGCCGACCGGGGCGGAGGCGACCAACCCCTCCCCTGGAGGGCTTTCACCCGACCACGAATATGTGCTCACCACCGCGATCGGAGAAGGGAGCCTGGTCTTCGGTGGACTCAACGGGGCGACCTATGTGCGGCACCCGGACGGCAGCCTCCAACTGCTCGGTCAAGGCGGCCTCGGTACCGATCCAAACGCCAGCGCCTTCTTGATCACCGCCGGCGGCAGCCACACGGTGTTCACCTCCGAAGCCGACCTCGAATCCGGCGCGCCGCCCCAGGGCACGCCCGCTCTCTATGACCGCACCCTTGACGAAACCGCCCACGTCATCTCGCTCCTGCCCGGGAACGTCACCCCCGCGGCCGGTGAAGCTGCGCTCTTCGAAGGCGCGTCGGCGGACGGTTCGGTGGTGGCCTTCAGGGCCACGTCGGTGCGGCCGCCACAGAACTCCCCGCTCTACCTGCGGGTCGACGACGAACGGACGGTCGAAGTCGCCGGCCCCGGCGCGGTCTTCGAGGGCCTGTCCGCAGACGGCCACTATGCCTTCTACCTTTCGGGCGGCGACCTCTACCGCTATGACACCGAAGGCGGGCTCGCGACCCGGCTCACCACCACCCACGATGTCACCGTCATCAATGTCCCGGCCTCAGGGCAAACGGCCTACTTCGTCTCGCCGTCGGTCCTGACCGGCGCCGAACATAATCCCGATGGTGCGGTCGCCCAGGCCGGCGAAGAAAACCTCTACCTCTGGGAAGACGGCCACCTCTCCTTCGTCGCGACCGTCACCGAACGCGACGTGGTCGGCAGATTCAACGGCGTCGCACAGATCGAAGGGCTCGGCCTCTGGGTCTCGTCGCTGCGCGATGCTGAATACGCTCGTGACCCATCGCGCTCCGATCGGGCCGGGTCGACGCTTATCTTTGCCTCGCGCGCGGCCCTCACCGCCTACGACCCCGAGGGCGAGGCGGAGATCTATCGCTTCGATGCGACCGAAGACACCCTGAGCTGTCTCTCCTGCGCCCCCACCCGAGTTCCACCCAGCGGCGACGCCAGCTTGGAGTCGAACATCGAACGAATCGGTGGACCCGAGCCCACCGGACTCGTCTCGTTGATCCCCAACCTGAGCCCCGATGGGCGACGTGCCTTCTTCCAGACTCCAGACGCCCTGGTGCCAGAAGACACCGACGGCGTCCAAGACGTCTACGAGTGGGAGGCCGATGGAGAAGGTTCCTGCGTCGCGGCGGGGGGTTGCGTCTACCTGATCTCCTCCGGATACAGCGCCCACGACAACTACCTCTACGGCGTCTCGGAATCGGGTCGCGATGTCTTCATCTCGACTTCTGATCTCCTTCTCCCGTCTCTTGATGCCGACGAAACGCCTTCGATCTATGACGCACGCGTGGAAGGGGGCTTCCCCGAAACCGCGGGTCGCGCAACCGAATGCCTCGGCGAAGCCTGCCAGCCGGCCGCGGTCCCGCCGAGCGATCAGACCCCTGGCAGCGCCGGCTTCGAAGGGTCGGGCAACGTCTCCTCGGAACCGAGGAAGACGAAGTGTGCGAAGTCCAAGAAGCTGGTCAGGCAGGGGGGCAAGACAAAGTGTGTCGCCCGGCACAAGGCGAAGAAGAATCACAAGCAGAAGAAGCACGCTGGCCACGGTAGGGGAAGGAGCGCCCGATGAAGCGCCTGACGATCGCGATCGCGCTGGCCTTGGTCGGCGCCTGCCTGCTAGTGCCCGTCGCCCAGGGGGCTGAATTCGAGAAATACGCGTTGGAATCGGTGGGAGCCGAACTGTCGACCACGCAGGCCGGCGCGCATCCAGACTTCACGACCAGCTTCGTGCTGAGCAAGAAGGAAAATGCACCCTACGCACGGACCCGTGAGATCGACGTGAAGCTGCCGTCGGGACTCTTCGGCAACCCGCAGCCCTTCCCGATCTGTACCTCACTACAACTCGGCAACGCTCCCGAAGAAAGCGAATGCCCACAAGACGCCCAGGTCGGTTTCACCCAGATCGTCCTCGGCGGCGTCAGCGGCGGTAGTTTCGGCGAGCCCGTCTACCGTATGCCGACCCCGCCCGGAGCAGTCGCCCGCTTCGGCTTTTTCGCCGTCGCCTATCCGACGACGATCGTGGTCCGTCTCGATCCCGACGATCACACGTTGATCGCGAGTGTGGAAGGCGCACCGGCGGCGGCGGAACTGATCGCAGCCTCGACGACCTTCTGGGGAGTGCCGGCGGCACCCGTCCACAATCCGCAGCGGATCACCCCGCTCGAGGCGGCCGAAAAGAAAAGCCCCGAAGGTGGCCGCGAATCCACCCTTCCCGAAACTCCCTTCATGAGCAATCCGACCAATTGCACCGAAGAACGTCAGATCAAGGTCACGGCGATCAGCTATCCCCTGCCCGAATCGCCTTCCACGATGACCGCCCCATTCCCGAAGACCACCGGCTGCGGCCTGGTCGGCTTCAACCCGACCGTGGCGGCCAAACCCACCACCGAACAGGCCACCACCGGCTCGGGCCTCGACTACGGCCTCCAGATCCCCACCAAGGGACTCGAATTCCCGAACCTGCTCTACGAATCGGAGGCGAAGCGGGCCGAAGTCGTCCTCCCCGAAGGGATGACGATCAACCCCTCGGAGGCAGAAGGGCTCGGGGCGTGCTCGGAAGAAGACCTCGGACGGGAGGCGTATGACTCGGCTCCCAACGAAGGCTGTCCGGAAACCTCGAAGGTCGGCACCGTCACCGCCATATCCCCGGCCCTCAGCGAAGCCGCCGAAGGCTCTCTTTACGTGGCCAAGCCCTACGAAAACCCCTTCGGCTCTCTCATAGCCCTCTACATGGTGCTGAAGATCCCGGCCCGGGGTGTCCTGGTGAAGCTGGCCGGGGAAGTCCGGCCTAACCCGCTGACGGGGCAGTTGACGACCATCTTCGACGACATCCCGCAGCTGCCGGTCTCCTCCTTCCGGCTCCACTTCAGGGAAGGAGCCCGGGCGCCGCTCGTCACCCCCGCGGCTTGCGGCACCTACACCTTCCTCTCCCACTTCGCCCCCTGGGCGGCACCATTCTCGGATGTCCTGCGCGAAAGCTCATTCCAGATCACCTCGGGCGTCGAACACGGCCCCTGTCCCTCCGGCGGCACCCCGCCCTTCCACCCTGGCCTCCTCGCCGGGACCCAGAACAACGCGGCGGGTACCTACAGCCCCTTCGACATCGACATCTCGCGCAAGGACTCCGAACAGGAGATCACCCACTTCTCGATCAAGCTGCCCCCGGGCGTGACCGGCAAGCTCGCGGGGATCCCGTTCTGCTCCGATCAGCAGATTGCCGCCGCCAAAGCCAGGGAACGTCAGCCGCACGGCGGTCAGGAAGAGATCGAACACCCGAGCTGCCCGCAGGCATCGGAAGTCGGCCACACTCTGGCCGGCGCCGGTGTCGGACAGGTCCTCACCTACGTGCCGGGCAAGGTCTACCTGGCCGGCCCCTACCAGGGCTCGAACCTCTCGATCGTCGCGATCACCGCAGCCAAGGCAGGGCCCTTCGACCTCGGCACGGTGGTGATCCGCGAGGGCTTGAAGGTGAACCCCGAAACCGCCGAAGTGTCGGTTGACGCCGCGGGCTCGGACCCGATCCCCCACATCGTCGACGGGATCCCCGTCCGTCTGCGTGACATCCGCGTCTACGTCGACCGGCCCGAATTCGTCAAGAACCCGACGAGCTGCGAACCCACGAGCACGGCCTCGACGGTGCTCGGAAGCGGTACGAACTTCGCCTCCGAAGCAGACGACCGTCCGGTGACCGTGACCTCCAGGTTCCAGGCCGCCGACTGCGCGAGCCTCGGGTTCAAGCCGAAGCTGAAGATCAGCCTCAAGGGCTCGACCAGGCGTGCGGGCCTGCCGGCCCTGACCGCGGTCGTCACCCCTCGCACGGGCGATGCCAACATCGGCAAGGCCGTGGTGACCCTGCCTCCCTCGGAGTTCCTCGAACAGGCCCACATCGGCAACAGCTGCACCAGGGTCCAGTTCAACGCGGGTGGTGGGAACGGGGAACAGTGCCCGGCCAACTCGGTGCTGGGTCACGCCGTGGCCGTCACCCCGCTCCTCTCCGAACCATTGGAAGGAGCGGTCTTCCTGCGCTCCAACGGCGGCGAACGCAAGCTGCCCGATCTGGTCGCGGCTCTCCACTCCACCGACATAAACATCGACTTGGTCGGCTTCATCTCCTCCCTGCACAAGAAAGGCTCCGACGTCTCCCAGATCCGAAGCACCTTCGCCTCGGTCCCCGACCAACCCGTCACCAGGTTCACCCTGCAGATGTTCGGAGGGAAGAAGGGCCTGCTGGTCAACTCCACCGACCTCTGCAAGGGGACCCACAAGGCGATCAGTGAATTCACCGGCCAGAACGGGAAGAGCTACGACACCGAACCGGCGGTCAAGGTGAAGTGCAAGAGGAAGCATAAGGAGAACAGCGAGGGCCACGGCAGGGCCAGGGTCCGCGCCGAGCGGGCCGGGAGATGAGCGCCGGCACCTCGGTTCCGACGACGGCACCTGACACCGCTCCTGAGCGCCTTGACTCCATCCTCGCCCAGGGCATCGCGGCGCGGCGTGAGGAGATCGCCGCAGCAGTCCTCGTGCGGCTTCGGGCGATCGGACCTGGCATCGAGGAGGAGATGTCGGACCCTGGGCATCTTGAGGAGCTGCGCACCGGGGTCCTCTGCGGCATCGACTACGGCCTGGCGGCGCTCGAGGCCGGTGAGCACAGGCCTCCGTCGGTACCCACCCCCCTCCTCTCCGCAGCCGAGGCGGCCGCCCGCGGTGGCGTCGGCTTCGACATCGTCCTCCGCCACACCTTCGCCGCGTACGCGGTGCTGAACGACTTCACTCTGGAGACGGTCGAGAGGAGCGGCTGTCGTGAGCTCGCCTGGTGGAGGGCACTGACCCGGATCCAGGCGATCGCCCTTGACCGCCTGGTCGACCAGGTTGGTGCCGCCTACTGGGCCGAGGTGCGGGCCAGGCAGGAGCGGGGCCCTGAGCGAAGGCGTGCCGACCATGTCAGACGACTCTTGGCCGGCGAGCCGCTCGAGTGGGGCTCGCTCGGCTACGACCTCGACGGATGGCACCTCGGGGCGGCTTCCTCTGGACCGGAAGCGGTCGGCTTCCTACGGCGGATGGGCCGCGAACTGGGGCTGCGACTGCTTTTGGTCAAGCCGGAGGACGGTACGGTGTGGGGATGGTTCGGTGGCGCGACGCGGCAACGCACCGAAGAAGCCCTCGACCGTGCACGGGAATCCTGGCCTGGGCCTCAGCCCTTGGCCTTGGGCGAGCCTGGGATCGGCATCGACGGGTGGCGACGTAGTCACCGTCAGGCCTTGGCCGCTTTGTCCGTGGCCCGGCGGGACGCCGGGTCTGTCGTCGCATACGGGCAGGTGGGCCTGCTGGCGTCCGCGTTGCGGGACGATCTTCTGTGCGACTCGCTGCGGCGTAAGTACGTGGGGCGGCTGCTGGAGACGCCCGATCGCGGGGCCGTCGCCATCGACACGCTGCGCGCCTACTTCGAGGTCGACCGCAACGTGTCATCGACGGCCGCGCTCCTCGGTGTCAGTCGTCCTACAGTGACAAGTCGTCTGCGCGTGATCGAGGAAAGGTTCAAGCGTCCGCTGAGCGAGTGCTCGGCGGAGTGCGAGATCGCGGTGCGCCTGTACGACCTTGAGCACCGAGCCGGGGGACCTGCGATACCGCAAGTACGCTTTCCATATTGAGGAGGCATGCGGGCGACACATCCCTTAGGTGTTACTCCCGACAATGGCTGATCCATCGCGATCCGCATGGCATTAGGAGGAACATGAGACGCACCGCGAAACTCGTCATCGCAGTTTGTGCCTTGGTGCTCGTGACGGCAGTGCTCGGCGTGGCCACCAGCTCGGCCGCGACGGTCTTCTGCAGCGCAGCCGAAACCAACTGCAGCTCCACCCATGTGGAGCCGGCGGGGACCTACTTCGACAGTACGACGTCGACCTACTTCGGGGGGACTTCCTTCGAATTCACGGCCGCGACCAACACCAAGGTGCATTGCTCCTCGTCTCTGATGGCGCTGAGGAGCACGAAAAAATCCGGTCTGCCACTCGAAGCGGAGAGCGAAAGCTCCCTCGCTGAAGAAAACTGCTCTATCGGCTTATCGGGCCATGCCTGTACCAAATTCTCGGTCGGCAACGCGCCCGCGACGGTCACGCCGACCAGTGGAGGGTCCGGCGTCGCCACGATCGGTACCGAAAGCCAACCCCTGACGATCTCCTTTGAATGTGAAACGGCCAGTTCAGGCCAAGTCGCCTGCACTTACAAGGCCAGCGGAGTGCAGCTGAAATTGGCCGCGGAACGAGTATCTGGCTGGAGCCGGACCAGCATCGGCGCGGTCATGACCCGCGTGTCCCAGACCAAAGGGGCATCAGGGTTATGCCAGAGCATCGCAGTGCTGGCGGTTAGCGGGATCGACTACTACCCAGAAGTGTATTTCTCGAGCGGGTCCCCCGAAACGGTCTTCTGCAGCAAAGCTGAAACCAGCTGCAGCGCCGCCAACGTGGATCCGGTCGGTACCTACTTCGACAGTGCGACATCGAGTTACTTCAGCGGGACCTCCTTCGAAGTGGCGGGGTTCGGGCAGCCTTTCCCGAAGATCAGCTGCAACGAGTCCCTGATGGCCTTGAGGAGTACCGCCGAATCAGGCCTGCCACTCGAAGCGGAGAGCGAAAGCTCCGTCGTCGGGGAAAACTGCTTTGTCAGCTCGTCGGGTCCTGCCTGTACGGAATTCTCGCTCGGTAACGCGCCGGCGACCGTAGCGGCGACCGGCGGAGGATCGGGCCTCGCGACGATCGGCACCGAAGGTCAGCCGCTTACGCTCTCGTTCGAATGCTATACGTCCAAATATGAAGAAGAGATCGCGTGCAGCTACGCCGTCAGTGGTGCTCAGATCAAACTAACGGTGGAACACGAAGTTGGCACCACCGTGTTTTTCGCGAACATGGATCTGGTTTCCCAGACAAAAGGCACCCACGCATGTGCGTCCTCGGCCCTCGTTGGCGCGAAAGGCGTCGATCGCTCGGAACCGGGAGCGTATTTCTCCACATACTGAAAGCGGATACGGGACGGTTGTCGAGAATCGCTGGCAACCGTCCCGCTCATCTCTTACGAAAGACGATATCTGAGGCGGCAAGGAGGACCTTGCATGGATCAGTCGGTGATCTGGTGAGCGCGCCGGGCTCGAAGGCGGGGGGTTTATGTCTGGCGCTGCTCGCGGTGGTGACGACCTCCGCCGCCCTCGCCGCCTCCGTCCAGGAAGGCACCCTCCGGGTCTCGATCACCACGCAGATAAGGCCCTTCCGCCTGCCCCGCACGGAAGCGGCCCCCATAGACGTCTTCCTGGCGGGCCACATCTCCTCCTCCACCGGAGGCGTCCCCTCCCAGCTGACCAGGATGACCATCCTGGTGAACCGCCACGGCGTCCTCGACACCCATGCGGTGCCGGTCTGCCCGGTCTCGGAGATCAGGCCGGCCACCACCGCCCACGCCCTGGAGCGCTGCGGGCCCTCGCTGATCGGCTCGGGCCACTTCTGGGCCTCGGTCGTCTTCGCCGAACAGGGCGTCTACCACACCACCGGCCGCCTCCTGGCCTTCGACGGGGAAAGCCACGGCAAGCCCGCCGTCCTCGCCCAGATCTACACCACCCAGCCCTTCCCCTCCTCCTTCGTCGTCCCCTTCGCGATCTCCCACGTCGCCAAGGGCCGCTACGGCACGAGGCTCAGTGCAGAACTCCCGCAGGCACTCGGCGAATGGGGCTTCGTCGACCGGATCAAGATGACGATCGGGAGGGTGGTGCAACGCGGGGCCTCCAGGGAGAAGAGCTTCCTCGACGCCTCCTGCCCGGCCCCGAGGGGGGCGAAGGTCGCCGCCTTCCCCCTGGCCCACGCCGAGTTCTCCTTCGCGGGCGGCCAGGAACTGCAGGCCACCGTGGTCAAGAGCTGCGGGGTGGCGGGGTGAGAACCTTCACGCGCCTCCTCCCGATCCTCGCCATCGCCGGTCTCCTCGCCGCCCCACAGGCCCTCGCCTCGGGC
>DATJWW010000042.1:0-79797 GCA_035500835.1 Solirubrobacterales bacterium | reverse complement strand
GACCCGCTCGATCCCGGCCTCTTCGATCGCGCCGAGGACGGCTTCGAGGGCCTGCCGGTTGGAGTGGACGTCGCTGATCACCGCTACGCGCAAGCGGGCAGCGTACCCCGGGCTGCCTGCGGTCCATACGATTGCCCGGTGAACGTCGCCGATTCGATCGCCGAGCTGCGCGGTGCCGTCGAGGGCGCCGCGCGGGCCCTGCGCGACGGCGAGCCGACCGAGCCCTCGCCCTCGCTCGAGCGCCCGCCGAAGCCCGAGATGGGCGACTACAGCTCCAACGCGGCGATGCTCCTTGCCGCCACGCTCGGCGACAATCCCAGGGCGGTCGCCGAACGCCTGCGCGCCGAGCTCGAGGACGACGGCGAGCTGGCTCCCGACCTCGAGAGGATCGAGGTCGCCGGCCCCGGCTTCCTGAACCTCTTCCTCTCCGACACCTGGTACCTGCGCGCCCTATCGGCGCTGCTGGCGGCGGGCGAGGAGCTCGGCCCGGCCCCGACCGGCTCGCCGGAGCGGATCCTGGTCGAGTTCGTCTCCGCCAACCCGACCGGCCCGCTGCACGTCGGCGGCGGCCGCCACGCCGCCTACGGCGACGCCGTCGCCGAGCTGCTGCAGGCGGTCGGCCACGAGGTCGAGCGCGAGTACTACGTCAATGACGCCGGCGCCCAGATCGGCCGCTTCGCTGCCTCGATCGCCGCTCGGATGGCGGGGGAGGAGCCCCCACCGGACGGCTATGCCGGCGAGTACGTCACCGAGCTGGCGCAGCGCATCGCCGCCGAAGGCGGGCCGACGGACACCGAGTCCCTGGAAAGGCGCGGGGTCGAGCTGATGCTGGAGGAGGTCCGGTCGACCCTGGAGCGCTTCGGCGTCAGCTTCGACACCTGGTTCTCCGAGCGCGATCTCTACGCGCGGGGCGAGGTCGAGCTGGCGCTCGCGGCGCTCGACAAGGGCAGCCACACCTATCGGCACGACGGGGCGCTGTGGCTTCGCACCACCGAGTTCGGCGACGACAAAGACCGGGTCCTGATCCGCGCCAATGACGAGCCGACCTATCTCGCCGCCGATGTCGCCTACCACTGGGACAAGCTGGAGCGGGGCTTCGGGCGGCTGATCGACGTGCTCGGCGCCGACCACCACGGCTACGTCGCCCGCATCCGCGGCTCGATCGAGGCGCTGGGAGCCGATCCCGAGGCCTTCGAGGCCCTGATCATGAACCTCGTCCACATCGTCGAGGGCGGCGAGCGGGCGCAGATGTCGAAGCGCAGCGGCGACTTCGTCTCGCTCGACGAGCTCCTCGACGACATCGGCGTCGACGCGGCGCGCTGGTTCATGCTCTGGCGCAGCCACGAGACGACCGTCGACATCGACCTCTCGCTGGCCCGCAGGCAGGCCTCCGACAACCCGGTCTACTACGTGCAGTACGCCCACGCGCGGATCGCGAGCATCCTGCGCAAGGCCGCCGAGGAGGGTGGGGGGGCGCCCGAGGCGGTCGATCCCGCGGAGCGCACCGAGCCGCTCGCGCCGAGCGAGAAGGCCCTGATCAAGCGCCTGCTCGAGTTCCCCGACGAGGTGCGCGAGTCGGCCCAGCGGCGGGCGCCGCACCGGATCTGCGCCTACTCGACGACGGTCGCCGCCGACTTCCACGCCTTCTACCGCGACTGTCAGGTGGTCGGGGCGGAGGGGGAGGGCGTCGAACGCTCCCGGCTGGCGCTCTGCCTGGCGGCGAAGCGGACGATCGCCGCCGCTCTCGACCTGCTCGGCATCTCCGCCCCCGAGCGGATGTAGCCGGCCGGTGCGTTCGCACTTATGGTCGGATAGCGACCATAAGTGCGAACGCACTCAGAGGTCGTAGCGGGCGAGGTCGGCGTCGAGGCGTTCTCGCTCCTCGTCGCTGGGGCCCTCGATCTCCGGTTTGTGGTCCTCGCGCGAGCCCGCGGCACGGCGCCAGCGCCAGATCGCCAGCGCCAGCAGCACGACGGCGACGGCGAAGGCGATGATCGGCACCAGGTAGGCGGAGAGGTTGAAGCCGCTGCCCTTCGGTTCGGCCAGCACCGCCTCGCCGTACTGGGCGACCAGCGCGTCCTTGACTTCGTCCTTGCTCTTGCCCTGCTTGACCAGCTTTTCGACGAACGCCTTCTCGCGCGTCGCCTCCGGCGATTCGGCCAGCTCCAGCAGGGTGCCGCAGATCGGGCACATCACTTCCGCCTCGATTTCGTTCAGCTCGGTGCGCAGCGCGCTCGCCGCCCCGGCGGCGGTGGGGAGGAGCAGCGCCGTGAGCGCCGCCAGCACGAGGAGCGCCGTCCCGGCCCGCCGCGCCCTCACGACGCCTCGCTCTTCGGCGGCAGCAGCGGCACCACCTCTTCTTCGAGGACCTTCGCGTCGACCGGCCCCGGCGTCTCCCAGGCCACCTTGCCGTTCGGTTCGAGCAGGAAGTTCTCGGGGACGCCGGTCGTGCCGAATTCATGCGCGTTGTCGCCGCCGCCGTCATGCAGCAGCGGATACGGCAGGCCGAATTCCTCGGCGAACTTGGCGCCGTCGTCGCTGATGTCCTGGGTGTCGATCCCGACCACGGTGAAGTTCTTCCCGCCGTGTTCGCCCTGGAACTTGACCAGCGCCGGCGCCTCTTCCCGACACGGTTCGCACCAGGAGGCCCAGAAGTTCACCAGCACCCACTTGCCCCGATATTCCTTCAGCGAGCCTTTGCCGGATTCGCCCAGCTTCGCCAGCTCCGGGGCCGGCGCTTCTTCGCCCACCGCGATCCGCGAGTTGCCTTTGCTGAGCAGGCCGAAGACGAGGAGGGCGACGACGGCGACGGCGACGAGGACTGCGATCACGGAGCGGAGGCGCACGGCACAGAGACTACGAAAAGCGCCTAAGGCCCGGTTCAACCGATAGAGTCGGCCCCCGCGTGGATCTCGAACAGAAAATCGGCCTCGGCTTCTGGATCTTCGTGGCGATCTTCATGCTGTCGCAGATTCTCCTGGTGGTCTTCGTGATCGCCTTCTTCCTCGGCCACTTCGTCTGGCCGCAGTGACCTAGAATCCGCCGACGCGCGGACGTAGCTCAGTTGGTAGAGCGCAAGCTTCCCAAGCTTGAGGTCGCGGGTTCGAGACCCGTCGTCCGCTTCCGCCGTCCGTGCGCTCTCTTTTCGCAACTATAGGTTGCGTATCCGTGCTAGCCTCTATGCAACTGATGGTTGCACTTAGACGACAGGAGGCTTGAAGATGGACAAGGACAGGATCGAGAGCGAGGTCGAGATCGAGGCGCCGGTGGAGACGGTCTGGTCGATCGTCACCGAGCCGGAGCAGATCTCCCGCTGGTTCGCAGACCGCGCCGAGGTCGACCTGCGGCCGGGCGGCGACATCGTCTTCACGTTCGCCTCGGGTATCCCGGGGAAGGGGACGGTCGAGAGGGTCGAGCCGCCGCACCTGTTCTCGTTCCGCTGGGTCTCGCCGGAGCCGGAACGTGACATGGAGGCCGCCCAGGGGCACTACACGCTGGTCGAGTTCACGCTCGCCGAGCGGGGCGAGGGCACCCTGCTGCGGGTGGTCGAGAGCGGCTTCGCCGGGCTCGAGGGCAGCGACGAGGAGAACGCGGCGTTGGCCGAGCGGCATGTCGGCGGCTGGGGGATGTTCCTCGGCAATCTGGCGGAGCTCGCCGCGAGCGCGGACGCTCCCGCAAGGCGATGAGCGCCGCGGCGGTCGAGGCCGACGCGCTCTGGGCCGCGGTCGGGGATCCGACCCGCAGGCGGCTGCTGGACACGCTGCTGGCGCTCGGTGAGGCGACCGCGACGCGGCTCTCGGGCGAGCTGCCGGTGACCCGCCAGGCGATCGCCAAGCACCTGGTGGTGCTCGACCGGGTCGGGCTCGTCGCGGGCCGCAGGCGGGGCCGCGAGGTGCTCTACGCGGTCGACCCCGAGCGGCTCGGGGAGGCGGGCGAGGCGATGGCTCGCGCCGCGGCAGCCTGGGACCAGCGGCTCGCCGCGATCAAGTCCCTCGCCGAGGCCGCCCACGCGGAGGCGAAGAGGAGGTAGCACCCGCAGGTGCGGTCGTCCTAAGGCCCGTTGAGAGGGCCAAAGGACGACCGCGGGCGCGTTGCGCTAGTGGTGGTGACCGCCGGCCGGGTCGTAGCCGGGGCCGTGACCGCCGCCCGGGTGATAGCCGGGGCCGCTGTGGCCTGATCCACCACCTGAGCCGCTGCCCGGATTCCAGGGCAGCAGGTAGGCGCGGTAGCTGTTGACGCCGCTCGGGAACTCGGCGTTGTAGAGCAGGTCACCGTAGGAGTCGAACTCCGAGAAGTACGGCAACGAGCCCCAGCCGACGACGGTGTTGCCGTCGGCGGTCCTCTGCGAGTTGCCCTGCGACGGCGCGGTCAGGCCGTCCGGCTGGTCGAACGACTTGATCAGCGTCGCCGTGTGGGTGCGCGGATCGAGCTTCACCGTCACCGCCCGGCTCTTGCCGTACTCGGCCGTCGCGTCCTGGCCGCTGTTGGCCACCCCCGCCGACTCGTTGTCGAAGAAGGTGTAGATGCCGTTGCCCTGGGCCTCGAAATCATGCTGCCAGGCGGTGATGTCGCCCGCGTTGTTGAGGCTCTGGCCCGGCGCCGCCTGCAGTTTGAAGCTGCTCGCCTTGCCGCCCAGCTGCCAGATGATGTCGCCGGTGTGGCGGTTCACCTTGTAGGCGGTCCAGGTGTCGCGGGCATCGATCAGCAGGTTGCCGTCGGTGTCCAGCTTCACCGCGTTGATGTGGAACCAGTCCCACGGCGTGCTCGGCGAGGCGGGCAGCGGCTGCTCCGACTGGCTGTAGGGGACGTGGTCGGCGCTGTTCCACTGGAACAGCACTTTGCCGGTCTTGATGTCGATCTCCTGGACGTAACCGTCGATCACGGTCTGGTTCGCCGGGCCGCCGATCGAGGTCAGGTTCGCGGTCGCGGTCTTGTAGGAGAGGATCAGCGCCGTGTCCTGCGGCGTGATCAGGAACTCATGGCCGTCGGCGCTGAGGCCGTTGCCGGCGTCGACGGTCGCGATCGGCTGGTACCGGTCGTTGTAGATGTAGTCGGTGCCCTGCGCCAGGCCGCCGAGGCCCGTGCCCTGCCACCAGGTGAGGACCGGCTTGCCCTCGTAGGTCTGGGTGCGGAAATCGGAGGCCTCCTGGCCGCTCGGCACCGCCTTGAACCAGACGACGTTGCCGTCCTGGTCGAGGATCTCGGGGCCGTTGGCGTAGGTCGACTGGTCGCCGAACGGCGAGACGAAGAAGTCGCCGTGGCCGACGTTGCCGTGGGTGAGGACGGTGACCGGCGGGGGAGCGGTCGGGTCGGCGGAGGCCGCGCTCACGCCCGTGGCGAGCGCCGCCGCGACGACGATCGCCAGGGAGGCGGTGAGGCGCCGCCATCGCCCGCCGGAGGTCCGGCGCTGGTCAGGGATGGGGAACTGGGACATGGGGTTTCCTTTCCGTTGTCCTTGGGGTCCGGTGGAGTGGATCCCGACCGCCGGGGGTGGCGGTCAGTTCGCGACGGTAGCAGAAAGCCCATAAAGCTGACCAACTTTATCAAGAAAGATGAAGAACCCGATCCACGGGTGGACTCTGCCGAGCCGAGCTCTTAGGTTGTCGAGCGGATGCCCAGGCGATCGATCTCCATACCCGAGGCTCCGGAACATGAGCCGGGGTATAGCCAGGCGGTGAAGGCCGGCAACACGATCTACGTCGGTGGGACGACAGGAATCGACACTGCCACCGGGGACTTCGCCGGTCCGACCGTCAGGGAGCAGGCACGTCAGTCGCTGCTCAACTGTCAGGCGATCCTGCGCGCGGCGGATGCAGAGCTGAGCGACGTGGTGATGGTCTACACGTTGCTCAAGCGGTCCGAGGACGCCCGCGCCGTAAGCGAGGTCTTCACCGAGTTCTACCCCGACCTCGAGCCGCCACGCTGCGTTGCGAGGATCGGAGTCGACCGGCCAGGGCTGCTGATCTCGATCGCGATGATCGCGGTCGTCGACTGAGATCGACGCGCTGCCACGGAGTCAGCGCCTACCCGACGGCGCCTGGCCCTGGAGGGCCAGGTACTGGTGGATCAGGCGCACCGACATCGAGCCCTCGCCGACCGCCGAGGCGACCCGCTTGATCGAGCCGGAGCGGCCGTCGCCGACCGCGAAGACTCCCGGCAGGCTGGTCTCCAGCGGCATCGCGGGCCGACCGCCGAGGCCGGTGTCGGCGTCGAGGTGGGCGACCTCGACCTCGTCGCCGGTCAGCAGGAAGCCGTCGTCGTCCTTGGCCAGGGCGCCGTCGAGCCACTCGGTGCAGGGGTCGGCGCCGATGAAGATGAAGAGCCCGCCGACATCGAGGTCGCGGCGCTCGCCGCTGGGGGTCTCCTCGACCACGATCCCCTCCAACGAGGCGTCGCCGCGGGTCTCGCGCACCTCGGTGTGGAGGAGGACCTCGATGTTGTCGATCGCCTCGATCTGCTCGACCAGGTAGTTGGACATCGAGGCGCCGAGATCGCCGCCGCGCAAGAGCAGCGACACCCGCTCGGTGCTGCCGGAGAGGAAGATCGCCGCCTGCCCGGCCGAGTTGCCGCCGCCGACCACCGCCACCGCCTCCGAGCCGCACATCCGCGCCTCGACCAGCGTCGCCGCGTAGAAGACGCCCGCCCCGTTCAGCTGCTCGCAGCCGTCGACCGGCAGCCGTCGGTAGCTCGCCCCGGTGGCGAGGACGACGGTGCGCGCCGCCAGCTCGTCGCCGCTGTCGAGCTCGACCACGTACCGGCCCTCCTCGGTGCGCAGCTGCTCGGCCCGCTCCGGGACCGCCGTCCGCAATCCGAAGCGACGCGCCTGGGCGATCGCCCGCTCGGCGAGGTCGGAGCCGGAGACCCCGGCCGGGAAGCCGAGGTAGTTCTCGATCCGCGAGGAGGTGCTCGCCTGGCCGCCGAGCGCGACCGAGTCGACGAGGATCGTCGAGAGCCCCTCGGTGGCGGCGTAGACCGCGGCGCCGAGGCCGCCCGGGCCGCCGCCGACGATCAGGCAGTCCCAGGCCACCTTCGCGGTCTTGTTCGGGGCGCGCAGGTTGAGCGCCGTCGCCGCCTCGAGGATGGTCGGCGCCGCCAGCGTCTCCTTGCCGGTGACCAGCAGCGGCAGGTCGTCGGCGGCGAGCGGCCGGCCGTCGAGCGGTGAGGTCGAGAGGCCCGCTGCATCGAGGTCGATGAAGCGATGCGGCACCCGGTTGCGGGTGAGGAACTCGCGCAGCTGCCGGGTGCCCGGGTCACCACCGGAGCCGATCAGCCGCGCCCCCGCGTCGGACTCGATGATGTTGGCGCGTCGGGCGACCAGCGCGTTCATGATCAGGTCGCCGAGCCGGGTGTCGTGGCCGACCACCGTCCGCAGCGCCTCGCGGCTGACGAGGATCGCCTCGCCGGCCTCGGTGACGCGGGCGGTGAGCAGTGCCGGTTCCATCGTGATCAGGTTCAGCTCGCCGGCGAACTGGCGCGGGCCGTAGGTGACGAGGACGGTCTCGCGCTCGGTGCCGGCCGCGTCGAGGACCTCGACGCCGCCGCTGACGACGACGATCAGTTGGTAGTCGAGATCGCCGGGGGAGAAGAGGATCTGGCCCGGCTCGACCGCGACGGTGCGCCCGGCCGCGGCCATCGTCGCCATCTGCGCCGCGTCGAGGCGGGGGAAGGCGACGTCGCTCTCGGGCACCGCCTGGCGACGCTCGGGGGAAGGCTGGGAGGTGCCGGTGTCGCTCATCGGCGTCAACCTAGCGCGCTCCCTGTAACACTCCGGGCCGGATGCCGGAACCTTCGCTCTCATTCGACCCGATCGACGAGGCGCGCCGCCATTGGGAGGAGTGCTGGGGGGAGGCGGCGACCGAGATGGTCGCGGTGACCTCGATCATGCGCGCGCACCAGATCCTGATCGCGCGCCTCAACGAGCTGCTCGAGCCGTTCGGCCTCACCTTCCCGCGCTACGAGGCGCTGATGCTGCTCCACCTCTCGCGGCGCGGATCGCTGCCGCTGGGCAAGATCGGCGAGCGACTCCAGGTGCACCGGACCAGCGTCACCAACACGATCGACGGGCTGGAGAAGCTGGGCCTGGTGCGGCGCGCCCCGCATGAGTCCGATCGCCGCGCCGTCCTCGCCGAGATCGCCCCGGCCGGGCGCAAGGTCGCCGAGAAGGCGACCGTGGCGCTGAACGAGGCGGGTTTCGCCACCGAGCCGCTGGGGGAGGAGCAGTTGGAGGAGCTCGCCGCCCTGCTCCGCGTCCTCCGGGTGTCGGCGGGCGATTTCCCGGAGTGAATCGGCCTCCCGGCGCTAAGAACCTGTCTCAAAACCCCCGCGCACGCCCGGACGGCACCGGACACACTTCGCGGGGCGGCGTCCTCGGTCGGCCAAATGGCGCTGCCATTAGGCCTCCCTGCGTCCTACCCCCGCTCGGTCCGGCCCTCGCCAGTCGCACACGCGGGTTTTGAGACGGGTTCTTATCCCCGACGGGGGACCAGATATGCGCTATTCCAACTATCTGTTAGCCTCCTAACTTGGGACGATGACCACGCTGACGAACAGGGAGCGCGCCGAGGGCACCGCGGGCGCCGACAAGCCGCCGCTGCGGTTCGTCACCGCCGCCTCGCTCTTCGACGGCCACGACGCGGCGATCAACGTGATGCGCCGCCTGATCCAGGACTCCGGCGCCGAGGTCGTCCACCTCGGCCACAACCGCAGCGTCCGCGACGTCGTCCGCGCTGCGATCCAGGAGGACGCCGACGCGATCGCGATCAGCTCCTACCAGGGCGGCCACACCGAGTACTTCCGCTACGCGGTCGAGATGCTGCGCGATGCGGGCGCCGACCACATCCGCGTCTTCGGCGGTGGCGGCGGCACGATCACGCCGGAGGAGATCGCGGCGCTGGAGGACTTCGGCGTCGAGCGGATCTACCACCCGAACGACGGCATGTCGCTCGGCCTGGTCGGGATGATCGACGACCTGGTCGAGCGCGCCGCGACCAAGCGGGTGATCCCGCCGCCGCCCGACGAGTCGCGCAGCGACGACCTCGGCGTCGCGTGGATGCTCTCGGCGCTCGAGGACGGGGCCTTCGGCGACGACGACCTCGAACGGCTGCGCGCCGAGTGGACGGTGCAGGGGACCGGCGTCCCGGTCGTCGGCGTCACCGGCACCGGCGGCGCGGGCAAGAGCACCGTCACCGACGAGCTGCTCTCGCGCTTCGTCCAGCACCTTCCCGACCTGCGGATCGCGGTGCTCGCCGTCGATCCGACCCGGCGCCGCACCGGCGGCGCCCTGCTCGGCGACCGCATCCGGATGAACAGCCTCCGCCACGAGCAGCTCTACATGCGCTCGATGGCGACCCGCCGCCAGAACCTCTCGACCAGCGCCGTCCTCGCCGACGCGGTCGCCTACCTGCGCGCCGCCGACTTCGATCTGGTGATCGTCGAGACCGCCGGTATCGGCCAGTCGGACTCGGAGATCGTCGACCTCGTCGACCTGCCGGTCTACGTGATGACCAGCGAGTTCGGCGCCGCCAGCCAGCTGGAGAAGATCGACATGCTCGATCTCGCCGAGATCGTCGTGATCAACAAGTTCGACAAGCAGGGCGCCACCGACGCCCTGCGCGACGTGCGCAAACAGTGGCGCCGCAACCGCGCCGCCTTCGAGCTGGCCGAGGACGAGGTGCCGGTGTATCCGACGATCGCCAGCCAGTTCGCCGACCCCGGCGTCACCTGGATGTTCGTCGCCCTCTGCCGGGCGCTCGCCGAGCGCGCCGGGGGCGACGATCCGGCCCGCTTCGACCCCGGCCTCGACCCGGCGGACCACGAGCCGCGCGGCAACGCCCTGATTCCCGGGCAGCGGGTCCGCTACCTGGCCGAGATCGCCGAGCAGGGGCGGGGGATCAACGCGAGGATCGAGGAGTTGGCCGAGCTCGCGGCGCGCCTGCAGCACCTCGACGCGGCGCTGAAGATCCTCGGCGAGAACGAGGAGCTGAAGCAGACCTACGAGCGGACCCGCAGGGAGCTCGGGCCGGAGGCGCTCGAACTGCTCGACGGCTGGGACGAGCGGATCGCGGGCATCACCGCCGAGGAGTTCAGCTACGAGGTGCGCGGTCGCGAGATCACCGGGCCGAACTACCGCGAGACCCTGAGCCACCAGAAGGTGCCGAAGATCGCGCCTCCCAACCTCGACGGCTGGGGCGATCGCCTCCGCTTCCTGATGAAGGAGAACCTGCCCGGCTCCTACCCCTACACCGGCGGCGTCTTCCCCTACCGCCGCGAGGGCGAGGACCCGACCCGGATGTTCGCCGGCGAGGGCTCCCCGGAGCGCACCAACCGCCGCTTTCACTACCTCTCCCAGGGCCAGCCCGCGGCGCGCCTCTCGACCGCCTTCGACTCGGTCACCCTCTACGGCGAGGACCCGGCCGAGCGCCCCGACATCTACGGCAAGGTCGGCAACTCCGGTGTCTCGATCGCCACCCTCGACGACGCCAAGAAGCTGTACTCGGGCTTCGACCTCTGCGCGCCGACCACCTCGGTCTCGATGACGATCAACGGCCCGGCGCCGATCGTCCTCGCCTTCTTCATGAACGCCGCGGTCGACCAGCAGGTCGAACGCCACCTGAAGGAGAGCGGCCGTTGGGCGGAGACCGAGAAGCGCCTCGATGAGATCTTCGCCGGCCGCCCCCGCCCCCGCTACAAAGGCGAGCTGCCGCCCGGGAACGACGGGCTCGGGCTCGGCCTGCTCGGCGTCTCCGGCGCCGACGTCCTCGACGCCGAGACCTACGCGCGGATCAAGGCGGAGACCCTGAACAAGGTCCGCGGCACCGTCCAGGCCGACATCCTCAAGGAGGACCAGGCCCAGAACACCTGCATCTTCTCGACCGAGTTCGCGCTGAAGATGATGGGCGACGTCCAGGAATATTTCGTCGCCGAGCGGGTGCGGAACTTCTACAGCGTCTCGATCAGCGGGTACCACATCGCCGAGGCCGGGGCGAACCCGATCTCGCAGCTCGCCTTCACCCTCGCCAACGGCTTCACGATCGTCGAGTACTACCTGGCCCGCGGCATGGAGATCGACTCCTTCGCGCCCAACCTGAGCTTCTTCTTCTCCAACGGGATGGACCCGGAGTACGCGGTGATCGGGCGCGTCGCGCGGCGGATCTGGGCGCGGGCGATGAATGAGCGCTACGGCGCCTCGGAGCGCAGCCAGATGCTCAAGTACCACATCCAGACGAGCGGCCGCAGCCTGCACGCGCAGGAGATCAGCTTCAACGACATCCGCACCACGCTGCAGGCGCTCTACGCGATCTTCGACAACTGCAACAGCCTCCACACCAATGCCTACGACGAGGCGATCACGACGCCCACCGAGGAATCGGTGCGCCGTGCGGTGGCGATCCAGCTGATCATCAACCGCGAGCTCGGGCTCAACTTCACCGAGAACCCGTGGCAGGGCTCGTTCGCGATCGAGGCGCTGACCGACCTGGTCGAGGCCGCCGTCTACGAGGAGTTCGAGCGGATCTCCGAGCGCGGCGGCGTGCTCGGCGCGATGGACACGATGTATCAGCGCGGCCGCATCCAGGAAGAGTCGATGTACTACGAGCGCCTCAAGCACGACGGCACGCTGCCGCTGATCGGCGTCAACACCTTCCTGCCCGACGAGGGCCAGGAGGAGCGGACCGACTCGCTCGAGCTGATGCGCTCCTCCGACGAGGAGAAGGACGACCAGATCGCCTCGGTTCGCGCCTTCCAGGCGCTCGGCGCCGACCGCCGCGACCCGGTGCTGGCCCGCCTGCGCGAGGTGGCGCGGGAGCGCGGCAACGTCTTCGAGGCGCTGATGGACGCCGTGAAGGTCGCCTCGCTCGGCCAGGTCTCCGGCGCCCTCTATGAGGTGGGCGGCGAGTACCGGCGCAATATGTAGTCGTGCGCATCGTCTCGCTGGTCCCGAGCATCACCGAGCTTCTCTGCGACCTCGACCTGTCCGACGAGTTGGTCGGGCGGACCGGCTTCTGCATCCATCCCTGGGAGACGGTGCGGACGATCCCCAAGGTGGGCGGGACCAAGGACGTGCTGATGGACCGGGTGCGGGAGCTCGAACCGACCCACGTCGTCGTCAACATCGACGAGAACCTGAAGGAGGACGCCGAGACGTTGGCGACGTTCGTGCCGAACGTGGTGGTGACGCACCCGCTCGGGCCGCGCGACAATCTCGACCTCTACCGGCAGATGGGGGAGACGTTCGGGCGGGAGGTGGAGGCGGAGCGTCTCTGTGCCGAGTTCGAGCACGCCTACGAGCGGGCCGTTGCCGGGGTGGGCGAGGAGCGAAGCGTCCTCTACCTGATCTGGCGTGACCCCTGGATGACGATCTCCCCCGACACCTACATCGCCCGGACCCTGGCCCTCTTCAATTGGCGCTCGCCGGAGGGGGTGGCTGTCCTTGGTAACCCAGAGGGTGACAAAGGACAGCCACCCCGGTATCCGGAGGTCGACCTTCACGACTTTGTCGGGAAGGTCGATCGCGTCCTGCTCAGCTCCGAGCCCTTCCACTTCAAGGAGCGACACGTGGCCGAGGTGGCGGAGCTCGTGCCGGGGTCGGAGGTCTCCCTGATCGACGGCGAGATGACCTCCTGGTACGGCTCGCGGGCGATCGCCGGGCTCGACTACCTGGCGGCCTACACGGCCTGACCGAGAAACAGCCCGACCGGGGGGTCTGCCTTGCCGGACCCGGAGATGTGCCGTATTCCTACTATCTGTATGGCACTTGCCTCGGAGGAGCGCAGATGAGCATCGACCGGGTCGCCGTCCTCGGAGGCGGCCTGATGGGCTCGGGGATCGCCGAGTCGGTGGCCCGGGCCGGGGTGCCGGTCGTCGTCCGCGACGTCGACGAGGCCGCGGTCGATGCGGCCCGCGGACGGATCGAGGCCTCGCTCGGCCGCGCCCTCGCCGGCGGCAAGATCGAGGCCGCCGGGCACGACGAGATCCTCGGCCGGATCGACTTCACCGATCGCCTCGAGGGGGTCGCGGGCGCCGACCTGGTGATCGAGGCCGTCCCCGAGAACGCCGAGCTGAAGGCGAACATCCTGGCCCAGGTCGCGGGCGTCGTCTCCGCGGAGGCACTGATCGCCTCCAACACCTCCTCGATCCCGATCGCCCAGCTCGCCGCCGGCATCCCGCGCCCCGAGCGCGTCCTCGGGCTCCACTTCTTCAGCCCGGTGCCGGTGATGCGGCTGGTCGAGATAGTCGTCGCCCTCGACACCTCGGAGGAGACCAGGGAGACGGCGAGCGCCTTCGCCGAGCGGATCGACAAGCAGGCGATCGTCACCAAGGACCGCTCCGGCTTCATCGTCAACATGCTGCTCGTCCCCTACCTGATGGCCGCGGTGCGGATGTTCGAAGAGGGCTTCGCCTCCGCCGCGGACATCGACGAGGGGATGAAGCTCGGCTGCGGCCACCCGATGGGCCCGCTCACCCTCGCCGATTTCATCGGCCTCGACGTCCTCTACTCGATCGGCGATTCCCTGCACGAGGAGTTCAAGCGGACTGAGTACGCGCCGCCGCCCCTGCTGAAGCGGATGGTCGCCTCGGGCCGGATCGGCCGCAAGGCCGGCCGCGGCTTCTACGATTACCGGAAGGAACGCGCCACCGTCTAGCCATCAACAAGGGGAGAAGAGATGACCGAGCAGAGCAAAGCGACGATCGTCCTCATCCACGGTCTCTGGATGACGCCGCTCAGCTGGGAGCATTGGGTCGAGCGTTACAGCGCCGCGGGCTACCGGGTCGAGACGCCCGCCTGGCCCGGCTTCGAGGGTGACGTGGAGGCGATCCGCGCCGACACCAGCGCGATCGAAAACCTCGGGCTCGAGGAAATCATCGACCACATGGAGGAGTTCCTCGGCGGGATCGAGGGCGAGACGATCATCATGGGCCACTCCTTCGGCGGCGCGATCACCGAGGTGCTGCTCGACCACGGCCACGGCGACGCCGGCGTCGCGATCGACGCCGCCTCGGTGCGCGGTGTGACCAAGCTGCCGCTCTCGACGCTGCGCTCCTCGTTCCCGATCCTGAAGAGCCCCGCCAACGGCCACCGTGCCGTGCCGCTCACCGCCGGGCAGTTCCACTACGCCTTCACCAACACGATGAGCGAGGAGGAATCCCGTCCGATCTACGAGCGCTACGCGGTGCCCGGTCCCGGCCGCGTCCTCTGGCAGGGCGCGCTCGCCAACTTCAACCCTCACACGCCGCTGAAGGTCGACTTCAAGAACCCCGAGCGGGCGCCGCTGCTGCTGATCGCCGGCGGCTCCGACCACGTCATCCCGCCCTCGGTCGACAAGCAGATGGCCAAGAAAGAGAGCAAGGCGCCGGCGGTGACCGACTACAAGGAGTTCCCCGGCCGCTCCCACTTCACGGTCGGCCAGGAGGGCTGGGAGGAGGTCGCCGACTACGCCCTCGACTGGGCGCAGCGGCAGCTCGACGCCGCCGCGCCCGCCTGATCGGCACGGGCGCGGCTATCCTCGCCGCCATGCCGACGGAGAAGCCGCGCCCCGAGGATTTCCTCGCCATCGACCGCTCCCTCTCCGACGAGGAGCGCGACATCCGCGACACCGTCCGCGCCTTCGTCCGCGACAAGATCGTGCCGGAGGTCGGCGACTGGTTCGAGGCGGGGGAGATCCCGGCGCGCGAGCTGGCCCGCGAACTCGGCGCGCTGAACGTGCTCGGCATGCACCTCGAGGGGTACGGCTGCGCGGGAGCCTCGGGGACCGCCTATGGCCTCGCCTGCATGGAGCTCGAGGCGGGTGACTCCGGCATCCGCAGCCTGGTCTCGGTGCAGGGCTCGCTGGCGATGTTCGCGATCTGGCGCTGGGGCTCCGAGGAGCAGAAGCAGGAGTGGTTGCCGCGGATGGCGGCCGGTGAGGCGATCGGCTGCTTCGGGCTGACCGAGCCGGACGCCGGCTCCGATCCCGGCTCGATGCGCACCCGCGCCCGCCGCGACGGCGAGGACTGGGTGATCACCGGCCAGAAGATGTGGATCACCAACGGCTCGATCTCCGACGTCGCGGTGGTCTGGGCGCAGACCGACGAGGGCGTGCGCGGCTTCGTCGTCCCGGCCGGCACGCCGGGCTTCACCACCCAGGACATCCACAAGAAGCTCAGCCTGCGCGCCTCGGTCACCTCGGAGCTGCTGCTCGACGAGGTCCGCCTGTCCGACGCTGCGCGCCTGCCCGAGGCGAAGGGCCTGCGCGGCCCGCTCAGCTGTCTGAACGAGGCCCGCTACGGGATCGTCTGGGGGGCGGCGGGCGCCGCCCGCGCCTGCTTCGAGGCGGCGCTCTCCTACGCCAAGGAGCGCGTCCAGTTCGACCGGCCGATCGCGGGCTTCCAGATCCAGCAACGCAAGCTCGCCCTGATGGCGACGGAGGTCAACCGCGCCACCCTGCTGGCGCTCCACCTGGGGCGGATGAAAGACGACGGCACGCTGCGGCCGGAGCACGTCTCGATGGGCAAGCTGGCCAATGTCGACGCGGCGCTCGAGGTCGCCCGCACGGCGCGCCAGGTGCTCGGCGCCAACGGCGTCACGCTCGAGTATCCGGTGATCCGCCACATGAACAACCTCGAGTCGGTGGTCACCTACGAGGGCACCGCCGACGTCCACGCGCTCGTCCTCGGCGAAGCGCTGACCGGGATCAACGCCTTCCGCTGAGCGGCGGTCAGTCCTCGTCGGGCAGGGACGGCGGGGCGCTGCGGTAGGTGGCCGGCGAGGCCGAGAGGCGGATCGGGTTGCGGGTGAGGGAGACGCTCGAGCCGTCCTCGCGGGCGATCGCGACGGTCGGATCGAGGCCGATCGACTCGGCGAAGGCGAAGGCGGCGCCGAGGTTGTTGACGGTGCCGGCCGGGACGCGGCGGGCGGTCAGCTCGGCGCTCCACTCGGCGGCGGAGCGAGCGGCGAGCGCGCGCTCCAGCTTGGCGTCGAGCGCCTCGCGGTTCTCGACCCGCGCCCGGTTGTCGGCGAAGCGCGGGTCGGCGGCGAGGCCGGCCTCGCCGATCACCTCGCAGAGCGCGGCGAACTGACGGTCGTTGCCGACCGCGAGCACCAGCTCGCCGTCGCCGGTCGCGTAGACCTCATAGGGGGAGATGCTCGGGTGGCGGTTGCCGAGCCGTTCGGGGACGACCCCGGCGATCGTGTAGGCCGAGCCCTGGTTGACCAGCGCCGCCAACAGCGCCGAGAGAAGGTCGACCTCGACCAGCTGGCCCTCGCCGGTCGCGTCGCGGTGGCGCAGGGCGGCGAGGATGCCGACCGCTGCGAAGAGCCCGGCGATCACGTCGACCAGGGCGACGCCGACCTTCATCGGCTCGCCCGCCGGGTCGCCGGTGACGCTCATCAGCCCGCCGAGCGCCTGGACCAGCAGGTCGTAGCCGGGCAGCTCGGCGCCGCCGCCCGCGCCGAAGCCGGTGATCGAGCAATAGACGAGGCGCGGGTTCTCAGCCCGCAGCTCCGCGTGCCCGAGGCCCTTCGACGCCATCAGGCCGGGGCGGAAGTTCTCGACCAGGACGTCGGCCTCGCGGGCGAGGCGACGGAGCTCGGCCAGGCCCGCCTCGGTCCCCATGTCGATCACGACGCCGGCCTTGTTGCGGTTGACCGCCTGGAAGTAGGTACTTGCCCCGCGCTCGTCGAACGGTGGACCCCAGGAGCGGGTCTCGTCGCCGACCCCCGGGCGCTCGACCTTGGTCACCTCGGCACCGAGGTCGGCCAGCATCATCGTCGCGAACGGTCCTGCCAGGACGCGCGAAAGATCGAGGATCTTGAGCGGTCCGAGAGCCGAGTTTGTGGTCATTTGCTCGATCTTCCCAAGCTATCGCCCGCAACCGACCCCCGCTCGGCGGTTTCCTAGACTGTGTTCTCGATGACCCGATCTTCGGCCGGTCGGCAGGGGCTGGTGGCGCTTGGCGCCGCCGTCGCCATGCTGCTCGCCTTCGCCGCGAGCGCCGGCGCGGCGCAACTGGCGTTCGTCGGGAACGCGGAAAGCGATTCGGTCTCCGTGGTGGACACGGCGACGAATCAGGTTGTCGGCAGTCCCATCCCGGTCGGCCGTCAGCCCGCCTCGATCGCGGTCACTCCGGACGGACGTTTCGCCTACGTCGCCAATTCGGGAACTGCCCAATTTGGCGGTCAGTCTGTCTCGGTGATCGATACTGCTGCCCGGCAGGGAGTGGCGACCGTCGAAGTTGGCGAATTTCCCTTCGGGCTCGCGATCACGCCGGATGGCGGCCAAGTCTTCGTCACCGACCGTGGGAGTAACGAAGTATCGGTGATCGACACCGGCACGAATCAGGTGGTCGCCGAAATCGAAGTCGGCAGCGAACCCACCGGGGTGGCGATCACGCCGGACGGCGCCTGGGCCTACGTGGCGAACTTCGGTGACGGCACGGTCGAACGGATCAACACCACCACCTTTGCGGTCGTCGGCGAACCGATCCACGTCGGCGAACATCCCGAGGGGATCGAGTTCACCCCCGACGGCAAGACCGCCTTCGTCGCCGACCAAGGGAACGACGCGGTCTCGGCGATCGACACCGCGACCCGAAAAGTCACCCCGATCCCGTTGCCGACCGGCGAACAGCCGCGTGGCATCGTCGTCTCTCCGGACGGGCTGAAGGCCTTCGTCGTCAACCTGGCGTCCGATTCGGTCGCGGTCATCGACACCCAGGCCAGGAAAGTGACCAAGGAAATCCCGGTCGCCTCAGGTCCGCAGGAAGTTGCGATCGCGGCGAACGGCAAGACGGTCTACGTGACCGAGACCGGGAAACCGCTGGAACGTGTGCCGCAGGTCCAGACGATCGACGTCGAAACCGGCGCGGTGGTCGGCTCGCCGATCGCTCTCCCGGGGGAATTCCCGGCCGGGATGGCGCTCACCCCCGACCAGTCGCCGACCGCCGTCTTCTCGCCGCCGAGCGTCACCGCAACCGTGCCCGCGACCTTCAGCGGCGCCGCCTCGACCGATCCCGACGGGACGATCGCCTCGTGGAGCTGGGCCTTCGGCGACGGCGCCACGGCGACGGGGTCGACCCCCACCCACACTTATGCGCTTTCGGGGACCTACAACGCCGCACTCTCGGTGGTCGACAACGAAGGCTGCAGCGTGGCCGAGGTCTTCACCGGCCGTACCGCCCTCTGCAGCGGCAACCCGCTGGCGAAAGTCGTCCACCCGATCGAAGTCAAGGTCCCGCCGACGGCCTGCTCGTCGCGCCCGTTCCGGATCACGGCGATCTCCCATAACCGCAAGAACGGCACCGCGCGGATGCGGGTGAAGCTGCCCGCGCCCGGGTCGATCTTTCTCTTCGGCAAGAAGGTCCACGCCGTCACCCGCAACTCCGTCAAGACGAGCTCGACGATGCTGACCGTCCATGCCCGGGTCGAGTTGAACAAGCGGCTGAAGAAGACCCACCGCGCCCAGGTCAAGGTGCGTGTCACCTATACCCCGAGCACCTCCTGCGGCTCCACGAAGACGCTCCACCGCTCCTTCGCCCTGCTGCGCGCCCCGCGCAAGAAGCACCACGGCGGCTGAGTCGGCGGCGGTTGACAACGGGGCGTCGCGCCCCCATCCTCGATCTGGGACCAGTCATCGATCGAGGGGAGAAACGATGGATACCTATGTGATCCTGCGACGCAACGGCTGGCCGTCCGCGGCCGAGTTGCAGGAGGCCGCCGCCAGGTCGAGCCAGGTCGGCGACGAGGAGATGTCCGACGACATCCGCTGGATCCGCAGCTACGTCCTCGAGGAGGGCGGCGAGGCGGTCGGCACCGTCTGCATCTACCAGGCGTCGAGCCCGGCGGCGATCCGCGAGCACGCCGACCGCGCCGAACTGCCGGTCGACGAGATCATCGCGGTCGCCGACACCGTGATCGTCCGCCCGGACCCGGAGAGCGCGTCCGCCTGAACAGGTGAGCGTCGGCATCGACCGGCGAGACGCTCGGTGAGGCGCAGGGGTAGCCTGGACCATGGCCTACGACGAGGCGCTCGCCGACGAATTGCGGGAGATCCTGGCCGTGGCCGACGGCGATCTGACCGAGAAGAAGATGTTCGGCGGTATCTGCTTCATGGTCGGCGGCAAGATGGCGATCGCCGCGTCGCGGCGGGGTGGCCTTCTCGTCCGCACCGATCCGGCGGACGCCGACGAGGTCCTGGCGCTCCCCGGCACCGAGCCGATGGAGATGCGCGGCCGGCAGATGCCGGGCTGGGTCCATGTCGACGCGACCGCCCTCCGCGACGAGGTCGCCGTCGAGGGTTGGGTCTCCCGCGCGCTCGCCTTCGTCGCCACCCTGCCTCCCAAGTAGTCCGGCGGGTGAGGGCGAAAAGCTCTCATCTCTTCTTCATCTTCGTGGATGATCTTGTCGCCATGCGAGTGCTGGTGGTCGAGGACGAGTTGAAGATGGCGGCGCTGCTGCGGCGCGGCCTCAGCGAGGAAGGCCTCACCGTCGACGTCGCCGAGGAAGGCGAGCGGGCGCTGCTGATGGCGGGCACGGCCGACTACGACGCGGTCGTCCTCGACGTGATGTTGCCCGGGATCGACGGCTTCGAGACCTGCCGGCGGCTGCGCCGCGACGGGGTCTGGGCGCCGGTTCTGATGCTGACCGCGCGCGGCGCCCTCGACGACCGCATCGCCGGGCTCGACGGCGGCGCCGACGACTACATGGTCAAGCCTTTCGCCTTCGCCGAGCTGCTCGCCCGCCTCCGCGCCCTCGTCCGCCGCGGCACGGTCGAGCGCCCGCCGGTGATCGAGGTCGGCGATCTCCGCCTCGACCCCGGCACCCGCCAGGTCTGGCGCGGCGAGGCCGAGATCGACCTGTCCTCCAAGGAGTTCACCCTGCTGGAGACCTTCATGCGCCACGCCGGCTACGTCCTCTCGCGCTCCCAACTGCTCGAACAGGCCTGGGAGTACGACTTCGAGCACCGCTCCAACGTGGTCGAGGTCTACATCCGCTACCTGCGCCGCAAGATCGACGTGCCCTTCGACCGCGCCTCGATCGAGACCGTGCGCGGCGCCGGCTACAGACTGCGGAAGGACGGGGGCCGCTGAGCCGGCTCTCGATCCGCCTCCGCCTCACCCTCGTCTTCGCCGCGGTGATCGCCGTGGTGCTGGCGGCGACCGGCTTCTTCGTCTACCTGCAGTTCCAGAACGACGTCGGCACCACCCTGGACCAGGGACTGCGCTCGCGCGCCGACGAACTGGCCGCGGTGGTCCGCCGCGAGGCGCGGGCGCACGCCGAAGGCAAAGGTCACCTGGTCGGCAGGGAGGACAGCTTCGCCGAGGTGCTCGACGGCTCCGGCCGCGTCCTCGACTCCTCGCCGGCGGTGGACGGCACCCCGCTGCTCGACGCCGACCAGGTGGCGGAGGCAGCCCACGGCCCGACCTTCGTCGACCGCGGGCCGCTGCCGAGCCTCGACGGCGGCTCGCGCCTCCTGGCGGTCCCGGTCGACACGGTCGCCGGCGGGCGGATCGTCGTCGTCGGCACCTCGACCGCGGCCCGCGACGAGTCCGGCACCGACCTCGAGCAGCTGCTCCTGATCGGCCTGCCGGCGGCGCTGATCCTCGCCTCGCTCGCGGGCTACGGCGTCGCGGCCGCGGCGCTCCGCCCGGTCGAGGCGATGCGCGCCCGCGCCGCGGAGATCTCGACCGCGGCGCCGGACGAGCGCCTCCCCGTCCCGCCGACCCGCGACGAGGTTGCGCGGCTGGGGGAGACGCTGAACGAGATGCTCGCCCGCCTCGGCGACGCGCTCGAGCGCGAGCGCGCCTTCGTCGCCGATGCCGGCCACGAGCTGCGCACGCCGCTGGCGATCCTCCGCGCCGAGCTCGACCTCGCACTCGCCGAGGGCCGCTCGCCGGAGGAGCTGCGCGCCGCGCTCGCCTCCGCCGCCGAGGAGACCGACCGGCTGACCCAGCTGGCCGAGGACCTGCTGACGATCGCCCAGACCGAGCGCGGCGAGCTGCCGCTGCGGCTCGAGCCGCAGCGCGTCGGCGAGACCTTCGAGGCGGTCGAGCGCCGCTTCGCCCGGCGCGCCACGGAAGCCGGCAGGCGGATCGAGGACGGCGCGGGCACCGACCTCGAGCTGACCGCCGACTGGCTGCGCCTCGACCAGGCGATCGGCACCCTCGTCGACAACGCCCTCCGCCACGGCGCCGGGACGATCGCGCTCTCCGCCCGTCGCGCCGGCGAGGCGGCCGAGCTCCACGTCACCGACGAAGGGCCCGGCTTCCCCCCGGCCTTCCTCGACCGCGCCTTCGAGCGCTTCAGCCGCGCCCCCGGCGTCCGCGAAGGTGGCTCCGGGCTCGGCCTGGCGATCGTCGCCACCGTCGCCGAGGCCCACGGCGGTGCCGCCCACGCCGCCAACCGACCCGAGGGCGGCGCCGACGTCTGGCTCGTCATCCCGCTCTCATCCCGGTTTAATCGACGCGACGGATGATCGTCGCCAGATGGAACCGATCTCCTACCTGCAGGCGCTGATCCTCGGCCTCACCCAGGGCCTCGCCGAGCCCTTCCCGATCTCCAGCCTCGGCCACGGCGTGATCATCCCCGGCCTCTTCGGCTGGAACATCCACCAGAACGACGAATACTTCCTCGCCTTCCTGGTCGCCACCCACTGCGCCACCGCGCTCGTCCTCCTCGCCTTCTTCTGGCAGGACTGGAAGCGGATCGTCGCGGGCCTCTGGCGCTCGCTCCGAGCCGGTGGCCGGCTCGACCCCGACGACACCGACGCCCGCCTCGGCCGGCTGCTCGTGATCGGCACGATCCCGGCCGGGATCCTCGGCCTCGCCCTGGAGCACAAGCTGCGCACCCTCTTCGCCTCGGCCGAGACCGCCTCGCTCTTCCTCATCCTCAACGGCATCCTGCTGCTCGCCTTCGAGCGGCTCCGTCGGCGCCGCCCCGAACGCGGCGACGGTGAGGGGGACTCCGACCCGCGGATCGCCGCTCGGGTCAGCTTCCGACAGGCCGCCGCGATCGGCGCCGCCCAGGCGGCGGCCCTGATCCCCGGCATCTCGCGCTCCGGGATGACCATGGGCGGCGGCCTCCTGGTCGGCCTCTCCAACGAGGACGCGGCGAAGTTCGGATTCCTCCTGGCGACGCCGATCATCTTCGCGGCCGGCGTCCTCAAGCTGCCCGAACTCTTCGGCTCCGCCGGCGACGGGGTCCGCGGCCAGGCGCTGGTCGGCGCCCTCGCCGCCGCGCTCACCACCTACCTCGCGGTGCGCTTTCTGCTGCGGTACTTCCAGACCAACCGCTTGACCCCGTTCGGGATCTACTGCATCGTGGCCGGCATCGTCTGCACTCTGATCTTCGCCTTCTGAGCTGGGCGCGCCGCGGTGTTCGGCCTCGCGCTCTCGGTCTTCCTCGCCTGCGCCGTCGAGGCGGTGGAGGCGTTCACGATCGTCCTCGCGGTCGGCACCACGCGCGGTTGGCGCGCCCCCCTCGCCGGGGTCGGCGCCGCGGCCCTCGTCCTGGCGGTCCTGATCGCCGCGCTCGGCCCGGCGCTGACCGCGCTGCCGCTCGGTGTGCTCCGGGTCGTCGTCGGCGGCCTGCTCCTCACCTTCGGCCTGCAGTGGCTGCGCAAGGCGATCCTGCGCGCCGCGGGCGCCAAGGACAAGCACGACGAGGAGGCCATCTTCCGCGCCGAGGAGGCCGAGGCCGCGGCGGCACCCCGGCCGGCCGGCTTCGACGGCTACGCCTTCGCGATCTCCTTCAAGGCGGTCCTGCTGGAGGGGCTCGAGGTCGCCTTCATCGTCCTCACCTTCGGCGCCAACCAGGGCGACGTCGGCCTCGCCGCCGCCGCGGCGGGCGCCGCGGTCCTCGTCGTCATCGCCGTCGGCCTGGCGCTCCGCGCGCCGCTCGCCCGCGTCCCGGAGAACGCGATGAAGTTCTCCGTCGGCGTCCTCCTCACCAGCTTCGGGATCTTCTGGGGCGCCGAGGGCGCGGGCGCGAGCTGGCCCGGGGGAGAGGCGTCGTTGGCGCCGCTCGTCGCCCTCGTCCTCGTCGCCTCGCTGGCGCTGGTCGCCGAGATCCGCGCCCGCCCGTCCAGGCCCGCGGTGACGGGATGAAGAGCGCGCGCCGCGTCCTCGGCGCCGTCTGGGACTTCGTCGTCGGCGAGGACCCGCGCCTGGCGCTCGCCGCGATCGCCGCGATCGGGCTGACGGCGCTCGCCTGCGCGGCAGGCCTCGCCGGCTGGTGGGTGGCACCCCCTGTGGCGCTGGCCGTGCTCTGGGTGTCGCTTCGCGGTGTCCGCCCCGGTTGAGCTCACGGGGTCGGCGAGGTTCCGGCGGCGCCGGTCGGGCGGACGGGGGTGTTCCACCATCGTTCGATCCAGCGGATGGCGAGAAGAAGCGCGGCGGGGACGACCGTCGCCCCGGCGGCGACGAGGAACCAGAGCTCGGCGGCGTCGCTGCCGGCACCGATCGTATGGACGATCGCCATCACCCAGAAGACGGCGATGAGCCGATGCAGCCTGCGCCAGCGCGCCGTCCCGATCCGATCGCGCAGGTAGTAGCTGAGCCCGAGCGCGGCGAGGCCGTAGCCCGCGACGATCCCGAGCCCGGTCCAGAACGGTCGGTAGAAGCCGGCGAAGGGGATCGCGATGCCCGCCGGCCCTGGGTCGAGGTAGGAATCGCCGAGGAGCGAGAGGCCGTGCAGGGCGACCATCGCCAAGGTCGTCAGCGACAGCGACTCGTGGATCGCGCGCAGGTCACGCTTGTTCGCGCTCGGCCTGCCGGCGCCGGACATCAGCCCCACCGCGACCGCGAGGCTGGCGAGGATCAGCGCCGCACCACCCGCGGCGCGGCTGGTGATCCAGAAGAGGTGTTCGCCCGCGATCATGCCGCGAGCACCTCCGGCAGGAGTGCGGGGAGGGGGTCGATGACCCGCATCGCACCGCCCTCTTCGACGACGACGCCACCGAAGGGCAGCCAGAGCTCGGCCCTGTCGGGCCCGCTCAGGAGCGCCGACTTGGCCAGCGTCTCGGCGAGGAGCCCGGTCGGGGCGATTGCGGTCGCCTGGACGATCCCGGTGAACGCCGGGCGTCCGCTCGCCGGGTCGATGATCTGGTGCGCCCGCCGCCCGTCGTCGCCGGTCCAGGCCCGCCGCGTGATTCCGCTGGTGGCGACCGCGCCCGCGACGATCCGCAGCACGTGCAGCGGCTCACCTCCCACCGGGTCGTCGACGAGGACCCGGCGCTCCTCGCCGCCCGTCCCCCCGACCCGAAGGTCGCCGCAGCAGTCGACCGCGAAGGAGTCGAACCCGGCCAACGACTCGCCGACCAGGTCGGCGAGCAGCCCCTTGGCGATACCGCCCGGATCGAGCCGCAGCCCAGGAGGGCGCGCCACGGTCCCCGCCGCGTCGTCGACGACCAGGGCGCACCATCCGGCCCGCGGGCTTGGCGCACCGGGGCGGAGGGGCGAGGTGGGACCGTCTCGCACTGCCCTGGCATCGAAGTCGCGAGCCTCGTCGTAGCCTGCCGCCTCGATCTCGGCGACCAGCGTCGCGTCGACCAGACCACCGCTGCGCAGGCCGGCCTCGAGTGCGGCCGAGGCGACCCGGCGCAGCAGAGCCGAGGCCGGGACCTCGCGGCGCCGGTCGCGGTTCAGGCGCGAGAGCTCGCTCCCGGCGTCGAATCTGGAGAGGGTGCGATGGGCATCGAGCAGGGTCAGGCGCGCCTCCCGTGCCGCGCGCGCCGCGATCTCCGCATGGGGATCGGCGACGCGGACCTGGCATCTGCCGCCGAAGCACTCGAAGGTCTCGATCGCCTCGCCCCTCATGACTGGCTCGTCACCAGCGGTTCCGGTTCGCGTTCGACGGTCGGTTCCGGTTCTTCTTCGACTTCCGGTTCAGGCGTGACTTCGCGCGGGTCGGTCGTTTCGAGTTCGTCGCGCGGGATCGCGGCCGCGCGGACGGCCACCGCCTTCCGCTTGGTCGACAGCACCGGGTCGTTGCCGGTCGCCATCTGGGTGAAGATGACGCTCCAGAAGAGCGCGAAGCAGATCAGCGACAGCGCCAGGACCCGGCCGCGAAGGACGCCCGCCCGTCGTCGTTGGGCGGCCAGTCGCATCCAGGCCTGGCGCTTCAGTGCTCGTCTCTCGATCGGGTCCATGGTTCAGGTTGGTCGATGCGCCAAAAGGGCAGATGAGACATTGCTGGGAAATTCCTCCCGAGCATCGCCTCGGTGCTCGGGCTCTCATGGAGGCTTTAGCGCCCCCCTCCACGATCGAGGGCGTGAGCGCCTCCCGGACCATCGCGACCCGCCGGCAGAGAGTGGACTGGGGCCGCGCCGAGTTCGTCCTCGTCCTGCTCGGATTCCTCGGCTTCCTCGCCCTGCCGATCCGGATCACCACCGTCTACAGCGGCCTTCCCGCGCACCCGCTCTTCGTCCACGTGCCGGTGATCCTGGTCCCGACCACGATCGTCGCGGCGATCGTCCTGATGGCGAAGCCGGGATGGCTGGCGCGCTACGGCATCGCCCTGGCGCTCGTCTCGATCTTCGCGATGAGCTCGGTGTTCCTCGTGATGCAGGCGGGCGGCGCCCTGGAGAGCGTGCTCCACCTCCGGGGCGAAGCGGCCCACCTGATCTCCGAGCACTCGCAGGCCGCGCACATCCTGGCGATCGTCTACGTCGCCTTCACCGCCCTGCTGATCGTCGCCTTCGCGGCGCAGCGGATCTCCGGCGGCCGGCCCACCGGCCTCGCGATCGTCGATCGACCGCTCGCCTCGCCCTCCGTCTTCAACGTCCTCAGGGGCTTCGTCGTGGTGTTGGCGATCGTCGCCGGCTTCTTCACCTTCAGGACGGGTGATCTCGGGGCCAAGGCGGTCTGGGCGGGCAGGCTGCAGGCGGCCGAAGCCCGCGCTACTGATCCTGCTGCATCAGCTGCCAGATGACCCACAGCACGCAGCCGATCGCGCCGATGCCGATCGTGCTGTTGACCGCGTCGGCCGTCTCCGGTTCGACCGTCGCCAGGCCGCAGAGGACGACCAGCACGGCGAGCAGTCCCCAGGCCCACTTCCACTCAAACCCCTCGAAGGAGCTCATGGCCCGAATGGTACGCGCATCGGAAGCCTCCGGATGTAGCTGAAATGTCATTCTGAGCAGCCGTTCCAAGTATCGGTAGCCGATATCGGTATACGATATTGGGATGCGGGAGTTCCTCCGGGGCGCCGTCCAGCTCCATATCCTCCATCACGCCGCCGAGGGCGAGATCCACGGTGCCTGGATGTCGCGGGAGCTGGCCGAGCACGGCCACGAGATCAGCCCCGGCACGCTCTACCCAACCCTCCACCGACTCGAGGAGGAAGGGCTGCTGCGTTCGCGGGCGAGCGTCGAGGAAGGCCACTCGCGGCGCGTCTACCGGATCACCGCCGACGGGCGCAGGACGCTCGAGCGCACCCGCAAGGCGCTGCGGGAGCTTGCCGACGAGGTGCTGGGTGACTGAATCCGAGATGGCTGGCGGGCGCGCCTCGCTCGAGACGGTCGCCCGCGAGTGGACGCGGATCGGGGTCACCGGCTTCGGCGGGCCGCCCGCCCACATCTCCCTGCTGCGCAAGCTGGTCGTCGACCGCGAGGGCTGGATGGACCACCACGCCTTCGAGGACGCCAACGCCGCCTGCTCGCTGCTGCCCGGACCGTCGTCGACCCAGCTGGCGATCTTCTGCGCCTACCGGGTGGCGGGCTGGCCGGGGGCGATCGTCGGCGGGCTCGGCTTCATCGTCCCCGCCGTCGTCCTGGTCCTGGCGCTCTCGGTCGTCTTCCTCTCCGGCTCGCCGCCCGACTGGATCCGCGGGGCGGGAGCCGGGGCGGGAGCGGCGGTCGCCGCGGTCGCGGTGCGCGCCGGTGGTGACCTGCTCGGTCCGAGCCTCGCCCGCGCCCGCCATGAAGACGGCGCCGTGGTCCGCTGGGCGCTCTACGGCCTCGCGGGCGGCGTCTCCGCGGCCACCATCGGCCCCTGGCTCGTCCTGGTCCTCGTCGGCTGCGGCCTGGTCGAGCTGCTGGTCCGCCGCATCGACGCCGCGGGCGCGGCCTCGTTGCTCGTCCCGTTCGCGGCCCTGCCGGGCCCCTCGCCGCTGATCGCCCTGGTCGCGACCGGCAGCGTCGGCGACCTGGTCTGGACCGCGCTCAAGGTCGGCGCCCTCTCCTTCGGCGGCGGCTTCGTGATCGTGCCGCTGATGCAGGGCGATGCCGTCCACGTCTACCACTGGATGACCAATGCCGAATTCCTCAACGCGGTGGCCCTCGGGCAGGTGACCCCCGGCCCGGTGGTGGCGACGATCGCCGCCGTCGGCTATGGCGCCTACGGCATCGGCGGCGGCCTGCTGGCGGCGCTGGTCGCCTTCCTGCCCTCCTTCTCCTTCATCCTGCTCGGTGGGGGTCGTTTCGAGCGGCTGCGCGGGAACCCGCTCGCGCGGGGCTTCCTGGCCGGCGCCGGCCCGGCCGCGATCGGCGCCATCCTCGGCTCGGCGGTGCCCCTCGCCGGCTCCCTCTCCGAGGCCTGGCAGTTCCTCGTCCTCGCCGCCGCCGCGCTCGCCCTGCTGGCGCTGCGCCGCGGCGTCGTCTCGGTGCTGCTCGGCGCCGGTGCGGTCGGCGTCGTCGTCGCCCTGGCCGGCGGCCCGCTGCCGTAGGCGATCGAATCCACGGGCCGGCCGTCCGAGGTGCGTCCCGGCCGTCTCGTGGCGACCCCGGCAGGGTGTGGCCGCCACGAGACGCCCGGGACGCGAGGGGTTGCGAAAGACGCCGGGGAACGTCACGCCTTCCGGCCCTTCGAGGGCCGAGATCGAGGTCCTGGGACGCGCTGCATGAGTTGACCTCGCCATGGCAGGGTCAAACCATGGTCACGTCTTTCAGACGCCTGAAGGACACGGGCGTAAGAGCGACCTTCCCGACATCTTCCTGACACCCACCCACTCCCCGCACCCTCGGCCATCCCGGACTCACCCGCCCGCCCGGCGCTCTCATCGACGGTTTAGCGCGCGGCCCTAGCTTGCCGCGCCATGAGAAAGAAGCTCGTGCCCAAGGTCCCGGAGATCATCGCCTTCTTCTGGGTGACCAAGGTGGCGACGACGGCGATGGGCGAGTCGACCTCCGACTGCCTGAACGGCCTTCTCGGCCCGGCGATCGCGATCCCCCTGATGCTGATCGCCCTGATCTGGACCCTGCGTCGCCAGTTCCGCGCCGAGCGCTACGAAGCCTGGACCTACTGGTCGGTCGTCGTCATGGTCGCGATCTTCGGCACCTCCGCCGCCGACGCGCTCCATGTCGGGCTCGGCGTCCCCTATGTGGCCTCGACGGCCTTCTACGCGATCGTGCTCGCCGCGATCTTCGTCGCCTGGCGGCGGGTCGAGGGCACCCTCTCGATCCACTCGATCTACACCCCGCGCCGCGAGGCCTTCTACTGGGCCACCGTCCTTGCCACCTTCGCGCTCGGCACCGCCGCGGGCGACATGACCGCGACCAGCCTCCACCTCGGGTACTTCGGCTCGATCTGGCTGTTCGCGGCGTTGATCGCGATCCCGGCGATCGGCTACCGCTGGTTCGCGATGAACGAGGTGCTCGCCTTCTGGATCGCCTACGTCCTCACCCGCCCGCTCGGCGCCTCGGTCGCCGACTGGATGGCGGTCGAACCGCACCGCGGCGGCCTCGGCCTCGGCACCGGCGGGGTCAGCCTGATCCTCGCCGCCGCGGTCTTCCTCGCGATCCGGCGGCTGGCGACGACGAAGATGGACGTCCGCGACGACGGGTCGGGGCCAGACGACTCAGACGCCGGCGGGTTCAGCCGCGGTCGCGCCCTTGGCCTCGACGTGGGGTAGCGCCTCGGGCAGCGTGTAGAAGTGCTCGGTCGCACCGCGCACCGCGCGCTGGCGCACCAGCACGATCAGTCCCGATTTGGCCAGCTCGGTGACATGGTAGTTGGTGTTGCTGAGGGGGATCTGCAGCTCGTGGCTGAGGTCGCTGGGGGAGAGGACCCGGCCGCCGTCGATGCCGAGGATTTCGAGGATCGAGATCCGCAGGTGATGGGCCGTCGCCCGTGCCAGCCGCTCCCAGTCGACCGGTATCGACCTGGAGCGCGGGTGATTGCCGTTGCTGCTCGCCTTCCGTTTCCCACTCACGTCGACGGCTCCGTTGCCGTTGCCATTTCCGTTGCGATGCCTTGCATCCGTCAAAACTCCGTTTTCTCCGGCCATGCGGACGAGATTACCAAAAAATATTGACTCATGCACCTAATTTTGGGTATTGTTGGATCGAGATGCTCTTCTGGAGGAGAGATGCGGCGTTTCGAGACGCCCGGATCACTTTTGTATCGATCTCTGTCGCGGTGGTGCTCACTGTTGTCCTATTGCCCGGGAACGCCGCAGCCGACACCTCCTCGGTGATCGCCCCCAGTGACCCGCACGCCCCGACGGTCGATTCGGGGTGGCAGGCCGGGACCTGCAAGCAGGAACCGGCGATCACCGATCCGACCGCCGCCGACTTCTGCAACGCCGAAAGCGACCCGGGCGAATTCTTCTTCGAAGAGGCGAGCGCCCACCCGAACTTCGGCTTCACCCAGTTCATCGTCGCCCACGAAGAAGAAGGGCTCTTGACGGGAGAGCCGACCAACGAACTCGCGTACGTCCGCGTCGACCTGCCGGTCGGCCTCGCGGTCAACCCCGGCGCCACCGAACGCTGTCCGATCGCGACCTTCGAAGCAGGCGCCTCCTCCTGTCCCTCCGGATCGCAGGTGGGCGTGAGCGGCGTCACCGCCTGGGCACCGCTGCTCGGGGCGATCTCGCCGATCCCGGGAGTGACCGACGTCGCCGTCTACAACGTCGTCCCCGAACAGGGTGAGGCCGCTCGTTTCGGCCTCGAACTGGCGGGCAACGAAGTCTTCCTCGAAGGCGACATCGATTCGTCCGGCGACTATCACGAGGGATTCACGATCGCGGTCCCGCACGCCCTGCCGCTCGAACTCTCGCCGCTGGTCCAGGGCCTGATCCTCAAGAACCGCCTGGTCTTCGAAGGCCGCGCCGGTGACGGCACCTTCCTGACCACGCCGAGCACCTGCCACGGCCAGGCCTTCACCGAATCGGGCAGCCAGTACTCGACCTTCCTGAAAGCCGCGAGCTACGAAGAGATCGAAGCGGGGGAGAGCTTCCCGGAAGGCGCCGGCGAAGCGCTCGAATCGCCGATCCCGCCCGGCACCTCGCCGAAAAGCTGCGACACGATCCCCTACGAACCGAGCGTCGCGGTCGACCCCGGGACCGAAGAAGCGAACGCCCCCGCCCCCGCCCAGGTCACGGTCGAAGTCCCGCACATCCGGAGCGAAGAAGGCCAGGACGACTCGACCACCAAGGAAGCGACGCTGACCCTGCCGCCGGGGATGGGGATCAACCCCTCGGCCGCCGCGGCGCCGAACGAACTGAAGACCTGCGACGACAGCCAGTTCGTCCTCCACTCGACTCAGCCGATCGCCTGCCCCGCCGGCTCGAAGATCGGCACCGCGACGATCGAATCGGCGGCGCTGCCGGAAGGCGACCTCGAAGGCAACGTCTACATCGGTGCCCAGCAGAGCACCGAACCGGCCTCCGGCGACGAGTACCGGATCTTCATCGACGCGAGCTCGCTCCGCTACGGGATCGACGTCCGCCTGATCGGCCACGTCCACGCCGACCCGCTGACCGGGCAGCTGACGACGACGATCGGCGAAGTCCCGCAGGTCCCGTTCACCAGCTTCAAGCTCCGCTTCGTCGGCGGCCAGAAGGCGGTCCTCAGTAGCCCGCCCACCTGCGGGCCCAACACCAGCACCGCCTCGATGGTGCCGTACTCGGGCAACGCGGCCGCGACCCCGAGTCAGTCCTTCGTCCTCCATGCCACCCCGGGCGGAGGGTCCTGCGCAGCGAGCCTTGCCGCGCGGCCCTTCGCTCCGTCCTTCGCCGCCGCGCCGCAGAGCAACACGGCCGGCGCCTACAGCCCGCTCCGCGTCCAGATCGCCCGCCAAAACGGGCAGCAGGAGCTGAAAGGCGCCTCGGTCACCCTGGCGCCGGGGATGCTCGGCAGGCTCGCCGGCATCCCCTACTGCCCGGAGAGCGCGCTCGCCGCCGCGGCGGCGAGCACCGGCACCGCCCAGGCCACCGCGTCGAGCTGCCCGGCGAAGAGCGAGGTCGGCACCGCCACGGTGGAGGCGGGCACCGGTCCGACGCCGCTCTCGATCGCCGGCAAGGTCTTCCTCTCCGGTCCCTACCACGGGGCCCCTCTCTCCCTGGCAGTCGTCACCCCCGCCACGGCCGGGCCGTTCGACCTCGGAACGGTCGTGGTGAGGGTGGCTCTGCAGGTCGACCCGGAAACGGCCCAGGTGACGGCGGTCTCCGACCCGATCCCCGATGTCTTCGGCGGTGCCCAGCTCAGCATCCGCTCGGTCTCGCTCGACCTGAGCCGCAAGGAATTCACCCTCAACCCGACCAGCTGCGGCAGATTGGCGACGAACGCGATCCTGGATGGGGGAGGGGGCAACCCGGCGGTGCGGTCCGCATGGAGCTCCTTCGCCACCTCGGTGCCCTTCCAGACCTCGAACTGCGAAGCGCTGAAGTTCCGTCCAAAGTTGACCACCCGCCTCTTCGGCGGCGGCAAGCAGACCCGCCGCGCCGGCCACCCGAAGATCCGGGCGACGCTGGTCGCCCGGCCCGGCGACGCCAACCTCGCCCGCGCGACCCTCACCCTGCCGCGCTCCGAGCTCCTCGACCAGAGCCACATCAAGACGATCTGCACCCGGGTCCAGCTCGCCGCCCACGAATGCCCGCAGAAGTCGATCTACGGCTACGCCCGGGCCGAATCGCCGCTGCTCGAAAAGGAGCTCGCCGGCCCGGTCTACCTGGTCTCCTCGAACCATGTCCTACCCGACCTGCTCGCCGACCTCCAGGGCCAGGTGGAGATCCAGCTCCACGGCGTGGTCAAGTCGGTCAAGGGCGGTCGCATCCGCACCACCTTCTCGCCGATCCCCGACGTCCCGGTCAGCAAATTCGTGCTGACGATGCAGGGCGGCGCCAAGGGCCTCCTGCAGAACTCCCGCAACCTCTGCACCCATAAGTACTTCTCGAAGCTCAAATTCCTCGCCCAGAACGGCAAGAAGCTGGTGAAGAAGAAGCTGCCGCTCGGCGTCGCCGGCTGTCACCGGTAAGGCCGGTCTGTTTCTCGAACCACGAGAACTGGGTAGGAGATCGCTCGCATGAGGAGGAGTGCACGAAACTCTGTCGGCCTCGCCGCCGCCCTGGCCTCGATCGCCCTGTTGCTCGCCGCCTTCGGCGCGGGCCCGGCGTCGGCCGCGTTCGGCGTCGAACGATGGGAAGCGGGGACGTGCACGACCGACGTCCCGGAATGCACCTATGCGACTCCGGCGGAGTCCTTCAACCAGGCGGCGGGCCACCCTCCGGTCGGGTACACGGACTTCCGCTTCAACACCTCCCTGCTGGGATTTCCGGAAGGCAGCGTCCGCAACGTCAGGGTCGATCTGCCGGAGGGGCTCAACGTGAACCCTCAGGCGGTTCCCTGGTGCCCGAAAGCCAAATTCGAAGAAGACGCGGCGGTCAACTGTGCTTCGAGCCTCGTCGGTGTCAGCGAAATCAAGACGGCGCTTGGCTTCCCCATCCCACCGCTCCCCGTCTACGACATCGAACCCGACGCGGGGCACCCGGCCCTCTTCGGCTTCAACATCCCCGTGGTCAACATCAACGTCTATCTGCAGGCCGACATCGAATGGGCCGGCGACTACCACGAGGGCTTCACGATCAGCGAAATCCCCGACACGCTGCCGTTGGTCGAGAACCGCCTGGTGTTCAACGGGCAGGCAGGCGGCACCTTTCTGACGATCCCGAGCCCCTGCGACGGGCCGACGACCACGACGTTGCGGGTCGAAAGCTACGAAGGGCAGACCGTCGGCCCGCTGGAGGCCACGCCGCCGCCGCCGATCGACGAATGCGGGTCGGTCCCCTTCGGCCCCACCGTCACGGCCACCGCCTCGGGCCCGACCGACTCCTCGGTGCCGATCTCGGTCTCGCTGAACATCCCACAGGGGTCCCAGCCACAGAACTCCTCCACCGTGAGGACCGCGAACGTGACGTTGCCCGCCGGCACCGGCCTCAACCCGGCGACCGCGCCGGGCCTCAAGTTCTGTCCCGACGGCGCCTTCCCGCTGCACTCGAAAGCGGCGACCAGCTGCCCGGCCGAATCGCAGGTCGGGACGATCGCGATCGAAGCGCCGGAGCTGCCCGCCCACTCCCTCACCGGCCCGGTCTACCTGGCCGAACAGAAGAGCCGCGAACCGGAATCCGGCAACGAGTACAGGATCTTCTTCGACGCCGAATCGGCCCGCTACGGCGTCGAGGTGCGCAAGGAAGGCAAGATCAAGGTCAACGCCAAGACCGGCCAGATCACCGGCGAATTCGCCGAACTGCCACAGGTCGCCTTCGAATCGGCGACGCTCACCTTCGGCCCGCAGGCGAAGCATGCGATCCCGGCGCTGAGCAGCCCGCCGCTCTGCACCAACACCTCGACCTCGAGCGCCGTGCCCTACTCCACCGGGGCGACCACGCAGACGCCGACCACCGAACTGAAACTGGCCCAGGCGCCCGGCGGCGGGGCGTGCGCGAAGACGCTCGCCGAACGGCCGTTCGCGCCGGGCTTCCTCGCCCACCCGGGAACGAGCAAGGTCCTCACCTACACGCCCTACCAGCTGAACATCACCCGCGGCGAAGGCCAGCAGGAGCTCAAAGGCTTCGACATCACCCTGCCGCCGGGGGCGACGGCGAAGCTGGCCGGGGTCCCGTACTGCCAGGCGAAGGAATACGAAGCCGCGGCGAAGACCTCCGGCGCGCAGGAGGAAAAGAGCCCGGGCTGCAACTCGAAGAGCCAGATCGGCGTCGCCACGATCCTCTCCGGGACCGGCGCGAGCCCGCTGAAGATCTCCGGCAAGGCCTACCTCTCCGGCCCGTATAAGGGAGCGCCGCTCTCGGTGGTCGTCGTCACCCCGGCGGTGGCGGGACCGTTCGACCTCGGCAATGTCGTCGTCCACGCGCCGCTGAACCTGAACCCGGAAACGGGCCAGGCCTCGACCAGCGCCGAAATCCCCGACGTCTTCGGTGGCGCGAAACTCGACATCCGCTCGATCCTGGTCAATCTGAATCGCAAGGAATTCACCCTGAACGGGACCAACTGCAAAGCGTCTTCGGTCGCGGGGACGGTGCAGGGCGGCGGCGCTGATCCCACCAGCCCGGCTGCCTGGTCCTCGGTCGGCGTCTCCAGCCCCGCCCGCGGCGAAGGCTGCAAGGCGCTCGCCTTCAAGCCGAAGATGCACCTGCGGCTGTTCGGTCAGACCCATCGCGCCCAGCACCCGAAACTGAAGGCGACGCTGACGACTAAGGCCGGGCAGGCGAACACGGCGCTCGCCTCGGTGGCGCTGCCGCATGCGATCTTCCTCGACCAGTCGAGCCTCGGCACCGTCTGCACGCGGCCCCAGTTCGCCGCCGAACAGTGCCCGAAGAGGTCGGTGTACGGGCACGCTCGCGCCTGGTCGCCGCTGCTCGCCGAACCGCTCGAAGGCCCGGTCGTCCTGCGCTCCTCGAACCACAAGCTGCCCGACATGGTCGCCCACCTGAAGGGCCAGGTCGACATCGACCTCGACGGCAAGATCGACAGCTACAAGGGCGGCATCCGGACCACCTTCGCCGGCGTCCCGGACCTGCCGGTGAGCAAGTTCGTGCTCATCCTGCCGGGCGGCAAGCACGGCCTCCTGCAGGCCTCGACCAACCTCTGCGCGAAGCCGGTCAAGGGCATCATCCGCCTCACCGGCCAGAACAGCCGCAGGGCGAATCGACACGTGACGATCCAGACTCCGTGCAAGTCGAAGAAGAAGAAGTCGAACCATAAGAAGCACTAGCTACGGCTTCCTCTTCGGAGGAGCTCCGGGGTAGGAGTTCGGACCCCCTCCTCTCTCAAACTCGGGGATCGGCCCGCTCCGGATGAGCAAGAACCAGTTTGACCCCTCGTTACAAGCCGCTCGGAGGGGGTCCGAACTCCCTCTGCCGGGCCCGTCCCTTCCAGCTTCCAATCTCTCGTGCGGGCCCCCGTCCCTTCAGCTTTTGAGCCCCATCGGGGTAGCGGATCGCGGCGACGGATCGGGAGGAGGGGATTCGGACCCCCTCCGAACGGCTTGTAACGAGGCGCCGAGCTCGATCTTGTTCGTCCGGAGCACGACTCGACGCCGACGTTTGAGAGAGGAGGGGGTCCGAATCCCCTCCCTCGGAGCTCCTCCACCGAAGCACGGCCCCCGGCGGCCGCCCGCGAACGGACGGCCGCCGGGCAATGCTCGTACTCCCTAGCTCAGCGTGACCGAGCGCTTGGCCGTCAGCGTGGTCGGCCGGCCGGCGTCGTTCAGCTTGACCACCCCCGGGATGGTCTTCGCCGACTGCGAGTTGACCAGCTTGCGACCCGCCTTGGTCAGCGAGAGCTTCAGGGTGATCTTCTTACCCATGTCGATCGAGTACTTGCCGCTGCCCAGGGTGGTGTTGCTCTTCTTGCCCTTGGGCTTCGACGTCACCGTGGCCTTGCCGGAGCAGGCGCCTTCGCCGCTGCAACTGAGCGGGATCAGGAGCTTGCCGCCCTTGACCTTGATCTTCCCGGCGAGGTTGCCCTTGCCGATCTTGATCGTCGCCGCGGGGGTCGAGCCGGTCGAACCGCCGCCGCCCGATTTATCGCCACCGCCCGCCTCTTTCTGCTGGTATTCCGCCGCCAGCGTGTACCCGGCCGGCACGACTTTCGGTGCCGGGGTCTGGACCAGACCGGCGAGCGAGCCGGGCTGCTGCATCACCGGCAGTCGCAGTTCCAGGTTGGAGACCGTGATCGGCACCTGGAAGCTGGACGACAGCGAGTAGGGGAAATCCGAGGGCAGCAGTTCCAGCTTCGCCACGTGACCCTCGGCGAAGTGGTAGCCCTGCGGATGGAGTTGGAACACGATTTCCTGCGTACCGCCGACCGGGCGATAGAGACCGCGGGCGACCAGGCTCTCTTCCCCTTCCGGCGAGACGTCGAGGAGCCGCGCCACGACGTGTGCGTTCGGGCTCGCCGACTGGATCGTGGCGGTGATCGTCGGCGACCCCATCAGGGTGTAGCCGCCGGCCGGAGCCGCTGCGAGTCGGTAGTTGGCGATACCGGCCTGATCGGTCGCCGGGACCTTGTTGCAGGCGTTTGCCGGCGGTTCGGTTTCCGGATTCGGAACCGGGTTGAACGCGAGGCTCGACTGGGTCGGGCCGCCGTTGCCGGGTTCGATCGTCTGCGCGGCAGCCGACTGGTAGCGGATTTCGCCCGGGGCGAGGCTGCTCCAGTCGGAGGCCGTGTACGGGCCTTCCGACGGGCTCGATTTCGGGCAGACCGTGGTCATCGCCTCGACGCTCGAGCTCGGGTTCGACCCTTCGCCCTTCAGGTAATAGGCGAACCATTCTTCGAGACGCCCCTCGAAGACGGCGAAGTCGGCAGCCTTGTTCTGGCTGCGCGCATGGCCGTCGTCCATGAAGAACAGCGAGATCGGGTCGCTCGGGTACTGCGCCCGGGTCCGCTGGTAGAAGCGCAGCGCTTCGTCGGCCGGGAACAGGTCGTCGTTCCACCCGCTCTGGATCAGCAACGGCGAGGGCTGCTCGGCGTGGTTGATGTAGAAGGACGAGTGGTCCGTCGTCAGCATGTTGATGATCTGGAAGATGCCTTCATCCGAGTAGGGCTCACCGGCGAGAAGGCGTTCGCGCCAGCCCGGAATGTTGGCTTCAGGATCGTTTTTTTCGTATTTGCTGAGCGCCAGACCTGCCTGGTAAAGGCCTTCGATCCAGCTCGCCTTCGCGATCCCGATCCCGAAATTGTTGTTTGGGCCGAAGTAGCTCGATTCCGTCACGTAGTCGAGGTTGTGACCGTTCGGGGCGAGCGCGTAGGCGATGTCGGTCCATGGCCACTGCGGCACCGCGGCCGCGATTTCCATTTCCAGATGCTTCGTGGGGCTTTTCCAGGCTTCCAGCGTGCCCGCTTTTCCTTCCATCACCCGGTTGCGCAGCGCCGCCAGCGCCATCGAGAGGCCGCCACCGTAGGAGGCGCCGGTGACGCCGATCTTCTTCGGTTGGATGACTTCTTCGTCGGCCAGGACCGACATCAGGTACTGGGCGTCATGGACTTCGTAGCGATCGTCCATCAGGTGGTTGTAGCCCAGCGTGCAGGCTTCCGTCCAGACATTCGGTTCGGGGTCGTATTTGCCACAGGACCGGCCCCAGCCACGGTCGCTCATGCTGAAGACGGCATAGCCTTTTTTGGCCCAGCCTTCGATCCGTGGGTCTTCCTGCTGGAAGGTGAGACCAGGCGACGGTTCGATCGTGGTGAGGCCCTGTTTCGAGCCGCCCCAGCCGTGGAAGTCGCCGATCAGCGGATAGGGGCCGTCGGGCCCCGAGGTCGGCGCCGGCGGCAGGATCACGTTGACGTCGATCTTCGTTTTTTCGTCGAAAGTTTTGGTATAGCCGCCGCAGACGCGAACGTTCCCGTGCGTCGGGTCCGGGGTACAGGTCAAGCCCCCGAAGACCGAGCCGATGTTCGCCGCCTGCGCCGCGGGCACCGCAAAGAGCGCTATCGCCGCAATGACCAGCGCGGCCAAGATTCCACCACGAGCCTTCATTCAGTTCTCCTCCAATTCCCTGGCATTCCCGGGGCCGTTCCCAACGACCCCGAAAGAGCAAACAGAGCAAAACTAACATCAGATCGGGATCGGGCCAAACGGGGGCTGGATTGACTCTCCGATCTGTCCAGATTGACCGGAGGGGTTGATTCGCCCGTCTGGACCGCTACTGTTGGCCGTGGGAGGGGTTTGAGGTACCGCCACGCAGGGGCGGCGTTATCGCTCTTGGGGAATTGCGTTAACGGAGGAGGAATTGATTTTGAGGCGTTTGCTCTTGTGCCTTGCCATCGGGGCGTTGGGGACGATCTTGTTCTCGTCCGTCGCCCACGCCGCGGTAGGGGTCAAAAAATGGGAATCGCTGACCTGTAAAAGCAACGAAGACCTACCGGTCGTAGATCCACCGACGCACAATTTCGGCGAACTCGAAGGAGGCTACGAATCGACCTTCACGGAGCCGGCCGGCCAGTGCAGGGGCGAACGGCCCGAAACGCTCTACACGCAGGCCGCCGGGCATCCGAACTACGGGATCACGGATTTCAAGATCGACACCTATCAGTCCCCGTTCCCGATCGCGGGCTTCCCGACTTCCTTCCTGAGCCGCATCCAGGTCGATACGCCCGAAGGCCTGAGCGTCAATCCGGAAGCGCTCCCGCAGTGCGAAGTCGCGCAGCTGGAATCCAACAGCTGCCCGCCGGAATCTTTTGTCGGCATCAACTATCTGACCGTCGCGGGCCAGGCTCCGAACGGAGAACACAAATGTCCCCCCGCGGGAGAATGCGCCCAGGTGAGGGTTGCGGTGCCGGTCTACAACCTGGTGTCATTCGATGGAGTGCCGTCGATGGTCGGCTTCGAGACGACCTCAGGGCCGACCTTCATCGTCGGTTCTCTGAGCCCGGTCGACCAGCACGTCACGTTCACGATCAGCAACATCGTGCCACCGACGATGGGCGGGAACGCGATCATCGAGTCGCGCCTCCTCTTCTTCAGCGCGAAAGAAACGAACGTGTTCAACCCGGTGGCGGACGGCACCTATCTGACGATGCCGAGCAACTGCGCCGGCGGCCAGGTCTCGGTGCTGCATCTGAACGCATATCCCAGCGAAACCGAACCGGAAACCAGCACGGAAGCGTCCTACACGACTCCGACCGGCGCGACGGGTTGCGCGAACGTCCCGTTCAACCCGGAAATCGCCGTCTCGGCCGACGGCGCCAAGATGGTCGACAGTCCGGAACCGACGACGGTCGACGTCGGGATCCCGTGGGAACCCGAAGCGCCGATCGCCAACTCCTACCTGAAGGTCGCGAAGGTCACGCTGCCGGAAGGGATGGGGATCAACCCGTCGGCCGGCAACGGCCTCGAAGCGTGCACCGACGAACAGTTCCACTACCACACGAACACCGCGGTGGAATGCCCCGCCGGATCGAAAATCGGCACGGTCGAGGTGCAGACGCCCTCGCTGCCGCCGAACTCGCTCAGCGGTGACGTCTATGTCGGCCAGCCGCTGAAAAACGGCCCCGGCGCCTTTGAATCCGGCGAACAGTTCCGGATCTTCATCCACGTGTTCTCGACCCGGTACGGAGTCAACGTGCGGTTGGAGGGGAAGGTCTTCCCCGACCCGGTCACCGGGCAGCTGACCGCGTACGTGCCGGAAAACCCGCAGGCGACCTTCCGGAATTTCCGCCTCCACTTCAAGGGTGGCGACAAGGGAATTCTGAGCTCGCCTCCGACCTGTGGTCCCAACACGACGACCACCGAATTCACGCCGTGGTCCGAAAATCCGGACCACAACAAGCCGACCACGACGACCCCGCTGTCGACTGATCCGGGCGGCGGCAGCTGCCCGACCAGCCTCGGCGCCCGCAAGTTCGCGCCGGGCTACAGCGCGGCGAGCCAGTCGACGGCGGCGGGCAAGTACAGCCCGTTCGACGTGAAGATCACGCGTCCCGACGGCCAGCAGGAGCTGAAAGCCGTCAACGTGACGCTGCCGAAGGGTCTGGCCGGTCGCCTGGCCGGCATCCCGTACTGCTCGGACTCCGCCCTCGCCGCCGCGGCTGCGAGCAGCGGCAAATCCCAGCAGACGAGTCCGAGCTGTTCGCCGGAAAGCGCGATCGGCACGGCCACGACGCTCTCGGGCACCGGCAACGCGCCGCTCAGCCTCTCTGGCACGGCCTACCTCGCCGGTCCATATAAGGGGGCGCCGCTCTCGATGGCGATCGTCACGCCGGCGGTGGCCGGTCCGTTCGACCTCGGCACCGTGGTCGTCCGGGTGGCGCTCAACATCAACCCGATGACCGCCCAGGTCAACGCCGTGTCCGATCAGATCCCGAACGTGTTCGGCGGCGTCAAACTGGACATCCGCTCGATCGATGTGAACGTGAACCGCTACCAGTTCATGACCACCCCGACCGGCTGCTCCCCGCAGTCCACGGCCGGGACGATCAACGGCGGCGGCTCGAACCCGGCCAACTCGGCCTCCTGGAGCAGCTACGCGGTCTCCGCGCCGTACCAGGCGACCGGCTGCAACAGCCTCAAGTTCAAGCCGACGTTCCACGCCCGTATCTCCGGGCCGACCACGCGGGCCAAGAACCCGCAGATCAGGGTCGTGGTGAGCGCCCGCAAGGGCGATGCCAACATCGCCCGCACGGCGCTCAACCTGCCGCACTCGCTGTTCCTCGACCAGGGCCACATCAAGACGGTCTGCACGAGGGTCCAGCTGGCGGAAGAAAAGTGCCCGAAGGGCTCGGTCTACGGCAACGCCGAAGCGAGCAGCCCGCTGCTCAAGAACAAGTTGAAGGGTCCGGTCTACCTGGTGTCCTCGAAGCACAAGCTTCCGGACCTCCTGGCGGACCTGAAAGGCCAGATCAACATCCAGCTGGACGGCGTCATCAGCTCCCAGCACGGTGGGTTGAAGACGGTGTTCAACAACACCCCGGATGTGCCGCTCAAGACGTTCGTCCTGAACATGCAGGGTGGCAAGAAGAGCCTCCTGCAGAACTCGACGAACCTCTGCAAGAGCCCGCAGCTGGCGATCCTCAACATGAAGGCCCAGAACGGGAAGCAGATGAAGACGAACAAGCTCCGTCTGAACATCGCTTCCTGCGGCGGCAAGAAGAAGTAACCGAAGGGCGCGGATGGGCACCGGCGCGGCGGGCTGATTAGCCTCCGCGCCGGTGCGCCCTTCCCTCTCCGTCCTGATCGTCGCCTGGTGCAGCAGCGCGGAGCTGCGCCATACGCTGCCGCCGCTGCTCGACGAGCTGCGTGAGGGCGACGAGCTGATCGTCGTCGACAACGCCTCGCCGGACGACTCGGCGGCCGTCGTCGCCGAGCTGGCCCCGGCGGCGAAGATCGTCACGATGGGCCGTAACCGCGGCTTCTCCGGCGGCGCCGACGTCGGCGCCGCCGCCGCGACCGGCGATCTGCTGGTCATCCTCAATCCCGATGCGGTCCCGCAGCCGGGATGGGGGGAGGCGATCCGCCGCCCCTGGCTCGAGGGCCGCGGTTGGTCGGCCTGGCAGGCGATGGTCGCGGGCGCCGACGCGACGACGATCAACGCTGCCGGCAACCCTTGCCACTTCACGGGGATCACCTGGGCGGGGATGCACGGTGAGCCGATCGCCGCCGGGCCGCCCGCGGGCGAGGTCGTCGGTGCCTCCGGAGCCTGCATCGCCGTGCCGCTCGCCGTCTGGCGACGGATCGGCGGTTTCGCCGAGCGCTTCTTCATGTACCACGAGGACCTCGACCTCTCGCTGCGGCTGCACCTGGCCGGGGAGGCGGTGGGGATCGAACCGGATGCGGTCGTCGCCCACGACTACGAGTTCACCGCCTCGGCCGGCAGCAAGTGGCGCTGGATGGAGCGCAATCGGCTCGCCATGCTGGTCCGGCTCTGGCCGGCGCCGCTGCTACTGCTGCTCGCCCCGGCGCTGGTGGCGACCGAGGTCGCCCTCTTGATCGCCGCCATCGCGGGCGGCTGGTCCGGGCAGAAGCTCCGCGCCGATGCCGAAGTGCTGGCCTGGCTGCCGCGCCTCCTGCGCGAGCGCCGCGCGATCCAGGGGGCGCGAGGGGTCTCGGCGGGTGAGTTCGCCGCCCTGCTCAGCGCCGACCTCGACTCGCCATTCTTCCCGGCCGTCGTCCGCTCGGCCTGGGCCCGGGCGCTCCTCCGCGCCTACTGGCGCCTCGTCCGCGCCTTTCTCCCCCGCTGACCCCCGGTGCGTTCGCACTTATCGGCGGATACCGACGATAAGTGCGAACGCACTAGCCGCGCTGGGCGGTGGGGCGGATGAGGATCTCGTTGATCTCGACCCCGGGCGGGGTGCTCAGCGCGTGCAGCACCTCGCGGGCGATGTCCTCGTCGCGCAGCGCCCACTCGGCCGGTTTGTCGTCGAAGAACTCGGTGTCGACGATGCCAGGCTCGACCAGGGTCACCTTGATCCTCTCGTTCTTGTGCTCCTGGCGCAGCTCCATGCGCAGCGCTTCGCCGATCGTCGTCGCGGCGAACTTGGTCGCCGAGTAGAGCGAGCCGGGCAACGGCCTTCGCCCCGCCACCGAGCTGGTGATCAGGTAGTGGCCGTCGCCACGCTCGAGCAGATGGGGGAGGGTCGCGCGGATCGTCAGGGCCGGGCCGAGGACGTTGGCCAGGACCATCGATTCCCAGTGCTCGGGAGACTCCTCGAGGAAGCCCCGGGTGGCGCCGAAGCCGGCGTTGGCGAAGACCGCGTCGATCCGGCCGAACTCGGCCAGGGCCCGCGCCGCCAGCGACTCGACCTGGTCCCACCTGGTGACGTCGCATCCGACCGCCAGCGCCGCCTCCGGGCCGCCGAGCTCGGCGGCCAGCCCCTCGAGCGCCTCCTGCCGGCGCGCGGCGAGGACGAGTCGGTAGCGGTCGGCCGCCAGGCGGGCGGTCGCGGCACCGATCCCGCTGCTCGCGCCGGTGATCAGGAGGACCGGCTTGTCGGCGTCGGAAACTGGCTCCCGGGGCGGCATCGGCGCATATTTAGCAGACCTTCAAGTGCCGGCTGAAACGGCTTGCGATAATGCGCGGCGACGTGGACCCCTCCCGCAAGCGCAAGATTCGCCTGGTCATCGCGCTCTCCGTCGCCGTGGTGCTCGCGGTGGCCCTGATCTACACCAGCTTCGCGGCCTCCGATCAGACGAAGGAACCGTCCCAGATCCTCAGCTCCACCCCGGGCAAGACCTATGAGATGACCGGCACGGTCGTCCCCGGCTCGATCAAGCAGGACGGCGACGGTGGGATGACCTTCGCAGTCAAGGATCGCCAGGGGAGCGACGAGGCGATGCCGGTCAGCTACCACGGCACGGTCCCCGATCCGTTCCGCGGCGGTCGCGAGATCATCCTCACCGGGGCGCTCGAAAACGGCACCTTCGTCGGCGAACCGGAATCGCTGATCACCAAGTGCCCCTCGAAGTTCACCGTCAACGCAAGCGAATCCTCCGGCGGCAGCGGCAGCTACTCCGGCAGTAATGGCTAGCGTCGGCAGCGTCCTGCTGGCGCTCGCCTTCTTCGTCGCAGCCGCCTCCGCCATCACCGCCGTCGTCTGGCGCCACGACGACGGTCGCGTCACCCTCGCCCGCCGCGGTGTCTACGGCGTCTTCTTCCTGCTGCTCGCCTGCATCGTGATCATCGAGGTCAGCTTCGCGACCAACGACTTCTCGCTCAACATCGTCGCCGAACACTCCTCGATCGAGACGCCGATGTTCTACAAGCTGGCGGCGATGTGGTCGAGCCAGGAAGGCTCGCTGCTGCTCTGGTCGTTCGTGCTGGCGACCGCCGCCTCGCTGGCCCTCTACTCGACCCGCCACAAGCTGCGCGAGATCGTCCCCTGGGCGACCGCGGTGATGATGGCGATCGGCTCCTTCTTCATCGGGCTGATGCTGTTCGCGCCGGATGTCAACCCGTTCAAGACGCTGAATCCGGCGCCGCATGACGGGGTCGGTCTGAACCCGCTGCTGCAGCACCCGAGCATGATGATCCACCCGCCGATGCTCTACTCGGGGTACGTCGCCTGGACCATCCCCTTCGCCTTCGCGATCGGCGCCCTGATCACCCGCAAGGTCGACGCCGAATGGATCCGCGCGACGCGGCGCTTCGCCCTGATCGCCTGGACCTTCCTCGGCTTCGGCCTCCTGCTCGGGGCCCGCTGGTCCTACTCGGAGCTGGGCTGGGGCGGCTACTGGGCCTGGGACCCGGTCGAGAACGCGGCGCTGATGCCGTGGCTGCTCGGCACCGCCTTCCTGCACTCGATCATGGTGCAGGAAAAGCGCAACATGCTGAAGGTCTGGAACGCGACCCTGATCGTCGCCACCTTCTCGATGTGCCTGCTCGGCACCTTCCTGGTCCGCTCCGGCGTCCTGCAGTCGATCCACGCCTTCGGCAACGACACCGTCGGCCCGTACCTGCTGGTGGTGATCGGCATCGTCGTGATCGGCTCGACCCTGCTGCTGATCTCGCGGCTCGACGATCTCCGCTCGCCGAAGCGGATCGACTCGTTGATATCGCGGGAGTCGGTCTTCCTGATCAACAATCTGCTGTTGGTCGGGATGACGCTGGTGATCGCCTGGGGCACGTTCTTCCCGCTGATCTCCGAACTCTTCACCGGCCACAAGAGCTCGCTGGCCGCGCCCTGGTTCGACAAGTACACGACGCCGCTGGCGATCCTGCTGGTGCTCTTCACCGGGATCGGCCCGCTGCTCGCCTGGCGCCGCGTCACCTGGGCCTCTGCGAAACGCGTCTTCCGCATCCCGGTGGTCGTCGCGGCGGCGACCTTCGTCGTCGTCCTGCTATTCACCGATGCGGGGAGGAAGCCGTGGGCGCTGGCCCTCTTCACCTTCGCGGCGTTCGCCATCGCGGGCGTGGCGCAGGAGTTCTACAACGGCGCCCACGCGCGGCAGAAGACCTCGGGAGGGAGCTTCGCGGGGGCGCTCCTCGCGGTCACCGCCCGCAACCGGCGGCGCTACGGCGGTTACATCGTCCACATCGGCATCGCCGTCCTGCTGATCGGCATCGCCGCCTCCTCGAGCTTCCAGACCAACGAGAACGTCTCGATGAAACCGGGCGAAACGCGGGTCGTCGACGGCCGCGAATTCACCTACAAGCGGCCCTATGTCCAGGTCGACAGCGAGAAGTACACCTTCGGCGCCGAAGTCGAAGTGAGGCAGGACGGCAAGGAGCTGGCGATGCTCCGCACCAGCCGTCGCTTCTTCCGTCCGACCGGCGCCGCCGCCAGCGGCGGCGTCTCGGGTGGCATCGCCGACTACTTCGCCGGTGAGGCGACCACCGAGGTCGGCCTGAAGACGGGACCGGTGCGCGACATCTGGGTGACGGTCGCCCCCAACGTGCAGAGCGTCCAGCACCAGCTGGCGCTCGCCGACAAAGGCTTCGAAAAATGCGTCGAGGCGGGGCCGGGGACGCCGGCGCAGTGCAAACAGCTGAACGCACTGATGCGCGCCGCCGCGGCACAGCCGGCGCGCTACGAAGCGAAAGCGCTGGGCGAGATCGAACAGCTGCAGCTGCTCTCCGCCGAAAAGATCGCCCGCGGGTACGTCCACAGCGAAGCGGCCGCCACCTTCAAGGTGATCATCAACCCGCTGGTGCTGTGGATGTGGATCGGCGGGATCATCGCCTTGATCGGAGCCCTGATCGCGGTCTGGCCGAGCCGCAGCCGGCGCAAGGGAGCGATGGTCCGCACCGAGGCCGATGAGCTGAAGGAAGCGAAGTACCGCGAAATCCGCGACGCCGAACTCGACCACGCCTCGGGCAAGCTCTCCGACGAGGACTACGCGATCCTCGACGCCGAGCTGCGCAAGGAAGCGGTGGAGATCCTCGACGCGGTCGGCGTGGGGGCGGGGACGGCCGCGCCGCGCCCCGGTCGCGCCGGCCTGCCGAGCGACTACGTCGAGGAGAACGGCAATGGCGACGGGGCCGACGCGCATGCGAACGGCAACGGCCATGGCAACGGCTCTGAGCCCGACCAGGGCGCATAACCCTCTACACTCAGGCCCGTGTACACCGTTCTCAGCGTCATCCAGGTGCTCTTCGCCGTCGTCCTGATCTTCCTGATCCTGCTCCACTCGGGGAAAGACGCGGGCCTCTCCGGTGCCTTCGGCGTCGGCGGCGGCGGCAGCCAGATCGGCGGCGGCTCGATGGTCGAGCGCAATCTCGACCGCGCCACGGTGTTCGTCGCGATCCTGTTCGTCGTGAACACGGTCGTCCTGCTCAAGATCTAGCTCCGCGCCAGATCCCTCACCCGCCCAGGGACCACCCCGCCAGCTGTTCCTTATGCGCCTATTAGGCGCATAAGGAACAGCTGGCTCGCCTCCGCGGGATGCGGCCGTCCGAGGTGGGTCCCGGGCGTCTCGTGGCGACCCCGGCAGGGTGTGGCCGCCACGAGACGCCCGGGACGTGAGGGTCTCTCAGGGAAGTTCACAAGGAGGTATGGAAGACGCCGAGGACGTCACAGATCCTCCTGCGTCTCCCCTCCGATCCGGAGGGCACGGCGACGATCGTGCACTTGACCACACCAGGGTGTGGACAAGTGCACGGTCGTGGTGGGCCTGATGAGGAAGACGCACGGAACCGTGGACTTACCAGGGTCTTCCTCACAGATCCCAGGCCTTCGTGGAGGAACAAGCGCCTCTCTCCCCGGAGCACGCCGATCCCCCACGCCCTCTCCCCGAACCCTCGGCCGTCCCGGCCACGGCCACACCCTGCGAGGGTCGTGGCCGGGACGGCCGCGTCCCTTGCCCCGGGCGCCGGCTCTCCGGAGGCTGCGGATGACCCTGCGTGCTTCCGAGCTTTGCCGCCATATATGGCGGCAAAGCTCGGAAGCACGGCGTGGCTTGGGATCAAATGTATCCTCCATGTAATCGTCCTTGACAAAACTGGTAACTTTGTCAAGCACGCAGACTTCGAACTTGCGTTTGACAAGGAGGAGAAACGTGGAGGCGCATGTTGAGCACGCGCATCACCATCACCACCATGACGACGTCGAGCTGAATCCGGCTGCCTGGAGCGACGGCAAGCGCTACGCCTGGTTGCTCGGCATCCTCATCCCGCTGGCGCCGTTCATCGCCTGGGGCGCGGTCGAAGCGACCGGCTTCGGCGGCTTCTGGTTCATCGGCCCGGTCCTCGTCTTCGGCGTCTTCCCGGTGCTCGACCTGACGATCGGCGTCGACGCCACCAACCCGCCCGACTCGGTCCTCAAGTGGCTCGAGCAGGATCGCTACTACCGCTGGTGCACTTACCTCTTCATCCCGATCCAGTACGCGGGGCTCATCTTCGCCTGTTGGAAGTGGGGCGACGGCGGCCTCAGCGTCGTCGAAAGCATCGGCCTCGCGCTGACCATGGGCGTGGTCGGCGGGATCGCGATCAACACCGCCCACGAGCTCGGCCACAAGCGCGACGACATGGAGAAGTGGCTGAGCCGCGTCGCCCTCGCCCAGACCGGCTACGGGCACTTCTTCATCGAGCACAACCGCGGCCACCACGTCCGCGTCGCCACCCCGGAGGACCCGGCCAGCTCGCGCTTCGGCGAGAGCTTCTGGGAATTCCTGCCGCGCACCGTCTCCGGCAGCCTGCGCTCGGCCTGGGATCTCGAGGCCGCCCGCCTCGACCGGCTCGAAAAGTCGCACTGGAGCCTGCGCAACGACATCCTCGGCGCCTGGGCGATGACCGTCGTCCTCTTCGCCGCGCTCGCCGTCGCCTTCGGCCCGATCGTCCTGCCCTACCTCGTCCTGCAGGCGGTGATCGGCTTCTCGCTGCTCGAGGTCGTCAACTACCTCGAGCACTACGGCCTGCTGCGCGGGCGCAAGGAGGACGGGCGCTACCAGCGCTGCCTCCCCGAGCACAGCTGGAACAGCAACAACGTCGCCTCCAACGTGCTGCTCTACCACCTGCAGCGCCACTCCGACCACCACGCCAACCCGACCCGTCGCTACCAGGCCCTGCGCCACGTCGACGAAGCGCCGCAGCTGCCGACCGGATACGCCGGGATGATCGTCCTCGCCTGGTTCCCGCCGATCTGGCGGCGGGTGATGGACCAGCGCCTGGTCGACCACTTCGAAGGCGACGTGACGCGGGCCAACATCCAGCCGCGCAAGCGGGAGAAGATCCTCGCCCGCTACGGGGCGGCGGCCGGCGAGGCGGTCGCCTCGTGAGCGCCTGGCGCTGCCCCGGCTGCGGCTACGTCTACGACGAGGCGGCGGGCCACCCGCGCGAGGGCTTCCCGGCGGGGACGCCGTGGAGCGCGGTCCCCGACGACTGGGCCTGCCCCGACTGCGGCGTCCGCGACAAGGTCGACTTCGAGCCGGCGGAGGAGGGCGCCTGACCGCCCGCACTGCGACGATAGAGGGGATGGCAAGCCGCACCCCCTACCCCGAGGCCGCCCGCGAGCTGCTCCGCCAGACCCTCTTCGACGCCGCCCGCGACCACCTCGAAAGACGACCCTGGGCGGAGGTGACGATGTCCGACATCGCCGCCGCGGCCGGGGTCAGCCGGCAGACGCTCTACAAGGAGTTCGGCAACCGCTCGGACTTCGCGGTGGCGCTGACGATCCACGAAGGCGAACGCTTCCTCGGCTCGGTCGAGGACGCGATTCGCGCCAACACAGACGACCCCCGGGCCGCCGTCCTCGCCGCGCTCGAGCTCTTCCTCCGCACCGCCGGAGACGACCAGCTGATCCGCATGCTGCTGAGCGACGATGGCTCCGGCGGCATGCTCCCCTTCGTCACCACGCAGGGGCTGCCGGTGGTCGCCTGGGCGACGGGGCGCCTCTCGACGGTGATCGAGGAGGGCTGGCCGCAGGCGCCGAAGGACGACGTCGCGCTGCTCTCCGAGGCCCTCGTCCGGCTCGCGATCTCCTACATCACCAACCCCTCGGAGGCGCCCGACTCGACCGCCGTCTCGGTCGCCGACCTGCTCGGCCCGTTCATCGACCGCGCCCTGGGTACCGGATAGCCGGTGGCGGGTAGTCGGGCGGCTGTGACGGACACGGCGATACGGGTCAGCGGGCTGCGGCGCTCCTTCGGCGACGTCGAAGCGGTCGCAGGCGTCGACCTCGAGGTCGGCCACGGCGAGATCTTCGCCTTCCTCGGGCCGAACGGAGCCGGCAAGACGACGACGATCGAGATCCTCGAGGGGTTCGGCGAGCGCGACGCTGGGGAGGTCGAGGTGCTCGGCGTCGACCCGGCCCACGCGGGCTCCGACTGGCGCCAGCGGGTCGGGATCGTGATGCAGGAGTCACCCGGCGAGCAGGAGCTGACCGTGCGCGAGGTGATGGAACTGTACGCAGGGCTCTACCGGGCGCCGCGCGGGGTGGGGGAGACGCTCGACCTGGTCGGCCTCGACGACGAGTCGGCGGCGAAGATCGCCGCGCAGCTCTCCGGCGGCCAGCGGCGGCGGCTCGACGTGGCGCTGGCGTTGATCGGCGACCCCGAGCTGATCTTCCTCGACGAGCCGACCACCGGCTTCGACCCGGCGGCGCGCCGCGACGCCTGGAAGATGCTCGACGGCCTGCGCGAGTTGGGCAAGACGATCTTCCTCACCACCCACTACATGGAGGAGGCCGAGCGGCTCGCCGACCGGATCGCGGTGATCGCCGCCGGGCGGATCATCGACGAGGGGACGCCGGCGACGATCGGCCACCGCGACACCGCCGCCTCGGAGATCGTCTTCGCGCTGCCCGCCGGCATCGGGGTGGGGGAGCTGCCCGAGGACCTGCGGGCGCTGGCCCGGCCGGACCGCCGCGACGGCCGGATCGAACTGCACAGCGCCGCGCCGCTGGCCGATCTCGGCCGGCTCGGCTCCTGGGCGGAGGGGCGGGGGATCGAGATCGGTGAGCTCGAGGTCCACCGGCCCACGCTCGAGGACGTCTACCTGCGCCTCACCGCGGAAGCGGCGGGCGTCGCGAGCGAGGGGGTGGCCTGAGATGGACCTGGTCCTGCACGTCACCCGCTTCCAGCTGCGCGCCTACCTGCGCAACCGGCGGGCGCGGATGTTCACCCTGATCATCCCGCTGATCCTGCTGGCGCTGCTGGCCGGGGTCTTCCACGGCGGCGAAACGACGGTCAGCGGGGTGACGATCGACTACCGCCAGTTCTTCGTGCCGAGCGTCATCGTCTTCTCGCTCACCCTGACCACGCTGGCGATGCTGGTCGCCTCGGTGGTCCAGCAGCGGGAGCTCGGCATCCTGAAGCGACGCCGGGCGACGCCGATGCCGGCCTGGGCGCTGATCGTCAGCCAGTCCCTGACCGTGGTGCTGATGGCGATCGGGACCGTGATCCTTCTGCTGGCGGTCGGCGCGATCGCCTTCGGCGTCCACTTCCCGGCCAAGGGCCTGCCGGCCCTGGTGCTCGGCGTGCTCGGCGGCGCGGTCGCGTTCTGCGGACTCGGCTACGCGCTCAGCACCTTCGCCGACTCGGCCGACGCGGCGCAGCCGATGATCCAGCTGATCATGTTCCCGCTCTTCTTCATCTCGGGGATCTGGATCCCGCTCTCCGAACTGCCGACCTGGCTCGCGACGATCGCCAAGATCTTCCCGGTCGAGCACGTCGCCGACCTCGTCCACCGCGCCTACGTCGGCGCCGTGCCGGTCGGCCCGGTCCTGCTCGACTTCGCGGTCCTGCTCGCCTGGGCGGTGGTGGGGGCGACGATCGCCGCGCGGCGCTTCGTCTGGCTGCCGCCGCGGCGGGGCTAGAGGACCCAGACGCGCCGGTTCAGCCGTGTTTGGTCTGCACCCGGCATGACTGCGGGTGATCGGTGTGGAAGTAGCAGTGGTCGTCCACCCAGTTGATCGTGTAGTGGACGCCCGCGAGCACGATGTTCTTGCGGATCGCGAAGAAGGCGGTGGTGGTGCCGTAGTAGTCGTCCGGCCCCTGGAACCAGGTGAGGCCGCACTTGACGCGGGCCTTGGCCAGGCGCGAGCACTTGATCGTCGGTTCCTGGGCGTGGGCGAAGCGCGGGCCGAGTGCTTCTTCGAGCACGATCTCGCTCAGTTCTTCGGCGCGTTCGGTGGTCAGGAAGGGGATGTGGGACTTGGGGATCACGATCCGCGGCGTCGGCCCACCGTTTTCGGTCGCGTCGATCCAGCTCTGCACCCAGGCGGAGATCTTGTCGGTGCGGGTGAAGAGGGCCGGGCTGGCGGGATTGCAGGTGCCGTTGCCGAGGCTGGTGACGCCGACCTCGACCGGGGTGCCGTCGCCGCGGGTGGCGATCGCCGGGCCGCCGGAGTCCCCGTGGCAGGAGGTCACCTTGAATTCCGGTGCGTCGAGCGTGCAGACCTGGGTCTTCGGCTGGAAGAAGGGGTAGAAGACGCGCGTGCCCCGCCGACAGCGCGACACTTCCTCGACCGGCGCGGTCGCCGCCTGCAGTTGATCGGGAGCGTGTTCGGTGGCCTCTTCGTCGATGCCCCAGCCGGCGATCGTCAGCTCGTCGCCCGGTTCGTAGAGGGCGGCGTCGGCGCCGGTGGCGAGCGCGATCGGCGGTGCGCTCACCGGTTCGGCGAGGATCAGCAATCCGGCGTCGCCGTGCAGCTTGCTGGGCTTGAATGAAGGATAGGCGAGCACCTCGCTGACCTGGCTGACGTCGGTCGGCTCGATCTTCTTCAGGTTGGAGATCCCGGTGACCACCGCGATGTCGGCGGGCTGGACGATCGAGCTCGATTCGATGTCCTCGACGCAGTGCCCGGCGGTGAGGATGACGCGCGGCGCGACGACGGTGCCGGTGCAGGCATAGCCCTCGGTCGCCTGCAGGCCTTCGATGTAGGCGAGCGAGGGGTACTGGGCGATCGTCGCGTTGTGGCCGCCGATCACCGAGGCGGTCGCCTTCGGGTTGGGGGCGGCCGCCGACGATCCGGCGGCGGCGACGGCGAGCGAGGCGAAGAGCGCCAGCGCGGCGAGCAGCGCCAGGCCACGCCGGTGGCGGGCGGGGCGCTTCGTCATGGCCTCGTCTGCTCTCATCGTCTCCCCCTTGCCGGGATCTGGCTCCCCGCCGCGCTTCGGTGGTCGTGAGTGTACTTACAGAACCCTTGCCATCGCCGATGTTGTGGAGGACCACGCGGACAGCTCCTCCAATGCGTCGGGGATCACGTAGTAGTAGGCCCAGAGCCCTTGGCGCTCGGAGCCGACGAGACCCGCGTCGCGCAGCTTCTTCAGGTGGTGGGAGACGGTCGGCTGGGAGAGATCGAAGAGCGGCACCAGCTCGCAGACGCAGACCTTCCCGGCGTGCTTCCTCAGCACGTCGACCAGTTGCAGCCGGACGGGATCGCCGAGTGCCTTGGCGATCGCCGCCATGCGCTGTGCCTGCTCGCGCTCCACATCGGGATAGACGACCGGCTCGCAGCAGGGCTCACCGGGCGGCCTCTTGGTCTTGGGGACCAACTCCAGATCGACGCTCATCTATTTACATATATCTATTGATTTCATAGTTGTCAATGCTTAGCATGGCCCTCGTCATGACCCGCGTCGCGATCAACGGCTTCGGGCGGATGGGGAGACTCGCGCTGCGGGCCGCCTGGGGACGCGAGGATCTCGACCTCGTCCAGGTCAACGAGGTCGCGGGCGACGCCGACGCAGGAGCGCACCTCCTGGTCTTCGACTCCGTCCACGGCCGTTGGCCGGTCGAGGTCGAGGCCGCCGCCGATGCTCTCTGCATCGACGGCCGGGAGATCCCGTACACCGATGCCTCGACGCCGGCCGAGGGTGACTGGTCGGGCACCGACCTGGTGCTCGAGTGCACCGGGAGGCACCGCACGATGGACTCGCTGGCGCCCTACTTCGAGCAGAGGGTGCGCAAGATTGTGGTCGCCGCGCCGGTCAGGGAGGAGGGCGCGCTGAACGTGGTCGTCGGCGTCAACGACGCCCCCGAGGCGCTCGCCGCCCACGACGTGCTCACCGCCGCCTCCTGCACCACCAACTGCCTCGCGCCGGTGGTCAAGGTGATCCATGAAGGAATCGGCATCCGCCACGGTCAGATCACGACGCTCCACGACATGACCAACACCCAGGTCGTCGTCGATGCCCCCCACAAGGACCTGCGGCGGGCGCGGGCGGCGAGCCTCTCTCTGATCCCGACCTCGACCGGCTCGGCGACGGCGATCGGCCTGATCTTCCCTGAGCTTCTGGGCAAGCTCGACGGCCTCGCGGTGCGGGTGCCGATGCTGAACGCCTCGCTGACCGACTGCGTCTTCGAGGTCGCGCGGGAGACCTCGGTGGAGGAGGTGAACGGTCTCCTGGCCGCGGCGGCGGAGGGTGAGCTCGCCGGCATCCTCGGCTACGAGACCCGGCCGTTGGTCTCGGTCGACTACCGAGACGACTCGCGCTCGGGGATCGTCGATGCGCCCTCGACCGCCGTCGTCGACGGGACCCAGGTGAAGGTGCTCGCCTGGTACGACAACGAGTGGGGCTACGCGAACCGGCTGGTCGAGCTGGCCGCGGCGGCGGCGCGAGGCGGGTCGGAGGCAGCCTGATGGCGGCGAGCGCGACGGCACCCGCCCCGCGCAGCGAAGACCTGCGCAACTACGTCCTGGTCACCGCCGCCTACTGGGTGGAGACGCTCGCCGACGGGGCGACCCGGATGCTCGTCCTCTTCTACTTCTACGAACTCGGCTACTCCGCGTTCGCGGTCGCCTCGCTCTTCGTCTTCTACGAGATCTTCGGCATCGTCACCAACCTCGTCGGCGGTTGGCTGGCGGCCCGGTTCGGGCTGCGGACGACGCTCTTCATGGGTCTGGGGACCCAGGTCTTCGCGACCGCGATGGTCGGTCTGGCGCCCGAGGCATGGCTCGTCGTGCCCTACGTGATGGCGTCGCAGGCGTTCTCGGGGATCGCCAAGGACCTGACCAAGATGAGCTCCAAGAGCGCGGTCAAGCTGGTCGTCCCGGCAGGCGACGAAGGCTCCCTCTACCGCTGGGTCGCGGCCCTCACCGGCTCCAAGAACGCCCTGAAGGGAGTCGGATTCTTCCTCGGTGCGGCGATGCTGACGGTGATCGGCTTCCAGACCTCGATGCTGATCCTCGCCGGGTCGGTCCTCACGACCCTGATCGTGGTCTCCACCCGGATGCACGGCCACCTCGGTAGGCCCGACGCGAAGGCGAAGTTCAGGCAGATGTTCTCCAACAACCGGGCCGTCAACGTCCTCGCGGCGGCGCGGATCTTCCTCTTCGCGAGCCGCGACGTCTGGTTCGTGGTCGGCCTGCCGGTCTACCTGGAGACGGTGCTCGGCTGGAGCTTCATCGCCACCGGCGGCTTCCTCGCGATCTGGGTGATCGGCTACGGCGGTGTGCAGGCGTTGGCACCGCGCTTCATCCGGGGCCGGGACGGCGGGAGCGAGCCGGAGGGCCGGACGGCGACCTGGCTCGCCTTCGTCCTCGCCGTCTTCCCGGCGGCGATCGCGATCGCCCTGACGGCCGGCGTCGACCCGACCGTCGTGGTCGTCGCCGGGCTGATCGCCTTCGGCGTCGTCTTCGCCGCCAACTCGGCGGCCCACTCCTACCTGATCCTCGCCTACTCCGAGAACGACAGGGCGACGATGAACGTCGGCTTCTACTACATGGCGAACGCCGGCGGGCGGCTCGCCGGGACGGTGCTGTCGGGGCTGCTGTATGAGCTGGGCGGGCTCGAAGCCTGCCTCTGGGCCTCGACCGCCTGCGTCCTCGCCGCCGCCTTCCTCTCCCTGCTCCTGCCGTCGAAGACGCCTGGCAGGCCGCGTCCCACCGACCCGGCCGGCGACCATCCCTACAACACAGAAACGGCCCTGCAAAAGAGATGCAGAGCCGTCTCCCATGCGGCTGAATGGAGTCGAACCATCACGGGTGTTTCCACCCACAAGGCCCTCAACCTTGCGCGTCTACCAGTTCCGCCACAGCCGCCGGTGGACCGGGGATTCTAGGGATTCGGCGCCCGAGGGCCGTTCTGCGCGGCGGGCGTCCGCTGGAAGGGGTACTCTGCGAACAGGTGTTCGGCTGTGCGCGGCCGTTCGCAGATCCGGCGACTGGAGGAAAACGGAGCCCACGATGGTTGACCTTGACCTGACCAAGCGGCAGAAGGAGATCTTCGACTTCATCCGCAAGTACGCGGCCAAGACCGGTTACCCGCCGACCGTGCGGGAGATCGGCAAAGCCGTCGGTCTGCACTCCTCCTCGACGGTGCACGCACACCTGGCCAACCTGGAGAAGGTCGGGTTGCTGAGGCGCGATCCGTCGAAGCCGCGGGCGATCGAACTGCTCTTCGACAAGGCGGTCAGCGTGGTCAAGCCGACCAACGGGATCCCGCTGGTCGGCTCGGTCGCCGCGGGCGCGCCGATCCTGGCCGAAGAGAACATCGAGGAATACCTCGAAGTCCCCGACGTGATCGGCGGCGAGGACGGCGATTACATCCTCCAGATCCGCGGCGAATCGATGAAGAACGCCGGCATCCTCGACTCCGACTATGTGATCGTGCGCCCCGCCGACGACGCCGCCGACGGCGAGATCGTCGTCGCCCTGATCGGCGAGGAGGCGACCGTCAAGCGCTACTACCGCGAGCCCGATCACATCCGCCTCCAGCCCGAGAACGAGGAAATGGACCCGATCATCACCACGGAAGCGAGGGTGCTCGGCAAGGTGGTCGGGGTCTTTCGCAAGGTCTGATCCGCCTGCCCTGTTCCGGGCGAAGTGCGCAGCCCGCGAAAACCAAGCAAGGCGGTGGACGCAGGGAGGGTGGCGAAGCGAGCGCAATGGAATTGCGTGAGCAAGACGCCCGACCGAGGACGCCGAATTGCGCCGGTTTGCAGCGGGCCGACCGCGCTTTAACATCCCTAGAGCGAGCCGAGCGGATGCGGGGCGGGGAGAAATCCGCCTCGAGGAAAGTCCGGACACCACAGAGCAGGGCGGTGGGTAACGCCCACCCGGCGAAAGCCGCGGGAAAGTGCCACAGAAACACACGGCCGATGGCGCGGCCACACGTGAGCCGCGTACAGGCAAAGGTGAAAAGGTGCGGTAAGAGCGCACCGGCGTCGTGGCGACACGGCGGCCAGGCAAACCCCGCCCGGTGCAAGGCCAAGCAGGACCGTCGACCCGGCTCGGCGAGGTCCAGGTAGGTCGCAGGGCGCCTCGGCGCCCCGTCAGGGCTCCGGCCCGACGAGATAGATGTCCGCTCGCGACAGGATCCGGCTTACAGGCTCGCTGTCGGAAGGCCCCGCCTCGGCGGGGCCTTCCCATGTCACGCCTTTGCCGGCCGACCCCGCCGATGGGCCGAAAACCCGGCAAATAGGCAGGTTTTCGGCCCATCGGCGGCGGGGCTCGGGCGGAATCGGGATTTCCGTCTTAGCGTTTGCTAATCTGCCGCCAACTTCCGCTGAATCTTCGCCTACATATCGCGAGGAGCGGGGGACCCGATTGGTTGGGGCGAGTCGCCGGTGTCGACCGGCGTAGCGCAGCTCTTTCAGCGCGAGCCCGTCAGCTAACCCCGCAAGCGTTCGGAAAGAGACATGGACGACGCCCCCGACCGCCCTGCGCGGACAACCAAGCTTTCGATGCCATCCTGGCTGCGCGCCGGATCGGCGATCGCGGCATTCGCCGTGCTCGCCCTTGCCGCCGCGCCCGGCGCCCAGGCGGCGACCGGTGGTGCCGCCAGCGCCGTCCCGGTCGCGAGCACCGAAGGCACGACGGTGACCGGCGAATCCGGTCTTTCCTTCTCCTCGTTCCGTCTCGCCGGCGCCAGCTGGTACGGCGGCAAAGGCATGTGGGGCCGCTCCACCGCCTGCGGCGAGGTCCTCGCCCCGTCCACGATCGGCGTCGCCAACAAGACACTTCCCTGCGGCACCGCGGTCAAGTTCGTCTGGCACGGGCACTCGATCGTCGCGCCGGTGATCGATCGCGGGCCCTACGTCAAAGGCCGTGCCTGGGATCTCACCGCCGCCGCCGCGGAAGCGCTCGAATTCGAAGGTGTCGGCCGGATCCGCTACGCGGTAGCGCTCGAATCCAGCACCTGATTCGGCGCCCCGCCTGCGCACGGCCGCATCCTTTGCCCGCTCCTCGGGTTAAAGTTCCCTGCTCAGCCGCTTTTCCAGAGAGGAGCCGTACCGATGTCGAGGACTTCCCACCGTGCCTTCGCCGCGCCTGCGCGGAGGACTCGCCGGATCGGCATCGCCCTTGCGGGCGCCCTCGTCGTCCTGTTCGCGGTCGCCGCGCTCGCCGGCGCGGCCAAGGTCGCGAACACGACCGTGACCCTGGGCGGGACCTCCTCGACGCCCGATCCGTCCTGCCCTGACCTGCCCTGCCAGGCGGTCGGCAGCGTCACCGGCTTTCAGGTCTCCAACGGGCAGGCGCAGAACCCGTTCCTGGTCCAGACCGACGGCACGATCAAGTCCTGGACGCTAACCCTCGCCCAGCCGACCAACAGCCAGCGCACCTTCTTCAACGGCTTCTTCGGCACGCCGCCGGAGGCGCGCCTCGCGATCCTGCGGCGGATCCCCGGCACCAACCCGCCCCGCTACAACCTGCGTCGACAGGGCTCGATCAAGGTGCTGACCCCTTACCTCGGCCAGACGGTCAAATTCGGCTCCTCACTGAAGGTCGAAAAGGGCGACATCATCGGCATCACCGTGCCGACCTGGGCGCCGATCTTCTCCCAGGGCCTCTCCGCCAACAACGTCTGGCGCGCCAGCCGCGAGCCGGGCGCCTGCACCAACTCGACCGACATCCGCCAGGGCACCACGCAGGAAACGGTCGGTCAGCGCGCCACCTACGGCTGCAAGTACACGACCGCGCGCCTGCTCTACACGGCCACCCTGGTCGAGGAAAACTAGGCGTCGGCGCGGGGGCGGGGGAGTGAAGCGCTCTCGCATCGGCGCGGGCCTCCTCGTCGCCGCCATCCTCGCCTGCGGGGCGCTCGGCACCGGTTCGGCGGCGGCTGAATCGTCACCTGCGCCGAGCTCGGCCTTCTCCCAGAAGGCGGCCGCCTCGCGCGACACCGTCAGCCTCTATCGGATGCCGCGAACGCTGCCCACCGGGGGCTCCGGGCCCTTGGCGATCGACCAGGCGGGCAACGTCTGGTTCGGCGAGACGATCGAAGAAGCTGTCGAACCCGGAGAAGCACCCCGCCACCCTGGCAGGCTCGTGCGGATGAACCGGGCCGGCGCGATCACCCAGGTCGCGCCCAAGGCCATCTCCGGCGACATCGCCGTGGCACCCGACGGGTCGATCTGGTTCACCGGCTTCAGAAGGATCGGGCGGGTCGCGCCGAGCGGTGCGGTCGAATCGTTCCTCCTCCCCGAAGAAGAAGAAACGGAAGCCGGCGCGATCTACTCGGTCGGCGATCAGGACTCGATCGTCGCCGGCCCCGAAGGCGACGCCTGGTTCGCCGCGACCCGCCGCATCTACGACGAAGAAGGCAAGCAGTCCGCCACCGAACAGCTGATCGCGCGGCTGACCCCGAGCGGCGAACTGAGCGAATTCGTCCTTCCCGGGGGCGGCGGCTATCCGACCCGGCTGGCGGTCGGGTCGGACGGGAACATCTGGTTCACGGCGGCCGAAGCGGACCGCGTCGGCTACATCACCCCGGGTGGCCGGATCGAAGAGTTCCCGCGGCTCGGTCCCTACGCGGACCCCGAGTACATCGTGTCCGGCCCCGACGGCGCCCTCTGGTTCACCGAGGACGAAGCGGGGTCGGTGATCGCCCGGATGACGACGGCGGGCGCGCTCTCTGGCTTCCGCATCGGGGGCGAAAAGGAAACTGCCGGCGCCGGCCCGCTCGTCGCCGGCCCCGACGGCAGGATCTGGTTCTCCGCCGAAGCGGGTGCGATCGGGCGACTCGACCCCGACGGGCACCTCTCGCGGATCAGCCTGCCGAACCACACCTGGCCCGAAGATCTGGCGGTCGGGCCGGAAGGGGAAGTCTGGTACACGTCGTCGGCCGAACCGCCCTGTCAGACGGGCGACGCGGCCTGCGGCGGAGGCGGCTACTACGTCTCCGGGATCATCGGCAGGATCGCCCCCGCGCCTCTCTCGGTCGAACTCATGAGCGCCAAGGCGGCGAAGGCGGGACGCCGGGTGAAGGTCAGGGTCGCCTGCCTCGACGGCGACGCCGGCTCGAGCTGCGCGGGCCGGTTGGCCGTCCGCGCCGGGGGGAAGACCGGGAGGCGATCCTTCTCGCTCGCCACCGACGGCAGTCAGGCCTTCTCGGTCCCCTTGCCCGCGGCGGCCCGCGCGAAGCTGCTGCACCGGCGTCGCCTCGCCGTCCGCGTCGAAGCCGTCCTCGCCGGCGGCAGCCCCGCGAGCAGGCGGTTCTCGCTGCGGATCGCCGCCCCGAAGAAGGCGGGCGGGGACGAACCCGCCGCGGCGGGCAGCGGGCGCCCCTGAACGACGAAGGGCCCGACGCCGCAGCGCCGGGCCCTCGCCATGCAGTGCCGAGAACGCTCTAGGCGGCCGAGGGGAGGACCCGCGGCGTGGCCTGGTCCTGAGGTAGCGCCGCGGCGCTCGCGATCAGGCTCTGGAACTCGTTGAGCGCCAGGTGCCCGACCGCCTCGAGGATCTCCTCGTCGGTCCAGCCGATCTCCCGTGCCTCCTCGTGGAGGTGGAGGGGCGGCGGGCCTTCGGCGTCGAGCGCCTCCTTCAGGTAGAGGAGGAGCGCCGCCTCCTTCGGATCGGCCGAGGTGAAGGAGCGGGCGCGGGAGACCTCGTCGAGGCCGAGCCCGGCGCGGCGCGCCGACTTGGCGTGCTGGGCGATGCTGTAGTTGTCCTCGCGGTGCTCGGCGACGGCCAGGGCGATCCGCTCGCGGGTCGCCTGGGGGAGGACGCCGCCGCGCAGCTCGGAGCGCATACGGGTGTAGGCCCGGAGGACGGCAGGGGCGCCGGCCAGCACGCCGACGAACTTGGTGACCGCGCCGCCGGCCGCCTGGATGGACTTGATCAGCGGGGCGCTCTCGTCGGGCGCCGTCAGCTCATCGTGGATCTGGAATCTGCTTACTGCCGTTTTTACCGTCAACTTGCTTCTCGTCTCTGCCCTTGGGGCGAATCGTGTCCTGGTGGGAAATTCGCTTTACAGAGCCTTCACGTGGCCTTTACTTTACTTTGAGCTGCTTACTTACGTGTCGTAAGTTATACCGACATCGGAGGGAGCTTTCAACTGCGTCGAAACGCGCCCTCTGTACCCGGATTACGTCGTTCTGCACCTCTTCGGTTCATTCGCCTATCGTTGCCCGCCTACAGCGCCCAGAGCCAAGGAGGCAACGAAACCAATGGCAGACCGACCGCAGACCGCCGAGGATGTCATCAAGCTGGTCAAAGATCGCGACGTCCGCTTCGTCCGCCTCTGGTTCACGGACGTCCTCGGGCAGCTGAAGAGCTTCTCGGTCAACGCCTCCGAGCTCGACGACGCCTTCGAAGGCGGGATGGGCTTCGACGGCTCCTCGATCACCGGCTTCAACCCGATCGAGGAGTCCGACATGCTGGCGGTGCCGGACCCGAGCACCTTCGCGATGCTGCCCTGGCGACCGGAGGAGGAAGACTCGGTGGCGCGCATGTTCTGCGACATCCGCGTGCCGGGCGGCGGGCCCTACGAGGGCGACCCGCGCTGGATCATGCGCCGGGCGCTGAAACGGGCCGAGGAGATGGGTTTCGACGCCTACAACATCGGCCCCGAGCTCGAGTACTTCTACTTCCGCTCGGCGAAACCGGAGTCGGGCGTCCCCGAGGTCCTCGACGAGGGCGGCTACTTCGACCTGACCACCCTCGACGCAGGCTCCGACCTGCGGCGCGAGACGGTCCTCGCCCTCGAGAAGCTCGGCATCCACGTCGAGTACACCCACCACGAGGTCGGCCCTTCCCAGCACGAGGTCGACATGCGCTACAAGAACGCGCTCGAGATGGCCGACGACTGCATGACCTACCGCATCGTGGTCAAGGAGTACGCGATGAAGTACGGCTATCACGCGACCTTCATGCCGAAGCCGCTGTTCGGCGAGAACGGCTCGGGCATGCACGTCCACCAGAGCCTCGCCAAGGACGGCAAGAACGCCTTCTACGACGAGGACGATCCCTACTACCTCTCGCCGGTGGCGAAGTCGTTCATCGCCGGTCAGCTGAAGCACGCGCGGGAGATCTCGCCGCTCTTCGCCCAGTGGGTCAACTCCTATAAGAGGCTGGTGCCGGGCTTCGAGGCGCCGGTCTACCTCGCCTGGTCGCGCCGCAACCGCTCGGCGCTGATCCGGGTGCCGCTCTACCACCCCGGCAAGGAGTCGGCGACGCGGGCCGAGCTCCGCTGCCCCGACCCGGCCGCGAATCCCTACCTCTGCTTCGCCGGGATGCTCCAGGCGGGCCTCGAAGGGGTCGAGAAAGGCTACGAGCTGCCCGAGCCGATGGAGCAGAACCTCTACCACCTCTCCCAGGAGGAGCTGGCGCACCAGGGGATCGAGCAGCTGCCGGCGACGCTCGGCGAGGCGATCGAGGTCGCTGCCGACTCGGAGCTGGTGCTGCGCACGCTGGGCGAGCACACCTTTCGCCGCTTCGTCGAGATCAAGCGGCAGGAATGGGACGAGTACCGCGTCCGGGTGACCCCGTTCGAGATCGAGAACTTCCTGCCGATCCTGTGACGGTGGGGCGCTGACGATGGCGGAGCTCCACGTCCTGCGCGTCTTCTGCGACTCGCGCTGGAGTCACGGCAACGAGCTCGGCGTCTTCCTCGAGGGCGCCGAGGTGCCGGAGGAGCGCCGGCAGGAGGTCGCCGCCGAGCTCGGCTTCGCCGAGACGGTCTTCGTCGACGACGCGGCGAGTGGCCGGATACGCATCTACACGCCGACGGTCGAGCTGCCCTTCGCCGGGCACCCGAGCGTCGGCGCCGCCTGGCTGCTCGGCAAGGAGCGCGAGCCCGTGAGCGCGCTGCGCCCGCCCGCGGGAGAGGTGGCGGTGAGGGTCGAGGGCGGGCTCACCTTCGTCGCCGCCCGGCCCGAGTGGGGGCCGCCCTGGGAGCTCTTCCAGCTCGATGATGCGCTCGCCGTCGAAGAGGCGCCGGGACCGCCGGAGGGCGAGGGGGTCGCCTGCATCTGGGCCTGGATCGACGAGGCCGAGGGGACGGTGCGCTCGCGCTGCTTCCCGCGCGAACAAGGGATCGACGAGGACGACGCGACCGGCTCGGCGGCGATCGTCCTCGCCGCGGCGCTGGAGCGCGACATCGAGATCCTCCAGGGCCGCGGCTCGCGGCTCGACGCCCGCTACCTGGACGAGGGTCGGGCCGAGGTAGGCGGCAGGGTGGTCCTAGACGAGGTCCGCGAGTTCGCGCTCTAGGGCATCCGGGTCGGTCACCGGCAGGTTGCAGGTGAAGCCTTCGCAGACGTAGGCGGCGGGCTCGCCGCCGATCTCGGTGCGGGCGTCGAGGAGGGGAGGTTCGGTCGCGCCCGCCGGGCCGGCGGCGAGGACGAGGTTGGGGCGGAAGGTGGACCTGACGACCGCCAGCAGGGCGCCCAGATCTCCCCCGACCAGGGCCACCTCGCGGGTCGCTGCAAGGTCGAAGTCGAGCGCCCGCAGGAAGTGGGCGAAGGAGTCGGGATGGGTGACGGCGGGCTCGCCGAAGAGGGCGAGGACGCCGCGGCCCCACTCGGCGAAGCGCTCTTCGCCGCTCAGTGCGGCGAGGCGCAGGAGGCCGAGCGCGGCGGCGCTCTGGCCGGCCGGGATCGGGTGGTCACCGACCTCCTTGCGGCGGGCGATCAGCTCCTCGTGGTCGACCGAGGTGGAGAAGAAGCCGCCGCGCTCGTCGTCGCCGAAGCGCTCGATCATCGTCTCGGCGAGATCGCGGGCGGCGGCGAACCAGCGTGGGTCGAAGGTCGCTTCGTAGAGGACGAGGAGCGCTTCGACCAGGAAGGCGTGGTCCTCGAGGTAGGCGTTCAGGTGGGCGCGGCCGTCCTTGTAGGTGCGCAGGAGCCGGCCGTCTTCGTCGCGCATGGTGCCGAGGATGAAGTCGGCGCAGGCGCCCGCCGCCTCCAGGTAGTCGTCGCGGCCGAGTGTGGCGCCCGCCTCGGCGAGCGCCGCGATCGCCAGCGCGTTCCAGGAGCAGAGGCGCTTGTCGTCGAGGCCGGGCCGGACGCGGTCGGCGCGGGCGGCGAGCAGTGCGGCGCGGGCCGCGTCGAGCCCCTCCGGCGCCGGTGTCGCGGCGCCGTTCGCCAGGTGGAGGATGTTCTTGCCCTCGAAGTTGCCCGCCTCGGTGACGCCGTAGTAGTCGAGGATCTCGCCAGAGCCGGGGTGCTTCCGAGCTTCCCCGCCATATATGGCGGGGAAGCTCGGAAGGGGGTCTGTCGACGGAAGTTTTTCCAACACCTCTTGGATCTCGTCCGGCGTCCAGACGTAGAACCTGCCCTCCTCGCCCTCGGAGTCGGCGTCGAGCGCCGAGTAGAAGCCGCCCTCCGTGCCGCGCATCTCGCGCAGCAGCCAGTCGAGCGTCTCCTCGCAGACGCGCCGGTAGCGCTCGTGTCCCAGCACCTGCCAACCGTGCAGGTAGGCGCGGGCCAGCAGCCCGTTGTCGTAGAGCATCTTCTCGAAGTGGGGGACGAGCCAGGCGGAATCGACGGCGTAGCGGGCGAAGCCGCCGCCGAGCTGGTCGTAGATGCCGCCGGCCAGCATCGCGTCGAGGGTGCGCTCGACGTGGTCGAGGCCCGTGCCCCGGGACATCAGCAGCTCCAGCGAGGAGGCGGGCGGGAACTTCGGCGCGCCGCCGAAGCCGCCGTTGGCCGGGTCGGCGCGGTCCAGCAGGGTCGCCACGGCGGCGTCGAGCTGCTCCGGATCGGGGACCCCACCTGGGGCAATCTTGGCCAGCGCCTCGAGTCTCCCCACCATCGTCGCCGCCCGCGCGCGGATCTCCTCGCGCTGTCCGCGAAAAGCCTCCAGCACCGCCTCCATCACCATGCGGAAGCTAGGCATGCCGCGGCTCTCGTCGGGCGGGAAGTAGGTGCCGCCGTAGAAGGGGACGCCCGCGGGGTCGAGGAAGACCGTCATCGGCCAGCCGCCCTGCCCGGTGAAGGCCTGCACCGCCTCCATGTAGATCGCGTCGACGTCGGGCCGCTCCTCGCGGTCGACCTTGATGCAGACGAAGTTGGCGTTCATGAAGGCCGCGGTCTCGTCGTCCTCGAAGGACTCCCGCTCCATCACGTGGCACCAGTGGCAGGCCGAGTAGCCGACCGAGAGCAGGATCGGCATGTCCTCGGCGCGGGCCCGCGCCAGCGCCTCCTCGCCCCACGGATACCAGTCGACCGGGTTGTCCCGGTGCTGCAGTAGGTAGGGGCTGGTCTCGGTGGCGAGGCGGTTGGCCATCGCCCGAGGTTAGCCATCCGCTGTCGATCGACCGCTTGGGATAGCTTCAGTCATTCATTGGACGATTTGAACCCCACTGGCAAGCGGAATGAAGCCCTCGAGGGGGTGCTGGAGAAGTTGGCGCCCGCGGACCGCAAGGTCGTCCTCGACGCGCTCGACGCGGCGGCGAAGACGGAGAGTGAGCTGCGCTACCTCGCCGATCACGACCCGCTGACGGCGCTGCTCAACCGGCGTGCCTTCCGCGGTCGGCTCGACGCCTACGTGAAGCTGGCGGTGCGCTACGGCGGCCGCGGCGCGGTGATGGTGATCGACGTCGACGGGCTGAAGGAGGTCAACGACCGCTTCGGCCACCAGCAGGGCGACAACGTGATCCGCCGCATCGCCGGCACGCTGCGCGAGCGGGTCCGCGCGACCGACATCGTCGCCCGCCTCTCCGGCGACGAGTTCGCGGTGTTGATGCCACAGGCCGAGGTCGAGGGCGCGCTGCAACTGGGCGAGGATCTGCGCGGCAAGGTCGCCGACTGCTTCGTCGGCGAATCGGAGCCGGCCGGGGTGACGATCAGCGTCGGGATCACCATGTTCGGCAGCGAGTCGGGCAGTGCCGCGGAGGCGGTGCTGGCCGCCGCCGACGAGGCGATGTACCGGGCGAAGGCCGACGGGCGCGATCGCGTCTGCCTCTTCCGGACCCCGGTCGAGGCGACGGCGAGCGGCTCTCGCCGGCTCACCACCAGTGCCAAGATCCGCAACGCGATCACCCAGAACCGGCTCAGCCTCGCGGCGCAGCCGATCGCCAGCCTCGCCGACGGCGCGGTCGAGCGGTTCGAGCTGCTCCTGCGGATGCGCGGCGACTCGGGGGAGCTGCTGCCGGCCTCGGCCTTCATCGGCGTCGCCGAGCGCACCGGGATGGTTCAGGAGCTCGATCGTTGGGTCGTCGGCCAGGCGCTCCAGCTGCTCGGCGAGCGCGAGCGGGCCGGCGCGCCGGTCTCCCTCCACATCAACCTCTCGGGTGCCTCGCTGACCGATATCTCGGTGCTCGAATACATCGAACGCGGGCTCGACGAAGGCGACACCGATCCCACCCGTTGCACCTTCGAGATCACCCAGACGGCGCGGGTCGAGGACCTGGAGACGGCGGCGGGCTTCGCCGACCGGCTGACCGACCTCGGTTGCGAGGTGGCGATCGACGACTACGGCGTCGGCTTCGGCCCCTTCGAGTACCTGAAGCGCTTCCCCTTCGATGTGATCAAGATCGACGGCGCCTTCGTCCGTGACCTGGTCCGCAACGACGCGGACCGTTTCACCGTGCAGGCGATCGTCGGGATCGCGCGCGGCCTCGGCAAGCGGACGATCGCCGAGTTCGTCGAGGACGAGGAGACCGCGTGCCTCCTCCGTGAGTACGGCGTCGACATGGCCCAGGGGTACCACCTCGGCCGGCCGGTCGGCGTCGACGAGGGCTTCCCGGCGACGGTGTAGGTCGGGGGGCGGGCTCAGCGTTCGGCGCGCAGCTGGGCGCGCCTGACCTTGCCGCTGCTCGTCTTCGGCAGCTCGTCGACGAAGTCGACGATGCGGGGCGCCTTATATGGGGCGGTCTGCGCGCGGCAGTGTTCGCGCAGCTCGCGGGCGAGCTCCTCGCCCGGTTCGCCTTCGCGGAGGACGACGATCGCGCGGACGACGGCGCCACGCTCGGGGTCGGGGGCGGCGACCGCGGCGGCGTCGGCGACCGCGGGGTGGGAGAGGAGCGCCGCCTCGACCTCGGTCGGGCCGATCCGGTAACCGGAGGAGGCGATGATGTCGTCGTTGCGGCCCTCGAAGAAGAGGAAGCCGTCCTCGTCTTCGGTGACCAGGTCGCCGGTCGGCCACCACTCGCCCTCGAAGCGCTCGCCGTCGAGGTAACGGGAGAAGAAGGTGGGGGAGGAGGCGCGGCGCAGCTGCAGCTCGCCGTCCTCGATGCGGATCTCCATCCCCGGCAGCGGCCTGCCCATCGAGCCGCGGCGGACGGCCTCGCCGACGAGGTTGGCGGTGACCTGGCCGGTCTCGGTCTGGCCGTAGCCGTCGGCGGGCTCGAGGCCGGTCGCCTCCTGCCAGGCGGCGATCGTCTCCGGATCGAGCGGCTCGCCCGCGGAGACCATGCGGTGCAGGGCGGGGAGGGGGCGCAGGGCGATGCGGCGGGCCAGCATCCGGTACTCGGTCGGCGCCTGGCAGAGGACGTTGACGCCGAGCGCCTCGGCGAGGTCGAGCCGCTCGGCCGGGTCGAAGCGGCCGTCGTGGATCACCGCGGCGGCGCCGGTCAGCCAGGGCGCGAGGAAGACGTTGCGGGCCGACTTCGACCAGCCGGTCGCGGTCGTGCACCAGGCGAGGTCCCCCGGCCGCGAGCCGAACCAGTGCCCGGCCTGGACCCGCTGGCCGAACAGGTAGCGGTAGGCGTGGACGACGCCGCGTGGGTCGCCGGTCGTACCCGAGGTGAAGACGATCAGCGCCGGGTCCTCGGGGCCCAGGTCGACGACCGAGGCGGGCGTCTCCTGCGGGCGGTCCTCGTCGAGGACGTCGGCGACCTCGGCCATCGTCATCGTCGGCACCCCGTCCGGAAGCTCGCCGAGCAGCCGTTCCTCGCCGACGCAGAGCACCGGGTTCGCGGCGCTGATCCGCAGCTCGAGGTCCTTGCGCCGCAGCTGCGTGTTGCAGGGAAGCGCGACGGCGCCCATCCGCCAGCAGGCGAGCAGCGACAGCACCCACTCGATCCGGTTGCCGGCCAGCGTCATCACCACGTCGCCCCGCTTCACCCCGCGCGCCGCGAAGGCGCCCGAGAGCCCGGCCGAGGTGGCGATCAGTTCGCCGAAATGCCAGTCGCGCCGCCTCGCCTCACCGTCGATGGCGACGATCCCCAGCCGCGAGGCCGGGGATCGCTCCATCAGGTCGTCGATGATGTTCACGAGCGGCAGTCTGCCGCACCGCGGACTTTCACCTACTCAAGCCAGATGATGAAGGCGCGATCGGCGAGGGTCCCGGTGTGGTCGGTCGTCCGGATCCGCACCTTGTCCCCGGTTGCGCATTCCGACAATGAACCGGTCCCGTTGTCGATGGAGACGGTGGCGATCGTGTCGTTGACGCCGTTGGAGTTCTCGCCGATCGCAATCGCCGACTGTGGCGTGAACGACAAGTTCTTCAGGCAGTAGACCCCGGTGGCCACGTGTTCGATATTTGCGGCGCTCATGTTGACCGGGGCCGGCGCATAAGACGGAACCGTGCCGTTTCCGGTGAAGTCACCGAATGCCACGGCCTCGCCGGCGGGACCCTGCAGGCCTTCCTTGCCCGGAGAGCCTTCCTTGCCCGGAGAGCCTTCCTTGCCTTGTGGGCCTTCCTTGCCTTGGGGACCGGCTGGGAGCTGTCCGGTCGCGAAGTCGGCTGCCTGCAGCGAGCCATTCTTCACTTTGGAGCTGGTGACCGCGTTCTTCTTCAGCTGCTTGGTGCCGACGCTTTCCTTGCCGAGCTGAGAGGCTGCGTAGGCGCTGCCTCCGCCGAGGAGGAGGATCAGGCAGAGGGTCGAGATGACGTTCGAGTAGGTGAGCTTGCTGCGCAGGCGAGACATGTCCGGTGGTCCTTTCGCGGCGTCTGGGTCGGTTGGCCGCGCTGAAACCTCTCACGCCCCGGCGTATCGGACAAGCAGCCTTGCCTTATCTCAATTCGGCTGAGCTCTTCCCGAGCAGCTGACGGGCGACGATCAGCAGCTGGATCTGCTGGGTGCCCTCGAAGATGTCGAGGATCTTCGAGTCGCGGGCCCACTTCTCGAGCAGCTCGGACTCGCCGAGGCCGACGGCGCCGCAGAGCTCGACGCAGCCGAGGGTGACGTCGACGCAGGTGCGCCCCGCCTTCGCCTTGGCCATCGAGGCCTGCAGCGAGTTCGGCTTCGAGTTGTCCGCCATCCAGGCGGCCTGCAGGGTGAGCAGCCAGGCGGCCTCGTAGTCGGCCTCCATCTCCAGGAAGCGGGCCGCGGCGGCGGATTGGGAGAGGGCCGGGGTGTCGTAGTCGACCTCGACTCCCGCCGAGGCGAGCTGGCGGCGCGTCTCCTCGAGCGCCGCGCGGGTCACGCCGACCGCCATCGCGGCGACCAGCGGCCGCGTGTTGTCGAAGGTTTCCATCACCCCCGCGAAGCCCTTCTCCTTGACCTCGGGGTCGCCGAGCAGCGCCTCCTTCGGCACCCGGCAGTCCTGCAGGATGAAGTTGGCGGTGTCGGAGGCGCGGATGCCGAGCTTGTGCTCGAGCCGGTCCAGCTTCAGGCCCGGGTTGTCGCGCTCGACGATGAACGACTTGATCGCGGCGCGGCCCTTGGAGCGGTCGAGAGTCGCCCAGACCACGATCAGGTCGGCGCGATCACCGGAGGTGACGAAGATCTTCTCGCCGTCGAGGACGTACTCGTCGCCGTCGCGCTCGGCGGTGGTGCGGATCGCGGCCGAGTCGGAGCCCGCTTCGGGCTCGGTGATCGCCATCGCCGCCCACCTGCCGCCGTAGCGCTCGAGCTGCTCCTCGGTCGCCACCGAGGCGATCGCCGAGTTGCCGAGGCCCTGGCGCGGCATCGAGAGCAGCAGGCCGACGTCGCCCCAGCAGAGCTCGATGATGCCGAGCACGGTGGAGAGGTTCGAGCCGTTGCGGTTCTCCCCCGGATCGGAGCCGTTGGAGGAGCGGCGCACGCCGGCGGCGCCGGCGCCACCGAGGTCGGAGCCCTCGTTCATGCCGTCGATCAGCGAGGCCAGCATGTCGAGCTCTTTCGGGTAGGCGTGCTCGGCCTCGTCGTACTTGCGCGAGATCGGGCGGAAGACCTCGGTCGCGACCTGGTTGGCCTGGATGGCCAGCGGCTTGTATTTCTTGGGGATCTCGAGATTGATCATGGTGTCTCCTTCGCGGGTCTGGGCGAACCGTCTGTCCTTTGTCGCCCACAGGGCGACAAAGGACAGGGACTAGACGAGCAGGGCGCCCTCCATCACGCCCGCGGACCGGAGGTCCCGGTACCAACGCTCGACCGGGTGCTCCTTGACGAAGCCGTGGCCGCCGAGCAGCTGGACGCCGTCGGAGCCGATCTTCATCCCCTTCTCGGCGCACAGCCGGCGGGCGATGGCCGCCTCGCGGGCGAAGTCGTCGCCACGGTCGGCGCGGCTCGCGGCGCGATAGGTGGCGAGCCGCATCCCGTTCGCCTCGATGCCGATGTCGGAGACGCCGAAGGCGACGCCTTGGCGGTTGGAGATCGGTTCGCCGAACGCCTGGCGCTCGTTGACGTAGGGGATCACGTAGTCGAGGACCGCCCCCGCGGTGCCGACCGCGAGCGAGCTCCAGGCGATCCGCGCCCGGGCGACGCACTCGAGGTAGTCGGAGCGGGCGCCGTCGCCGAGGATCGCCGTCGCCGGCACCCGCGCCCCCTCGAGGATGAGGCGGCCGGTGGCGGCGGGGCGGAGGCCCATCGCGGGCTCGTCCTCGATCGCCAGACCCTTGGTCCCGGACTCGACGACGAAGAGCGCCGGTCCGACGCCCTCGGCCTCGGCGGCGACCAGGAAGAGCTCGCACTGCGTGGCGCGGGCGACCAGCGACTTGGCGCCGTCGAGGACCCAGTCCCCGCCGTCGCGCCTCGCCGTGGTCTTCAGCGCCAGCGGGTCGAAGAGCGGGCGCGGCTCGATCATCGCCAGCGCCGCGGCCGGCACGTCCTCGCCGGTGAAGGAGGGCAGGTAGGTCGCCTCCTGCTCGGCCGAGCCCCAGAGCCCGATCGCGGTGGCGACGGCGCCCGGGGCGAGCGCCGCGTAGGCGATCCCCATGTCGCCGTGGGCGAGCGCCTCGCCGATCAGGGTCGCGGCGGTCGCCGCACCCTCTTCCATCACGCCGCCGAGCTCGGCCGGCACGCCGAGCATCGCAACGCCGAGCTCGGTCGCCTGGGCGAGGATCTCGGGCGGCGTCACCCGCTCGTCGTCGGCCGCTTTCGCCGCCGGGCGGATCTTCTCCGCGGCGAAGGCGCGGCCCGCCTCCTGGAACATCGCCTGCTCGTCGTCAGGGGTGAGGTCGAAGAGGCCCTTCGACCTGGAGCGCGACTGGCGCGCCGGTTTGCCCAGCTGCTGGGCTGCCTTGAAGGTGCGCCCGGCGACCGTCGCCGTGCGGAAGCCCTGTTTGGTCCCTTGGAAGAGGGCCCGCTCGACCCCTTTGCGGATGCGGATGCGGTCGAGCAGGTCCGAGCCCGCGAGCCAGTTCAGCCCGCGCAGGCCGATGCCCATCGCGCGCTCGGCCACGCCCTTGTCGGTGTCGATCGTCGTCGTCACTTTGCCTTTCCCGTCTTTGGTTTGACCCTGCCGTCGAGGTGGCGGTCGCCGCGCTTGGCGCCGCGGCCGCGCACCGTGAAGTCGATCTCCTGCCCTTGGTCCGCGGTCGCGAACTCGACCCGCGCCGGCAACAGGATCGGCCGGCGGAAGCGGACGTCGGCCTCGAAGGCGTCGGGGAGGCGCGGCTCGAGCGCCGCCAGCGCCCGCGCCTTCGTCCACATCCCGTGCGCGATCGCCGCCGGGAAGCCGAGCGGCTTGGCGGTCAGCGAGTGCATGTGGATCGGGTTGCGATCGCCGGAGACGGCCGCGTAGCGGCGGCCGAGGTCACCGGCGAGGCGCCACTCGGCGCTCGCCGGGGCGTCCTCGTCGACGACCGGGAACGCCTCCCCGCTCGCCGCCCCGGGGTCGCCCTTGCCGCGCCGCAGGAAGGTGCTGGTGCTCTCCCAGGCGACCTGGCGGCCGACCTTGACCTTGGTGACGACCTCGAAGCTGCGCCCTTTCGGGTGCGGGGCGAGCTTCGTCGCCTGCACCCCCAGCGACAGCTCCTCGCCGATGCCGAGCTGCCGGTGCTGGGTGACACGGTTGGCGATGTGGACGAGGCCGACCGCGCCGAACGGGAACGAGCCGTCCGACATCAGCGCCATGTGCAGCGGGAAGGCGAGCACGTGGGGGTAGGTCGGTGGCAGGTGGTCGCGCAGGGCGAAGCCGCAGACCTTGGCGTAGGCGGCGACCGCGACCGGATCGGCGGCGACGCCGTCGAGCTCCAGCCGCACGTCGGGGATCTCGCCGCCGCCGCCCGGGACGAAGGGCAGGAACGAGGCGCCCGGGACGAGCGGCGCCGCGGCGCGCGCGTAGAGCGGCAGGATGCGCGGCGCGCTCTCCAGCTTCCTCGTCTCGGTCTTGGTCGCGGCCGCCACCGTCACGCCCCCAGCAGGCTCTGGCCGCAGACGCGGACCACGTTGCCGTTGACGCCGGTCGAGGCGGGGGAGGCGAACCAGGCGATCGTCTCGGCGACGTCGACCGGCAGGCCGCCCTGCGAGAGCGAGGAGAGCCGGCGGCCCGCTTCGCGCGGACCGATCGGCATCGCCGCCGTCATCTTGGTCTCGATGAAGCCCGGCGCGACGGCGTTGATCGTCGCCTTGCGCTTCGCCAGCTCGGGGGCGAGCGATTCGACCATGCCGATCACGCCCGCCTTCGAGGCGGCGTAGTTGGTCTGGCCGGAGTTGCCCGCGATCCCCGACATCGAGGAGACGCAGACGATGCGGCCGTTCGGGTTGAGGCGCCTGGAATCGAGCAGCGCGTCGTCGATCCGCTCCTCGGAGGAGAGGTTGATCTCCATCAGCTGCGTCCAGCGGTCTTCGGGCATCTTCGCGATCGTGCGGTCGCGGGTGACGCCGGCGTTGTGGACGACGATGTCGACGCCGTCGGTGAAGTGCGCCGCGATCTGCTCGGGTGCCTCGTCGGCGGTGATGTCGAGGGCCAGCGCCTCGCCGCCGAGCGCCTCGACCACGGCGCGCAGGTCGCCCTCCGCCTGCGGCACGTCGAGGCCGACGACCTGGGCACCGTCGCGGCCGAGCGTGGCGGCGATCGCCGCGCCGATCCCCCGCGAGGCCCCGGTAACCAGTGCCGTCTTGCCGGCCAACGGCCGATCCCAATCGAGCTTCGGCGCAGGCGCCACGCCTGCCCCGATCCGGATGACCTGACCGTCGACATAGGCCGAGCGTGGCGAGAGCAGGAAGCGCAGGGTCGAGTCGAGCTGGTCCTCGGCGCCCGGCTCGACGTAGACGAGCTGGGCGGTCGCGCCCTTGCCGCCGATCTCCTTGGCCAGCGAGCGGACGAAGCCCTCCAGGGCGCGCTGGGCGGTGTGGGCGCGGGAGGAGCCGGCCAGCGCCGGGGTGGTGCCGAGGATGACGACCCGGCCGCTGCCGCGGAGGCGCGGGACGGCGGGGTAGAAGAAGCGCTGCAGCTCGACCAGCTCGGTCGAGTCACCGATCCCGCCGGCGTCGAAGACGAGCGCCTTGGCCTTGCCTTCGGCGCCGGCCCGTTCGGCGCCGATCTCGTCGAGCACCTTCTTCAGCGCGCGCTCCAGCCGGCCGCCGGGGGCGGCGCCACTCAATACCGGACCGGAGACGACCGGCGTCCCCGGTCGATGGCGGTCGAGGTCGGCCGGCTGGGGCAGCCCGACCTGGCGGGCGATCGTCGAGACGACCGGCGCGTTGACGATCTGCGAGTAGACGTCAGACATTTATTTGGCTCCTCCAGGGGCTTCGAGGATCGCGACGACGCCCTGGCCGCCTGCGGCGCAGATCGAGATCACGCCGCGTCCCTTGCCGTCTTCGTGCAGCTGTTTGGCGAGGCCGGCGACGATCCGCCCGCCGGTCGCCGCGAACGGGTGCGCGGCGGCCAGCGAGCCGCCGTTCACGTTCAGCTTCGAGCGGTCGATCGCGCCGAGCGGCGCCTCGCGGCCGAGCTTCTCCTTGCAGAACTCCTCGTCCTCCCAGGCCTTCAGCGTGCAGAGGACCTGGGCGGCGAAGGCCTCGTGGATCTCGTAGTAGTCGAAGTCCTGCAGGCTGAGGCCCGCGCGGTCGAGCATGCGGGGCATCGCGTAGACGGGCGCCATCAGCAGGCCTTCGCGCTTGTGGACATGGTCGACGGCGGCGGTCTGGGCCTCGCTGAAGTACGCGAGGACCGGGAGGTCATGCTCCTTTGCCCACTCCTCGGAGGCGAGCAGCACCGCCGAGGCGCCGTCGGAGAGCGGCGTCGAGTTGGCCGCGGTCATCGTCCCCTCCGGGCCGCCGAAGACCGGCTTCAGCTTCGCCAGCTTCTCGACGCTCGAGTCGGGGCGCAGGTTGCCGTCGCGCTCGAGGCCGAGGTAGGGAGTGATCAGGTCGGTGAGGAAGCCGCGATCGTAGGCGGCCGCGAGGTTGCGGTGGGAGGCGACCGCGAGCTCGTCCTGCTCGGCGCGGCCGATGTCCCATTCGGTCGCCATGATCGCGCAGTGCTCGCCCATCGAGAGGCCGGTGCGCGGCTCCTCGTTGCGCGGGACGCGAGGGACGATGTGGCCGGGACGGAAGCGGGTGAGCGTCTTCAGCTTGCCCGCGGTCGAGCGTTCGCGGTTGGCGTCCAGCAGCGTCGCGCGGAGCTCTTCGTTCAGCTCGATCGGCGCGTCGGAGGTGGTGTCGGCGCCGCAGGCGATGCCGACGTCGATCTGCCCGAGGGCGATCTTGTTGGCGACCAGGATCGCCGTCTCGAGGCCGGTCCCACAAGCCTGCTGGACGTCGTAGGCGGGGGTCTCGGGGGCGAGGCGCGTCGAGAGCACGCTCTCGCGGGTCAGGTCGCGGTCGTGGGAGTGCTTCAGCACAGCGCCGCCCGCGACCTCGCCGAGCCGCTCGCCCTCGAGGCCGAAGCGGTCGATCAGCCCGTCGAGCGCGGCGGTGAGCATGTCCTGGTTGGTCGCGTGCGCGTACTTCGTGTCGGAGCGCGCGAAGGGGATCCGGTTGCCGCCGATGATTGCGACCCGGCGGGTCTCTGCGTTCATGCCTTGGGGATTCCTTTCCCGGTGTCAGAAGTGGGGGAGGGGGCGGCCTGCGAGCGGGCGCGGATGCCCGGCTCGACGGTCGAGATCAGGAGGTCGGCGGCCTCGTCGGCGGAGATCGCCTCGGTGCGCAGCCACCAGCGGGCGAGCTCCTCGGCGGCGCCGAGGAGGGCGGCCGAGAGCGCCTCGATCTCGACCCGCGCCCTGGTGCGGCGCGCGTCGGGGAGCTGGGCGAGAAGGGAGCCGGAGACCAGGGCGACGAGCCGGCCTCGATATTCGGCGACGCGGTCGGCGACCTCACCGCCCGCGGGCAGGGTCTCGTCGAAGAGGACGGCCCAGGCGGCGCGGTCGGAATCGAGGAAGGCGAAGAAGGCGTGCACCCCGGCGGCGAGCGCGTCGCCGGGACTGTCGGTCGCCGCGATCGCCTGGCCGACCGTCCGCGTCAGCGCGTCGCCGGCCCGCTCCATACAGGCGATGTAGAGCCGCTCCTTGTTGCCGAAGTAGTTGTAGAGCAGCGGCTTCGTCACCCCGACCGCCGCCGCGATCTCGTCCATCGTCACGTCCGCGTAGCCCCGCTCGGCGAACAGCCCGTGCGCGATCCCGAGCGTCTGCTCCATGCGGTCGCCCCGCGACAGCCTCGGCCTGACCGTTGCACTCATCGGTGCAAAGGTTACCCATCTATAAATTCACCGAAACGTGATCCTCCTCACGCAGCGTTCTTGCCGCCCGGTGGATCACGGAATGACGCGCGTGTCGAGTTTCGGGTCCTGAGCAACCGAAACATTCCACGCGTCAATTTGAACGGTGGGAGTAGTTGGGTGGTATGCGGGAGACGTCGTAAGGCCTGCGGTGCCGCGCCGCCCGAAGGCGAGCCTGCTCTTCTCGAGGCGCGCTAGAGCTCGGTGCCGTCGTAGAGCTTGCGCACGTGGACGGTGCCCGCGGGCGCGGCCTCGAGGCAGAGGCGGCAGAGGACGCACTCGTCGACGTTCCCGTCGACCACCTCGACGTGGCCGCCTGAGTCCTTGAAGATGTCGACCGGGCAGACTTCTTCGAGTTTGGCCGCCACCGCCGCGTCGTCGCGGATGGAGGAGTCGACCTCGACCTCGATGAAGACCTTGTCCTGGGCGGCCATCAGGCGAGCACCCCCAGCTTCTCCTTGATGACGGTGGGGATCTCGTCGATCCGCTCGACGACGCGGATGCCGGCCGCTTCGAGGCGGGCGATCTTCTCCGTCGCGGTGTCCTCGACGCCCTCGACGATCGTCCCCGCGTGGCCGAAGCTCATCCCCTTCATCTCCTCGTCGTCCATGAATTTGCCCGCCATGAAGGCGACGATCGGCAGGCGCGAGTCGTTGTCCTTCACCCACTCGGCCAGCTGGGCCTCCATGCGGCCTCCCGGCTCGGTGTAGATGACGATCGCCTTGGTCTGCTCGTCGGCCTCGAAGAGCGGCATCAGCTCGGCGTAGGCGGAGCCGATGATCGCGTCGCCGCCGATCGAGACGGCGGTCGAGACGCCGAGCCCGGCCTGGGTCAGCGAGGAGGAGATCTCGGTGGTCATCCCGCCCGAGCGGCTCATCACCCCGACCGGGCCGGGCGCGTAGGCCTTCGCCGCGTCTTTCGCCGGGCCGCCGATGCCGCCCATCTTGCAGACCTCAGGCACGATCAGGCCGAGGCAGTTGGGGCCGATGATGCGGGCGCCCTGCCGGTCGGCGAGCTCCACCATCTGGGCCACGTCGCCGCGCGGGATGCGCTCGGTGACGACGACGACCAGCTTGATGCCGTTCAGGATCGCCTCGAAGACCGCGTCCTTGGTGAAGGCGGGTGGGACGGTGACGACCGAGCCGTCGATCGGCCCGCCGTGGTGCTCGACCGCCTGGGCGACGGTGTCGAAGACCGGCACGCCGTGCACCTCGCGCCCCTTGCGCCCCGGGGTGACGCCGCCGACCACCTTGGAGCCGTAGTCGAGGCACTCGCGGGTCAGGTTCACCGCCTCGCGGCCGGTGATCCCCTGGACGATGAAGGTCGTCTCCTTGGTGAGGAGGATGCTCACGCGGCGGCCCCCTCTGGAGTGCCCTGGATCTTGGCGACGGCGCGTCCGGCCGCCTCCCACATCGAGACCGAGCGGTCGCAGTACTCGACCCCGTAACGCTCGAGGATCTTGAAGCCCTCGTCCTCCCAGGCGCCCGGGATGCGGAAGATCGCGATCGTCTCGCCGGGGTCCTTGCCGAGTTCGAGGCAGGCCTTGATCACGCCGCGGGCGACGATGTCGACGCGGGTGTTGGAGACGATCGACATCATCACCGCGATCTTCTCGACGCCGTCCTTCTGCAGCACCTCCTTGGCCAGGCCGCAGGCCTTGGCGACCGACGGGTTGCCGCCGATCTCGGAGTAGTTGGCCGGCTTGCCGCCCTGGTTGCGGACCGCGTCGGTCAGCGTCAGCGAGCCGCCGCCGGCGCCGATCACGAGGCCGAGGTTGCCGGTGAAGCCGTGGTCTTTGCCCTGGATCACGCCGCGGTGGTCGGCGGCGTCGATCGCGGCGACGTGCTCTTCGAAGGGCGAGTGCTCGTACGGTTCGCGATCGTCGTCCTCGGCGATCCCGAGCTCACCCCGCAGCAGCTTCTTCTGCCGGCCGACCGCCTCGTTCTCCATCTCCATATGGGCGTCGAGCGCGACGAAGCTGCCGTCGGTCAGCTCGGCCAGCGGGTTGATCTCGGCCAGCGTCATATCGTTCTCTTTGAAGAGGCGGGCGAGGCGGGCGAGGATCGGCGTCGCCCGGTTCAGCTGCGAGCCGGTCACCCCGGTCGCGGCGATCGTCTGCTTCGCCTCGAAGTCGGGGATCGGGAAGAGGTTGGAGACGTGGCCGCGGCCGACGTGGTCGGGGTGGGTCTCGGCGACCTCCTCGATGTCGATCCCGCCCATGTCGGAGAACAGCATCAGCGGCCGCTTCGCGGTGCCGTCCCAGACGACCCCGGCGTAGTACTCCTGTTTGACCTCGGCTTTCGGGTCGACGAGGACGCCGCGCGGCATGTGGCCGTTGATCTCCAGCTCGAGGATCGCCGCGGCGTGCTCGGCGGCCTCCTCCGGCGTGTCGGCGAATTTGACCCCGCCCGCCTTCATCCGCCCGCCGGTCATCACCTGCGACTTGATCACCACCGGGCCGCCGATCTCCTCGGCCGCCGCCCGCGCCTGCTCCGGCGTGGTGCAGAAGCTGTACCTGGTGACGGGGATCCCCGCCAGCTCGACGATCTTGCGCGCCTCGTACTCGAAGAACCTCATCGGCGGCGCACCCTACACCGCGGCACGGGACAATGACGCCGTGACCTTGCCCCGCCCACGTCGCCTTTCCGCCGCCGTCGCGGCGCTCCTCATCGCGGCGCTCTTCGTCGCCGGCTGCGGCGGCGGCACCGACGTCGACTACGTGAAGGCCTCGGAAACGGTGCGCGCCAGCCTCGAATCGAAGCGCGAAGGCTTCGGGACCGAAGTCGAATCGGTCGACTGCCCGAGCGGCGTCGCGGTCGACCCCGGCACCTATTTCGAATGCGTCGTCCGCTTCGCCCCCGGCAAGGTCGCCTACGCCCGCCTGAAGATCCGCGACGAGCAGGCCGACCTCAGCCTCGAAGCGCTCTCGCCGCACCCGTTCAGGCACGAAAGCTGACCGGCCGTACCCCATTCCGGGGACGTTCATGCCAGAATGCAGGCGCCCGACCGCTCGCTTGCTCCGTCGATGCGGAGCGCAAGGTCGGCCCAGCCGGCACCCGCCGGACATCATGCGATCCAGACCGCTGAAGATCCTTATCGAGGGCGCCGACGCCTTCCCCCGTCGGCCGCAAAGCGACGAACCAGAGAGAGGCGAATGAGCGACTCGACCACTGCCGCCCCCGCGGAGTTGACGACGAACCAGAAACTGCTGAGCTGGGTGGAGGAGATCACCGCCCTGACCCAGCCCGACTCCGTCCAATGGTGTGACGGCTCCGCCGAGGAGTACGACCGGCTGGCTCAGGTCCTGATCGACGCCGGGACCTTCGAGCGCCTCTCCGACGCGAAGCGGCCGAACAGCTATCTGGCCCTCTCCGACCCCGACGACGTCGCCCGGGTCGAAGACCGCACCTTCATCTGCTCGGCAACGGAGGAGGATGCCGGCCCGACCAACAACTGGCGCGACCCGGCCGAGATGCGCGAGACGCTCGGCGAGCTCTTCAAGGGCTGCATGAAGGGCCGCACGATGTACGTGGTCCCCTTCTCGATGGGTCCGCTCGGCTCGGAGATCTCCGAAATCGGCGTGCAGCTGACCGATTCCGCCTACGTCGCGGTCTCGATGCGGATCATGACCAGGATGGGCAAGGCCGCCCTCGACCAGCTCGGCGCCGACGGCGAGTGGGTGCCCTGCGTCCACTCGGTCGGGATGCCGCTCGAGGAGGGCACGGCGGACGTCTCCTGGCCCTGCAACGCGACCAAGTACATCGTCCATTACCCGGAGGACCGGGAAATCTGGTCGTTCGGCTCCGGCTACGGCGGCAACGCGCTGCTCGGCAAGAAGTGCTTCGCGCTGCGGATCGCCTCGGTGATGGCCCGCGACGAAGGCTGGCTGGCCGAGCACATGCTGATCCTCAAACTCACCTCGCCCGAGGGTGAGGTCAAGTACGTGACCGGCGCCTTCCCCTCGGCCTGCGGCAAGACCAACCTGGCGATGCTGGTCCCGACCCTGCCCGACTGGAAGGTCGAGACGGTGGGCGACGACATCGCCTGGATGAAGATCGGCGAGGACGGCCGTCTCTACGCGGTCAACCCCGAGGCCGGCTTCTTCGGCGTCGCGCCGAACACGTCGCACAAGACGAACCCGAACGCGATGGACACGATCGAGCGCAACTCGATCTTCACCAACTGCGCGAAGACCGACGACGGCGACATCTGGTGGGAGGGGATGACCGGCGAGCCGCCCGCGCACGCGATCGACTGGCACGGCAACGACTGGACGCCGGAGTCGGAGACCGCCGCCGCCCATCCGAACGCCCGCTTCACGACGCCCGCCGGGCAGTGCCCGTCGATCGCGCCGGAGTGGGAGGACCCGGCCGGGGTGCCGATCGACGCCTTCCTCTTCGGCGGCCGCCGCGCGACTGCGGTGCCGCTGGTCTCGGAGGCGTTCGACTGGGAGCACGCCGTCTTCATGGGGGCGACGATGTCCTCGGAGACGACGGCCGCCGCGGCGGGCGCGGTCGGGGCGCTGCGCTTCGATCCGATGGCGATGCTGCCGTTCCTCGGCTACAACATGGCCGACTACTTCGCCCACTGGCTGAAGATCGGCAGAACCGACGGCATCAACCTGCCGAAGGTCTTCTACGTCAACTGGTTCCGCAAAGACGACGAGGGCAGGTTCCTCTGGCCGGGCTTCGGCGAGAACAGCCGCGTCCTCGAGTGGGTCTTCCGTCGCTGCCAGGGTGAGGGCGAGGCGGTCGAGACCCCGATCGGCCTGCTGCCGACCCCGGCCGACCTGAACACCGAGGGCCTCGACATCTCCGCCGAGGATCTGGAGGAGCTGCTCACCGTCGACGAGGAGCTCTACCGCGCCCAGCTGTCGCAGGTGAAGGAGCACTTCGCCAAGTTCGGCGACTCGCTCCCGGCCGAGCTGGGCGCCCAGCTCGACGCGCTCGAGCAGCGCCTGAGCTAGCCCACGCGACTCCGCTGAGACGAACGGCCGGGGCGAGCCCCGGCCGTTCGGGTTTCAGGGACCGGCGCGCCCGGGGACGGCTGGCGCCCGAGGTAAGGGACGCGGCCGTCCCGGCCACGACCCTCGCAGGGTGTGGCCGTGGCCGGGACGGCCGGGGGTTCGGGGAGAGGGCGTGGGATCGGCGTGCTCCGGGGGAGAGGCGCGTGTTCCTCCACGAAGGCCCGTGATCGGTGACGAAGGCTCAGGCAAGTCCACGGTTCCGTGAGTCTTCCTCATGGGGCCGCTCACGACCGTGCACTTGAGCCGCCGATGGGCGGCTCAAGTGCACGGTCGTGGC
>DATJWW010000041.1:0-31633 GCA_035500835.1 Solirubrobacterales bacterium | reverse complement strand
GAGAGCCCGGCGAGAAGGCAGGCGACCATCAGCAGCGGCAGGCTGCGCAGGTGCAGCGCGAGGGCGATCCCGAGGTAGAGGACCGCGCTCGCGGCCAGCGAGCAGAGCAGCACCGGGCGGCGCCCGAAGCGGTCCGAGAGGGCGCCGAGGATCGGCGCGCCGACGAACTGGGCGAGTGGGTAGAGCGCCAGTAGCGCCCCCAGCACCAGCGTCCGCTCCGAGATCGAGCTGGAGGCCGGCAGCATGCCGCCGCCGTCGGAGAGCAGCAGCGGCGTGAAGACGGTGATCATCAGGCTGTAGCCGACGAAGCCGATGAAGACGACCAGGTACAGGGGCGCCACCCGGCCCAGCGTCGTGTCCCCGGGCTCAGCCCCCACCGTCACGGCGGCTAATCTAGACGGCCATGGACGACCAACAGGCACTCGACCGCATTGATCAACTGGTCCAGGAGGAGGAGTCCCTCCTGCACCGCCACGAGGGAGAGGGGCTCGACGACGACGAGCACGCCCGTCTCGAGGAGATCAAAGTCCAGCTCGACAAGGCCTGGGACTACCTCCGCCAGCGCCGCGCCCTGCGCCAGTACGGCGACAACCCCGACGACGCCAGTCCCCGCGACGGCGGCACCGTGGAGGCCTACGGCTCGGTCACCGACTACGACGACACCGACGCCGACGCCCCGGCCTGAGCGCCGTTACCCTTCAGCCGCCCCGGCGCCTTGGCGGAGTGGCTACGCAGCGGCCTGCAAAGCCGTTTACACCGGTTCGATTCCGGTAGGCGCCTCTGGCTCTGGCAAGCGATTTACGGCTTGACAGAGCGAGTTGCCTGGCCTGTGTCTTGTCCGGCGGATTCCGGTTGTTGCCGGTTGTCCCAGCGTAAGACTGGCCCATGACTGGCCCACTGGATTTCAGGGATGGCTCCGGACTCAGCCGTCTTCCGGTGCTGAGACACTCGCTCGGTGCCTAGGCCGCCACGCAATTGGACCGATCCCGCAGGGTTAGATCCCGCGAGCGGGCTACCGCTGCGAGTTTGCGACCTCGTCCAGCGAGGCGAGGAAATCCTGGGCGTGCGTCACAATCCTGAACGAGCCAAGCGTTGGCAGGAATGGTGGAAGGAACTGACTGATGAGCAACGAGGGCAATACAAGAGAGCCCGAGGTCGTCGGCCCCGAAGCCGCGGCTAGGGCGGAGCAATTGGTCGGCGATGCCGACGAGTTGCTGGCTGCCGTACTGCAGGCAGGGGAATGGCCTGACGAAAGGACGGTCGTCGAGTTCCTTGGTGAAGGCACTCTCGATCGGGTTCTCGCGCTCTATGGACAAGCGATGCGCCTCGATCCGAGTGAGCCTGCTTATCCCTGGAATCTCGGCTCCGTGCTCAATCGCCTCGGGATCAATGACCTTGCCCTCGGTTTCATGGGTCGGGCGATCAATCTCGCTGTGATGAAAGGCGACGAGGAGTGGTCGGGCATAGATGCTCAGCTCGCCTTGGCCGAGGTCGCCATCGATGCCGGTGAGTTCGACTTCGCATTGACCGCCCTCGCGCACGCGCAGGCCGCTGATCCCGGTAGCGATAGCGGTGCGCATATCCACGAGTTATTGGCCGCCGTCCGCGACAAGCAAAACGACCCTCAACCACAAGCTTCTCTGGCTTCCCTTCTTGAGAGGCTTCCCGCCTGATCCGTCGGACAGACGCATCGCTCATAATCCTGCTCCGCTGGGCCTCGGTCGACCTTGCGGCAGGCTCTATCCGGGTGGTCGAATCGTGGGACGCGAAGGCGGGTTCGATTGCCCCCAAGACCCGAACCTCCCGAAGGTCGACGCCGCTTCCGGGTCTACTCCGCGACTATCTGATGGAGCACCGCATGGCGCGCGGCGACGCCGCGGGGGATTCCCTCGTCTTTGGTAGCGATGGCGTGCCGTTCCAAGCGGCGGTGATCTACCGTCGCGCCGATTGCACCTGGGAGAAGTGCTCACTCGGGCGTCTACGCCTTCATCAAGCGCGCCACACGTACGCCTCCTTCATGATCGCCGCGGGCGTAACGCGAAGGCGCTCTCTTCGTTCATGGGCCACTCCTCAATCAAGGTCACGTTCGATCTCTATGGTCATCTGATGCCGGGCACCCAGACGGGGCCATCGCGCTGCTCGACCGTTACCTCGGCGCGGGTATCGAGCTGAGCGAAGGTGCGGCCCGCCAGGCCCCCTCGATGTAGAGCGCCCAACACCGCCAAGTCTGCCCACACCTGGTTTGCCCGAGCGGCCTCGACTAGCGTCGAGGCATGGCTGACTTTCAAGACGGGCGGGGGAGGAGATCATCGAGATCAGCGTCGCTAGCATGAGCCCTTCGTTCACGGGTGCTTGGGAGGCGGTCGCGCTCGAACTTTCTGGGATTGGGCAAAGATGTGAGCGACGCGCCTGAACTTGTGAACCTCGTGTGAACATCGCGTTTTACTCGACATGCGGCACTTTTTGTGCAACCGTCTTCGACGGGGCGCCCAGTGGTTTCAAGGTGGCTTCATGCCCTCACTCAACTGTGGCCCGCCGTCGTCGCAAATGCGCGGCGCGTCTTCGTTACGAAAAGCGCAAGCGGCAAGTTACGCACCCGTAATTCGGTCTCCAATTGCCGGAGGATGCAGGGCGATCGGCGACGATGCTTGACAAGGACTGTGAATTGGGGGCACCCTCCGGAGGAGGAGGGATGCCGCTCTTATGTTTAAGGCGGCAGACCATCTCGGGGTCAAGGGCTCTCCAGCGGATAGTCGGGGGTGCTCGTGATTTCCTGGCTTCATGCTCTCGCCCGACTCTGGCCAGCCGTCTTCGCCGTAGTGGCGCCGATCGTCTGGATCGTGGTCGAGCGCCTGCCAAAAGCGGGGATCGCCTGGATCGACTTTCTCGAACGGCTGCGCGACTTTCGCAAGCCGTCCGACTAGGGCCAGCCGGATGGGTTGGTGTCGGGTCGCCGACCTACCCTCTTAGGAAATGGAGCGTCTTCGCGAAGCCAGCAATCTCGTCATTGGCCTGATCTTGGTGATGGCCGTCTTGGTCGGGACCTATCTGCTGTTGAATCACCTGTTTTCCAGTCCTGCAGCAGCCGGTCCGACCATCGTCACCGGCGGCGCGGTGCTGGTATTTGCAGCCGGCGAGTACTTCACGCGCGAGCGCATCGCCCAGCAGTACCGCTGGGACAAGGTCGCCGACACCTACCTTGAGTTCCTCAACCTCGTGAGAAAGTCCGGATCAGGCGAACCGCCGGAGGATCTTCTTGGGTTCATGGGGAAGTTCCAAGACGACCTCCTCATGTGGGGGTCACCGAAAGTCATCACGGCGTGGATCGAGATGAACCGGGCGACCGAGCGCGGCCTGAAAAGCGATACGGAAGCGACCGAATTACAGCGCGATCTGATCAGGGCGATCCGTAAGGATCTCGGGCAGAGAGATCGGAAGCTGGACGACCGCGACCTGATGCATCTGCTCATCCACGACATAGACGAGCACTTTGACGCGAAGCTGGTCCCCAAGAAGAAGCTTCCGGACGCCGCCGAAGCGGTCTTTGGCTCGGGCAAGTAGTCCCAGCCTCGGGGCTGTGATCAGACATGGCGGCGTCGGGCTCAACTCCTCCCTTGCCTAAGTCGAGGATCACGCTGCCGGACGATTTCACCGCAAGCTGGCCAACGGACCAGCCCATCAGAAGAAAGAGCCGCTCTGGAATGCTGGAAAATTGCCTACGCAGCGGCCTGCAAAGCCGTTTACACCGGTTCGATTCCGGTAGGCGCCTTTCCCGAACTAGCGACGAGCAGAGGCCGGCTCGTCGGCGCCGCTGATCTGCCAGCGCACACCGGGACCGAACTCAAGCACCGTGCCGGCAGGGCTGATCAACTCCCAGTTGGGAGGATCGTCATCAGCTTCGCGAGTGGCCGGTCTTACTTCGAACAGCGTCCCGCCGGAGAGCCGGCAGCGCAGATCACCGCCCGACTCCTCGATCCGTGCGTCCTCGATGCGGTGGCCGATCAGTTTGGCCGGATCGGATGGGGACCACTCCGCGTCCTGGGTGGCGAGCCGCCAAAGATCTCCGTGCACATCGCGGATCTCGACGTGCAATACCTCTGGGTGGACGATGCGGGCAGCGACGATCTCCCCGCGCATTGCGCGTAGGACGTTGCTCGGGGAGGCATCTAGGGCTACCACACTTGCCATCAGCTTCTCCATTGTCGCGGCCAGGTCAGCAGTTCTCCATAGGTCATATGCCTTCGCAAGCCGCCGGCCTGAGCTTCAGCGCCTTGCAGGCCTGGCGAAACTGCTTGATGTCGTGCTTGCGAGACATGAACCCACGGAGCCTAGGCACCAGGGCGAGACGCCAGGGTGCCTTTCGGGAGTTTTCCGGTCTGTGCGGGTATCGATGCCTCGGTGAAGGCGTGGTGCATCGGCCGACGGTTATGTTCCTCGCGCTTTGGGCCAAGCCATCGGACAGATGCTGCCGTTTGCGGTGGGGATCGCGCTCAGCCCGATCCCGATCATCGGCGTGGTGCTGATGCTGGGGACGCCGCGGGCGCGGGTGAACGGGATCGCCTTCGTGCTCGGCTGGATCTTCGGCGTCGCGGCCGTGGGCACCGGGCTTCTTCTCCTTGCCAACGCCGCTGAAGCCGCCGAAGGCTCCTCGCCCGCGGAATGGGTGAGCGTGGCCAAGATCGCTCTCGGCGCGTTCCTGGTCGTCGTCTCGGTGCGGACCTGGCGGGGGCGACCGCGGCGCGGCGAAGAGGCGGCGATGCCACGCTGGATGGAATCCGTCGATCACTTCGGACCGGGGCTGGCGGCCGGGATGGCAGTGCTCCTCTCGACGATCAATCCGAAGAACCTGGTGCTGATCATGGGCGCGGCGGCGGCGATCGCCGGGGTGGGGCTGGAGCCGCGCGAAGACGCGATCGCGATGGCGATCTTCGTCTTCATCGCGACGATCGGTCCCGCCGCCCCCGTCGCGATCTACTTCGTGATGAGGAAGCGCTCGCAACAGATCCTCGAAGACCTACGCGCCTGGATGGCCGACAACAACGCTGCGATCATGGCGGTGATCTGTCTGCTGATCGGGGCGAAGCTGATCGGCGACGGCATCGGCGGATTCTGACCTCGCCGCCGGCCGCGCGAGCGCCGCGCCGCGCCGAAACCTAGGATGCGCCGATGCCCAAGTCGCCGATCGCCGACCCGAGCGAGGACTACCCGCGCTGGTACCAGGACGTGATCGCGAAGGCGGGCCTGGCCGAGAACGGCCCGGTGCGCGGGACGATGGTGATCCGTCCCTACGGCTACGCGATCTGGGAGCGGATCCAAGCCGACATCGACCGCCGGATCAAGGCGGCGGGCGCCGACAACGTCTACTTCCCGCTCTTCATCCCGGAGAGCTACCTGCAGCGCGAGGCCGAGCACGTCGAGGGCTTCAGCCCGGAGCTCGCGGTGGTGACGATCGCCGGCGGCAAGGAGCTCGCCGAGCCGGTCGTCGTGCGGCCGACCTCGGAGACGGTGTTCGGCGAGCAGATGGCGAAATGGGTCAACTCCTACCGCGACCTGCCGCTGCTGCTGAACCAGTGGGCCAACGTGGTCCGTTGGGAGCTGCGCCCGCGCCTCTTCCTGCGCACCAGCGAGTTCCTCTGGCAGGAGGGTCACACCGTCCACGCGAGCGAGGCCGATGCCGCCGAGTACGCGTTGCGGATCCACCACGACGTCTACCGGGACTTCCTCGTCGACACCCTGGCGCTGCCAGTCCTGCTCGGGCGCAAGACCGCCGAGGAGCGCTTCGCCGGGGCGACCAACACGATGACCTGCGAGGGGATAACCCGTGATCGCAAGGCGCTGCAGCTGGCGACCAGCCATGAGCTGGGCCAGAACTTCGCCCGTGCCTTCGACATCTCCTATACGGACGAGGGCGGTGTCGTCCAGACCGCGTGGACGACCTCGTGGGGCGCCTCGACCCGGCTCGTCGGCGGGCTGATCATGGGACACGGCGACGCGAGTGGGCTGCGGCTGCCGCCGCGGATCGCGCCGACCCAGGTGGCGATCGTCGTCGTCCGCGACGAGGACGGGGCGGTGGAGAAGGCACGTGAGCTCGGCGAGGAGATCGCCGCCGCCGGCGTCCGGGTCGAGGTCGACGCCGACGTCCACACCGGCTTCGGCCGGCGCGCCGTCGACTGGGAGCTGAAGGGGGTGCCGCTGCGGATCGACCTCGGCCCGCGCGACCTCGCCGAGGGCCAGGCGACGCTGCTCCGCCGCGACAGCGGCGAGAAGATCCAGGTCCCCCTCGACGCGGTCCCGCCCCGCGTCGCCGACCTGCTCGACGACATCCAGGCGGCGATGCTGGTCGAGGCGACCGCCTTCCGCGACGCCGCGACCAGCGATGTCACCACCGTCGAGGAGGCGCTCGAGGCAGGGCGCGAGGGGGTCGGGCGGATCGAGTGGGCGCGGCTCGGCACCGAGGGCGAGCGTCGCCTCCTCGACGAGGGCGTCAGCGTCCGCTGCATCCAGCGCCCGGACGGCACCGTCCCCGCCCGCGAGGACGAGCCCGATCTCCAGGCGATCGTCGCCCGCGCTTACTGACCCTGTATCACTGTCCGACCGGCGATCGCCGGTGATAGCATTGATATCGCAATGGCTCAGCTTCTCGTCAGGGGCATCGACGGCGATCTGGTCCGCGAGCTGAAGCTCCGGGCGGCCCGCAACGGTAACTCCGCCGAGGAGGAGCATCGGCGGATCCTGCGCGAGGTGCTCGGTGCCCGCCCGACGAGGACCCTGAAGGATCTGCTGCTCGAGTTTCCTGACGTCGGCGAGGACGAGGACTTCGAGCGCTCCTCCGACCGTGGTCGCCCGGTCGAGCTTTGAGCTACCTGCTCGACACCAATGTCATCTCGGAGCTGCGTAAGGGTGATCGCGCCGATGCGACGGTCGTCGCCTGGTTCGACGCGATCGCCGACGAGGAGATCTTCCTCAGCGTCCTCACGATCGCCGAGATCCGCCAGGGCGTCGAGCGGATTCGTCGTCGCGATCCGGTTGCCGGCACCAACCTCGACAGCTGGTTGGGCCGGGTGGTCGACGCGCATCGAGATCGCCTCGTCCCGGTCGATCGCCTCGTCGCCGAAGAGTGGGGCAGGATGAATGCCCCCGATCCGCTGCCGGTGGTCGACGGCTTGCTGGCGGCGACCGCAAGGGTTATCGGGCACACCCTGGCCACCCGCAACGTGGCCGACTTCGCCCGCGCCGGGGTCGATCTCGTCGACCCGTTTGCCGGCTAGGTCCGGCGGATCTGCTTGGTCACGAAGATCGTGATGCCGATCGTGGCGGCGACGACGGAGCCGCCGAGGATGCCGAGCTTCGCGGCGCCCGCCAGCAGGGGGTCGTCTTCATAGGCGAGCGGGGTGATGAAGAGCGAGACGGTGAAGCCGATGCCGCCGAGGGCGGCGGCGCCGAGCAGGCCGCGCCGGTCGACCCCCGAGGGCAGGGCACCGAGCCGCAGGCGCAGGGCGGCCAGGGTCGCACCGCCGATGCCGAGGAACTTGCCGACGACGAGGCCGAGCGCCACCGCCAGGGCGACGCGCCGCCCGGCGGGGTCGGACAGCTCGCCGCCACCCAGCTTGACCCCGGCGTTGGCGAGCGCGAAGACCGGCAGGATCGCCAGGTTGACCCAGGGGTGGAGGCGGTGCTCGAGGATGCCGAGGACGTCGCGACCGGCGACCGGCGTCGCCGGGGTGAGCAGGGCGAGGGCGACGCCGGCCAGCGTCGCGTGCACCCCCGACTCGAAGGTCGCGACCCAGACGAAGAGCCCGATCGGCACGTAGGCCAGGATCCGCCGCACGCCGAGTGTCCGCATCGCCACCACCACAAGCAGCCCGCCGACCGCAGCCGCCAGCCAGCCGAGGCTGAGGTGGTCGGTGTAGGCGACGGCGATCACGCCGATCGCGGCCACGTCGTCGACCACCGCGATCGTCAGCAGCAGCAGCTTCACGCCTTCGCTCACCCGGTCGCCGAGCAGCGCCAGGACGCCGATCGCGAAGGCGGCGTCGGTCGCCATCGGGATGCCCCAGCCGCTTGCGTGCTCGCCCCCGGTGACGGCGAGGAAGATCGCGATCGGCAACACGATGCCGCCGAGCGCGGCGATGATCGGCAGCGCGGCGCGCTTCGGGTGGCGGAGCTCGCCGGTGACCAGCTCGCGCTTGATCTCCAGCGAGATCAGGAAGAAGAAGAGGGTCATCAGGCCGTCGTTGACCCAGTGTTCGAGGCTCTCGTCGATCGAGAGGCCGCCGATCCCGATCTGGACGTGGGTGTGCCAGAAGGAGGCGTAGGCCCCCGCGTCGACGACGTTCACCCAGAGCAGCGCCGCGACGCTGCCGACGAGCAGCGCCAGCCCGCCTGCCGCTTCAGCTCGCAGGAAGTCCCGCATCGACCCAGGCCGGACAGCGGTAGGCCTTCTCGAATCCCGCCAGCAGGAGCCCGGCGGCGGCGTCGCCGTGACCCTCCGCCCCCTCGTCGGTCCGTGCCGCGATCAGCGCGACGCCGTCCGCAATCGCGTCCTCGATGACGCGATGCAGAAGGGCCGCGCGGGCAGGGCTGCGCCGACCGACCTCGGCGGTGGCATCGACAGCCAGGAGGGTGGTCGGCCCGTCGGTGCAGGTGGCGGCGGCCGCCGGGGCGCTGCCGGCGCGGGCCACATAACAGCGCCACCCGGCCTTGCCAGGGAGGGCGGCGAAGGCAGCCTCGGTGCGGGCGGGCAGGCGCAGGCCGAAGGCGGCGGTCGCGGCGAAGGACTCCGAGTCGCCGACCCCGACGCCGACTACCTCGATCCCGGCGGGGGCGGGGAAGCGGGGCGGATGGGCATCTCGGAGCCAGCGGCGCCAGCGGCCCGCCGGGTCGAAGCCGTCGACTCCCCATCCGCCGGCGCCGGCCGGCGGCGAGTCGGGCACCGGTGCGCCGAGATCGCGCTGGGCGCGCCACTCGACCAGCTCCAGCGCCGCCGGGTCGAACTCGCTCCCGCCTTTGGTCAGGGCTGCCATCGCGGCGCAGGATATGGCGGCGGATGCCCCTCTGTAGCCTGGCGGGCGTGAGCGTGACCACCGCCAGCGCCGAGGGGGACCGCGCCGCCGCCGCGGTCACCACCAACCAGGTGATCGTCCTCTTCGGGGCTACCGGGGACCTCGCCAGGCGCAAGCTCCTGCCGGGGATGTTCCACCTCTCGCGGGTCGGGCTGATGCCCGCCGGCTTCCGCATCATCGGCGCCGCCCGCCGGCCGATCTCGACCGACGAGTTCCGTGAGCTCGCCCGGGAATCGGTGTGCGAGTCGGGGCGCCGGTCATCGGCCGTCGACGGGGCCTTCGAAAAGTTCGCCGGGTCGCTCAGCTTCGTCGGCGTCGGCGACGGTTTCGACGACCTCGGCCGGGCGATCGAGGCGGCCCAGGAGGAACTCGGAGGCGATGCCGATCTCCTCTTCTACCTCTCGTTGCCGCCGCGGGCCGCGGCGGGGACGGTCGAGGAGCTCGGCAAGCTCGGGCTCGACGAGGACGCGCGGGTGATCATCGAGAAGCCGTTCGGCACCGACCTCGCCTCCGCCCACGAGCTGAACGAGCGGCTGCACTCGGTCTTCCAGGAGAACCGCATCTACCGGATCGACCACTACCTCGGGCGCGAGGCCGTGCAGAACCTGCTGGCGCTGCGCTTCGCCAACGGCATGTTCGAGCCGGTCTGGAACCGCAACCACATCGACCACGTCCAGATCGACATCCCGGAGACGCTCTCGATCGAGATGCGGGGCAGCTTCTACGAGGGCACCGGCGCCTTCCGCGACATGGTCGTCACCCACCTCTTCCAGCTGCTCGGCTTCGTCGCGATGGAGCCGCCGACCTCGCTGGAGCCGAAGCCGCTCGGCCTCGAGCGCGAGAAGGTCTTCGACTCGATGATGCCGCTGCGCCCCGAGGACGTCGTCCGCGGCCAGTACGTCGGCTACCGCGAGGAGGACGGGGTGGACCCGCGCTCCGACACCGAGACCTTCGTCGCGGTCAAGGCCTCCGTCGACAACTGGCGCTGGGAGGGGGTGCCGTTCTACCTGCGCTCCGGCAAGCGGATGGCGGAGAGCCATCACGTCCTCACGGTCGCCTTCAAGCAGCCGCCGCGGCGCATGTTCCCGCTCGACGAGGACTTCTTCCCGGAGGGCTTCGGCCGCGACCACCTGACCTTCGAGCTCGGCGATCCGGGGAGCATCTCGGCGTCGTTCCTGGCCAAGGTGCCAGGGGCGACGATGCAGCTCGGCGAAGCCCACATGCAGTTCACCTACGCCGACGCCTTCGGCTCCAACCAGGCGGCGCTCGACCCCTACGAGCGGCTGCTCCACGACGTGATGAACGGCGACCGCACGCTGTTCACCAGCTCCGACGCGATCGAGCGGCTCTGGGCGATCTCCGAGCCGGTGCTGGAGGACCCGCCGCCGGTGATCCTCTACGAGCCCGGCAGCTGGGGGCCGGAGGAGATCGACGCGCTGATCGCGCCCCGCCGCTGGCACCTGCCGAGCGATCACATCTAGAACGGAAAAGGGCCCCCGCGGGGGCCCTTTGTGTTCCGAAGGACGTGCCACCAGCGACTGCGACGTTGCTGGCTCGTCGGTCCTCAAGCCTTGAAGACTTTTGCCGCCGAGCATTTCGACGACTGAGCCATAAACCCCTGCTTCGTCGAAAAGTTGCACTGCTCCGGCGGATCGTCTTCGCTGCTACATTGCGGCGCCCCGGGCGTTTAGCTCAGTTGGGAGAGCGCCAGCTCGACAAGCTGGAGGTCACTGGTTCGAGCCCAGTAACGCCCATCGCCCATGAGCCGAGAAGCGGAGACGGCGTTCTTCGGGGGAGGGTGCTTCCGGAGATCTTCGTCTTCACCGACGAGCAGCAGCGCTACCAGAGGAGTTCGCGCCGCCGTTCACGCGCCCCGTGGATAAAAAGTTGTAACGACGTTGTTCACAACTTCCGTCAGGAAAATCGCCATAATCGCCGCGTGAATTCGACCGAGACCCCAGGCGGGTCGGGGATCCCGGCCGGCTGGTACGACGATCCCAGCGGGCAGGGGCTGCGCTGGTGGGACGGCGAGGCGTGGACCGAACACGTGCACACCGCCGAGTCCGCGGCCGCGGCGACCGCCGCCGTCGGTGGTGGGGGCGAGCGTGAAGCGCCGCCGCCCGAGCTGGTCGGCCTGCGCGAATCGATCCGTCGCAAAGGGGCCAAAACGGTCGGCTTCATCCTCGGCGGGATCGTCCTGATCATCGTCGTGGTCGCGCTGCTCCTCTCCGGCGGCTCTGAAAGCAGCAACGGCAAGTCCGGCAACTCCGGCGGCGGTGCCAACGCCGCCAAGCAGCAGAAGCACAAGAAGAAGTCTCAGAAGAACGGCAAGTCCGGCAACGGCAAGTCGGGCAAGAAGAAGTCCCACGGAGAAGAAGGCAACTGAGCGGGACGGCCTTCGCCCGGCCCTCCCGCTCTCATGCCCGGCTCCCCCTCAGGGAGCCATCGCGATCGTCACCTGGGTGAGCCGGATCGCGTTGCCGGACGGGTCGCGGAAGCCCGCGTCGATCCCGTAGGGGCGCTCTTCCGGCGCTTCGGTGAACTCGACCCCGCGGGCGACGAGCCGCTCGTGCTCGGCGCGGCAGTCGTCGGTGGTGAGGAACACCGTCCCCGCGAAGCCCTTGGCGACCAGGTCGCGGATCTGGCCCTGGGTCCCGGCGTCGACCACCGGCTCGCCGGGGATCTTCATCAGGACGACCGACACGTCCTCCTGTCCGGGCGGCCCCACCGTCAGCCAGCGGAAGCCGTCCATCTCGGCGAGGGTCACGTCGGCGCGAACCTCGAAACCGACCTTCTCCGTCCAGAAGGCCAGTGCCTCCTCCTGGTCCAGCACCCATAGCTGCGCATTCGAAATCCTGGCCATCTCGTCCTCCTGTCTCGTCATTTCTGCAGCGATGCGACGACTCTAGGAGCCGACCGGCGGGCTGTCTTCTCGAAACGTGCGCTTTCGCGGGCGCCCGGCGGCACGGACGACGCAGCCGGGGACGACGGCGAATGCGGAGGCGGGCGGGAAGGAGGCGCGGTAGGCCGTCGGGGTCATGCCGAAGGTCCGTTTGAAGCTCGTCGTGAAGGAGCCGACGCTGATCAGGCCGACGTCGAGACAGATCTCGGCGACGGTGCGATCGGTGTTGCGGAGCAGGGCCGCCGCCCGCTCCAGCCGCCGCGTCAGCAGGTAGCCGTGCGGGGACTCGCCGAAGGCGCGGCGGAACTCGCGGCTGAAGTGGGCGCGTGAGAGGCCTGCCGCCGCAGCCATCTCCTCGACCCCGAGCGGCTCGGTGTAGCGCGCATCGGCGAGATCCTTGGCACGGAGCAGGTGCCGGGCGGGCGGGGCGAACGCCATCATCTTGAGAGTCTAGGCTCGCGCTCCGTGATCGGCACCTACGCAGCCGCCCTCGCAGTCTGCGTCGCCGCCTTGGCGATCGGGCAGGCGGCGATCGCCCTCTGCGGGCGCCGCCGCTGGTCCTGGGGGTCGGGCCCGGTCGGCCTCGCGATCCTCTGCGCGGTCTGCTGGGGGACGGTGCGTCTGCCGGGCCATGGCTCGATCTCGGCGATCGTCGTGCTCATCCTCCTCGCCGCCTCGCTCGCCTACCTCCAGGGGCGCGGTTACTGGCGCGAGGCGCTCGGCGCGGGGTGGCCGGTGGCATTGATCGCCACGCTCGCCGCCTCGCTGCCGTTCATCGTCGAAGGCCACTTCGGCATCCTCGGCACCAGCTTCAACCCCGACATGTCCCAGCACCTGCTGGCCGCCGACCAGCTCGCCCACGGCCACTCAGGGCAGCTGATCCGCCAGGGTTACCCGCTCGGCCCGCACTCGATAGTGGTGGCCCTTAACAAGGGCCTCGGGATCGGGCTCGTCAAGGGGTTCAGCGGGCTGACCGTGGCGGTGGCGGTCCTCGCGCCGCTGACCGCCCTGGCCGCCTTCCGGGACCTCCGTCCGGTGCCCCGAACGGCGGCAGCGCTGGTCGTCGGCCTCGCCTATGTCGTCGCGAGCTACTTCGCCCAGGGGGCGTTCAAGGAGACGATGGAGGCGTTCTTCCTGCTCGGCTTCGTGCTGCTGCTGCGGGAGACGGTGCGAAACCCGATCGACTCCAGATGGCGCTTCGTCCCCCTGGCCCTGATCGCGGTAGGGACGGTCTATACCTACAGCTTCCCGGGCCTCCTGTGGTTGATCGGGACGGCTGTCGTGTGGGCGCTCGTGGAGCTGATTTCTTCCGCGGGTGGCGCGCCGATGGGGGCCCCCCGCCGCGCGCAGGCGAAGCCGAGCACGGTGGGGGAAATCGGGGCGACAGGACCCGCGGTCTTCCGCCCGATCCTGATCGCCTTGGCGGCGCTCGTAGTCCTGATCCTCCCCGAGATCGGCCGGATGATCGACTTCCACAAGTTCGAAACCTTCGACCCCAACGGGCCCGGCCTCGGCAACCTGTTCGGTCAGATCTCTCCCTTCGAGGCGCTCGGCATCTGGCCTTCCGGGGACTTCCGCCTGGCGCCCGGGGACGGCGCCGTCCCGGCCGCCGCCTACTACCTGGGTGCGGCGTTCGCGACGGTGCTCCTCCTCTATGGGATATGGGCCTGTTGGCGGCGGCGAGAGACCGTCGTCCTCTCCGGCCTTTTCGTCGTCGCGGCCGCCTACCTCGCCGCCCGGGTCGGTGGCACCGCCTATACGGCGGGCAAGGCGATCGAGATCGCCGCCCCGATCTGCGCCCTCACCATCCTCCTGCCGCTCACCGAGGACGGCCGGCTGTTCCTTTTGCGCCTTATAGGCGCAAAAGGAACAGCCGGCGGGGGGCGGGCGACGGTGGGGGGCCTTGCGTGGGTCGCGTTCGTCGCCGCGGCGGGCCTCTGCTCGGTGCTGGCGTTCGCCAACGCGCCGGTCGGCCCCTCGTCCTACTCGCCCGCTCTCACCGGGCTGCGGCCGATCGTCGCCGACGGCTCGACCGTCGTCCTCGCCTCGCCGACCCTGCTCGAAGACGACCACGGCACCAACTACATCGCCTGGGAGCTGCGCGGCGGCCGGGTCTGCATCGAGACCCGCGAGGAAGCCGGCGGCAAGCCGCCGGAAGGCGTCCGCTACGTCGTCACCGAAGGGTCGCGGCGTAAGCCACCGTTCGAGAGCCTGCGCCTGCGCAAGGTCGCCAAGCCCTACGTGCTCTGGGAAGTCGAAGGCCCGGTCGCCGCCCACAGCGTCTGTCCGCTGATCGCCGTCCGCCAGGCCCGCCAAGGCCCCGCCCGCTGAGCGCCGCTCGGGTGCGTTCGCACTTCGTTCCGGTATCCGGAACGAAGTGCGAACGCGCGCGGGGGCATCGGTGGCGGCGCCCACGTACCATGGCCTCCGTGGAGGCCGCGACCGACAAAGTCCTCGTCACGCTGCCCGACGGGAAGCCGCTCGAGCTGCCCGTCGGGGCGACCGGCGCCGACGCCGCGGCGGCGATCGGGCCGGGGCTCGCCAAGGCTGCGTTGGCGATCAAGGTCGACGGCGCGCTGCGCGATCTCGACGCGCCGCTGCCCGAGGGTGGGGCGGAGGTGGCGATCGTCACCGAGCGCGACCCGGAGGCGCTGGAGCTGATCCGCCACGACGCCGCCCACGTGATGGCCGAGGCGGTGACCGAGCTCTATCCCGGCACCAAGGTGACGATCGGCCCACCGATCGAGTCGGGCTTCTACTACGACTTCGAGTTCCCGCCCGACGTGCGGATCACCGAGGAGGATCTGCCGAAGATCGAGGCGGCGATGCAGAAACACATCGACGCCGACGAGCACTTCTCCCACCGCGACGTCCCGGTCGACGAGGCGCTCGAGATCTTCCGCGGCGAGGACCAGGGCTTCAAGGTCGAGCTGATCGAAGACCTGATCAAAGACGAAGGCGTCGAGACCGTCTCGCTCTACCGCAACGGCCCCTTCGAGGATCTCTGCCGCGGCCCGCACTCGCCCTCGACCGCCCGCATCAAGGCGATCAAGCTGAGCTCGGTCGCCGGCGCCTACTGGCGCGGCGACGAGCACCGCGAGCAGCTCACCCGCATCTACGGCACCGCCTTCTTCTCGAAGAAGGATCTCGAGGCCCACCTCGAGCGGATCAGCGAGGCCGAAGCGCGCGACCACCGCCGGCTCGGCCCCGAGCTCGACCTCTTCATGCTCCGCCCCGAGGCTCCCGGCATGCCCTTCTGGCTGCCCAACGGCACCACGCTCCTGCACCTGATCGAAGACCAGGTCCGCGACCAGCTGCGCAAGCGCGACTACAAGGAGATCGCCACGCCGCAGGTGCTCGACGAGGGCCTCTGGCATCGCTCCGGCCACTGGGACAACTACAAGGACGAGATGTACTTCATGCAGGACGACGATCGCCGCTACGCGCTGCGGCCGATGAACTGCCCCGGTGCCTGCCTCGTCTACGGCTCCGACCGCCACTCCTACCGCGAGTTGCCGCTCCGTCTGGCCGAGTTCGGCCGGGTCAGCCGCAACGAGCGCGAGGGCGTCCTCCATGGTCTGCTCCGGGTCCGCGCCTTCACCCAGGACGACGCCCACGTCTACTGCACCGAGGACCAGATCACCGCCGAGGTCGCCTCGATCTGCGAGGCGATCGACGAACTCTACGCGCGCTTCGGCTTCGACGACGTGAAGGTCGAGCTCTCGACCCGGCCGGAGAAGTCGATGGGCTCCGAGGAGCAGTGGCGCAAGGCGGAGGCGGCGCTCGCCGAGGCGCTCGACTCGCAGGGCCGCGAGTACGAGCTGAACCCCGGCGACGGCGCCTTCTACGGGCCGAAGATCGACTTCCACATCACCGACGCGCTCGGCCGCTCCTGGCAGTGCGGCACCTGCCAGCTCGACTTCCAGATGCCGGAGCGCTTCGATCTCACCTACACCGGCGCCGACGACGACGCCCACCGGCCGGTGATGATCCACCGCGCTCTGCTGGGATCGATGGAGCGCTTCGCCGGCATCCTGATCGAGCATTACGCGGGCCGCTTCCCGACCTGGCTGGCGCCGATCCAGGCGACAGTGCTGCCGATCGCCGACCGCCACAACGAGTACGGCCGCCGCGTCCACGACGAGCTCCGCGACCTCGGCGTGCGGGTCGCGATCGACGATCGCTCCGAGTCGGTGGGCCGCAAGATCCGCGACGCCGAGATGGGCCGCTACCCCTACATGCTGGTGGTCGGCGACCGCGAGCAGGAGAACGGCGGGGTGGCGGTGCGCTCGCACGCCGCCGGCGATGTCGGCGAGATGGGCGTCGCCGAGTTCGCGGCGCGGATCGAGGCCGAGACCTCATCTTGAGGCGGAACGGCTTGCCAAGCCGCCTCACCTGTCTATACTGCGCAAACTTGACTGTGGGCACCACAAATGACCGCCGCCGCTGAGCGCCCCGTGCCTGCCGACCGAAGCCTCGTCCTCTTGAAGCAACTTCACTCTCACTAGTGCCGGTCCCGCGTAGGTTCGATCGGCGCCCGCCAGAGCGCGACACGACGAGGATCAACGAGCGGATCCGCGTCCCCCAGGTGCGCCTGATCGGGGCCGACGGCGAGCAGCTCGGGATCGTCGACACCGCGGAGGCGCTGCGCCGCGCCCAGGACGCCGACCTCGACCTGGTCGAGGTGGCGCCGAACTCGAAGCCGCCGGTCACCCGGATGCTCGACTACTCGAAGTACAAATACGAGCAGGAGCAGAAGCAGAAGGCGGCGCGCAAGCATCAGCAGCAGGTCAACATCCGCGAAATCAAGCTGCGGCCGAAGATCGCCACGCACGACTACGACACCAAGAAAGGTCACGTCGAGCGCTTCCTCAGACACGGTGACAAGGTCAAAATCACGATCATGTTCCGGGGCCGCGAGCAGGCCCATCCGGAGCGCGGTCGGGCGCTTCTGCAGAAGCTCTTCGAGGACCTCGGCGGGCTGGCGACGATCGAGTCGGCGCCGCTGCAGGAAGGGCGCAACATGAGCATGTTGCTGGCGCCCAGCAAAGAGGCGCGCGCGGCCGAGGGGGTGGCGGACGTCCCCGAGGGGGCCGAGGCCGACAGCACGGCTGCTCAGGGGTAGGGCTCCGGGGGACGGCTCTGCGGGGGAGGTCCTTTGGGACCCCCTCTCTCACGAACTGCAGGGAGGTTCGTTCGGGGGTCCCAAAGGACCTCCCCACCGGGCGGACCGGGGGTCAGGCGCTCAGTAGCTCGGGGTCGGGCGGGGCGAGGATGTCGGCGATGCGTTCGGCGGCTTGGCCGTCCCAGAGAGGCGGGGGCTCGGGACGCTCTGGGGAGCGGCTCGAAAGCGCGGCGGGGATCTCGGCGATCGCGGTGGGATCGAGGCCTAGCAGGGTGTTGGTGCCGAGCTCGACCGTCACCGGGCGCTCGGTGTTGGCGCGCAGGGTGAAGCAGGGGACGCCGAGGTAGGTCGTCTCCTCCTGGATGCCGCCCGAGTCGGTGAGGACCGCGCGGGCATCGGTGACCAGCGAGAGGAAGTCGAGGTAGCCGAACGGCTCGGTGAGGATCAGCCCCTCCGGGGTCTCGATCCCGGACGTCTCCATCATCTTGCGGGTGCGCGGGTGGACCGGGAAGACGATCGGCATCTCGCTCGCCAGGCGGGTGAGCCGGGCGACGGTCTCGGCCAGCAACGGCCCGTCGACCAGCGCCGGCCGGTGCAGGGTGACGAGCAGGTAGGAGCCGGGGGAGAGATCGAGTTTGGCCGCCGCGCCCGCCGCCCTGATCCGGTCCTCCAGCGCGACCAGGGTGTCGATCATCGTGTTGCCGACGAAGTGCATCCGCTCCGGCGCGATCCCTTCGGCGCGCAGGTTGCCGATCGCCTCCTCGGAGTGGAGGAAGAGGTGGGAGGAGAAGCGATCGGCGACGATCCGGTTCACCTCCTCGGGCATCGAGAGGTCGAAGCTGCGCAGGCCCGACTCGACGTGGGCGACCGGCACCTCCATCTTCACCGCGGTCAGCACCGCCGCCAGGGTCGAGTTGACGTCTCCGGGCACGATCAACAGGTCGGGGCGCTCCGCCTCGATCACCGGCTCGAGGCGCTCCATGGTGCGCGCCGTCTGCACGGCGTGGCTGCCGGAGCCGACCTCGAGCATGTGGTCGGGGGCCGGGACGCCGAGCTCCTCGAAGAAGATCTCCGACATCGCCCGGTCGTAGTGCTGGCCGGTGTGGACGATCGTGTGCCGCCCCTCGGGCAGCCTGGCGCGCATCGCCGCGATCACCGGGGCGGTCTTGACGAAGTTCGGCCGCGTGCCGACGACATAGAGGACGCGCATCGCCGGGCCACACTACCCGCGCCGGTGGTCCGACTTCGGCGAAGAGGCCCGGTCTGCTTCAATGTCGAGCCCGTATGCCGAAGATGAAAACCCATTCGGGCGCCAAGAAGCGCTTCAAGAAGTCGGCCACCGGCAAGATCCGCGGCCGCCACGCCTACTCGAGTCACATCCTCGAGAAAAAGTCGCCGAAGCGGAAGCGGAACATGGCGCGGCCGGCGGCGATCGCCAAAGTCGACGTCCCGAATGTCCGCAAGCTCCTCGGAGGCGGCAAGTGAGCCGCGTCAAGCGCAGCGTCCACGCGCGCAAGAAGCGCCGCAAGGTGCTGAAGGAAGCGAAGGGCTACTTCGGCCGCAAGCATTCCTCCTACCGGTTCGCCAAAGAGCAGGTGCAGCGGTCGGGCATGTACGCCTACCGCGACCGGCGCAACCGCAAGCGGACCTTCCGTCGGCTCTGGATCACCCGGATCAACGCCGCCGCGCGGCAGGAGGGCATGAGCTACTCCGAACTGATGCACGGCCTTAACCAGGCCGAGGTCGAGGTGAACCGCAAGATGCTGGCCGAGATTGCCGTCTCGGACCCGGAGGGGTTCCGCCGATTCGTGGAGATAGCCCGGGAGGGTGCCGCCGCCTGAGCTCAGGCCGACACTTTTCAGATTCCCGGGCGGGCCGCGAAAGCGGCCCGTTTTCGTTTGGAGATCCGAAGCAAACTGTCCGACACCAAGTGATCCAGAGCAAAGACAACGAGAAGCTGAAGCTGGTCCGCAAGCTGCGGGAGCGCAAGCACCGCGAGCGCGAGGGCCTGTTCGCGACCGAGGGCGAGGATCTGCTGGCGGCGGGCCTGGCCGCCGGCGCCGAACCCCGGTTCGTGCTCGTCGCCGCCGGAGCGCGGTCGTCCTTTGGCCCGGCTGCGGGAGCGCGGTCGACCCTAGGCCCGCTCGACGGGCCAAAGGACGACCGCGCAGACACGAGCGGGCCAAAGGACGACCGCGGTGCGGGGAGCTTCGAGTTCGACGAGGTCGAGCCGGGGCTGCTCGGCTCCGTCTCGGCGCTCGGCTCCGGCACGCGGGCGATCGCGGTCTGGCCGCGGCCTGGGCCCGCCGCGCCGCAGGCGCCCTGCGTCTACCTCGACGGGGTCGCCGACCCCGGCAACGTCGGCGCGATCGTCCGCACCGCCCACGCGCTGCTGGGCGCCACCGTCGCGCTCGGCCCCGACTGCGCCGACCCGTTCGGCCCGAAGGCGACCAGGGCCAGCATGGGCTCGGTCTTCGCCCGCCCGCCGGTGGCGGTCGCCGGGGTCGGGGCGACGCCCGAGCCGCGCGTCGCCCTCGTCGCCCACGGTGGCGCCGGGCTCGAGGCGCTGGCCGGCGCCGCGACGCTCTGCCTCGGCGCCGAGCGGGAGGGATTGCGCCCCGAGGTGGTCGCCGCCTGTGCCGCCTCCGCCACGATTCCCCTGCAAGCGGGCGCCGAGTCGCTGAACGTCGCCGCCGCGGCGGCGGTAGCGTGCGCCCGGATGAGCGAGGAGCGGGCACATGCTTGAGCGGATCGAAAAGCTCCGGGCCGAGGCGACGGCGGCGATCGCCGCCGCCTCGACCAGCTCCGAGCTGGAGGAGCTCCGGGTCCGCTACCTCGGCCGCAAAGCCGAGCTGACCGGCATCCTGCGGGGGATCTCCGAGCTGCCCGTGGAGGAACGCGGCCCGGTCGGCGGCGCCGCCAACAAGGTCCGCAAGGAGCTCGAGGCGCTGATCGAGCAGGGCGGCGAGCGCCTCGACGCGGCCGAGCTCGACGCCCGCCTCGTCGCCGACCGCGTCGACGTGACCCTGCCGGGGGCACCGCCCCGGCTGGCCGGCCACCAGCACCTGATCACCCGCACCACGCGGCTGATCGAGGACATCATGGTCGGGCTCGGCTATGAGGTCGCCGAAGGCCCGGAGATCGAGCACGACTACTACAACTTCACCGCCCTGAACCACCCGGTCGGCCACCCCGCCCGGATGCTGCAGGACACCTTCTACATCCAGTCGCACCCCGACGTGCTGCTGCGCACCCACACCTCGCCGATGCAGATCCGGGCGATGGAGACGCAGAGGCCACCGATCTTCATCGTCATCCCGGGCAAGGTCTACCGGCGCGACTCCGACGCCACCCACAGCCCGATGTTCCACCAGATGGAGGGGCTGGCCGTCGCCGAGGGGCTCACCCTCGCCGACCTGCAGGGGACCCTGCTGGCGATGTCGCGGGCGCTCTTCGGCGACACGCGGGAGGTGCGGCTGCGGCCCCACTACTTCCCCTTCACCGAGCCGAGCGTCGAGGTCGACGTCTCCTGCTTCCAGTGCGAGGGCACCGGCGTCCTGCCGGGTGGCGAGCGCTGCAACCTCTGCAAGGGCCAGGGCTGGATCGAGATCCTCGGTGCCGGGATGGTCGACCCTAACGTGCTCGGCTTCGTCAAGGAGATGGGCTACGACCCGGAGAAAGTGAGCGGTTTCGCCTACGGCCTCGGGATCGAGCGGGTGGCGATGCTGCGCCACGGCATCCCCGACCTGCGCCGCTTCTTCGACAACGACGTGCGGATGCTGGAGCAGTTCTCATGAGGGTGCCGTACAGCTGGCTGAAGGAGTACTGCGACCCCGGCGTCCCGGTCGAGGAGCTCGCCGAGCGGCTGGTGATGACCGGCACCGAGGTCGAGCGGATCGACGTCGTCGGCCCGCCGAGTTCCGACAACTTCGTGGTCGGCAAGGTCACCGAGGCGGTGCAGCATCCCGACGCCGACCGGCTGCGGGTCTGCACGGTGGAGGTCGGCGAGGACGGCCCCCGCACGATCGTCTGCGGCGCCCCCAACGTCGGTGCCGGCCAGACCGTCGCCGTGGCGCTCCCCGGCGCCCGGATGCCGGGCGGCGAGAAGCTGCGCAAGGCGAAGCTGCGGGGGGTCGCCTCGGAAGGGATGATCCTCGCCGCCGACGAGCTCGAGATCGGCGACGACCACGAGGGCACCCTCGTCCTCGACGACGCGCTCGCCGCGGGGACGCCGCTGACCGAGGTGATCCCGCTCGCCGAGCCGGTGCTGGAGATCGAGGTGACGCCGAACCGCAGCGACTGCTTCGGCGTCTTCGGCGTCGCCCGCGAGGTCCACGCGGTGACCGGCGCGCCGCTTGCCGCCGCGCCCTGGGAGGAGGACGCGCCGGCCGCCGGCGGGGGGAGCATCGACGACCTGGCCAAGATCACGGTCGAGGTCCCCGACCTCTGCCCACGCTTCACCGCCCGGGTCTTCAAGGACGTGAAGATCGGCCCCTCGCCGCTCTGGCTGCAGGAGCGCCTCGCCGCCGCCGGGATGCGGCCGATCTCCAACGTCGTCGACATCACCAACTACGTGATGCTGCTGACCGCGCAGCCGCTGCATGCCTACGACCTGGCGAAGGTGCCGGGGGGCGAGCTGATCGTCCGCGTCGCGCGGCCGGGGGAGAAGATGACGACGCTCGACGGGATCGAGCGCGACCTCGATCCGGAGACCGTGCTGGTCTGCGACCGCGACGGGCCGACCGGGGTCGCGGCCCTGATGGGCGGTCAGGTCTCCGAGGTCTCCGACGAGACCACCGATGTGCTGCTCGAGGTCGCGAACTGGAACGGGGCGAACGTGCTGGCGACCTCGCGCCGGCTCTCGCTGCGCTCGGAGGCATCGGCGCGCTTCGAGAAGCAGCTGCACCCCGACCTGACCTTGCGCGCCCAGGCGGTCGCCTCGAAGTTGATCGTCGACCTCTGCGGCGCGACGCTGGTGCCGGGGACGATCGACGTCGCCGCCCCAGCGCCGCCGCCGCGCACGGTGACGCTGCGCGGCGCCCGGGTGACCGGCATCCTCGGCATGGAGATCTCGCAAGCCGACCAGGTCGCCTACCTGGAGCGGCTCGGCTTCGGCGTCGAGGTCGACGGCGAGAACCTCACGGTCGCGGTCCCGCCCGACCGCTATCACGACGTCACCCGGGAGATCGACCTGATCGAGGAGGTCGGCCGCCTCCATGGCTTCGACCGCCACCTGCCGACCACGCTGCCCGCGGTCGGCGACGGCAAGGTCGGCAGGCTGAACCGCACCCAAAGGCTGCGGCGGCGCGCCGAGGACGAGCTGCGCGACCTGGGCTTCGACCAGATCGTCGGCTGGAGCTTCACCGACCCCGGCGAGGCCGGGCGGCTGCGGATCGAGGAGCCCGACCCGCGCGCCGATCCGATCCTGGTCGCCAACCCGCTCTCCGACGAGGGCGCGGCGATGCGGACGACGCTGCTCGGCTCGCTGCTCGACGTCGCCTCCCGCAACCTGGCGCGCGGCGCCGAGATGGTGGCGCTGTTCGAGGCGGGCGCGGTCTACCTGCGCGGCGCACCGCCGGAGAGCGGCGGCCCCCTGGCGGGCAACTTCCCCGGCGACACCCCGGCCCCGGTCACCGAGCCGCACCGCTACGGAGCCCTCGCCGTCGGGCCGCTCGTCCCGCGCTCCTGGCGCGGCGGCGGCGAGCCGGTCGACTTCTTCGCCCTGAAGGGCGTGTTCGAGGCGCTCGCCGGCGGGCTCGGCTGCCCGGCGCTCGCCTTCGAGCCGGTCGTCGAGCCCTTCCTGCATCCGGGCCGCAGCGCCGCGGTCTCCATCGCCGGCACGCCGCTCGGCTGGCTCGGCGAGGTCCACCCGTTGGTCTGCCGGAGCTGGGACGTCCCCGCCGCGGTCGGCTTCGAAATCGCGGCGGCGCCGCTGTTGGCGGCGGCCACCCTCGGCGAGGAGGAGTTCGAGGACGTCACCACCTTCCCGGCCGCCCGCCGCGACATCGCCGTCGTCGTCGCCTCCGAGACCCCGGCGGCGTCGGTTCGCGCCGCAGTCACGGCGGGTGGTGGTGAGCTGCTCCGCGCCGCCGAGGTCTTCGACCTCTACGAAGGCGAGCAGCTCGGCGAGGGCCGCAAGAGCCTGGCGCTGGCGCTCGAGTTCCGGGCGCCGGACCGCACCCTCACCGACGAGGAGGTCGAGGCCGCGCGGGAGGCGATCCGCGCCGAGCTGGAGAAGATCGGGGGGACCCTGCGTGAATAGCCGGTCGACCCAACCGCTCGACGGGATGCCCGCGGCGCGGGTGCTGGTCGCCGGCGCCAACGGCTTCACCGGCGCGCTGGCGGCGAAGATCGTCTGGGACCACCCGCGGCTCGAGCTGGTCGCGGCGACCTCGCGCTCAGACGCGGGCAAGCGGATCGACGAACTCTACCCCCGCTATCGGGTGCCGGTCACGCTCACCGAGCTCGATCTGGACGACATCGCCTCACTCGGCGTCGACGCGGCGATCGTCGCCTACCCGCACGGCGCCGCCGCGCCGACCGACGCGGCGCTGCGCGCGGCCGGGGTGAAGGTGGTCGATCTCTCGGCCGACTTCCGCCTCCGCGACATGGGCACCTACGAGCGCTGGTACGGCGAGCACGGCGCCCCCGACCTCTTCGGCAAGGGCGTCTACGGGCTGACCGAGATGTACCGGGAGGAGCTGCGCGGCGCCGACCTCGTCGCCACCCCCGGCTGCTACCCGACCGCGACCGTGCTCGGGCTGGCGCCGCTGGCGGAACAAGGCCTCCTCGGCGAGGTCTTCGTCTCCGCGATGCAGGGCACTTCCGGCTATGGGCGCTCCAGCGACGACCTCGTCCACTTCTCCTCGATGACCGAGAACGCCTTCCCCTACAAGACCGAGGGACACCGGCACCGGCCGGAGATCGAGCAGGAGTTGGCGGCGCTGGGAAGCCCGGCCCCGGTCACTTTCGTCCCGCACCTGCTGCCGCTCGACCAGGGCGAGCTGGCGACCTGCTTCGCGACCCTCGCCGAGCCGACCTCCCGCGAGGCGATCGTCTCCCTATATGAGGAGCGCTACCGGGACGAGCCCTTCGTGCACCTGCTCGACGGCCCGCCCAACCTGCGCGCCCTGCGCGACACCAACGACTGCCACGTCTACGTGACGGTCGAGGAGCGGGGGAGGGTGATGGCCTTCTCCGCGATCGACAACATCTGGAAGGGCGCTTCCGGCCAGGGCGTCCAGAACCTGAACCTGATGCTCGGCCTGGACGAGACGGAGGGTCTCCCGTGACCCCGCCCAGCTGTTCCTTTTGCGCCTATGAGGCGCATAAAGCACAGTTGACCGGGGGTGGACGGTGAGCGGCTTCTTCCGCAGCCGCTGGGTCGAGGCGCCGGCCGGGGTCGAGGAGCTCGACCCGGCGCGGCTTGCGCCCGGTTTTCGCGCGGGCGGCGCCCACGTCGGGTTGAAGGGCGGCGGCAAGACCGACGTCGGCCTGCTCGTCTGCGATGCCGAGGAGGTCGGCTCGGCGTTCGTCCTCACCCGCAACGCCTCGGCGGCGGCGCCGATCCGGGTCTGCCGTGAGGTCGTCGACGCCGCCGACGTCCGCGCCGCGGTGATCAACTCCGGCAACGCCAACGCCGAGACCGGTGAACAGGGCTTCGCCGACGCGCTCGCGATGTCCGAACGGGCGGCTGACGCGCTCGATCTCGAGACGTCCCAGGTTGCCGTCGCCGAGACCGGCGTGATCGGCGTGCCGATGCCGATGAGCGCGGTGCTGCCGGGGATCGAGGAGGCGGCAAAGGAGCTCTCGCCCGACGGCGGCGAGGTCTTCTCCGAGGCGATCACGACCACGGACCTGTGGCCGAAGCGCTGCACGGTCCGCGCTGGCGGCGTCACCCTCTCCGCCCAGGCGAAGGGCGCCGGGATGATCCAGCCGAACATGGCGACCCTGCTCTGCTTCGTCCAGACCGACGCGGTCGTGCCCGATCCGGGCGCGGTGTTGCGGCGCGCCGTCGACGGCTCCTTCAACCGGATCACGGTCGACGGCCAGATGAGCACCAACGACACCGTCCTGTTGCAGGCGACCGGCGCCTCCGGCAGGCCGCTCCCTGAGGGCCTGCTCGACGCGATCTTCCTGCAGCTGGCGATCGAGGTCGTCCGCGACGGCGAGGGCGCGAAGCGGGCGGGGCGGATCGAGGTGACCGGGGCAGCCGACACCGCGGAGGCCGAGCGCGTCGCCCGCGCGATCGCCAACTCTCCGCTGGTGAAGACGGCGCTCTACGGCCGCGACCCCAACTGGGGCCGGATCAGCCAGGCCGCCGGCGCCGCGCTGGCGGGTGCCGAGATGGACGAGTTCGGCGCCGACTCGATCGACGCCGCCGAGCTTGGCGAGGACCTTCCGGAGGCGAACATCGCAATCCGACTCAGTCGGGGCGACGCTCGCGCCCACGTCTATTTCTCCGACCTCGGTCACGAGTACGTGACCCTGAACGCGGAATACACGACGTGACCGAGCGCGCCCCGCAGTCCCGAGCCGCGGCCACCAGCGTGCAGACGTTGCTGGAGGCCCTGCCCTACATCCGCGAGTTCCACGGTCGCACGGTGGTGATCAAGTACGGCGGCGCGGCCATGTTGGACGACGACCTGCGCGACGCCTTCGCCGCCGACGTCGTCCTGCTCAAGTACGTCGGGCTGAACCCGATCGTCGTCCACGGCGGCGGCCCCGAGATCACCCGCTACATGGACAAACTCGGCCTCGAGGTCCAGTTCGTCGAGGGGCTGCGGGTCTCCGATGCCGCCACGGTCGAGGTGGCGAAGATGGTCCTGGTCGGCAAGCTGAACTCGGAAATCGTCCAGCGGCTGAACCGCCACGGACAGCCCGCGGTCGGCCTCGCCGGCGAGGACGGCACGCTCTTCGAGGTGGCGCCTGCGCCGAACGCCGACCGGGTCGGCTTCGTCGGCCAGATCCAGCGGGTCGACGTCGATGTCCTCAACCACATCGCCGCCGACTACATCCCGGTGATCGCCTCCTCCGCCTCCGACCGCAGCGGCCAGCCCTACAACGTCAACGCCGACGAGGCGGCGGGCAAGGTCGCGGCGGCGCTCGGCGCGACCAAGGCGATCTTCCTCACCGACGTCGAGGGCTGGCTCGCCGACGCCGACGACGAGGGCTCGTTGATCTCACGCGCGGCGGTCGGCGAGGTCGAGGCGGCGCTGCCGGGTCTCGCGGGCGGGATGCGGCCGAAGCTGCAGGCTTGCGTCGACGCCGTCAACGGCGGCGCCCAGTCGGCCCACATCATCGACGGCCGCATCCCGCACAGCCTGCTGCTGGAGCTCTTCACCGACGCCGGGATCGGCACCATGGTGGTCCCATGAGCGCGACCGGGCCGACCGCCGCCGCCCCGCTCGGTCTCGCCGAGACCCAGGCGCTCGAGGAGCGCTACCTGATGCGCACCTACAAACGCGGGCCGGTCGATTTCGTCAGGGGCGAGGGCTGCCTGCTCTGGGATGCCGCCGGCAAGGAGTATCTCGACTTCCTGGCCGGGATCTCGGTCTGCTCGCTCGGCCACTGCCACCCCGCGGTCGTCGCCGCGGTGACCGACCAGGCCGAGCGCCTGATGCACGTCTCGAACCTCTTCTACACCGAGCCGATGACCCGGCTCGCGCAGCGCCTCTCGGAGTCGAGCCTCGGCGGCCGGGTCTTCTTCTGCAACTCGGGGACCGAGGCCAACGAGGCGGCGATCAAGGTGGCGCGCAAGCACGCCCACGGGCGCGGGGTGGAGGCACCGGAGATCGTCAGCTTCGAGGGCGAGTTCCACGGGCGCAGTTACGGATCGCTCGCGGCGACGCCGAAGCTGGCCCGCAACGCGGCGCTCGGGCCGATGCTGCCCGGCTTCGTCGCGGTTCCCGACAACGACGCCGATGCGCTCCGCGCCGCGGTCGGGCCGAACACGGCGGCGGTCCTGATCGAGCCGATCCAGGGCGAGTCGGGCGTCTGGCCCACCTCCGACGAGGCGCTGCTCGTCGCCCGCCAGGCCTGTGACGAGGTCGGCGCCCTGCTGATCTTCGACGAGATCCAGACCGGGATCGGCCGCACCGGCTCGCTCTGGGCCTACGAGCAGACCCCGGTCCGCCCCGATGTGATCACCAGCGCCAAGGCGCTCGGCGGCGGCATGCCGATCGGCGCCTGCATCACCGCCCCGGCCGCGGCCGACGTGCTCGCGCCCGGCGATCACGGCTCGACCTTCGCCGCCGGGCCGATCGCCACCGGCGCGGCGCTGGCCGTCCTCGACGCGGTCGACGACCCGACCCTGCTGCGCTCGGTGCGCGAGCTGGGGGCGCGGCTGCGAGGCGCGCTCGAGGCGCTCCCCGGCGTCGCCGGCACCCGCGGGAGGGGGCTGATGGTCGGCGTCGCCCTGGAGGACGGGATCGACGCCGCCGCGGTCGGGGCCGACCTGCTCGGGCGCGGCCTCGTCGTCAACGCCCCGGCACCCGACACCCTGCGATTGCTGCCGCCCCTGGTGGTCGAGGCCGACCAGATCGACCGTGCCGCCGGCCTGATCGGCGAATCGCTTCTAGGGTTTGGTGCGTCTTGAGCAATGGCGACCCCGCCCGGCGGCGGGAGATCGAAGAGTCGACGGCGGCCCGTCTCGCCGAGATCGTCGCGGTCGCCGAGCGGGCGGCGCGCCAGGTGATCGACGAGGCCGAGGCCGAAGCTCGCGCCAGGCTCGCCTCCGCCGAGGGGGAAGCCGACCGGATCATCGGCGAGCGGCTCGCCGCGCTCACCGCGATGACGGCGGAGATCGACACCCAGGCCGCGGCGCTTCGCACCCAGGCCGAAGAGCTGCAGCGGACGCTGGCGCGGGCCAAGGCCGAGCTCGCCGGTGGGCGCGATGCCGACCCGGTCGCCCGGCCCGCGGCGGAGGCGGCCGAGCGCCGGCCGTCCTCGCCCGCGTTGACCGTGGTCGGCGAGGCATCGCCGCAGCCGGCCACCGCCGAGCATTCGCCGGTCCCCGACCCGGGGGCGATCAATGCCGCCGCCGGGGCGCGGCTGCTGGCGACCCAGATGGCCGTCTCGGGATCGAGCCGGGCGGAGATCGAGCAGCGCCTGCACGACGGGTTCGAGCTCGCCGACACCGACGCCATCCTCGACGCGATCCTCGGCCCGGAGCGCTAGAAAGGACGATATGAACGAGGACCCGACCAGGATCATGCGCGGTGGCGACGGCCCCGAACGGCGCCGCCCGCCGGACCGCCGCCCACCCCAGCAGCATCCCCCTCACGGCAACCTGCGGCTGGTCGTCGCCGTCATGGGGGCGGTGATCGTCGGCCTCCTGATCGCGCTCTTCGTCGGCTCCTGCTCGGGCGGGACCAAGACGGTGACGGTCACCACCGAACCCGAATACATCGAACCGAAGCAGCCCGCCTCGCCGGGCAACGAAGAAAAAGAAACGCCCGCCGAAGAAGCGGAACACGAAGTCGAAGAAGCCGAAGAAGAAACCGGCGGGGTCGAATCGGAAGAAGCCGAAGAAGGTGGGTTCGAAGAAGGGGCGATCGAAGAACTGGCGCCGGAAGAAGAAGGCGGCATCGAAGAAGTCGCGCCCGAAGAAGAAGGCGGCGGAGTGTCGGCTGAATGAGCGCCGACCCGACGCAGCAGCGTCCGACCGCGAGCTATGAGGCAGACCCGTCCCAGGTGGACCGGGTGCTGCTGCTCTACTCCGGCGGGCTCGACACCAGCGTGATGCTGAAGTGGATCCAGGACTCCTACGACGCCGAAGTCGTCACCCTGACCGTCAACCTCGGCCAGCCCGGCGAGGACTACGCGGTGATCGAGGAGAAGGCGAAGCGCCTGGGGGCGGTCGAGTGCCACGTGGTCGACGCCCGCGAGCAGTTCGCCGTCGACTTCCTGGCGCCCGCGATCAAGGCCAACGCGGTCTACGGCAACGGCTACCCGCTCTTCACCGCGCTCGGCCGGCCGCTGATCGCCCAGCTCGCGGTGGAATACGCGCGGCGCTCGCACTGCGACACGATCGCCCACGGCTGCACCGGCAAAGGCAACGACCAGGTGCGGATCGAGGCGACGGTGGCGACGTTGGCGCCGGAGCTGCGGACGATCGCGCCGGTGCGCTCCTGGGCGATGGGCCGCGACGAGGAGATCGCCTACGCGCGTGAGTACGGCATCCCGGTCAAGGGCGGCACCGAGGTGGCGCCGTACTCGATCGACGACAACCTCTGGGGGCGCTCCTCCGAGGGCCGCTGGATCGAGGATCTGGAGCACGCGCCCGAGGACGACGTCTTCCAACTGGTGACCCGCCCCGAGGAGGCGCCCGACGAGGCCCAGGTGGTGAAGATCGGCTTCGAGGCCGGCCTGCCGGTCTCGATCGACGGCGAGCGCCTCGGCCTGGTCGACCTGCTCGAACGGGCGGCCGAGCTGGGGATGCGCCACGGGGTCGGCATCGTCGACCACATCGAGGACCGGATCGTCGGCCTCAAGGTGCGCGACATCTACGAGGTGCCGGCCGCGGCGCTGATCCTCACCGCGCACGAGGAGTTGGAGCGGCTGGTCGGCACGATCCACCAGAACCAGATGAAGCCGCAGATGGACCAGCGCTGGGGCTATCTGGTCTACGCCGGGCTCTGGTGGGAGCCGCTGCGCGAAGACCTCGACGCCTACATGAGCGCGGTCAACGTGCGGGTGACGGGGGAGATCGGCCTGCGCCTCTACAAAGGCAGCGTGCGGGTGGTGACGCGGTCCTCGCCGAACGCCGTCTACGACGCCTCGCTGGCGAGTTTCTCCGCCTCCGGCGAAGAGCTCTTCTCGCAGACCGCCTCGCCCGGCTTCATCGAGCTCTGGTCGCTGCAGTCGCGCCTGGCACATCGGTTGCGGGAGCGCGACAAGGGTTGAGTGTGGCCTGGGCGGCGCTAGCCTCGATGGCTCTTGGCGTCGTCCCGGGTCAGATCGGATCTCCTCGCCCTGGCCGCCGCCGGGGCGCTTCTGGGCGCCCTCGTCGCGCTGGTGATGGCGCTTGCGCCGGGGGCGCGGGCGGCCGACCGCGGTGCGCTGGAAGCGAAGCTCTCTGCCGGGCGCGAAGAAGCCGGCGCGCTGGCCGGGCAGTTGCAGGCGAGCCAGGCCGAACTGGCGGGCGCCGAGGCGGAAGCGGCGAAGGCCGAAAAGCACGAGGAACGACTCTCCGGGCTGCTTGCCGAAGGCGAAGCGCGCGAGGCGGCGCTGAGCGAAGAACTGGCAGCGACGCGGCGGCGGCTGGCGGTCGAGAAGGCGCGACTGCGGCGCTCGCGGCGGGCGCTGGCGCAGCGGCTGGTCGATATCTACGAGACCGGCGTGCCGGACACCGCCAGCGTGCTCCTCGGATCCGGCAGCTACGAAGAACTCGTCACCCGCGACACCTATCTGCGGGTGATCAACGAATCAGACACGGCGTTGGCGCGACGGGTCGGCCAGGTGCGTGACCAGGTCCGTCGCCAGGCGACGCAGGTGGCGACGATGCGACGGCGGGCGGTCGCCTACGACGAACGTGTCGCGGCGGCCCGTGACCAGATCGCCGCGGTGCGCGAAGCGGCGGCGGCCTCGGCGGCCCATCTGGCCGCGGTCAGCGGCGCCCGCGAAGCCGCGCTGGCGCAGTTGAAGGACGACATCTCGAAGTGGGTCGCCGATGTGAAGAAGATCCGCGCCGCCGAAGCGAAGGCGGCGAGCGAAGCGGAAGCCGAAGAAGAAGTGGGGCGCTGGCTAGGTGGGCCCTACTCGATCCCGACCTACATCGTGATGTGCGAGTCGGGCGGCAACTACAGCGCGGTCAACCCGTCAAGCGGGGCAGGCGGCGCCTACCAGATCCTCCCCTCGACCTGGGAACTGTACGGCGGCAAGGGCGAACCCCAGAACGCCCCGAAGGCCGAACAGGACCGGATCGCGGCGGAAATCTGGGCCGACTCCGGCGCGAGCGCCTGGGTCTGCGGCAGTTTGTAGGAAACGGTCGGTTCCGCGAGCTCCTTGAGCTGGCGCCCGAGGGGGAAGGGACGCGGCCGTCCCGGCCACGACCCCGGCAGGGTGTGGCCGTGGCCGGGACGGCCGAGGGTTCGGGGAGAGGGAGTGGGAGATCGGGCGTGCTCCGGGGAGAGAAGCGCGTGTTCTTCCAAGAAGGCCTGGGATCGGTGACGAAGACACCGACAAGTCCACGGTTCCGTGAGTCTTCCTCATGGGGCCGCTCACGACCGTGCACTTGTCCACACCCTGGTGTGGTCAAGTGCACGGTCGTCGCCGTCCCCTCCGGATCGGAGGGGAGACGCATGAGGATCGGTGACGTCCTCGGCGTCTTCCATACCTCCGTGTGACCTTTCCCTGAGAACCCCTCACGTCCCGGGCGTCTCGTGGCGGCCACACCCTGCGGGGGTCGCCACGAGACGCCCGGGACGCACCTCGGCCGGCCGCCCGCCCGGTCCCGTGGGGGTCCACCGTCTACGCAACCCCCTCCCGGCGCGCCACGGGACAGAGATTTCCCATTCCGGTGCGGCAAATGTAACTTTTTGC
>DATJWW010000040.1:0-21894 GCA_035500835.1 Solirubrobacterales bacterium | reverse complement strand
GGCGTCGTCGGGCTGATCGTGCCGTGGAACTTCCCGCTGACGATCGCCTCCTGGAAGGTGGCGCCGGCGCTCGCCGCCGGCAACACGATCGTCCTGAAGCCCGCCGAGCTGACGCCGCTGACCGCGCTCGAGTTGGAGCGGATCGCGCTCGCGGCGGGGCTCCCGGAGGGGGTCCTGAACGTGGTCGTCGGGCCGGGGCGCGTCGTCGGGAACCGGCTGGTCGAGCACCCCGACGTCGCCAAGATCGCCTTCACCGGCTCGACCGAGGTCGGGCGTGGGATCGCCCGCGGCGCCGCCGACACGATCAAGCGGGTGACGTTGGAGCTGGGCGGCAAGTCCGCCAACGTCGTCTTCGCCGATGCCGACATCGAGGCCGCCGCTCAGGCGGCGCCCTGGGCGGTCTTCGACAACGCGGGCCAGGACTGCTGCGCGCGCTCACGGATTCTGGTCGAGCGTGGGGTCCTCGACGGTTTCCTCGCCGCGATGGCGCCGGTGGTCGAAGGGATCAAGGTTGGCGACCCGCTCGACGAGTCGACCCAGATGGGGCCGCTGATCTCGGCAGGCCAACGCGACGCGGTCGCCTCATTCGTCCCCGACGATGCGCCGGTCGCGATCCGAGGTTCGGCCCCCGACGGCGACGGCTTCTGGTTCGCGCCGGTCGTTCTCTCGCCGGTCGACAACGAGGACCGCGCCGCCCGCGAGGAGATCTTCGGCCCGGTGGTCAGCGTCATTCCCTTCGACGGCGAGGCGGCGGCGATCGCCCTCGCCAACGCGACGATCTACGGTCTCTCGGGCTCGGTCTGGACCCGCGACGGCGCCCGCGCGCTGCGTGTCGCGCGGGCGATCGAGACCGGTGTGATCTCGATCAACTCGAACAGCTCGGTGCGGGTCTCCACCCCCTTCGGCGGCTTCAAGCAGTCCGGCATCGGCCGCGAGCTCGGCCCCGACGCGCTCGAGCACTACACCGAGCTGAAGAACGTCTACTACGCGACCGCGGAGGGTTGAGCATGGCGGGAAGGTTGGCCGGCAAGGTCTGTGTGATCACCGGGACGGCGAGTGGGATCGGCGCCGAGTCGGCGCGGCTCTTCGAACACGAGGGCGCCACCGTCGTCGGCATCGACCTCGACGCCGAGCAGGCGGTCGGCGGCCTGACGATCGCCGCCGACGTCGCAAATGAGGAGCAGGTGGTGGCGGCGCTGGCGACCGCGGTCGAGGAGTACGGCCGGATCGACGTGCTGATGAACAACGCCGGGATCAATCCGACCGACGACGGCTCGGTGATCGAGACGACCCTCGAGTCATGGCAGCGCGTCCAGGACGTCAACCTGCGCGGCGTCTTCCTCTGCTGCAAGCACGGCATCCCGCATCTGCTCGCGGCGGGCGGCGGCTCGGTGATCAACGTCGCCTCGTTCGTCGCGGTGATGGGGGCGGCGGTCTCGCAGGGTTCCTACACGGCCTCGAAGGGCGCGGTCCTCTCGTTGAGCCGCGAGCTCGGCGTCGAGTTCGCCGCCCGCGGCGTCCGCGTCAACGCGCTCTGTCCGGGCCCGGTCAACACGCCGCTCCTCAAAGAGCTCTTCGCCAAGGACCCGGAGCGCGCCGCCAAGCGCCTCGTCCACGTCCCGATGGGCCGCTTCGGTGAGCCGGAGGAGATCGCCGCCGCCGCCCTCTTCCTGGCGAGTGACGAGTCGAGCTTCATCACCGCGACCACCTTCATGGCTGACGGCGGCTTGAGCTCGGCTTACCTCACCCCGGGGCAGGTCGACTGAGCGTGGTTGGGGGGAGGGCCGGGGGACCCCCTCTCTCACGAACAGCATGGAGGTTCGTTCGGGGGTCCCCCCGGCCCTCCTGCCAGGTACGGTCGTCCGGTGACGCGGGTCGACTACGAAAGCCACGGCGTGGGATACGCGGGACGTCGCCTGGCCGATCCCCGGATCGCAGCGCGGATCGAGGCGGCGTTGGGGGATGCGGGGACGGTGCTGAACGTCGGTGCCGGAGCCGGCTCCTACGAGCCGCGCGACCGGTGGGTGCTGGCGGTCGAGCCGAGCGCGACGATGCGCGCCCAGCGCCCTCCGGACGCCGCGCCGTGCCTTTCCGGCTCGGCCGAATCGCTGCCGCTCGACGACGACTCGGTCGATGCGGCGATGGCCTGCGTGACGATCCACCACTGGCAGGACCGCGCCGCCGGTCTCGCCGAGCTGCGGCGTGTCGCCCGCGGCCCGGTCGTCGTCTTCACCTTCGACCTCACGGACCTGATCGCCTGGCAACGCGACTACTTCGCCGAGGCCGTGGCGATCGAGCAGCCACGCTTCGGCACCATCGAGGAAGTCGCCACCGAGCTGGGCGGCAAGATCCGAGTCGAGTCGATCCCGACCCCGGCCGACTGCACCGACGGCTTCTTCGAGGCCTTCTGGAACCGTCCCGAGGAGCTGCTCGACCCGGACCTACGCGCCTCCCAGTCGATCTGGGCGCTCCTCGAACCAGGGGTCGAGGAGCGGATCATCGCGCGGCTCGGCGCCGATCTCTCATCCGGGAAATGGGACGAGGAGAACGGCGCCCTGCGCGGTCTTCCGAGCTACGAAGGCTCGTTGCGACTCGTCATCTCCGAGCCGGCTTGAGCCTTTTCACCAGCCTGCCCGAGTAGGTCTGCGTGGCCGACGTGCCGCCGGTCGGGGTGAAGGTGAGCGCCACCTTGAACGGCAGCTTGCCCTTCTTGCTCAGCGTCTTCTGCCCGGCGCCCTTCGCCTTGAGCGGCACCTTCAACGTCTGTGCACCGGTGCTCGTCACCTCGGCCTTCTTGATCGTGCCGCCGCCGGCGACGGTCAGGACGCCCGCGCCCGGGACGTTCACCGCGAGCGAGCCGGTGCCCTTCTTCTTGTTCAACGTGAGCTTGCCCTCGGTGAAGACATTTGAGGGAGGCGGGGGCGGGATCGGGTTGCTTTCGATCGAGACGTTGTCGACGGTGACGCTCATCAGCCCTTCTTCGACGGCATTGGCGATCCGCAGGACCACGCTCTGTCCGGCGAACGCCGAGAGGTCGGCCGTCAGCGTCGTCGGCCCGAATTCTTCGGGACTGCCGTTGCTGGTGGCGAAGACGGTCGCCAGTATGTCGCCGGAGGCGAGCGAGCGGATCGGTGCGCCCGCTTTGAGGACGTCGACCCGGACCTGCTGGTTGCCATTGCCGATCGAGTTGGCTTCGAGCGTGTCAGGTGACCGGACGGACATAGGTTGGGTCGAGTCGTAACCGAGGATCATCGAGAGCTGATCGGTGGTCCCGGCGGGCAGGCTGATCTGCTGGAAGAGAACGGCCGAGTCGGGATATTCGAAGCGGTCGGCGGCGGCATACCGGCCGGCAGGCGGTGGGAACGCCGCTTCGTTGCCTGCTTCCTCTTCTTCTCGGTCATAGGCGAACCATTCGCCTTCAAACGTTTCGTAGGAGGTTTGCCAACCCGACAAGCTCCCGGTCTCGAAATCGCCATTGGTGACGAGTTGGGTGGCGGCGGATGCCGAGCTCGTGCCTAGGGTGGCGATGAGCAATGCGACTGCGAAGGCGGCAAGGTAAAGCCGCAAGGCGTTACGACGTGACAAGAGTCCCCTCCCAAGTGAACAACAAGAATTGATCGCTGGAGCTTAGAGAAGCGGACTAACGAGATCCAACCAGCGCCGACAGATGCCCCGGCCAAGCTCGTTGAAGGCGCCGATCTTCGCTTCGATCTCGAAGGTGAGCGAGGTCGGGTCGATGCCGATCCTGACCGCGTCGGGATCAGACTGAAAGTCGGCGGTCCAGTGGAGCGCATCGGCCGCGCTCACCTCGGGGTGGAACTGGAGCGCCCATGCGGTCTCGCCGATCCGGGCGGCCTGCAGACTGACCTCGCTGTGGGCGAGCGCCACCGCGCCGGGTGGCAGCGGGAACTCGTAGCTGTGCCATTGGAAGGCCTCGAAGCCCGGTGCGAGAGGGCCGAGCAGGGGATCGTCCCGTCCGGCCGCGGTCACCTCGACCCGATGCCAGCCGATCTCCGGCCGCGCCGCCCGCCGCGGCACCGCGCCCGCCGCCGCCGCGACCATCTGGCCGCCGAGGCACAGCCCGATCAGCGGCACCCGGCGCTCGATCAACTCGCCGAGCAGCCCCCGCTCCGGCCCCAGCCACCCGTGCTTCTCGCCTTCGTCGACGTTCATGGCGCCGCCGAGGACGAGCACTGCGTCGTAGGAGGATGGATCGCTCGGCGGCTTCGCTTCCGTCGGCACCATCCATTCCTCGATCGTGTCGCCCCGCTCATGGATCACCTCGCCGAAGACCCCCGGCCCGGCGTGATCCTCGTGCATGATCGCGAGCACCTTCATCGCGTCAGTTTCTCGCAACAGAGTCGCGACGAAGTTGGTCCACCTGTGTCTTGTCCCGTGCGCATTTCCCCCGCAGGGTCCCGACCATGTCGAGGGAACGGCGACGATGGCAGCGGGGGAAGTTCAGCGAGCGACGGGAGCCGATCTGGGATCCGCTGCTCGAACTTCTCCCCGAGGACATCGACGATTTCATGTGGATGGGCGAGGCCGTCCTCACCGACGGCACCCAGATCCAGCTCTACAAGCACTACTGGACGCGCCGGTATCTGTGTCTCGATCTCGGCGGTCGCACCTTCGTCAACCCGGACAAAGATCGCTGGGAAGAGGCGGATGACCTCGAGTGGCTGCTCCGAGCCGTCTTTCGGTTCGGCGAGACCCGCGGTGATATTGTCAGACGAAATGAGTGGATCGAAAGCGACCGGGTCCGCTGGGCGCGCTCCGCGACGAAGCACCGGATTTCACGGCAGCGCTCGCTGCACGTTGTCCGTCATGCCGGGATCTGCCGAAAGGAGAGCGAGTATCAAGATGATTGTTACGAGGATCCACGCTTCCTCTTTGTCGGCCCAGACGCGGAGGGCTGCCCGCTTGAGGTATTGGGGGTCGCTCCCAAGGATGGCTCGTTGGTGATCATTCATGCGATGCCGCTGCGAGAGCGGTACCAAGCTTGGTATGTGGAGGCGGCCAAATGGCGAAGGTGAAAAAGCGACCGAAATTGAAAGACGGAGAGTGGGTGACCAAGAGTGGGACGGTGGTCACGAGGGAAGTCGAAGAGCGCTGGTCGCGCGAATGCGAGGAAGGCTTCGACATCTCGACCTGGACGCCGGTTCGGGTCGGCAGGCCCCCGCTCGACGGCGAGCGGGTCTCGCAGCGGATCAGCATCCGTGTCCCACCCGACCTCTTCGACGCTGCCCGCGAGAAAGCTGAGCGGGAACGGCGGTCGATCAGCAATCTGACCCGCGAGGCATTGCAGAGATATGTCGCCGAATAGGCGGAAGCTGCCGGCAGTAATCCTCGTTGTCGCCGTCTTGACGGCACTTGCTTCGATCGCCTCCGCCGCGAGCGCACCCGGGCACCCGGACGAACCGTTCTTCCCGCGCAGCGGCAACCGAGGCTACGACGTCAAGCACTACGACGTCAGCCTCGGCTACCAGCCGCGCAGCGGTGAGCTGACGGCGCGTGATGTAGTCGAGGCCCGGGCGACCACCGGCCTGCGGCGTTTCTCGCTCGACCTCGACGGGCTCAAGGTGACCTCGGTCTCGGTCGACGGGGAAGCGGCGCGATACAGCCGCGGCCGGGGGAAGGTGAAGATCGCCGCGGCGACGCCGATCGCCAAAGGGGAGGCGTTCACGGTCGAGCTCCGCTACCAGGGTGTGCCGCGCAAGGTGATCGACCCCGACGGCTCGACCGAGGGCTGGTATCGGACCAGTGACGGCGCGATCGGGGTGGGGGAGCCGGTCGGCACCGCCGCCTGGCTGGCCTGCGACAACGCCCCTCGCGACAAGGCGAGCTTCGACATCCAGATCACCGTCCCGGCCGGGCTGAAGGCAGTCTCCAACGGCAAGCTCGTCGGGCGCGAAAAGGTCGATCGGCGCGTCCGCTTCTCCTGGTCGGAACCGGTCCCGATGGCCAGCTATCTGGCGCTGGTCGACATCGGCAAGGGCAAGCTCGAACAAGGCCACGCGGGCAAGCTGCCGACCTGGACGCTGATCGATCCGCGCCTTGCGAAGCTCTCGCGCCCGGTTCTCGCCTGGCTGCCGACGATCATCCGCTGGGAGTCGCACATCTTCGGTCCGTATCCGTTCGCCGCCGCCGGCTCGGTCGTCGATGTCGCCCACCTCGAATACGCGCTGGAGACCCAGACGCGGCCGATCTACGCCTACGTCCCGAACCGCACCACGGTCGTCCACGAGACCGCGCACCAGTGGTTCGGCGACTCGGTCAGCCTCGAGCGCTGGCCCAACATCTGGCTGAACGAGGGCTTCGCGACCTGGACCCAGTGGTACTTCGCCGAGCGCCACGGCGGTCCCACCGCACAACAGGTCTTCGCCAGGCTCTACCGCCAGCCCGCGTCCAACATCAGGCTCTGGGACCCGCCGTCCGGGCACCCCGGCCAGGCGAAGAACCTGTTCGTGCCCTCGACGTATGTGCGCGGCGCGATGACGCTGCAGGCGCTCCGCGACAAGATCGGCACCCACGACCTGCTCCGCATCCTGCGCGCCTGGGTCGCCGAACACCACCATGCCCACGGCGACATCGAAGAGTTCATCGCTCTCTCGAACCGGATCTCCGGCCGACATCTGCGCGGCTTCTTCCATCGCTGGCTGTTCCAGCGGGGCAAGCCGTAGGCCGCATGGAGCTGCTCGACGGCAAGGTCGTCTACGAGGGCTACGGGGTCGACGTCGCGATCCGTCGTTATCGCCGCACCGACGGCACCGAGGTCGAGCGCCAGGTCATCGACCACCCAGGCTCGGTCGCGATCCTTGCTCACGACGAGGAGTTCGTCCACCTCGTCGCCCAGCCGCGCGAGGCGGTCGAGGAGGACGCGCTGCTGGAGATCCCGGCGGGGACGCTCGACCGCGATGGGGAGAGCGAGCTCGAATGTGCCCGCCGTGAGCTCGCCGAGGAGGCGCAGCTCGCCGCCTCCGAGTGGACCGAGCTGGCGAAGATCTACCCGAGCCCCGGCTACATCAGCGAGGTCGTGACGATCTTCCTCGCCACCGGTCTCTCGCCGGCGAGCGGCGAGCGCGACGAGGACGAGGCGATCGACATCGTCCACCTGCCTCTCGCCGAGCTCGATGAGGCGCTGCCGCGGATCCGCGACGCGTCGACGCTGATCGCCCTGATGGCGCTCCGCGACCGACGCGCGGCCGGGCGCCGTCAGTCCCGCTTCTGAAGCTCCTGTCCGGCGCGCTTTTCCTCGCGACGGTGGCGTCGGTAGACCGGGCCGATGTAGCCGATCAACATCCCGATCAGGACGAAGACGGCGAGGACGACGATCAGCGGCGCTTCGAAGTTGGCGAAGAGGACTTCGAAGCTGACCGTCTGCGAGTTCTGCAGGCAGACGACCACGACCAACGCGATCAGGACCCCGACGATCCAGGCCCGCCAGTTGGTCGCCGTCTTCTCTTGTGGTCCCACGCCCAGATCCTAAGTGCGGCCGGTCCTGAACCAGCGCCGACCGCCGCCGCCTGACGATGGACGCTAGGCCGTGGGCCAGCGATCGCGGTCGAGGACCCCGTCGCCCTCCTCGGGCTTGCGGCCGCCGATCGCGATGACCTCGAGACCCTCGGGCCCGGCCTCGAAGGCGCGCACCACGTGCGGGGCGACCCGCACGACGTCGAACTGCTTCAGCTCGACCACGTCGTCGTCCAGCCTGATCCGCCCGGACCCGCCGACGACCACGTAGGCCTCCTCCTGCTCCTTGTGGTGATGCCCGTCCGTCGCCACCTTGTTCGGCGCGTAGCGGGCCAGCGTCACCCCCAGTTCCTTGGAGTCGAGGTATTTCCGCGCAAAGCGGATCTCGGTCTCCTCGCCCTCGAACAGGTCGTCGATCTCCAACAGGTTTTTGACCGCGTAGTCGCTCATGCGAGCGAGTCTAGGGATCGGGGTTCGTGGGCCTGGCCGCCGGCCGCGATCAGAGTTCGGTCGTGACGATCGAACCGATCTTCCAGCTGCCGCCTTCTTTTTCCAGGGGTATGGCGTAGTCCTTGCCGTCGGTGCCGTGGTAGAGCGCCCAGGCTTTGTCGCCTTCGACCCGCAACGCCCCGATCGAGCCCTTCAAGGTGTCGCGGCGGATCGTCTTCGTGCCTGAAAGCGGTTCGGCAAGTTCTTCCAGCGCCTTCGCGCATTCCTGCGGCTTTTTGACCCCGGAGATTCCGGAGATCCCTTTCGCGCTCAGGGTTTCGCATTGCGCCGTGAAGTCGGCGGAGGCCCGCGCCCTCAGGGTCGCGACCACGATCGCGTTCACTTCTTCGCGTTCCTCGGCGGGAGCTTCCTCTCCGAATCTCGGCAGCTTGTTGCTGTGGCCCGGCAGGATGAACGCGGCGCTCGCGGCCTTGGTTCCCCTGGAGCTTGAGGTCGACGAAGAGCCACCGCCACAGCCGGCGGCAGCCAGGCTCAGACAGACAGATGCCAGGAGAATCCCCAGCCAGGTGTCCCCAGAACGGATTGACATGGCGCAACTATATAGCGATCCTTGAGTGAATAGACAAGGTCTTCCAAAGCTTCTCATGATGCATTGACAAGGCAATTTATTCGATTAGTCTTGATCGCTGGGATGGGGCTGGGTGGAGACAATCGGGGAAGGGTCACGCTGGTGACGCTCGGACCTACGGGAACCTGCCACGAGCGGGCCGCGACCGAATACATGGCCTTCCAGGGCATCGAGGACTTCGAGATCGAGCTGATCGGCGATTTCTTCGACGGCCTGGAGAGGATCCGTGGGAGAGACGACGCGTTCCTGCTTCAGTGCAGCGCACACCCGAAGGTGCACGAGATCACCGAGCGGTACTGGGCCGAGGTGTTCGTCGTCGACACGTTCATCTACCCGACGAAAGCCCTGGCGGTATTGCGCCGCCGCGAGGTCGAGCGGCCCAGGACGCTCGGCCTCGTTCCCGCAACTGCGGGCTACATCGACCCGGCCGACTGGGACGAGATCGTCGACGTCCAGTCGAAGCCGATCGTCGCTGCCGAGCTCCTCGCCGGCCGCTACGAGGCGGGCCTCACCCACCTCGAGCATCTTGCCGCCCACCCCGATGAGCTTCGCCTCGTCGAGGAGATCGGCGAAATCGACACGACCTGGGTCGTCTACGGAACCACCAAGAGATTCACGGGAGAGGTGATCGGGATCCACTCGGCCGAGCTGTTCGCCTCGCGGCGGCTCCCTTCTCCGGTCTAGGGGTTCCGCGAAGAACGTAGAGAGGGATGAGCGACCACGAGCGACCGAAGTCGATCCATGCAGTCACCCGGTCCACGTCGGCCGCTGTTCCCGAAGTTGAAACCCGGTCCGGGCTACTCCTCCGAGGAGGTGGAGGCGAGCCAGAGAGTTCGCCTGAGGACAGCCATGGTCAAGCTCGTCGATGAGGGCGGTTGCTCTTCCCTCCGGGTCCGTGACCTGGCCTCCGTGGCAGGCGTCTCGACGCGCGCCCTCTACAAGCGGTTCGGCAGCGTCGAAGACTGCTTCGTCTCCACCCACGACTGGCTGCTGTCCGGCGCACTGCGACCTCCCACATCCCGATCGGAGACAAAAGACACCTGGGAGACAGACCTGCGGATATCGCTTCGTGAATTGGCCACCGCCATCGCCAGACGACCGGGTGAGGCGCATCTCGTGCTCGTCGACCCCTACGCGCTGCCTCCCGGTGCCCGCCGCCGGCTGCGCTCTCCGGTGGCAGCGTTCGAGGATCTGCTGAGAAGCTCGTTCTCCGCTGCCGGCGCGCGCCGGACGGTCGCGCCTCGACTGCTGCGGGCGATGGCGGCGGGCGCCGTCGGCGTCGCACGGAGCAGGGTGGCAAGCCGAGACGTCGATGAGCTTCCCCGTCTCGCCGACGAGCTGGCGGACTGGGCGGTGTCCCTATCTGTTGCTGCCGACCGAAGGGTGGTGCCACATCGAAACATCGCCCCGCGCGACACGCTCGCCGCGGCGAGATCGTCGGGTGACCTCAGGCAAACCTCTGCCGCGGCCATGGGCGATGAGCGAGGCCGCATCCTCGTCGCGGTCCTGCGCATCGCAGCTGCCGACGGCTACGCGTCACTCACCGTGCCGAAGGTCCGGGCCGAGGCGGGAGTCTCCCGTCGAGCCTTCGACGCCCGATTCGACTCGACGCAGGACGCATTCCTGGTCGCCGTCGAGGAGCTGGTCCTTGCAGCCTCGGTCGCGGTGGAGCGGACCTGGAACGAGGGTGGCGAATGGGAGCAAAGCATCTACCGCAGTTGCGTTTCGCTTTGCGCAGAGGTCGCGCGCAACCAGGCCCTGGCGAGGGTGGTCCTGATCGAGATCCTCGAGCCCGGTGTGGAGGGATCCCGATGTCGCGATCGTCTGATCGCCACCGCGGCTAGTCGCCTGCGGGCCGCCGCCCCACCGTCGCGTCGCCCGAGCCAGGCGGCGGCGGAAGCCTCTATCGCCGCCGCCTGGGAGCTGGTGGCCGAAGAGCTGGCGCACGTCGGTCGAAGAGATTTTCGCCGGCTCCCGGCGGCACTGGCCCGCGTCCTCGTCTTCGCGTAAGAGCGAGATAGAACACATCGCTCCTGAAAACTTGATCGTTCAACAAAGCTAATGCATGGTGCCTTGGTGGGAGCCAGGCTCCCACCAAGGCCGGGGCGCCTGATCGTGGCACCGCCAGGCAGGCACGCCGGCGAACCAGTCCATAGACAAGGGAGAACAAGAGAGATGATCGGACGTAGATCCATCCTCACCATGTCGCTCCTCAGCGTGCTCGCCTTCTGTGCCTTCGGCGCCCAGAACGCGTTCGCCTGGGAAACAGCGACGAACACAACAGTGTTCGAATGCTCAAAAAGTGCCCCAAAACTAGATTACGAAGACGCACACTGTGACAACACAAAATCCGAAGGGTCCTACGGTCACAAGGAAATCAAAGCAGGGGAAAAAGTAGACATCGAAACGTCTAACACAGCGACGAAAGAAGAAACAAAAGGGGCCGAAACAGCGATCCTCGAAGGCGAACTTCTGGGTGCCGCCGTCAAGATCACCTGCCACAAAGTAGAGCCCGACACCGAAGTCACATCATGGGTACAAAATGTCAACCCTGGTGATTTCGAAGGCACAAGCGCGGTCGACTTCACCGAATGCACACTCGAAGGCAACGGGAGCTCGCTCGGCTGTCATGTCGAAGAACCGATCACATTGGCGTCCTTGTTCCACGGGGTCGAACAGACCGTCGGCGCTGAACGACAAATGGCGATAGAATTCACGCCGGACCCATCTACCAGCACCACCTACGTCACCATCCACTTCGGTGGCACGGGGTGTCTCCTCGCCACGGCCAACGTCAAAGGCAAAGCTCGGGGCACAGGATCAGGCGATGGCGCGAACGGTGCAACATTGCATTTCCTGCCTGCTGACGAGGAATTGACCTTCGGCGGCAATGTAGCGAAATTCACCGGTACGTTCACAACCAAACTCGTCGCCGAACCGCATAACGCTCTGGTGACGACAACAACTAAATAAGACCAACCGAATTAGTGCACGATCCGAGCACAGAGGCCGGTTTCGCCTCTAGCAAGGAAAGTCGCACAGGGCCGGACCTGGAAGGATCGGGTCCGGCCCTTCCTACGCTGACCAATCAGTCCTTAGCAAGAGAGAACATGAGAGATGATCGGACGTAGATCCATCCTCACCATGTCGCTCCTCAGCGCGCTCGCCTTCTGTGCCTTCGCGGCCCAGAACGCGCTCGCCTGGGAAACAGCATCGGGAACAACAGTGTTCGAATGCTCTAAAAGTGCTGCGATCCTAGATCATACCGATGCCCATTGCGACAATACAACCAGCAATGGGACCTACGGCCACAAGGAAATCGCAGCCGGGGGGAAAGTAGACATCGAAACGTCTAACACAGCGACGAAAGAAGAAACAAAAGCGGCCGAAACAGCGATACTCGAAGGCGAACTTCTGGGCGCCTCGGTCAAGATCACCTGCCACAAAGTAGAGCCCGACACCGAAGCCACATCGTGGGTGCAAAACGTCAGCCCTGGTGATTTCGAAGGCACAAGCGCGGTCGACTTCACCGAATGCACACTCGAAGGCAACGGGGCATCGCTCGGCTGTCACGTAGAAGAGCCGGTCACAGTGGCGGCGCTGTTTCACGGGGTCGAACAGACCGTCGGCGCTGAACGACAAATGGCGATCGAATTCTCGCCAGACCCGTCTACCAGCACCACCTTCGTCACCATCCACTTCGGTGGTACGGGGTGCCTTGTCGCCACGGCCAACGTCAAAGGCAAAGCTCGGGGCACAGGATCAGGTGCAGACGCAAGCGGCGCCACACTTAGATTCCAGCCAGCCGACGAGGAACTGACCTTCGGCGGCAACCCGACGAAATTCACCGGTGTTTTCACAGCCAAGATCAAAGAAACCGGCAACTCCCTGGTTGTTACAACACCCCAAAGCCCACCTCCCAGCTGGGAAACAGCCTCTAACACAACAGTGTTCGAATGTTCAAAAGCCGCAGCGGCGAAGGACTACTCGGATGCTCACTGCGACAGCCAGAACGGCGTCACCTACGGTCACAAGGCCATGTCACCTGGCAAAGTGGTGGAAATCGAAACGTCGAACACAGCCACGAAGAGCAACACAACCGAAGCCGAACCAGTGGTTTTGAAAAGTGAAGTGCTTGGGTCGGCGCTGAAGATTGCCTGCGACAAGGTCGAGCCAGATAGCGCGGTCTCATCATGGGTCAAAAACGTCAGCCCTGGAGACTTCGAAGGTACAAGTGCAGCCAAGTTCAGCGAATGCACCCTTGAAGGCAATGGTGCCTCGGCCGGCTGCCATGTCGAAGAACCAATCACATGGGCGAGTTCGCAACACGCGGTCGAACGGGGAGCTCGAGAAATGGCGATCGAATTCACGCCCGATCCGACGGTTAGCAGCACCATCTTCGTCACGCTCCATTTTAGTGGCACGGGCTGTCTCGTCACCGAAGGCAATGTCAAAGGCAGGACAAGAGGTACAGGATCGGGTACGGAAGCAAGCGGCGCGACATTGAAATTCCTGCCTGCCGATGAGGAACTGACCTTCGCCGGCAATGCGGCCACGCTCGAAGGTGTGTTCACAACCAAGGTCGTGGCCACCGGCAACGCCCTCGTGACGACAACAACCGAATGAGGTGAGCAGGGATGACCAGACGTAGATCCATCCTCACCATGTCGCTCCTCGGTATGCTCGCGTTCTGCGCCTTCGCGGCCCAGAACGCGTTCGCCTGGGAAACAGCCTTGGATACAACAGCTTTTGAATGCTCGACGTCGGCAGCGGCGAAGGACTACGCAGACGCCCACTGCGATAACACAATCGTCAGTGGAGGCAGCTACGGCCACAAGTCGATCGGTTTCGGAGCTCAAGTGGAAATCGAAACGTCGAACACAGCGACCAAAAACAGCACAACCGAAGCGGAAGAGGTGGTGCTAGGAGGCGAACTCCTCGGGGTCCCTGTGAAAATCACATGCCTGAAAGTAGAGCCTCATGCCGCGATTGTGTCGTTCGTAGAGAATCTCAATCCAGGTGATTTCGAAGGCACAGTCGGAGTGGTCTTCACTGAATGCGTGCTGGAAGGTAACGGGAGTTCCCTAGGTTGCCACGTCGAAGAACCCGTGACACTATTGGCGCTGTTCCATGGAGTGGAACAAGGAATCGCCCCTGCGCGAGAAATGGCAATTGAATTCACGCCCGACCCGTCAACGAGCACTACCTTGGCAACCCTCCACTTCACTGGCACCGGCTGCCTCCTCACCACCGCCAACATCAAAGGTAGGATACGTGGTACAGGATCAGGGGCAGACGGCACCGGTGCGACACTGCACTTTCAGCCCGCCGACGAGAGCCTGACCTTCGGCGGCAACCCGGCGACGCTCACCGGCACTTTCACAACCAGGGTGTCCAGCACCGGTAGGGCTCTGGTGACCACAACAGCGCAGTAGCGCGGGGTCTGTGGAAGGCCGGGCTGGCCTGGGCCCGCCTCTTTGAGGCGTAAGGTACTGTCTGCGTTCAGGGAACGCACGTAGCATGATCAGGGAACAATTGTCTACTTGCATTTTTCGGCTGGGGCGATGGGGAGCATTTGCCGCGCTTGCGGTGGCCGCCATGCTGTCGATGGCCCCTGCCAATTCGTCAGCGGCGGGTCCTCCTCAGATCCCCGCCACCTGGGTCACCGAAGTGACCGCGACCTCGGCGCGACTGTGGGCCGAGGTCGATCCCGAGGGTGCGGGAACGTCGTATCACTTCGAATGCCTGGCGCAGGCCGCCTACGAAGCCAACCTGGCCGCCGATCCGCCACGTGAAGGTTTTACCGGCGCCATCGCGACCTCGGCCGGGCACATCGCCGCCGGAAGCTCGCCCGTCGCCGTCACCATCCACATCGGCTCGCTGACGCCGGAAACGGTCTACCGCTACCGGGTCGTGGCGGACAACGGCTCAGGATCGGCGATCGGACCCGAGCGAACGCTCGGCACCGAGGCACCTACCAACGCCTTCGCCCTCCCTGACGGCCGCGCCTGGGAGATGGTCTCCCCGGTCGACAAAGGCGGCGGCTCGGTCGGTCTGCCCGGCACGCTCTTCGGCGGCGGCGACTTCCAGGCGGCCGCCGGAGGCGGGGCGGTCACCTGGTCCTCGGCCTACTCCTTCGCCGGAGGAACGGGCGCGCCGGGGGTGAGCCAGTACCTCTCGACCCGCGGTGGATCCGGCTGGTCGACGCAGAACGTCACCCTGCCGACCGTCTCGGGAGCCTACGGAGACCACCCCGACGGCGCCCCCTACCGTCTCTTCTCCGAAAGCCTTGGGCAGGCATTGATGCTGATCGGTGGCCGCTGCGTCGCCGAAGGGAGCTGCCTGCCGGGCTACGCGATGCGCGCCGGCGACGGCGCCCTCACGTCATTGCCCGCGGAAGCCGCGGGCATGCGGGTCCTCGGCGCCTCATCTGACCTGAGCCGCGTCCTCCTCGAAAAGCAGGGAGGCGAAGCCTACGAATGGAGCGGGGGAGGGCTGGTGCCGCGAAGCCTCCTTCCCCCGACCGCCGGTCCGATGGCGACCTTCCAGGTCGCCTCCACAGACGAACACGTCGTCTTCTACACCGAAGGCGGACATCTCTACCGCTACGTCGCCGGCAGTGGGGCGGCCGATCTGACGCCGGCGGGCGGTGTGACGGGTGTGCTCGGGGCCTCCGCGGCGGGCGACGTCGTCTATTACCAGGACGACATCGGGCTGTGGCGTTGGCAAGGGGGGACGGCGAGCGAGGTGGCCGCCGGCCCCGAAGCGTCCCTTTCCTCCGACCCCCCGCCCGCCACCGGCACTTCCCGCGTCAGCGCCGACGGCGACCACCTCGCCTTCCTCTCCGATGAGGAACTGACCGGTTACGAAAACCTCGACGCGAGTACCGGCCTGCCGGATACCGAGCTCTACCTATATGGACCACCGCCCGGCGGCGGCACCGCGACCCTCGTCTGCGCCTCCTGCAACCCGACCGGTGAACGTCCTGCCGGCTCCGCCTCGATCCCCGGCGCGGAGGTCAACGGCTCCACCACCGTCTATCGCTCCCGCGTCCTCTCGTCATCCGGCAGCCGCGTCTTCTTCGAATCCGCCGACTCGTTGGTGATCGCCGACACCGATGGCAGCCGCGACGTCTACGAGTGGGAGGCGGTGGGGGAAGGCAGTTGCGGGAAGCCCTCTGGCTGTCTGGCGCTGATCTCGAGTGGGCGCAGCTCCTCCGACTCGACCTTCCTCGATGCCTCCGCCGACGGCTCGGATGCCTTCTTTATCACCGAAGCCTCCCTGGTCGGTGCCGACCCTGGCTCCTATGACGTCTACGACGCTCGCGTCGGCGGCGGCCTGCCCGAACCGGAATCCCCGATTCCCTGCAACGGCGATGCCTGCCAGTCGCTTCCTGCGTCCCCCGAAGATCCGGCGGTCGGGACCTTGGTCTCCAACTCCGGCAACCCCCCGGCGAAGATCGAAAAGCTGAAGCAGCACCATCACCGCCATAAGCGCAAGCATCGCCACCGCCGGAAGAGATCGGGCCGATGACGTCCCCCTCAGGGCACCGGATCGTGCTCTTCGTCCTCCTCGCAGCGCTGTCTCTCCTGCCCGCCGTCCTGCTCCCCGCCGTCGCGCAGGCCTTCGAGATCTCCTCGTTCGGCGTCGCCGTCACCACCGAAGGCGGGGTGCCGGCGACGCTGGCCGGCTCGCACCCCGTCGCGCTGAACATGGAAGTCGGCTTCGCGCCCGAAGGGGGCGGCCCGTTCACCGAAGGCGACGTGCGTGACCTCGACCTTGAGCTGCCCCCCGGCCTCTTCGAAGACCCGGCGGCGATGCCCGAGTGCTCACAGGCCGACTTCTCGACCCCCCGCTCCTCCCCCTACGAAGTCAGCCTCTCCGGGGAGAGCTGCCCGGCATCCACCCAGGTCGGGACCCTCACCGTGGCCTCTTCATACGGGGGCGGTGAGACGCGCACCTTCGGCCTCTTCAACCTCACCCCACCACCAGGTGCGCCCTCCGAGCTCGGTGCCGCCCCCTACGGGTCGCCGATCCTCTTCGTCCCCGTGGTCCGCCAGGCCGAAGGCGAATACGGCATCACCTTGCAGGCACGGCGGATGCCGCAATTGGTCGACATCTCCTCGCTGACGGTGACGATCTGGGGCACGCCTTGGTCGATCCTCCACAACTCCCGGCGTGGCGAGTGCCTGAACGAGGCCGAACCGGCCTTCGGCTGGGCCAAATGCGCGGCCTCGAGCGGCCATCCTCCCTACGCGTACCTGACCTTGCCGACCAACTGCGAAAGCCCGCTCGAATTCACCGCCGTGGCCGATTCCTGGGAGGCGCCAGGGCAGACGGTGAGCCGCCCCGCCGCCGCTCCCGGCATGGCAGCCGAAAGCTGTCGCGAACTGCTCTTCCACCCTCACGCCGAAGCGATCCTCACCAACCTTCGCTCCTCCTCGCCGAGCGGCTTCCACTTCAGCCTCGAAACCGACCAGGCGGGCCTCACGGACCCGGCGGGGCGTGTTCCCTCGCCACCGCGCTCGGCCGTCGTCGCGCTGGCGCCCGGGATAACCATCAATCCCTCCGTCGGCTCCGGCCTCGGTGTCTGCACGCCCGCGCAGTACGCGGCCGAAACCGCCTCCTCGCCACCCGGAGCCGGGTGTCCCAACGCCTCGAAGATCGGTGACTTCACCGTGCAGAGCCCGCTCTTCTCCGAAACGGTGGAAGGCGCCCTCTTCCTCGCCGCTCCCCACGAAAATCCCTTTGGTTCCCTGCTGGCCGTCTATCTGGTCGCCAAGGACCCCGAGCGCGGCATCCTCGTCAAGGTCGCCGGACATCTCGAAGCCGACCCGGCCGACGGCCGGCTGACCGCCCGCTTCGACCGCCTCCCCCAACTCCCCTACACCTCCCTGCAGATCAACTTCCGGGAAGGCCAGCGCAGCCCGCTGGCGACCCCCGCCGGCTGCGGCTCCTACTCGACCGGGATCGACCTGGCGCCGTGGCGCGACCCGGCCCTGGTCAACCACACGGATTCGCGTTTCACGATCGCCGCCGGGCCGGAAGGGAGCGCCTGCCCGGGCGCCATCGTTCCTTTCGCCCCGCATGCGAGCGGCGGGATGGTGAGCGCGCAGGCCGGCGCCTACTCGTCCTTCTACCTGCACCTGACCCGGACCGACGCCGAACAGGAGATCACCTCCTACTCGGCGACCTTGCCCCCGGGCCTGCTCGGCAAGATCGCCGGGATCCCCCTCTGCTCCGACGCCGCGATCGCGGCTGCCTCCCTGCGCAGCGGCATCGAGGAGCTGGAACATCCCGACTGCCCGGCGGCCTCGAGGATCGGCCACACGATCTCCGGCTACGGGGTCGGCGCCGTGCCGACCTACGCACCCGGCGGGCTCTATCTCGCCGGGCCCTACCACGGCTCCGACCTCTCCGTGGTGGCGATCGACTCGGCCTTGGTCGGGCCCTTCGACCTCGGCACCGTGATCGTGCGCTCGGCGATCCGCGTCGATCCTCGGAGCGCCCAGGTCCAGGTCGACTCGGCCGGGAGCGATCCGATCCCTCACATACTCGACGGCATCCCGATCCACCTGCGCGACATCCGCGTCTACATCGATCGCCCCGAAACGATGCTCAACCCGACCAGCTGCGAACGCTTCTCGCTCGCCTCCACCTTGACCGGCTCCGCCATCGACTTCGGCGATTTCGGAGGCATGACCGCGACGGCGAGTGCTCCCTTCCAGGCCTTCGACTGCGCCGGGCTCGGCTTCCGGCCCGCGCTCTCGCTGCGCCTGCGCGGGGACGCCTCGCATGGTGCCTACCCGGCGCTCCGCGTCGAGGTGCGACCACGCGCCGGCGACGCCGACGTCGCCTCCGCCCAGGTGGCGCTGCCGCCATCGCTCTTTCTCGCCCAGCGCCACATCCGGAAGGTCTGCACCGTCCCCGAGTTCGAACGCGAAGCCTGTCCCGCCGGCTCGCTCTACGGCCATGCCCGCGCCTTCACCCCGCTGCTGTCCCAGCCGCTGGAAGGCGGTGTCTACCTGCGCGCCTCCCAGCACAAGCTGCCCGACCTGGTCGTCGCCCTGCGCGGTGGCGGGATCGGCATCAAGGTCGACCTGGTCGGCCGCATCGACTCTTATAAGGGCGGCCTGCGTGGCAGCTTCTCCGGCCTGCCCGACGCGCCGGTGAGCCGCTTCGTGATGACCCTCTGGGGAGGGAAGCGCGGCCTGCTGCAGAGCGCCGCCAGACGCTGTGCCTTCGGCGCCGCCCAGGCGCGTCTCGTCGGTCATGCCGCCCGTGGCGTGCTCTGGCGTCCCCCGGTGAGCGCCGTCTGCCGCAAGCCCAGGCGCCACCGCCATGACCGTCACCAAGACAGGAGGCATCGATGAGGCGACTCGTCATCTCGGTCCTCTGCGCGCTGACCGCCGCGGCTGCACTCGCGGTGCCCGCGGCGGCGCAGCGGACGCTGATCACGACCCAGGCGCTGCACATGAGCCCCGAAGCTCACCCACCGATCCCGCCGCCGATCGGCACGATCGAAGGCGCCTGTGGGGTGGCGGTCGCAGGCGGGACGGTCTACGTCTCCGACTACTACCACCGGGTCGTCGACGCCTTCTCCGCCGGCTCCTATCTCTCCCAGATCGCCCCGGCCGAACCCCTCGATGGTCCCTGCGGCCTCGCCACCGGCCCAGGTGGGGCGCTCTACGCCAACTACTGGCATCGTGGCGTGCTCCGCCTGCTGCCGTCCGAAGCGACGTTCGACACCGCGCACTCGACCGGGGTGGCTGTCGACCCGGTGAGCGGCGACGTCTACGCCGACGACCGCACCTACGTCGCCGTCTATCAGCCGTCCGGGGCGCCGGTCGAAGTGATCGGCGCCGGGGCGCTCGGCGACGCCTACGGAGTGGCGGTCCATGGAGGGCGCGTGTATGTCGCCGACGCGGCGAGCGGCACGGTGAAGGTCTTCGAACCGGCCGGCGACCCCGCGACGCCGGTCGCCGAACTGGCCCCGCCGGGGGGCTTCACCTCACTCATCGACTCCTCGCTCGCCGTCGATCCCGCCGAAGGGCACCTGCTCGTACTCGATGACCTCCAACCTGGCTGGGAACATCCCGAAGCGGCGATCGACGAGTTCAGCTCCGCCGGCGCCTACCTAGGTGGCCTCGGCGCACGGGTGATCGACGCCGAACCGTCCGGGATCGCCGTCTCGGGCGAAGACGTCTACGTGACGAGCGGGAACGGCGCGGGCGCCAACCTCTACGAGTTCGGGCCCTATGTGGCGGCAGGCTTCTCGGCGTTCGCGGACGAGGAGGCGGCGGGCGACGATCCTGCGTCGCCCTCGCCCATGCCCTCGGTCACCCCGCGCGTGTCTACGTCCGGCGACCCGGTCGCCCACGCCTCCCAGGTGGTCCAGAGCGGCGGCGTCCGTGCCGCGCTCAGCGCCTCCTTCGCGCCGCGCCGGTTGCCCCGCGAAGGTCTCGCACCGATCCGCCTCGCGGTCGGGATGAGGCTCTCGGCCGCCGAAGGCGGCACCGTGCCGCAGCTACGCCGCATCGAGATCGCGATCAACCGCGAGGGCCGCCTCGACCCCGTCGGCCTGCCGGTCTGCCCGCTGAGCGAGATCGAACCGGCGACCACCGAAGCCGCGCTGGCCTCCTGCCGCCGTTCGCTGATCGGCGAAGGACACTTCGCCGCCGACGTCGGCCTCTCCCGCCAGAGCCCCTTCCCGCAGGCGGGCAAGCTCTACGCCTTCAACGGCAGACTGCACGGGCACCCCGCGATCCTCGCCCACGTCTACGGCACCGATCCGGTCCCCACCTCCTACACGTTGCCGTTCGAAATCGGCCACGCCGGCCATGGCGCCTTCGGTGTCCTTCTGCGGGCCAAGCCGCCACGGCTCGCCGGCTCGGCCGCGATCACCCGGCTCTCGCTCGACCTCGGCCGCAGCTTCCGCTTCCGCGGCTCGCGTCGCAGCTACCTCGCCGCCAGCTGCCCGGCACCGGCCGGCTTCCCGGGCGCGGTGTTCACGATCGCGCGGGTGCGGCTCTCCTTTGCCGGCGGCAGGACCTTGACCGCAGCTCTCGACCGCAGCTGCAGGGCAGCGGGATGAGGGGGCGGCGAGTGGGTCAGACAGAGATGTCTTGCGTTTCCGCAAGTCAGGGTGTACGCTGCCAGCGCGAATTGGGAAAGGGCCTGTCGTCACTGAGGGCTTTATTCGCATTGGCTGGGAAACGGGGAGGCGGGCCACGGGAAGGCCCACCAAAAAGGGAGTCTTGTGAGGGGTACTGGCAAGGCAGGGGACAGAGGTCTACGGGACGGCTGCGCCGCCTCGGGTGACGAATGGGGACTGCCGGTCTTCTGCGACCGTCGGCACTCAGTCTTCTCGGCCCTGCTCGCGCTGGGAGCTTTGCTCTCTCTCGTTTTATCTGCCTGCGGGGGCTCCGACAGCTCCTCAACCTCGACCACCACCTCCTCCCAGGGCAAGGAAGCAAAGGCAAAGGTCGTGGCAAAGGCAGAGAAGGAAGCAGCTGTCCGCATTCGCCACTTCGGCCACGAAGCAATCGCAGCCCAGATCGAACAGGTCGAAGCTTCCCTCGCTCGCTACCTCTCGGCTCAGGCCGCAGCCGATTGGGTCGAGGCCTGCTCCTATCTGCCGCGGCAGAAGCGCGCCGAGCTCAGTCATATCGCTGCGGCCACCGTCCAGATCAAGGGTAGGGGCTGCGCCGGTCTCCTCGCCACCGTCACCGAAGAACTCTCGCCCTCCGAACGATCCGAGCTGGGAAATGCTGACGTCACCGCGGTCCGCGTCGAAGGTGACCGCGGCTATGCGATCTACGCGCTGCCCGGCGGCGCCCAATTGGCTACTCCGGTCTGGCTCGAAGGCGGCGAATGGAAGGTCGCCGGCATTGAACCGAGGCCGCTCAAGTCATGACCGCGCCCGGCTTCATTCCCGCTTTCACCACCAAGTGTCAACCCGCGTGCGCGGCATCCGCCGCCACATCGATTCCTAGGAGGAGAAGCAGTTGAGCAAACAGGCGAAGCACTCGTCCCCCGCTGAGCGCGGCGGTTCCGGGTTCCTCGGTTCCGTCTCCGGACGTCGTGCCACCGCCTCGCTCGAAGCCGAAGGGAATGGTGCGCCCTCGGGCCATTTGATCCGTCTCGCCCTGCTCACGACGGCGATCGCTCTTATCTTCCTCTTCGCCATCTCGGCGCAGGCGTTTGCCCACGGCACGATCACGATCGAAGGCGCCGGCACCGGCTCGGGCGAAGTCACCGGCGGCGGCCCGGGCGAACCGCTGCACTGCGTGATCACCGCGGGCGTCGCCGCGGCCACCGGCTGCACCACCTACGGCGCCGGC
>DATJWW010000039.1:0-5900 GCA_035500835.1 Solirubrobacterales bacterium | reverse complement strand
CGCGTAGCCGAGGACGATCAGGCCGCCGAGCATGACGATGCCGTGGATCGCGTTGGTCTGCGACATCAGCGGCGTGTGCAGCGTCGTCGGCACCTTGGAGATCACCTCGAAGCCGACGAAGACGGCGAGGACGAAGATCGTGACCTCGGTCATGACGCTCATGCGTCGTCCCTCCCTGCGGCGCGCTCGTTGACGACCTTGCCATCTTTGGTGATCAGCGCGGCGGCGAGGATGTCGTCGGAGAGGTCGACGTTCAGCGTCCCCTCCTCGGTGATCATCAGGCCGAGCAGGTTCTCCAGGTTCTTGGCGTAGAGCTGCGAGGCCGGCACCGGCATCAGGCTCGGCAGGTTGCGCGGGCCGATCACCTTGACGCCGTTCTCGACCACCGTCTCCCCTGGTTTGGTCAGCTCGCAGTTGCCGCCGGTCTCGGCGGCGAGGTCGACGATCACCGATCCCGGCTGCATGCCGCGCACCGCGTCGGCGGTGATCAGCTTCGGCGCCGGGCGGCCGGGGATCGCGGCGGTGGTGACGATCACGTCCTGTTTGGCGGCGTTCTCGCCGAGCGCGTCGCGCACCTGCGCGTTCTCCTCGTCGGTGAGCGGGCGCGCGTAGCCGCCCTCGCCCTCCGCGTCGGGGATGAAGTCGAGTTCGAGCGGGCGCCCGCCGAGCGAGGCGATCTGCTCCCAGGCGGCGCGGCGGATGTCGAAGCCGGTGACGATCGCGCCGAGGCGCTTGCCGGTGGCGACCGCCTGCAGGCCGGCGACGCCGGCGCCGAGCACGAGGACTTTGGCCGGCGGCACCGTGCCGGCGGCGGTGGTCATCATCCCGAAGAAGCGGCCCGACTCACGCGCCGCGATCAACATCGCCGCGTACCCGGCGGCAGCGGCCTGCGAGGAGAGCGCGTCCATCGCCTGGGCGCGGGTGGTCCGCGGGATCGCCTCCATCGCGAAGGCGGTCACGCCGGAGCCGGCGAGGGCCTTGTTGGTGTCGGCGTCGACCCAGGGGTTGAGGTGGGAGATGAAGACCTGTGAGGAGCCGAGCCGGCCGATCTCCGCGGCATCCGGCGCGCCGACCCGGAGGACGGCGTCGGCCTTCCAGATCGCGTCGGCGGCGGCGATCTCGGCACCCGCCTCGGTGTACTGCGCGTCCGGGTGCCCGGCGGCCTCGCCGGCCCCGGACTCGATCAGCACATCGACCTTCTCGTTCTTCTTCAACGAGCGGACGACGTCAGGGACGAGCGCGACCCGGCGCTCCCCCTCGGCGGTCTCCTTTGGCACTCCGATCTTCACAGCGGCGGGGAACCTTATGTGATCTGCCGCGAAGGCGCGATCAGACGACACCAGACGGTGCCAGGGTCCGGCGGGTCAGCTGGTCGTGAATGCGTGGATCTGGGCGGCGCAGCCCGGATTGCTCGAGTTGTCGTAGCCACCGGCCTCGATCACCATCGTCTTGTTGGTGCCGACGACGGTCACTTCGTACTGCACATGGATGATGCGGTTCTGGGGGACGTATTCGCCGCCGCCTTCGACCGCGCCCGAGAAGGTGAACAGTTCCGGCGTCGCGACCGGCGAGGTCTGGATCGACAGCAGCCCTCCCTGCAGAGCGCTGTTGATACCCGCCGGCGAGTCGATGAAGCCGAGCGTGTCGTCGCCGTTGTTGCCGACGTTGTTCTGGTGACAGCGGAGGCCGAAGCTTCCGAATCCCGAGACCGAGATGGTGAGAGTTTCGGTGAAGAATTCGCTGGAGACGGTCTGCTCCTTGGGGAAGGCGCTCGCGGGGGTCCCGCCAAGCGCGTTGGCCGAGCCGGCGGTGGTCGCGGAGTCGGCGCTCGCCGCCGAATCGGCGTGCCCGGCGGTGGTGGCGCTGGTGGCGGTCCCGGCCGTGTCCGCGTGGGCGGCCGAGGGGACCTTGGGGAAGGTCGAGATCTTCACTTTCGGCCCGGTGACGGCTTCCTTCGCGATTTTCGCTTCCGTCACCGCGCCCTTCTTGATCTGCTTCGACCCCACCGAGTTCTTCGGCAAGGACATCGCGATCGCGGTCGCCCCGCCGGTCAGCGCCAAGAACACCGCCACCGTGGACATCACGTTGGCGTAGGTCAGCCTAGGACGGAGACGACGACCCTGCATCGGGTCCCACCATACCCGCCAATCGCTCAAGCGTGTGACGCTGCTCGTCGCGGTCGACGTGGACGGGCGAGACGATCAGCCGGTCGACGCCGGCGGCGGCGAAGCGCTCGACCCGGGCGGCGACCTCGGCCTCGGTGCCGACCAGCGAGGTCGCCTCGACGATCTCGTCGGGCATCGCCTCGAAGGCGCCGCCTTTGTCGCCCTCCTGGTAGCGGCGTTGGATCTCGTCGGCGACCTCGCCGAAGCCGAAGCGATGGGCGAGGTCGACATAGAAGTTCGTGGAGCGCGAGCCCATGCCACCGAGGTAGAGCACCAGCCCGGCCTTGACCATGTTCTTCGCCGCCTCCAGGTCGCCGTCGATCGCGACCGACAGCGAGGGGCTGACCTCGAGGTCGGCGCGGGTCCGCCCGCCTTTGGCGAAGCCCGCCTCGAGGTGCTCCCCCCAGGTCGCCTCGAAGGCGTCGACCGAGAAGAAGATCGGGATCCAGCCGTCGGCGACCTCGGCCGCCATCTCCACCGATTTGCGGCCGATCGCGCCGACGAAGACCGGGATCTGGTTGCGCAGCGGGTGGAAGTTGAGCTTCAGCGCCTTGCCCTCGCCGCCGGGCAGCGGCAGGTCGTAGTGGGCACCGTGGTGGTCGACCGGGCCCTCGCGGGCGATGATCTCGCGGACCACCTCGATGTACTCGCGGGTCCGTCCCCAGGGCTTCGCGTAGGGCACCCCGTACCAGCCTTCGGAGACCTGCGGGCCGGACGGCCCGAAGCCGAAGAGAAAGCGCCCGCCGGAGAGTTTGTCGATCGTCGCCCCCGCCATCGCCGCCGCCGCGGGCGGCCGGGCGGGCACCTGCATGATCGCCGCGCCGAGGTTGATCGTCTTCGTCTGACCCGCCAGCCAGGCGAGGACCGAGACCACGTCGGAGCCGTAGGACTCGGCGACCCAGGTCGACTCGTAGCCGAGCCGCTCGGCCGCGAGCACGACCTCGAGGGCCTCCTCTCCCGCAGGCCCGATCCCCCAGTAGCCGAGGTTCACTCCCAGCTTCAGCCCCATCCGACCTGCACCCTATTGAATGTCGGGGTGTCCGCGCGTCAGGCAACCCCCGAGGCCGGTCTCTCGAGCAAGGAGGCGGCGGCCCGCCTGCGCAAGCTGGGACCGCCGCCGGAGACCTCCTCGCGCTCCACCGGCAGCATCGTCGCGGGCAACATCTTCACCCTCTTCAACGCGATCATCGCGGTCTTCTTCGTGCTCGACATCGGCCTCGGCCTCTACGCCGACTCGCTCTTCGGGCTGGTCGCGGTGATCAACTCCTACATCGGCATCCGCCAGGAGCTGAACGCGAAGAGGACCCTCGACGAGGTCGCGGTGCTGGTCGCGCCGCGGGCGCGGGTGATCAGGGACGGCGAGCCGGTCGAGCTGCTGGCCGACGAGGTGGTCCCCGGCGACCTGGTCGAGCTCGGCCCGGGCGACCAGCTGGTCGCCGACGGCCGCGTGGTGAGTGGCCGCGGCCTGACCGTCGACGAGTCGATGCTGACCGGCGAGGCCGACGGCATCCGCAAGGGGCGCGGTGACGAGGTGCTGTCGGGCTCCTTCGTCGTCTCCGGCTCGGCCACCTACGAGCTCGACGCGGTCCGCGAGGACAGCTACGCGGGCCGGCTGGCGGGCGAGGCGCGAGCCTTCCGCCACCCGCTCTCGCCGCTGCAGGAGGAGGTGAACCGGGTGATCGTCGTCTCCACCTACCTGATGATCCCGCTGGCGCTGCTCCTCCTCGCCAGCCTGAAGATCCGCAGCGTCGGCCTGCAGAGCGCCGCCCAGACGGCGACGGCCGGGCTGGTGACGCTGATCCCCGAGGGGCTGGTGCTGCTGATGAGCGTCACCTTCGCGGTCGCCGCGGTGCGGCTGGCGCGGCGCGACACCCTGATCCAGCAGATGAGCGCGACCGAGAGCCTCGCCTCGGTCGACACGATCTGCGTCGACAAGACGGGGACCTTGACCGAGGGCGAGCTGCGCCTGACGGGGGTCGAGTTCGCGGAGGGGATCGACCCGGCGGTCGGGGCCGCGGTGCTGGGACGGTTCGCGGCGAGCGCCGGGGATCGCAACAAGACCCTGGAGACGATCGCCGACCGCTATCCCGGCGAGGCGGGCCAGGTCCGCGCCGAGGTCCCCTTCTCCTCCGAGTACAAGTGGTCGGGGCTCTCGCTGGCCGGGGACGGGGCGGGCGGCGGCACCTTCGTGCTCGGCGCCCCCGACGTGCTCGAGGCGGCGGGGGCGCTGGTGCTGGTGCCGGGGATGGCAGCGAAGCTCGCTACCGAGACCGCGGCGGGCCGCCGCGTCGTCGCCTTCGGACGGAGCGGCGAGGCCCTCCCGGCCGATCCCGCGACCTCGCCGGCGCCGCGGCTCACCGCGATCGCCCTGGTGGTGATGGAGGAGACGCTGCGCGAGGACGCCGCCGAGACGATCGCCTTCATGCGCGAGCAGGAAGTCGACCTGAAGCTGATCTCCGGCGACGCTGCGGCGACGGTCACCGCGGTCGCCTACGCGGTCGGGGTGCCGCGCGACGCGGGCGTGGTCGAGGGTCCCGACCTCCCCGACGACCCCGAGGCGCTGCAGGAAGTCGTCCTCGCCAACACGATCTTCTGCCGGATCAAGCCGGAGCAGAAGAAATCATTGGTCGACGCCCTGGTCGCGGCCGGGCGCTACGTGGCGATGATCGGCGACGGGGTCAACGACGTGCCGGCGCTGAAGCGGGCGCGGATGGCGGTGGCGATGGGCTCGGGGACGCAGGTGACCAAGGGGGTCGCCGACGTCGTCCTGCTGCAAGACCGCTTCTCGCGGCTGCCCGAGGCGGTCGGCGAGGGCCGGCGCATCGCCCGCAACATCCACCGCCTCGGCCGCCTCTACCTGACCAAGACCGTCTACGCGGCGACCCTGATCGTGCTCGTCGCTGTGCCTGGCTTCGCCTTCCCCTTCCTCCCCCGCCACCTGACGATGGCCGCCTTCCTGACGATCGGCATCCCCTCCTTCGTGCTCGCCCTGGCGCCGTCCGACGGGCCGCTCTACCGCGGCCGGCTGATCCGCGCCCTCGCTGCCTTCGCGATCCCCGCCGGGGTGGCGACCGGGATCGGCTCGATCATCTCCTGCGTGCTGGTCAGCACGGTCGCGGGCGGCGGGCTCGCCGCCGGGCGGACTGCCGCGACGACCACGCTGATCGTCCTCGGCCTCGCCTTCGTCCTGCTGCTGGAGCGCGGCCCGGGGCGCGAGCACATCGCGATCCAGAGCTACATGCTGGCGATGGTCGCCGGCCTCGGCGCGCTCTACGCGCTGATGCTGGCCGCCGCCCCGGTGCGCGAATTCTTCGAACTCGAGATCCTCGACGCGACCCAATGGTTCCTCGCCCTGCTCTCCGCCGCGATCGGCCTGACGATCGCCGCCCTGGTCTGGCGCCTGCCGATCATCGAACGCTGGGAATCGGAGGAGCCCGACGAACCGGATCAGCCTCCATCGCCGATGGAGGAGTCGCCAAAACCCGCCTGACCCAGGGACCACCCGCCAGCTGTTCCTTATGCGCCTATTAGGCGCATAAGGAACAGCTGGCTCGCCTCCGCGGGATGCGGCCGTCCGAGGTGCGTCCCGGGCGTCTCGTGGCGACCCCGGCAGGGTGTGGCCGCCACGAGACGCCCGGGACGTGAGGGGTCCGCAGGGAAGTTCACACGGAGGTACGGAAGACGCCGAGGACGTCACAGGTCCTCATGCATCTCCCCTCCGACATAGAGGTCCCC
>DATJWW010000038.1:0-6568 GCA_035500835.1 Solirubrobacterales bacterium | reverse complement strand
GAAAATCAAGAAGGAAGCGATCACCGGCGCCAAGGTGAAGAAAGGCTCGCTGACCGGGACCCAGATCAACTCGGCCACCCTGGGCAATGTGCCGAGCGCGACCAACGCGACCAACGCGTCGGTGGCCAGTTCGCTGACGCCCCACGAAGCGATCCACCTGGTCGGTACCGCGGGCAACCCGCCATTCGAAAACGGCTCCGCGAACGTGCCGGAACCGGTTCCCGGCATCAGGTTGCCGCCGGCCGGCTTCTACAAAGACAAGGAAGGCGTCGTCCACCTGACCGGCTATGCCGAGGTGGGGACCGGAACCCTCCCCGCGGTCTTCACTCTGCCCGCCGGTTTCCGGCCTGCCTCGAACAACCTCCTCGAGTGGGAACCGGCACATGAAGACATCCTGCTCATCGCCGGCACGAACGTCTTCTCGGGGGGCTTCGACCTCAGCGGCAAGGTCATCGGAGCCGAAAAAAAAGCGGTCCTGCTCGAAGGCATCACCTTCCAGGCGGGCAGCTGAGTCCTCGTCCGTGTCGTCGCGACCCGCCCCCGTCGGGGGCGGGTCGCAGCCACCGGCGATACGCCGAGTGCGCCTGACAGCGCGCCCTTTCTCCTGACAGCGCCGGGGCGGCAAGATCCTCGGTATCGAGGAAAAAACGGTGACCTGGAAGGCATCGCCTTCCGGGCCGGAAGCTGATCCAGATGCCCTAGACCATGCGGGCGGCGTGCCGGGGTTCCAGCGGCTCGCCGCCCGCTTCCGCCTCGGCGCGTTTCGACCAGCGGTTCAGCTCGCGGCGGGCGAGGACCATCTTGTGGACCTCGTCGGGGCCGTCGGCGAGGCGCAGCATGCGGCTGAAGCGCCACATCGGGGCGAGCGGGGTGTCGTCGGTCATGCCGAGGCTGCCGTGGATCTGGATCGCCCGGTCGAGGACGTTCATCACCATGTTGGCGGCGACGATCTTGATCGCCGAGATCGACTGGCGGGCGGCGCGCTTGCCGTCGGTGTCCATCTTCCAGGCGGCGTAGAGGGTGAGCAGGCGGGCCTGGTCGATTTCCATCCGGCTGGTGGCGATCGACTCCTGGACGAACTGCTTCTCGGACAGTGGGCCGCCGAACGCCTCGCGTTCGTTGGCGCGGCGGCACATCATCTCGTGGGCCCGCTCGGCGGTGCCGATCGCCCGCATGCAGTGATGGATGCGGCCGGGGCCGAGGCGGTCCTGGGCGATCGCGAACCCGGCACCGCGCTCGCCGAGCAGGTTCTCCTTCGGCACGCGGCATTCGGTGTAGCGGACTTCGCAATGGCCCGGGCCCGCGCTGTGGCCCATCACCGGGAGCGGCCGTTCGATCTCGAAGCCGGGCGCGTCGGTCGGCACGCAGATCATCGAGGCGCGCGCGTAGGGGGGCGCCTCGGGGTCGGTGACGACCATCGCGATCGCCAGGTCGGCGCCGACCGCGCCGCTCGTGAACCACTTGTGCGCGTCGATCACCCACTCGTCGCCGTCGAGGACGGCGCGGCCGCGCAGCAGGGTCGGGTCGGAGCCGGAGACCTCGGGCTCGGTCATCGAGAAGCAGGAGCGGATGCTGCCCTCGAGCAGCGGCTCGAGCCAGCGCTCATACTGCTCGGGGGTACCGTGCTCGGCGAGGATCTCCATGTTGCCGGTATCGGGGGCGGAGCAGTTGAAGGCCATCGGGGCGGCGATCGGGCTGCGTCCCATCTCCTCGCAGAGCAGGCCGTATTCCCAGTTCTTCAGACCGGGGCCGAAGCGCTCGTCGGGCATGAAGAGGTTCCAGAGGCCGGCCTCGCGGGCGCGGGCGCGGACCGCGGTGAGGTTGGCGGGGTAGGGGACCCCGGGCCCGACCTCCGCGTCGAGCGCCTCGGTCAGCTCGCGCTCGGCCGGGTAGACCTCGGCGTCCATGAAGTCGAGGACGCGCTCGCGCAGCGAATTCACCTCGGGCGTGGGTTCGAAGTCCATCGACTGAACGCTAGATCATCTGCGGCGGTAGCGGGCGAAGAGCTCGGAGCCCTCGCGGAGGAGCCAGCGGAGGTCTAGCTCGGCGACCTCGGGGAGGGCGCCTTCGAGGATCGCCGGGCCGGTACCGACCAGTTTCGGCGCGATCGTGAGGAAAAGCTCGTCGGCGAGGCGCGCCGCCTGCAGTTGGGAGTGGAGGCGCGGCCCGCCCTCGCAGAGCACGGCGCGGACCCCGCGCTCGGTGCGCAGCATCGTGAGCGCCCTGGCGAGGTCGACCTCGCCGCCGGCTTCGCGCACGACCTCGACCGGGGTCGCGGTCTCGGGCGGCTCGCCCTCCTCGCCGGTGAAGAGCAGCACCCGGCCGCCACCGTCGGTGAAGAGGGGGGCGTCCCAGGGCAGGTCGAGGCCGCCGATGATCACCATCAACGGGTCACCCGGCAGGCCATCGCGTTCGCGGCCCTCGCGCCGCGCCGGGTCGGAGACGAGCCGGCCGTAGCGCTCGGCCCGGATCGTCCCGGCGCCGATCATCACCGCGTCGAAGCGCTGCCGCAGGCCGAGCAGCATCGCCGTGTCGGTGTCGGAGCCGATCTGGCCGGAGCGGCCGTCGATCGCGGCGCGGCCGTCGAGGGCGGTGGCGAAGTTCAGCGCCAGGTGGGGACGGTCGGCGGGCGGGTCCTCCCAGGGGCGATACTCCGCCAGCTGCTCGTCCACCGAGGTCGGGCCGGGATCGGGGAGGAGGCGCTCCACCCCCTGAACCCTATGCGCGGCCGGATCAGGCCGTGGCGGCGAGTGCCTCGGCGAGCGGATCGCCGCCGCCCCAGCTTCCCGCCGAGGCGTAGGGCCGGAAGCGGATGAAGGCGGAGCTGAAGTGGAACGGATGCGCGCGGTCGGCGTCGACCGCGGCCTGATGGGCGCCGTCGGCGCGGTAGGAGAAGTCGCGCATCTCGCCGGCGCTGCGCCAGACGGTGAAGGTCGAGACCAGCCGCGGCAGCCGCCCGAAGCCGGTCTTGGCGAGGAGGCCGGGGGCGACAAGGGCGTCGGCTTCGGCAGCGGCGGCGGCGCGCAGGAAGGGGGGCAGCCGCCACGGTTTGGTGCGGCCGATCGTCAGCACCACCACCGGCTCGGCGTCGTCGACCGGGCGGGTGGCGTCGAGCAGGTCGGGGACCTCGGGCCAGGCGCCGGAGATCCGCAGCGGCTCGAGGCGGACCCGCCAGCCGCCGGCCAAATGCTCGGCCAACGGATGGGAGGACTCGAAGCGATCGCGGGCGGCGTCGTCCTCCCAGGCTGCGATCAGGCCGACGGTGGCGAGATTCGGCAGCGGCAGCGGGCGCGGCGAGATCGGCGCGGTGAAGACCGTCTCCGCGTGATGCAGTCCCGGCACCCGCTCGCTCCGCGGTGGTCGCGCCAGCACCGCCAGACCCTGCCTCGTCCCCAGCGTGGCGATGTCGACCGTGACGATCATCCTGCCCTCCTGTCGGTGGTCGCGACTAACCTAGTGATGATTAGGAAATTGGCCGGGAAGTTACCTAGGGACTATTAGGTTGTCAAACGGAGTGAGAACGGATGGGAGTGCGCGCGTCGCGCGGCGGTCACGACTGCCGGCGGCCGAGCGCCGCGAGCTGATCGAGGCGACCGCGACCGAGCTCTTCGCCGCGCGCGGCTACAAGGGCGCCTCGATCGAGGAGATCGCCCGTCGCTCCGGGGTGACCCCGCCGGTGGTCTACGACCACTTCGATTCCAAGCTGGACCTCTACCGCGGCCTGCTGGAGCGTCGCTTCGCCGACCTGCGCGAGGTGTGGCGGCAGGGCCTCGGGGCGGAGGGGCCGGTGGCCGAGCGCGCCGCCGGCGCCATCGACGCATGGTTCGCCTATATCGAGGACCACCCGGCCGCCGCCCGGATGCTCTTTCGCGAGGGCGGCGGGGACGCGGCGGCCGAAGCGGTGCACGCCGAGGTCGCGGGACGGAGCGCCGCCGCCGTGATGCCGCTCTTCGCCGCCCAGCCGGGGGCGCGGAACCTGGCGGGGTCGCTCGACGAGCAGGGGATCGAAATGGCCTGGGTGGTCCTCCGCGGCATCCTCCAGGGGCTGGCGCTCTGGTGGGTCGATCACCCCGAGGTGCCGCGCGAGCGGGTCGTGGCGACGGCGATGAACGCCCTCTCGGTGGTCGCTCAGGAGTAGTCGTTCCAGCCGGCGAAGTCGCGGCCGGCGAACTTCTCCAGCTGGGGGACTTCCTCCGCGAAGCGGCCACGCAGGTCGGCGAGGAGGTCGTCGGGGAGGACCGGCTTCGGCGCCGAGGGCTTCTCGGGATCGTGGACGACCTTCTCGACCAGCCAGCGCATGCGCTCCGGCAGGCGGTCGAAGTTGCGGTCGAAGGAGCGGAAGCCCGGCAGCTTGATCAGCTTCTCCATGAACTGGTATTTGTCGCCGGACTTCGCCGCCGACTTCTCCCACTCGCGGTCGAACTGCTCGGAGGTGAAGGTCTCGTCGACGCCGGCGAAGGCGAAGGCCTTGCGCATCGTCCCCTCACGGTCCGACTGCAGCTCCTCCTGGGTGATGATCTCGATCTGGTCGCGATCGAAGCGCTCCAGATAAGGCTGCAGCTGCATCCAGAAGCGCGAGCGGTTGACGTACTGGGTGTCGGGGCCGGAGAGGACCTCGACCATGTCGCGGGTCTCGTAGCCGGCGCCGGTGGCGTGGACCCAGTGGCTGAGGATGCGCTTGATCGGGTCGCGCACCATGTAGAGGAGCCTGGCGTCCGGGCAGTGGGTGCGGATGCGCTCGGCGACGCCCTCGTAGCGGGGCAGGTTGGTGTAGTGCGGGGAGGACTCGCCGCGCACCTTGAAGCGGCCGTCGAAGCGGCTTGCGTACCAGTCGAGGCCGAGGTCCCAGTTCAGCTCGGTGACGAAGAAGTTGAGCTCCTTCGGCTTCGACATCTGGATCTCGGGATGGAGGCCGAGGTAGTGGTGGATGCTCGTCGTGCCGCACTTGAGGCCACCGATGATGATCAGGTTCGGCATCGCCGCATGCGCCTTGCGGCGGCGGCGGTGGGCGCTCTTGCGGTCGGCGCTGTAGCGCTCACGGGCGCGCCCGCACATCGCCTCGTCGGCGGGATCTGGCGGCAACTGGGGCGGCAGGATGTGCGTGTCGGTGTCCGGCACGAGCGGGGCTAGTCTAGCTGCGATGCCGGTTTTCCTCGTCAAGCCGCCGATCGCGGACCTCGCTTCGAGCCTCGAACACTTCTTCGACGCGGCGACGGAATTCTTCCGCCACCTCTCCGAGGTGCACTGGGGGCAGTTCGGCCTGGCGCTGCTCTGCCTGCTCGCGATGCAGCTGGCGCGGGCCTGGGCCTGGCGCAACGTGCTGCGGGCCGCCTATCCGGACAAGCGGATCGGCTTCCTGCGCCTGGCGGCGGCCTACCTCGCCGGGGCGGGGATCAACGCGGTGGTGCCCGCCCACGCCGGCGACGTCACCAAGGTCTTCCTGGTCAAGCGCCAGATCCCCGGTTCTTCCTATCCGGCGGTCACCTCGTCGTTCCTCGTGCAGACGATCTTCGACACCTCGGTCGGGATTCTGGTGCTGCTCTACGCGGTCACCCAGGGCCTCCTGCCGCCGCTCCCCCAACTGCCGAACCTGCCCGCCTTCGACGTCTCCTTCTGGGCCAACCACCCGAAGACGCTGGCGATCACGGTGGCGGCGGTCCTGCTCGCGATCGTCGTCGGGACCTGGCTGCTGGCCCGCCGTGTGCGGCGCTTCTGGGCGCGGGTCAAACAGGGCGTGGTGATCCTCACCCGGCCCGGCGACTACATGCGCGAAGTCTTCGCCTGGCAGGGGGTCGGCTGGCTCTTCCGCTTCGCCGCCTTCTGGTTCTTGCTCGAGGCCTTCGGGCTGGAAGGATCGATCGGCAACGTGATGCTGGTGATGAGCGTGCAGGCGATCGCCAACATCGTCCCCTTCACGCCGGGCGGCGCCGGCGCCCAGCAGGCGCTCCTCGTCGCGACCCTGACCGGCCCCTCGCGCGCCGCGGTCCTCTCCTTCTCGGTCGGGACGCAGATCGCGATGGCGGCCTGGTCCGTGGTGCTCGGCTTCGGCGCGATCCTGCTCGTCTTCCGCACCACCGACTGGCGCGGCCTGATCCGCCAGGCGAGGGACGAGGCCGAACGTGAAGACGGTGACGGCTCAGGTGGGGCCGGCGCGAGCAGCGAGACCGCGACCCCGACCTCGGCCTGAGTCCACACGGCCAGGTGATCTCGGAAGCTGGCGCCCGAAGCGCGAAGGACGCGGCCGTCCCGGCCACGACCCCGGCAGGGTGTGGCCGTGGCCGGGACGGCCGAGGGTTCGGGGAGAGGGCGTGGGAGATCGGAGAGCTCCGGGGGGAGAGGCGCGTGGAGGAGGTGCGTGTTCCTCCACGAAGGCCCGTGATCGGTGACGAAGACCCAGGTAAGTCCACGATTCCTCGCGTCTTCCTCGTCAGGCCGCCGACGACCGTGCACTTGAGCCGCCTATAGGCGGCTCAAGTGCACGGTCGTGGCAGGGCCCTCTGTGTCGGTGGGGAGATGCATGAGGACCTGTGACGTCCTCGGCGTATTCCGTACCTCCGTGTGAACTTCC
>DATJWW010000037.1:0-101053 GCA_035500835.1 Solirubrobacterales bacterium | reverse complement strand
ACGATGAGCCAGAACCGCAACGTGCGGCAGGTCGTCGTCCCCACCGAACAGGTCTCCGAGATGAAGGACGGGCAGAAAGTCCAGTCCGAGAAACGGACCATGCCCGGCTATGTCCTCGTCAACATGGAGATGACCGACGACGCCTGGGGGCTGGTCAAGAACACCCCTGGCGTCACCGGCTTCGTCGGTTCGCGCAACAAGCCGGTGCCGCTCTCCAAACCCGAGGTCGACCGGCTCCTGCATCGCGAGACCGCCGAGCGGCCCCGCACCCAGGCCCAGTTCTCGATCGGGGAATCGGTCAAAGTCATCTCCGGCCCGCTCTCCGACTTCTCCGGCGAGATCGCCGAGATCAACGAGGACGGCGCCAAACTCAAAGTCCTGGTCTCGATCTTCGGGCGGGAGACCCCCGTCGAGGTCGGCTACGACCAGGTCAAGAAGATCTAGCCGGCGCGAAGTCGCTACGCTGCACAGCCGCCCATGGCCAAAAAAGTCCTCACCGTCATCAAGTTGCAGATCCAGGCAGGCAACGCCAACCCGGCGCCGCCGGTCGGCCCCGCGCTGGGCCAGCACGGCGTCAACATCATGGACTTCTGCAAAGCCTTCAACGCCCAGACGCAGGGCGAAGGCGGCACGATCATCCCGGTCGAAATCACGGTCTACGAGGACCGCTCCTTCACCTTCGTCACCAAGACGCCGCCCGCCGCGGTGTTGATCAAGGAGGCGATCCGGATCTCGAAGGGCTCGGGCGAGCCGCACATCAACAAAGTCGGGACGATCACCCCGGAGCAGATCCGCGAGATCGCCGAACGCAAGATGCCCGACCTGAACGCCAACGACATCGACGCCGCCTCGAAGATCATCGCCGGCACCGCCCGCTCGATGGGCGTCGACGTCAAATAGGAGATCCGCGATGGCCCACGGCAAACGCTTCCGCATGCAGTACCAGAAGGTCCAGCGCGACACGCTCTACCCGCCCGCCGAGGCGATCGCCCTGATCAAGGAGACCGCCGGCGCCAAATTCGACGAGACGGTCGAGCTCCACGTGCTGCTCGGCGTCAACGTCCGCCACGCCGACGAACAGCTGCGCGGCACGCTGGCTCTCCCGCACGGGCTCGGCAAAGACGTGACGATCGCCGTCTTCGCCCAGGGCGCCAAGGCCCGCGATGCCGAGGCGGCGGGCGCCGACTTCGTCGGGGCGCAGGATCTGGCCGAGAAAATCCAGGGCGGTTGGACCGACTTCGACGTGGCGATCGCGACCCCGGACATGATGCCGGTGGTCGGCCAGCTCGGCCGCATCCTCGGCCCGCAGGGCAAGATGCCGAACCCCAAAGTCGGCACCGTCACCGAAGACATCGAGAAAGCAGTCCAGGAATCGAAGTCCGGCAAAGTCGAATACCGCACCGACCGCCAGGCGATCGTCCACATGGCGATCGGCAAGGCCAGCTTCGACGCCGACAAGCTGCTCGACAACTACAGCGCCGTGATGGACGAGATCGTCCGCGCCAAGCCCTCCGGCGCCAAGGGCAAATACATCCGCTCGGCGACCCTCGCCACCACGATGGGCCCGGGCATCCGCGTCGACACCGCCAAAGCGGTCGACCGCGAGCTGGTCGGCGCCGCCGATACCTCGGCCGAGTAGCGCCCGCGCCTGCCGGCGTCACCCGCCCCACGCCGCCGTTGCCGGGTTGAGCGTCGTCACACTTCCGTGCGCGCCGGCTGACGACTGTGCAGTTGTGCCCCCTATAGGGGGTCTAAGTGCACGGTCGTCCGGAGGGCTCCGACGAATTTGTGACGCAAGGTCGCGGGCGGACGCTCGTTCCGCCTTTCCTCTACACTGCGTCGCCGCCCACCTGAGACCACCGGCGTGGCGCTGCTTGTAAGCCCGGTGTAGGAGAGACGATGAACCGCGAGGAAAAGTCAGCAACCATCCAGGAGATCGCCGCCCAGATCGAGGGCGCCGAAGCGATCTTCGCCGTCGACTACCGCGGCATCAGCGTCCCCCAGGCCGCCGAGCTGCGTGGCAAGTTGCGCGAGACGGACTCGAGCTTCCGGATCGTCAAGAACCGGCTGACCAAACTGGCCGCCGCGCAGGTGGGGGAGGAGCGGCTCGCCGAGCTGCTCACCGGGCCGACCGCGTTGACCTTCGTCCGCGGCGACACCGCGGCCGCCGCGAAGGCGATCACCAGCTTCAACAAAGAGCACGAGGTCCTCGCCTACAAGGGCGGCTTCATGGCCGAAACCGTGCTCGACGAGGCGGCCTTCAAATCGATCGCCAAACTGCCTTCGCGCGAAGTCCTGGTCGGCCAGTTCGCCGGGATCGTCGCCAGCCCGCTGACCGGCATCGTCCGCGGCCTGAATGCGCTGATCCAGGGCCTCGCCACGCAGCTCGGCCAGATCGCCGAGCAGGGCCTGGTCAGCGGCGAGGCTCCGGCCGCCGCGCCTGAGGAGGCACCCGCCGCAGAGACTTCGTCCGAGGAGCCCGAGGCCGAGGCGGAGGATGCACCCGCCGCGGAGGAGGCGCCGGCCGAGGAGGCGCCGGCCGAGGACACCGCTGCAGAGACTTCAGAAGATTCGAACGAGGAAGAGGGGTAGCACCGAATGGCAACTTCAACTGCTGACTGGATCGACGAGCTGAAAAGCATCTCGGTCCTCGAGCTCTCCGAGCGGATCAAAGCCCTCGAGGAGGAGTTCGGCGTCTCCGCGACCGCCGTCGCGGCCGCCGCTCCGGCCGCTGCCGCCGCCGGTGGGGGCGAGGCCGAGGGTGGGGGCGAAGAGTCCTCGACCGTCGATGTCGTGATCACCGAGGTCGGTGGCCAGAAGGTCCCGGTCATCAAAGTCGTCCGCAACGCGACCGGCCTTGGCCTGAAAGAGGCGAAGGCCGTCGTCGATGCCGCTCCGGGCCCGGTCAAAGAGGGCGTCGAGCGCGACGAGGCCGAGAAACTGAAGGCCGAACTCGAGGAGGCCGGCGCGACGGTCGAGCTTAAATAGCCCACCTTGTCGCGCTCTGCGACTGAAGGCCAGTCGCAGAGCCAAGTTTGCGGCCGGGGAATAGCGCGTGCTATTTTCCCCGGTCGCGCGCTTTTCTGAGTTCGCCTGCCCGCCCGCGGGCCCTTCTTACAGTCCCTCTGACCGTCCGAGGAGTCGCCGACTTGGCACGTTCCAACGCTGCCCCAGTAACCCGTAGGAGCTTTTCCCGCCTAGAGAACCCCCTCGAAGTCCCCCATCTCATCGATATCCAGCGTCGTTCCTTCGAGGAACTGACCGATCCTGAGACCGGCGGGCTGCGAGAGACGATCAACGACATCTCCCCGATCGAGGATTACACGGGGAACCTGCAGATCGTCTTCGGTGAGTTCAAGTTCGAGGAGCCGCCGCACTCGATCGAGGAGTGCCGCGAGAAGGACATGACCTACTCGCGGCCGCTGACCGCGACGGTCGCCTTCCAGAACAAGGAGACCGGTGAGATCCGCGAGCAGGCCGTCTTCATGGGGGACTTCCCGTGGATGACCGAGCGCGGCACGTTCATCATCAACGGCACCGAGCGCGTCGTCGTCACCCAGCTGGTCCGCTCGCCCGGCGCCTACGTGATGGCGCCGAAGGACCCCGAGAAGCAGGTCTTCATCGCCAACCTGATGCCTGCCCGCGGCTCCTGGCTCGAGCTGGAAGTCGACAAAAAAGGCAAAGTCTTCGTCCGCATCGACCGCAAGCGGAAACTTCCGGTCACGGTCCTGCTGCGCGCGATGGGCTACGTCGAGGACCAGAAGCTGCTGGACCTCTTCGACAACTCGATCTACATCCGGCACACGATCGAAGCCGACTCCGAGGCCACCAGGACGGAAGAGGGCGCCCTGGTCGAGCTGTTCAAAAAACAGCGCCCCGGCGAGCCGCCGTCGGTCGACGCCGCCCGCGGCCTGCTCGACCAGCTGTTCTTCGACCCGAAGCGCTACGACCTGACCCGGGTCGGTCGCTACAAGCTGAACGCCCGCCTCGATCTCGACATCGACCTCGAGACGCGGGTGCTCACCCACGACGACATCATCGCCCTGGTCAAGGAGCTGGTCTCCCTGCCGAAGCTGCTCGGCATCCCCGAGGAGGTCGACGAGGAGAACCCGATCAAAGACTATGCCGCGGAGGCGCTGACCTACCCGCGCGAGCAGGTCTACGAGCACCTCGACGAGTACGAGCATTTCGGCAACCGGCGCCTGCGCACGGTCGGCGAGCTGATCCAGGAGGCGTTCCGGATCGGCCTCTACCGTATGGAGCGGGTCGTCCGCGAGCGACTGACGACGGAAGACTCCGACGCGATCACCCCGCAGACGATCATCAACATCCGCCCGGTCGTGGCGGCGATGAAAGAGTTCTTCGGCTCCTCGCAGCTGTCCCAGTTCATGGACCAGACCAACAGCCTCTCGGGGCTGACGCACCGGCGCCGGCTCTCGGCGCTCGGGGCCGGCGGCCTGACCCGTGAGCGGGCCCCGATCGAGGTCCGCGACGTGCACCCGACCCACTATGGCCGGATGTGCCCGATCGAGACCCCGGAGGGACCGAACATCGGCCTGATCGGCTCGCTCGCCTCCTATGCGGAGATCTCCGAGCACGGCTTCGTCACCACCCCCTATCGCGTCGTCACCGACGGTGTCGTCACCGACGAGATCGTCCGCCTCGACGCGACCCAGGAGGAGGAAAAGATCATCGCCCAGGCGAACTCCGAGGTCGACGAGAAGACCGGCAAGCTCAAGGGACCCCAGGTGTTGGTCCGAGCGGGTGAGCAGGAGTACGCGACCGCGACTCCCAAGGAAGTCGACTACATGGACGTGTCGCCGTCGCAGATCTGGTCGGTGGCCACCTCGCTGATCCCGTTCCTCGAGCACGACGACGCCAACCGCGCCCTGATGGGCTCGAACATGCAGCGCCAGGCTGTGCCGCTGCTCAAACCGGACCCGCCGCTGATCGGCACCGGGATGGAGCGGCGCGCCGCGATCGACTCCGGCGACGTCGTCATCGCCGGCCACGACGGCGAGGTCACCTACGTCGACGCCGAGCGGATCGAGATCACCCACAAGGAAGGCAAGGACGACCATCCGCTGAACAAGTTCATGCGCTCCAACCAGGGGACGCTGATCCACCAGCGGCCGATCGTCCAGGCCGGCCAGAAGGTGAAGGCGGGCGACGTGCTCGCCGACGGCTCCTCGAGCGGGGGCGGCGAGATCGCCCTGGGCAAGAACTGCCTGGTCGCCTTCATGTCCTGGGAGGGCTACAACTTCGAGGACGCGATCATCCTCTCGGAGCGCCTGGTCAAGGAAGACGAACTCACCTCGATCCACATCGAGGAGTACGAGATCGACGCCCGCACGACCAAGCTCGGCGACGAGGAGATCACCCGCGACATCCCGAACCGCAGCGAGGAGAGCCTGCGCAACCTCGACGAGCGCGGCATCGTCCGCGTCGGCGCCGAGGTCGTGTCCGGCGACCTGCTGGTCGGCAAGGTGACGCCGAAGGGCGAGACCGAGCTGACCGCCGAGGAGAAGCTGATCCGCGCGATCTTCAAGGAGAAGGCGCGCGAGGTCCGCGACACCTCGCTGAAAGTGCCGCACGGCGAGGGCGGGGTCGTCATCGACGTCCTCACCTTCAGCCGCGACGAGGGCGACGACCTGCCGCCCGGCGTCAACGACCTGGTCCGCGTCTACGTCGCGACCAAGCGCAAGATCGCCGAGGGCGACAAGCTCGCCGGCCGCCACGGGAACAAGGGTGTGATCTCGAAGATCGTGCCCGAGGAGGACATGCCGCACCTGGCCGACGGGACCCCCGTCGACGTCATCCTCAACCCGCTCGGCGTGCCGAGCCGGATGAACATCGGCCAGATCCTCGAGACCCACCTCGGGTGGGTCGCGGCGAACGGCTGGTACGACGACGGCACCGAGGCCTACAAGCAGGCCCACGCCGACGGCGGCGACGGCCGGGTCTACGTCGCGACGCAGGTCTTCGACGGCGCCACCGTCGAGGACGTCGACGAGGCCCTGGTCAACTGGCAGAAGGAGAACGAGGACCGCGGGATCGACCTCGGCGTCGATCCGGGCGGCCGCGCGGGGGCGAAGGCCTCCGGCACGGCGCAGCTCTACAACGGCCGCACCGGCGAGCCCTACGAGGGCAAGGTCACGGTCGGCTACATGTACATCCTGAAGCTCCTGCACCTGGTGGACGACAAGATCCACGCCCGTTCGACCGGCCCGTACTCGCTGGTCACCCAGCAGCCGCTGGGCGGCAAGGCGCAGTTCGGCGGTCAGCGCTTCGGCGAGATGGAGGTCTGGGCCCTGGAGGCCTACGGCGCCGCCTACACGCTGCAGGAGATGCTGACGGTGAAGTCCGACGATACGGTCGGGCGGGTCAAGGCCTACGAGGCGATCGTCAAGGGGGAGAACATCCCCGAGCCGTCGATCCCCGAGTCCTTCAAAGTCCTTTTGAAGGAGATCCAGAGCCTCTCGCTCGACGCCAACGTGGTCTCGGAGGGCACCGACGTCGAAATGTCCGACGAGGAGGACGACCTCCTCAAAGCGGCCGAGGAGCTCGGCATGGACCTCACCGGGGTCCGCGCCGACAACGGCGACAGCGGTAATGGACTGAGCACGCCCGAAGCGGCCGACGAGCAAGAGGAGCAGGTCATCGCCGAGGGCGAGGGCGGAACCGATGGTGATGGTGCCGGAGTGGTCGAGAAGACCGCCTCGGCCGAGGTGGAGGACTGATGATCGACATCAACAATTTCGACGCGATCGAGATCGGTCTCGCGTCTTCGAAAAAGATCCGCTCCTGGAGCTGGGGCGAGGTCACGAAGCCGGAGACGATCAACTACCGGACCCTGAAGCCGGAGAAAGACGGGCTCTTCTGCGAGCGCATCTTCGGTCCGACCAAGGACTGGGAGTGCTACTGCGGCAAGTACAAGCGCGTCCGCTACAAGGGGATCGTCTGCGAGCGCTGCGGCGTCGAGGTGACCCGCTCCAAGGTCCGCCGCGAGCGGATGGGGCACGTCGACCTGGCCTCGCCGGTCTCGCACATCTGGTTCTTCAAGGGTGTGCCGAGCCGGATCGGCTACCTGATCGACATGGCGCCGAAAGAGCTGGAGAAGGTCCTCTACTTCGCCGCCTCGATGGTCACCTGGGTCGACGAGGAGGCCCGTGACAAGGACGTCGGCAAACTCGAGAAAGAGGTCAAAAAAGTCGTCGACTCCTACGAAGTCGAACGGCAGAAACGGACCCAGGAACTGAACGAGTCGCTGGAGCGGCGCGTCGCCTACCTCGAAGAGGGCGAGCAGTCGAAATTCGACGACGAAGACCACATCTGGGCGGACTCGCTGAAACTGACCGCGACCCAGCTGCGCAAACTCAAAGACGACGAGCGCAGCAAAATGATCAAAGAGCTGCGCAAACAGTTCGACGCGGAGATCTCCGACACCGAGGCCTACCTCGAAGAGGCGGCCGAGCGCATGCAGGAGGTCTGGAAGATCTTCACCGAGATGAAGCCGAAGGACGTCATCAACGACGAGACCGTCTTCCGCGAGCTGAAGGATCGGTTCGGATCTCCGTTCGGCTGGGGCGAGTACTTCCGCGGCGGCATGGGTGCCGAAGCGGTGCGCGACCTGCTCGAACAGGTCGACCTGGAGGCCGACTGCGAGGAACTCGAGCAGATCATCAACACCTCCAAAGGCCAGAAACAGGCCCGTGCCGTGAAGCGGCTGAAAGTCGCCTCGGCCTTCCTCCACTCGGAGAACAAGCCGGAGTGGATGATCCTCGACGCGGTGCCGGTGATCCCGCCGGAGCTGCGGCCGATGGTGCAGCTGGACGGTGGCCGCTTCGCGACCTCCGACCTGAACGACCTCTACCGCCGGGTGATCAACCGCAACAACCGCCTCAAAAGGCTGCTCGACCTCGGCGCGCCCGAGATCATCGTCAACAACGAGAAGCGCATGTTGCAGGAGGCGGTCGACGCGCTGTTCGACAACGGCCGTCGCGGGCGCCCCGTCACGGGCCCCGGCAACCGTCCCCTGAAGTCGCTGTCCGACATGCTGAAGGGCAAGCAGGGCCGCTTCCGGCAGAACCTGCTCGGCAAGCGCGTCGACTACTCCGGCCGTTCGGTGATCGTGTCGGGCCCGAGCCTGCGCCTGCAGCAGTGCGGCCTGCCGAAGCTGATGGCGCTGGAGCTCTTCAAGCCGTTCATCATGGCCCAGCTGGTCGAGCGCAAAGCGGTCCAGAACATCAAGGCCGCGAAGAAGATGGTCGAGTCGATGATCCCCGAGGTCTGGGACGTTCTGGAGGAAGTCATCCATGAACACCCGGTGCTGTTGAACCGCGCGCCGACCCTGCACCGTCTGGGCATCCAGGCCTTCGAACCGGTGCTGGTCGAGGGCAAGGCGATCCAGGTCCACCCGCTCGTCTGCTCGGCGTTCAACGCCGACTTCGACGGCGACCAGATGGCGGTCCACGTGCCGCTGTCGGCCGAGGCCCAGGCCGAGGCGCGGATCCTCATGCTCTCCGCCAACAACATCCTCTCGCCCGCCCACGGGGCGCCGTTGGCGACCCCGTCCCAGGACATGGTGCTCGGCATCTACTACCTGACCTATGGACCGGACGAGGCCGAGCTGAAGGCGAAAGAAGAGGCGCTCCAGTCGGGCAAGGGGCGCAACGGCTCCGGGCCGGTGCAGGTGTTCCGCTCCTCGCAGGAGGCCGAACTCGTCTACGAGAACGGCGGCTGCAAACTGCAGGACGAGGCCGAGTACCGGGGTGCCGGGCGCGACCACTTCCTGACCACGGTCGGGCGGATCATCTTCAACGAGAAGATCGAACGTGCCCTGGCCGACGCGCTGGAAGGCGATTTCGACCCCAGCTCGTTCCAGTTCAACAACGCCTCGCTGAAAAAGAAGGACATCAACGCGATGGTCTCCGAGCTCGTCGTCGCCTACGGGGCGCCGGTCGTCTCGCAGGTCCTCGACGCCTTCAAGGACCTCGGTTTCCAGTACGCGAGCAAGGCGGGCATCACCGTCTCCAAGAACAACGTCGTGTCGCCCCCGGAGAAGGGGGAGATCCTCGACCGTTACGAGAAGGAGACGGCCGCCATCCAGGGCCAGTACGACGACGGCTACATCACGGCGGAGGAGCGCCACGAGGCCGTCACCGCCCACTGGAACCGGGCGACCGACGAGGTCGCGCAGGCGATGGAGGACAACCTCGACGAGTTGAACCCCATCTTCATGATGGCCGACTCGGGAGCGCGCGGATCGTTCAAACAGATCCGTCAGCTGGCCGGGATGCGCGGTCTGATGGCCAACCCGAAAGGGGAGATCATCGAGCGGCCGATCAAGGCCAACTTCATGGAGGGGCTCTCGGTCCTCGAGTACTTCATCTCCACCCACGGTGCCCGAAAGGGCCTCGCCGACACGGCGCTGCGGACGGCCGACTCCGGCTACCTCACCCGCCGCCTGGTCGACGTCGCCCAGGACGTCATCGTGCGCGAGGAGGACTGCAAGACCAAAGACCACATCGAGATGGCCCTGCGCAAGGACGACGGCTCGCTGAACGACAACCTGTTCGGCCGGCTGGCGGCGAAAAAACTCGAGACCAAACGCGGTCGTGAGCTGCTGAAGCGCAACCAGCTGATCACCCAGGGCGACGTCGAGGAGATCGCCGAGGCCTTCGGCGACGACGAGGTCAAGATCCCGGTCCGCTCGGCGCTCAAGTGCGAGGCCGAGACCGGCGTGTGCCGTGCCTGCTACGGCATCTCTCCGGCGACCGGCGACATGGTCGACATCGGCGATGCGGTCGGCATCATCGCCGCCCAGTCGATCGGTGAGCCGGGGACGCAGCTGACCATGCGGACGTTCCACACCGGCGGTGTCGCCGGCCAGGACATCACGCAGGGTCTGCCGCGGATCGTCGAGCTCTTCGAGGCGCGCAAACCGAAGGGGCTCGCCCAGATGGCCGAGGCCGCGGGCAAGGTCTCGATCGAGGAGACCGACAAAGCGCTGAAAGTGATCGTCACCGAGTCGAGCGGCGAAGAGCACAGCTACTCGTTCCCGTTGCGGACCCGCCTCCACGTCGCCGACGGCGACAAGGTCGAGGTCGGCCAGCAGCTGAACGAGGGCTCGCTCTACCCGGCCGACCTGCTGGCGATCCGCGGGCGCACCGACACCGAGCTCTACCTCGTCGCCGAGGTGCAGAAGGTGTACAGCGCCCAGGGCGTCGACATCAACGACAAGCACATCGAGCTGATCGCCCGACAGATGCTGAAGAAGGTGCGGATCGAGACCAAGGGCTCGACCAGCCTGCTTCCTGGTCAGCTGGAGGATCGCGGCAGCCTCAAACGGCTGAACAAGAAGACCAAAGAAGAGGGCGGCACCCCGGCCAAAGGCGAGGAAGTGATCCTCGGGATCACCAAGGCCTCGCTGGCGACCGAATCGTTCCTCTCGGCGGCCTCCTTCCAGGAGACCACCAAGGTCCTCACCGACGCCGCGCTTGAGGGCAAACGCGACCGCCTGGTCGGCCTCAAGGAGAACGTCATCATCGGCAAGCTGATCCCGGCGGCGACCGGGCTGAAGCACTACCGCACGGTGGCGATCGAACCGGCCGTGGCGATCGACCCGCCGACCGACGACCTGCTCGAGGACGACGACCTCGCGGCAGAACTCGGCGTCGACGGCGTCGAGGCACCGGTCGAGGGCTTCGGCCTCTCCTTCGCGGAGGAGCTCGAGGAGCTCGCCCAGGAGATCGAGCAGACCTCCGGCGACGACGCGAAATAGGCGTCGTCGACAAGCAGCTGCACGAAGGGTCGCCAGCGGGCGGCCCTTCGTCGTTGTGGGGGACGGCGCTGCGGGGAAGTGGCGGAGATCCCTCCCGCTACGCCCGTCCGCTACGAAGCCGCCGCCCGAGTATCGGCGAGCGCCCAGCTTCCAAAGGCTCGCGGGAGGAATCTCCGCCACTCCTGCGATCGAGCTGCCATGGCTCGTCCCGACCCCGGAAGCTGGGTGCAGAGACGATGGTCCCCCAGTATCGGATCGTCCTTCTTAAAGCTGCCTGGCGGAACCTCGCGCCGTGCCGAAGAGCCGTGGGGAATCCTCCCCGGAGCCTGGGAGCTGGGCGCTCGCCGGTACCTGCGACCAGTGTGGGGCGGACGGGCGGACGGGGAGGATTCCCCACGGCTCCCCCTCAACGCTGAGTTAGGCTGAGCTCATGAAGGCCTGCATCATCGGGGCGGGGAGTTCGGGGATCGCGGCGGCGCAGGTGCTGCAGGCGCGGGGGATCGACTTCGACTGCTTCGAGAAGGGGTCGCAGACCGGCGGCAACTGGCGCTACGAAAACGACAACGGGATGTCGTCGGCGTATCGGTCGCTGCACATCAACACCTCGCGGCGGGTGATGGCGTTCAAATCGCTGCCGATGCCCGATGCCTATCCGGACTATCCCGACCACTTCCAGATGGCCGCCTACTTCGACGAAGTGGTCGATCGATTCCGTCTGCGCGAGCGGATCTCCTTCAACACCGAGGTGCTCTCGGTCGAGCCGGTCGAGGGGAGCGCGGGGGAGTGGGACGTCACCGTCGAGGGTCCCGACGGACGCGCCACCGAGCGCTACGGCGCGGTCCTGATCGCCAACGGCCACCACTGGGACGCGCGTTGGCCGGAACCGGCCTTTCCTGGGTCGGAGGATTTCGAGGGCGAACAGATCCACGCCCACGAATACCGTGAGCCCGACATCCTCCGCGGCAAGCGCGTGCTCGTCCTCGGGATCGGCAACTCGGCGGTCGACATCGCGGTCGAGTCCTCGCGGATCGCCGAGGAGACCTTCGTCGCGACCCGCCGGGGCGCCTGGGTCCTGCCCAAGTACCTGAACGGCACGCCGATCGATGAGATCGCCAACTCGGTCACCGGCCTCGCCCCGATCCCGGTGATGCGGGCGGTGATGAACAGATCGCTGAAGGTCGCGGTCGGCGACCCGACCGACTACGGCCTGCCGAAGCCCGACCACAAGCTGCTCGAGGCGCACCCGACCGTCTCCTCGGAGTTTCTCCCTCGTCTCGGCCACGGCGACATCACCCCCAAGCCGAACATCGACCGCTTCCTCGGTGGTCGCACCGTCCGCTTCGTCGACGGCTCCGAGGCGGAGGTCGACCTCGTCATCTACTGCACGGGCTACAAGATCACCTTCCCGTTCCTCGCCCCCGAGGTTCTTGCCGCGCCTGAAAACAAGCTGCCGCTCTTCCATCGGGTGGTCCCGGTCGATCGCCCCGGGCTTTACGTGATCGGCCTGATCCAGCCGCTCGGCCCGATCATGCCCCTCGCCGAGGCCCAGGCCGAATGGGTGGCCGACCTGATCTCAGGCCGGGCGCAGCTGCCGCCGGCGACGGAGATGAGGAGGCAGATCGCGACCGAGGAAGAGAAGCAGGCGAAGCGGTTCGTCGCCTCTAAGCGTCATACGGTCGAGGTCGACTTCCATCCGTATCTGCGCGAGATCCGGCGCGAGCGAAAGCGGGCAGCGACGCCGGCCTGACCACCCGGGTGCGCCCGCCGGGCGGGCAGTCGGGCAGCGGCTGGGCGGCGGCGCCTCCATGGGGCCCGCGGCGCGGACCGCGCGGCAGCTTCGGCGGCATCTTGCGCCGCTTGTTGCCACCGTCGCCGTCGGCCTCCTCCGGCTGCGCGGTGTCCTGGTGGCCCGCCCACCAGACGAGCCAGATCGATCCCAGGACAGGGATCTTCAGGACCACCATGAGGAAGAAGATCGGCCAGAACCCGTTCAAGCGGCAGAGTGTAGATGGTCGATTTCCGCGACGAGGCGTTCGCACATAGCCACCTCCACCGTGGATAACTGCGAACGCACGGCGGCAGGACGCATCTTCGTGACGTCTGAAGAAGACACAAGGAAGCGTGGACTTCCCGACATCTCCCTCATGCACCCCGAGTCCCGACACGCCTCCTCCACGCCCGCACCCCCGCGTCCCTTGCACCTCCGGCGCTAGCTCAAGAGGCTGCCATGAGCCGCATCCGCTCCGCTGTTCCTTATGCGCCTATATGGCGCATAAGGAACAGCGGAGCGGGGGACACTGCGCCTCCGGGCTGACGATTCAGGTCACCGGGAGTTCACTCGGGTGCTTCGCCGGCCAGCCCGCGGGCCCAGCTGAGGAGCGCGTCGGTTTCCGCGTCCTGGAGGCCCCGCGCCGGCTCGGTCGGCACCAGGAGGGTCGGCTCGGGTCGTTCCGCGGCCCAGCGGTAGCAGCTGTCGTCGAGGTTGTCGTCGAGCCAGGCCATCGCCCTGCCGCGGCAGTAGGTGTCGAGCGGGCCGAGCTTCCAGTGCGCCGAGCCGAAGCGGGCGGCGCCGTCGAAGGTGAGATGGGGGAGTTCGGGGAGGCCCAGCATCGTCGGCAGGTAAAAGTTCGCTTTGTCCTCCCAGCCGGTCGCCCAGACCAGTTCGAAGTGCTCGCCCAGCCGGCGCAGCCGTTCGCCGGCGGTGAGGCTGATGCAGTGGATCATCCCGTCGACCAGCTCGTAGCGCGCCTCCCAGCCGGGCGGCGGCTCGTCGAATCCGAACAGCGAGATGACCCCGTCGACGTCGACCGCGAGGATCGGTCGGCTCACGAGGAAAGTGCTACCAGCGGTAGTGCGCGAACGCCTTGTTCGCTTGCGCCATGCGGTAGATGTCGTCCTTCCGCTTCCAGGCGCTGCCCTGCTGCTGGTTGGCGTCGAGGATCTCCCCGGCGAGGCGCTCGGCCATCGAGTACTCGCGGCGGGCGCGGGCGTACTGGACGAGCCAGCGGACGGCGAGGGTGCGGGCGCGGCGCGCGGGCACCTCGACCGGCACCTGGTAGGTGGCGCCGCCGACCCGGCGGGAGCGGACCTCGAGCACCGGGGTCAGCTGTTTGATCGCCGCTTCGAGCGTCTCGACCGGGTCCTCCCCGGAGCGCTCGCCGACGATCGCGAGGCTGTCGTAGACGATCCGCTCGGCGAGGCTCTTCTTGCCGTCGCTCATCACCTTGTTGACCAGCTGCTGGACGAGCCGGTTGCGGTGGCGGGCGTCCGGCTCGATCGGCCGGATCGTGGCTGCGGAGCGACGGGGCATTACGAAGCTTTCACGCCGTAGCGGGAGCGGGCCTGCTTGCGGTCGGAGACGCCGGCGGCGTCGAGCGTGCCCCGGACGACCTTGTAACGGACGCCCGGCAGATCCTTGACGCGACCACCGCGGATCAGGACGACGGAGTGCTCCTGCAGGTTGTGACCCTCGCCGGGAATGTAGGTGGTGACCTCCATCCCGTTCGTCAGCCGCACACGGGCGATCTTGCGCAGCGCCGAGTTCGGCTTCTTCGGGGTGACCGTGGCGACGCGGGTGCAGACGCCGCGCCGCTGCGGGGCAGCTACGCGCTTCTTGCGACCTTGGCCCGACTTGAGGCCCGGCGTCGTGGTCTTCTTCTTCGGGCGCTTGCGGCCCTTCCTGACAAGCTGATTCGTATTAGGCACGGCCGCGCATAGTAGAGCACGCCGCCCAAAACCATCCCCCCGGCCGCGGCGAGCTCCGCCGAGAAGCCCTTTTCGAGCACCGCGGTGGCCCCGGCGAAGCGCTCCGCCTGGGCGCCGACGTCGAGGCCGGCGGGGAGGTCGACGAGCAGGATCACGGCCAGCGAGACCACCCCGGCGACGATCGCGCCCAGCGCCGCGTTCCGCGCGGCGTGACCCCCGCGCAGGATCATCACCAGGCCGAGCAGCACCGCGATCGCGCCCACCGGCACGAGCAGATAGGAGTGCGCCGCGCCCGCCGTCTTCACCGCGACCGCGGGCGGCGGGGCCAGTTCGACCCCCTCGGCGTAGGCGGCGCCGGCGATCCGCACCGCGTGGTAGTCGAGGAACTGGGAGACGACGAGGAGCGCGCCGGTGGCGGCGATCACGACCCCGATCGCCCGCCGCGGCGTCACCGCCTCCGATGCCGCGGTCGCCGCCCGGGTCGCGACCCGCCCGCCCGCCCGCAGCGCCGCCTCGGCGAAGGCGAGCGCGAGGAAGAGCCATCGCAGCAGCGGGCGCAGCCCGCGCCAGGCCAGCGCCGCCGCCGCGAGCAGGGCCGGCAAGGCGATCCCCCAGGCGCGGCGAAGCGGTGGATAGGCTCGCTCCAGGCCACGGTTGGCGAGCCGGTCGACACGCCGGCTGAAGCCCATGACGCGACTTCGCGGCGCTGCTATGATCGCGCGTCGCTCAGGCCGTTTTGCCGCTGTTCGCTTCGCCGGGCCCCCTGGGGCCTTTTTTTTGCGCCGATCCCGAGCAGCGCCGGCTCGTCGCCGTTTCACCCTGAGCGACCCCGCAGGACACGCACGACCGAGATCGCACCGAGACCCAAGACTTCAACCCCACCGAACGGAACCATGGCACGCAGCTTTCCACTCGAGAAGACCCGCAACATCGGGATCATGGCGCACATCGACGCCGGCAAGACGACGACGACCGAGCGCATCCTCTACTACACGGGCCGCACGCACAAAATCGGCGAGGTCCACGAGGGCGCCGCGGTCATGGACTGGATGGAGCAGGAGCAGGAGCGCGGGATCACGATCACCTCGGCCGCGACCGCCTGTGACTGGAAAGACCACCGGATCAACATCATCGACACGCCCGGCCACGTCGACTTCACGGTCGAGGTCGAGCGCAGCCTCCGCGTGCTCGACGGCGCGGTCGCCGTCTTCGACGCCGTCGCCGGCGTCGAGCCGCAGTCGGAGACCGTCTGGCGCCAGGCCGACAAGTACCACGTGCCGCGCTTCGCCTACATCAACAAGATGGACCGCACCGGCGCCGACTTCTACAACGCGGTCGAGACGATGAAGGACCGGCTCGGCGCCAACCCGCTGCCGATCCAGCTGCCGATCGGCAGCGAGGCCGACTTCCTCGGCTGCTTCGACCTGGTGCGGATGAAGGCTCTGATCTGGAAGGACGACCTCGGCACCGAATTCGAAGAAAGCGACGACGTCCCGGCTGAGCTCGCCGACAAAGTCGAGGAGTACCGGACCGCGCTGGTCGAAGCCGCCGCCGACGCCGACGAAGAGATCATGGAAGCGTTCCTCGGCGAAGAGGAGATCCCGGCCGAGAAGCTGATCGCCGCCCTCCGCCAGGCCACCCTGGAAACCAAGGTGACCCCGGTCCTCTGCGGCTCCTCCTTCAAGAACAAAGGCGTGCAGCCGCTGCTCGACTCGGTGGTCGAACTGCTGCCCTCGCCGCTCGACGTGCCCGCGGTGACCGGCGAGGAGCCGGCCGCCAAAGGCGAGTCCGAGCCGCACGAGGCGACCCGCGACGCCGACGACGGCGCCCCGTTCGCGGCGCTCGCCTTCAAGGTCATGTCCGATCCCTACGTCGGCAAGCTCACGTACTTCCGCGTCTACTCCGGCAAATTGCAGGCCGGCGGCCGCGTCCTCAACGTCAAAACCGGCCGCACCGAGCGGATCGGGCGCCTGCTGATGATGCACGCCAACTCCCGTGAGGAGATCGAGGAGTGCTACGCGGGTGACATCTGCGCGGGCGTCGGCCTCAAAGAAACCGGCACCGGTGACACCCTCGCCGCCCCGGACGCGCCGATCGCGCTGGAGTCGATCGAATTCCCGGAGACGGTGATCGCGGTCGCGATCGAGCCGAAGACCAAAGCCGACCAGGAGAAGATGGGCAACGCCCTGCAGCGGCTCGGCGAGGAGGACCCGACCTTCCGGATCGAATCCGACGAGGAAACGGGCCAGACCCTGATCCACGGGATGGGCGAGCTCCACCTCGAGGTGATCGTCGACCGGATGCTGCGCGAGTTCAAAGTCGAGGCCAACGTCGGCAAACCGCAGGTCGCCTATCGCGAGACGATCCGCAAGCGGGTCGAGAAAGTCGTCGCCCGCTTCGTCCGCCAGACCGGCGGCCGCGGCCAGTTCGGCCACGTCGTCATCAACCTCGAGCCGGCTCCCGGCGAGGGCTTCGTCTTCGAGAACAAGATCCGAGGCGGCGTCATCCCCGGCGAATACATCGGCCCGGCCCAGCAGGGCATGGAGGAGGCGCTGGAAAACGGCGTCAAGGCCGGCTACCCGCTGGTCGACGTCAAAGCGGAACTGGTCGATGGCTCCTACCACGACGTCGACTCCTCGGAGATGGCCTTCAAAATCGCCGGCTCGATGGCGATCCAGGAGGCGGCCCGCAAGGCCAACCCGGTTCTGCTCGAGCCGGTGATGGCGGTCGAGGTCGTCACCCCGGAGGACTTCCTCGGCGACGTGATCGGCGACCTCTCGCGGCGGCGCGGCAAAGTCCAGGGGCAGGACCAGCGCGGCAACGCGCTGGCGGTCCGGGCCTTCGTCCCGCTCGGCGAAATGTTCGGCTACGCGACCGATCTGCGATCCTCGACCCAGGGCCGCGCGACGTACACGATGCAGTTCGAGATGTACGAGGAAGTGCCGTCGAACATCTCCGAAGAGATCGTCGCGTCCCGCTCCGGAGACCCCGCGGGGGCGGTCGCTTAGTACCAACCCGGGGGCGGACAGCTGCCGAGCGGTCAACCTGGCTATATTTCCCAGGTTCGCCCGCAGGCAGGGAAAAACCTCCCTGCCAGGCACCGTCCAAGAAACTCAAACACTTAGACAAGACAGAAACACGACTTTCGAAAGGGCAAACGGAAAGAGATGGCCAAGGAGAAATTTGAGCGCGACAAGCCGCATGTGAACGTCGGCACCATCGGTCACATCGACCATGGCAAGACGACGCTGACGGCCGCGATCACCAAAACCCTCTCGACCGTGGGCGGTGCCGAAGCGCAGTCGTTCGAGGAGATCGACAACGCGCCGGAGGAGAAGGAACGCGGCATCACGATCGCGACCTCCCACGTCGAGTACCAGACCGAGAACCGGCACTACGCCCACGTCGACTGCCCGGGCCACGCCGACTACGTGAAGAACATGATCACCGGCGCCGCGCAGATGGACGGCGCGATCCTGGTCGTGTCCGCCGCCGACGGCGTCATGCCGCAGACCCGCGAGCACATCCTGCTCGCCCGTCAGGTCAACGTCCCGTACGTGGTCGTCTTCCTCAACAAAATCGACATGGTCGATGACGACGAACTCGTCGAGCTCGTCGAAGAGGAGGTCAAGGACCTGCTCAACGAGTACGACTTCCCGGGCGAAGAGACCCCGATCATCAAGGGCTCGGCGCTGAAGGCGCTGGAAGGCGACGAAGAGGCCCAGAAAGCGGTCTTCGAGCTGGCCGCGGCGCTCGACTCCTACATCCCGGAGCCGACCCGCGAGCTCGACAAGCCCTTCCTGATGCCGATCGAGGACATCTTCTCGATCACCGGTCGCGGCACCGTCGCCACCGGTCGTGTCGAGCAGGGGATCGTCAACACCGGCGACGAGGTCGAAATCGTCGGCATCCACCCGGAGACGAGCAAAACCACCGTCACCGGCGTCGAGATGTTCCGCAAGATCCTCGACCAGGGTCAGGCGGGCGACAACATCGGGGCGCTCCTCCGCGGCACCAAGCGCGAGGAGATCGAGCGTGGGCAGGTTCTCTGCAAGCCGGGCTCGATCACCCCGCACACCAAGTTCAAAGCCGAGGTCTACTGCCTCAAGAAGGAGGAGGGTGGTCGCCACACCCCGTTCTTCTCGGGCTACCGTCCTCAGTTCTACTTCCGCACCACCGATGTGACCGGGATCGCCAACCTCCCCGAGGGGACGGAGATGGTGATGCCGGGAGACAACGTCGAGATGACGATCGAGCTGATCCAGCCGATCGCCATGGATCAGGGTCTGCGGTTCGCCATCCGCGAGGGTGGCCGCACCGTCGGCTCGGGGGTCGTCTCCGAGGTCATCGAGTAACGACTCTGCCGTACCAGGGGCGGGCCCGATGCCCGCCCCGACGCCCTCCGGGGCGGACAACTGCAAGGACATACGACCGGGGCGGCGCCCCAATAGCAAGGGGCCCCGCCCTCTTTGCGCCTCTGAACCGAGACGAGAAGAAAGAACAAAGTGGCAGCCATAGCGGCACAGAAAATCCGAATCAGGCTGAAGGCCTACGACCACGACGCGATCGATCGCGCGGCGCGCGAGATCGTCGAGACGGCCGAGCGCACCGGCGCCACCGTGTCCGGTCCCGTGCCCCTGCCCACCGAGAAAAACGTCTACTGCGTGATCCGCTCGCCGTTCAAGGACAAGGACTCGCGCGAGCACTTCGAGATCCGCACCCACAAGCGGCTGATCGACATCCTCCAGCCGTCGCCGAAAACCGTCGACTCGTTGCAGCGGCTCGACTCGCTGCCCGCCGGCGTCGACATCGAGATCCGCCTCTAGGAGTGACGATGGCGGCGATCCTCGGCAAGAAGCTCGGCATGACCCAGGTCTTCCAGGAGGACGGCACGGTGGTGCCCGTCACCGTGATCGAAGCTGGCCCCTGCAAGGTGACCGCGGTCCGCGAGACCGAGCGAGACGGCTACGCCGCCGTCCAGCTCGCCTTCGGCGAGGTCAAGCAGGGCAAGCTCTCGCAGGGCGAGGAAGGCCATCTGAAAAAGGCGGGTGCGCCGCCGCTCCGCCACCTGGTCGAGTTCCGCGACGAGGACCTCGGCGCCGAGGAGGGTCCGAAGATCGGTGACGACGTTACGGTCGAGGGCTTCGAGGCCGGCCAGAGGGTGAAAGTCGCCGGGATCACGATCGGCAAGGGCTTCCAGGGCGGGATCAAGCGCCACAACTTCAGCCGCGGCCCGGTGACCCACGGCTCCCACAACGTCCGCGCCCCGGGCTCGATCGGCGCCAGCGCCTTCCCCGCCCGCGTCTTCAAAGGGATGCGGATGCCGGGGCAGATGGGCAACAAGCGCCGCACCCAGCGCGGGCTCGAAGTCGCGTCGATCGACGCCGAGCGCAACCTGCTGCTGATCAAAGGCTCCGTCCCCGGGGCGAAGAACTCGATCGTCGAGGTGAGGACCGATGGCTAAAGCGCCCGTCCTCGGCAAGACGACCAAAGCCGACCTCTCCGACACGGTCTTCGCGGAGCCGTTCCACCAGTCGCTGGTGCACGAGTCGGCGCGCGCCGACCTCGCCTCGCGGCGCCGTGGCACCGCCTCGACCCTGACCCGCGGCGAGGTCGCCTTCACCACCGCCAAGGCCTGGCGCCAGAAGGGCACCGGCCGCGCCCGCGCCGGCTCGCTCGGCGTGCCGAACCGCTTCGGTGGCGGCGTCGCCTTCGGCCCGAAGCCGCGCCACTACACGGTCAAGGTGAACCGCAAAGCCCGCCGCCGCGCGATGCGCTCGGCCCTCTCGGTGCACGCCGAGCGCGGCTCGATCGCGGTCCTCGACGCCTCTGGCTTCGACACGCCCTCGACGAAATCGGCAGCCCAGGCCCTCGCCAAATGGGGCGCCAAGAGCCCGACCCTCGTCGTCCTCACCGCCGAGGAGACCGGCGCGATGAAGAGCTTCCGCAACATCCCCCGCACCACGGTGGTCGAGGTCGGCGCCGCCGGCGTCGCCGACGTGATCGGCGCCGCCTCGCTGGTCGTCTCCGAGACGGCACTGGCGGCGCTTGAGGAGCGGCTCACCGACAAGGCCAAGGAGGCGGTCGCCTGATGGACGCCCGCACGATCCTCATCCGTCCGGTGATCTCGGAGAAGAGCTACGCGCTGATCGCCGAGGGCAAGTACACCTTCCGGGTCGACGACCGCGCCCACAAGACCCAGATCGCGCAGGCGGTCGAAGAGGTCTTCGGCGTCGACGTGGCCGCGGTGCGCACCGCCAAGGTGCGCGCCAAGCCGAAGCGTCGCGGCCTCACCAAAGGGCGCACCCGCGCCTGGAAGAAGGCCGTCGTGCAGCTCGCGCCGGGCGAGCGGATCGAGTTGTTCGAAGGCGGACAGACCGCCTAGGAGAGACTGAGAGATGCCGAACCGCAAGACGAAACCGACCAGTCCGGGCCGCCGCTTCGCGACCTATCCGCTGCGTGAGCAGGTGACCGCGAGCTCGCCCGAACGGAAGCTGACCGAAGGCCTGAAAAAGTCCGGCGGCCGCAACTCGAACGGCCGCGTCACCTCCCGCCACCGCGGCGGCGGCGCCAAGCGGCGTTACCGCAAGATCGACTTCAAGCGGCTTAAGGACGGCGTGCCCGCCAAGGTTGCGACGATCGAGTACGACCCCAACCGGTCGTGCTACATCGCCCTGCTCCACTACGCCGACGGGTACAAGGACTACATCCTCGCCCCGGCGGCGCTGAAAGTGGGGGACACGGTGAAATCGGGCCCCGAGGCCGACATCAAACCGGGCCACGCGATGGCGCTCGGCCAGATGCCGACCGGCACGATCGTCCATAACGTCGAGCTGATCCCCGGCCAGGGCGGCAAGCTCGGCCGCTCTGCCGGCACCGCGATCCAGCTGGTGGCGAAGGAGGGCGAGATGGTCACCCTGCGCCTGCCCAGCACCGAGATGCGGATGGTCCGCGCCGAGTGCCGCGGCTCGATCGGGGTGCTCTCCAACGCCGAGCACCAGAACATGAAGGTCGGCAAGGCCGGTCGCAGCCGCCACAAGGGCAAGCGCCCGCAGAGCCGCGGCGTCGCGATGAACCCGGTCGACCACCCGCACGGCGGCGGCGAGGCTCATCACACCCCGGGTGGCCATCCGGTCACCCCGTGGGGCAAGCCGACGCTCGGCTACCGGACCCGCAAGAAGGGCAAGCAGTCCGACCGTTACATCGTCCGCGGCCGTCGTCGTGGCAAGAAGAAGGGCGGACGCTGATGGGGCGCTCGACGAAAAAGGGCCCGTGGGCCGAAGACCGGCTGCTCGCGAAGATCAACGCGATGAACGAGGCCGGCAAAAAACAGATGTTCAAAACCTGGTCGCGCGCTTCGACGATCTACCCGGAGATGGTCGGCCACACGATCGCCGTCCACGACGGCAAAAAACACGTGCCGGTCTTCATCTCCGAGTCGATGGTCGGCCACAAGCTCGGCGAGTTCGCGCCGACCCGCACCTTCCGCTCACACGGTGGTCGCGACTAAATGTTCACCCTCTGCAAGCCCCACCTCCGTCCAGCTGTTCCTTTTGCGCCTATGAGGCGCAAAAGGAACAGCTGGCGTGGGCTGGGGGCGTCGCGCACGCGAGCCTTCGGCTAGGCATGTACACGGACTGAAACTGATGGCAGACGAGAAAGACAAAAAAGAGAAAACCGAGGCGAAAGAGTCGAAAGCCGCCGAGGCCAAAGCCGCAAAAAAACCGGCCAAAAAAGCGCCTGCCAAAAAAGAGTCGAAACCGAAAGCCGAGAAAAAAGCGGCGGCTGCCGAGAAAAAACCGGCGGCGAAAAAAGACTCGAAAGAGGCCAAGGACCCGAAAGGGAAACCGGCCAAAAAAGAGGCGAAAAAAGCTGCGCCCAAAGCCGACAAACCGGCCAAAGCCGGCAAAGACGAGAAGGCGGAGAAAAAACCGCGTCGTCGCGTCCGCGGCAAAAAAACCGAGGAGAAACCGGCGAAGCGCGCGCCGCGCGCCCCGGAAGAGCTGCCTGTCGTCCGCGCCAGCGCCAAGTACGTGCGCGTCGCGCCGCGCAAGGCGCGCCTGGTCGCCGACCAGGTCCGCGGCCTGCATATCGAGCAGGCTCGCGCGCTGCTCGCCTTCTCGCCCCGCGGCGCCGCCCGCGACATCCACAAGCTGATCGACTCGGCCGCGGCGAACGCCGAGAACAACCACGACCTGGTCGGCGACGAGATGAAGATCTCCTCGATCACGGTGGACGAAGGTCCGACCCTGCGCCGCTATCGCCCTCGGGCGCTCGGCCGGGCGACCCCGATCAACAAGCGAACCAGCCACATCGCCGTGGCGCTGACCCCCGTCGAAGACGACTAGGAACGAGCAGAGCAGAACATGGGACAGAAGATCCACCCCGAGGGTTTCCGCGTCGGCTACATCCACGACTGGAAGTCGAACTGGTTCGAGGAGAAAAACTTCGCCGACGTCCTCCAGGAAGACCTGGCGATCCGGGACCACATCGAAAACAAGCTTGCCCACGCCGGCCTCTCGAACATCACGATCGAGCGCCGCGGCGAGGTCGCCGTCGACATCCACACCGCCCGTCCGGGCATCGTGATCGGCAAATCGGGCTCCGAAGTCGACGCGCTTCGCAAAGAGCTGCACAAGCTCACCGGCAGCCCGGTGAAAGTGAACATCCGCGAGGTCAAACGGCCCGAGCTCGACGCCAAACTGGTCGCCCAGTCGATCGCCGAGCAGCTGCAGAACCGGGTCGCCTTCCGCCGCGCGATGAAACGCGCGCTGACCTCGGCGATGCGCTCCGGCGCCAAAGGCGTGAAGGTTCAGGTCTCCGGCCGCCTCGGCGGTGCCGAGATGGCGCGGACCGAAAGCTACTCGGACGGTCGCGTGCCGTTGCACACGCTGCGCGCCGACATCGACTACGGCTTCTTCGAGGCCCGCACGACGACCGGCCGGATCGGCGTCAAATGCTGGATCAACAAGGGCGAGGTCATGCCCGAGGGCTTCCGCTCGGACCTGGTCTCCGCCGATGAGGCCCCCGCCGGACGTCCCGCCGGCGGTCGTGATCGCGACCGCGATCGCGGCCCGCGCGGCGACCGTGGCGGACGCGGCCCCGGTGGCGGCGGCCGTGGACCCGGCGGTGGTCGCGGTGGTCGCGACGGCGGCCGTGGACCCGGCGGACGCGGTCCCGGTGGTCCCGGCGGCAACAGGGGCGGCGACGGTGGTCGCGGTCCGCGCGGTGGAGGTGGTCGCTGATGTTGATGCCGAAGCGGGTCAAGCACCGCAAACAGTTTCGTGGCCGGATGCGCGGCGACACCAAGGGCGGCAGCACCGTCGCCTTCGGCGAGTACGGCATCAAGGCGATGGAGCGCGGCTGGATCACCAACCGCCAGATCGAGGCCGCCCGTGTGGCGATGACCCGCAAGATCAAACGTGGCGGGAAGGTCTGGATCAACGTCTTCCCCGACAAGCCCTACACGAAGAAGCCCGCCGAGACGCGTATGGGCTCCGGCAAGGGCAACCCCGAGGGCTGGGTCGCCGTGGTCAAGCCGGGCAAGGTCATGTTCGAGCTGGCGGGCGTCCCCGAGGACCTGGCGCGCGAAGCGCTGCGCCTCGCCGGGCACAAGCTTCCGGTGAAGACGAAATTCGTCAAACGCGAGGGGGCGGAGCAGTGAAGTCCGCCGAGGTGCACAATCTGAAAGACGACGAGCTGGTGGCGAAACTGATCGACGCCAAGGAAGAGGCCTTCAACCTCCGCTTCCGGCACGCCACCGGCGAGCTCGAGAACACCGCCCGCCTCGGTCAGGCAAAACGTGATGTGGCGAGGCTGATCACCGTGGCCCGCCAGCGCGGTATCGATGTGGAGAAAGAGACGCGAGCGTAATGAGTAGCGACGAGACGAACGAGAAAACCGAAGAGACGCAGGACGAGGCCGTCGAGGCCGCGCCCGAGGCTGCCGTCGAGGAGGCCGCGCCCGAGGTCGACGCGCCCGTCGAGGAGGCCGCTGCGCCCGCCGCCGAAGAGGCGCCGGCGGAGTCCGATCCGCTCGCCGACCTTCCCTGGAAGGAGCGGCGTCGCCTGCTCCGCTCGCGCGAGGCGCACGAGGCCGGTCCGCAGCAGAGTCCCGAGGAGCGGGCCGCCGCCCGTGCCGAGCGCCGCAAGGCGAAGGCGGCCGAACGGCGCAAGGAACGGGCTGCGCTGAAGGCCTCCCACAAAGCCGGCACCGGCACCCCGGCCGCCGAGCGCGAGTCGGTCGCCGCCAAGGTGCGGCAGGGCATCGTCGTCTCCGACAAGGGCGACAAGTCGATCACGGTCCGCATCGACATCGCCCGCCGTCACCCGACCTACGAGAAGATCGTCCGCCGTTCCCGCACCCTCCACGCTCACGACGAGCGCAACGAGGCCGGCGAGGGCGACGTGGTCCGGATCATCGAGACCCGCCCGCTGTCGAAGACCAAGCGCTGGCGTCTGATCGACGTCGTAGAGAAGGCGAGGTAGGGGAGATGATCCAGCAAGAGTCCCGCCTCAAGGTCGCCGACAACTCCGGTGCCCGCGAACTGCTCTGCATCCGCGTCAAAGGCGGCTCGCACCGCCGCTACGCCTCGGTCGGCGACGTGATCACCGCGACCGTCAAATCGGCCAGCCCGCAGGGCGGCGTCCGCAAGGGCGAGGTCGTGCAGGCCGTCGTCGTGCGGACGAAGAAGCCGCTCGGCAGGCCCGACGGCACCTACATCTCCTTCGACGAGAACGCCGCGGTGCTGATCGACCCGGCGAACAACAACCCGCGGGGCACCCGCATCTTCGGCCCCGTCGCGCGCGAACTTCGCGACCGCAACTTCATGAAAATCATCTCCTTGGCGCCCGAGGTCCTCTGATGGCGAAGACGATGCGCATCAAGACCGACGACCAGGTGGTCGTGATCAGCGGCAAGGACCGCGGCAAGACCGGCAAAGTGCTGCGCACCGAGCCGAAGAAGCGCCGTGTCTACGTCGAGGGCCTGAACATCATCAAGCGCCACGAGCGCCCGCGCTCGGCCGGCGACATGACCACCGCCAACCCCGGCGGGATCATCGAGAAGGAGGGGCCGATCCACGTCAGCAACGTGATGCTGCTGGATCCGAAAGGCAACAAAGGCACCCGCCTCGGCGTCCGCCGCGGCGAGGACGGCAAGCGCGTTCGCGTCGCGCGTCGCTCGGGGACGGAGGTCGACTGATGGAGGCCGGGACCGTGACCCCGACGTCGCAGGTGGCTCCGCCGCCGCGCCTGCGCGAGAAATACGAGAACGAGGTGCTGCCGGCGCTGACCGCCAAGTTCGGCTACACGACGCCGATGGAGGCGCCGCACCTGCTGAAGATCACCTTGAACATGGGCCTCGGCAAGGAGAAACAGGACAACCGCTCCTTCGAACTCGCCACCGAACAGCTGGCGACGATCGCCGGCCAGCATCCGAATGTGCGCCGCGCCCGCAAGTCGATCGCCTCCTTCAAACTGCGCGAGGGCATGCCGGTCGGTGTCTCGGTGACGCTGCGCCGCGCCCGCATGTGGGAGTTCCTCGACCGCCTCACCTCGATCGCGGTGCCGCGCATCCGTGATTTCCGCGGCCTGAATCCGCGCAGCTTCGACGGTCGCGGCAACTACTCGATGGGCATCAAAGAGCAGCTGATCTTCCCTGAAATCGACTACGACTCGGTCGACATCGTGCGCGGCCTCGACGTGACGATGACGACCTCGGCGAAGACCGACCTCGAGGCCTTCGAGCTGCTGCTCGCATTGGGCATGCCGTTCGCCCAGGGGGGCCGCCCTGGCCAGGCCGAGCGCGAAGCCGAGGAAAGGGCAGCCGAGGAAGAGCGTGAAAAGGAGGAGGCGCGCCTGAAGGCCGAGACCGAGCAGGCCGCCCTCGAGGAACTGAAAGAGGAGAACCCAGAGGCGTACGCCAAGCCCGAGACCGAGGACGAGGGCACTGAGGGCGAGAGCGCGGACGAGGGCGGCGAGAGCGCCGCCGAGGAGAGCTAGAAGCAAGATGGCCAAGACTTCCCAGAAGGTCCGCCAGGGCCGCAAAGCCAAGTACAAGAGCCGGGAGTACAACCGCTGCCGTCGCTGCGGTCGCCCGCGCGCCTACTACCGCAAGTTCGGCCTCTGCCGGATCTGCCTGCGCGAGGCCGCCCACGAGGGCTACGTCCCCGGCATGACCAAGTCGAGCTGGTAGCGATGCACACCGACCCGATCGCCGATTACCTGACCCGGATCCGCAACGCGATCCGCGCCGGCCACGACGACGTGACCATCCCTGCCTCGACCCAGAAGATGGAGCTCTCGCGCATCCTCAAGGAGCAGGGCTACATCACCGACTTCCACAAGAAGCCCGCCCGCGTCGGCGAGTCGATCGAGGTGACGCTGAAGTACACCGAGGATCGTCGTCCTGTCATCCTGGGGATCGAACGGGTGTCCCGGCCCGGGCGCCGTCGGTACGTCGACCACAAGAGCGTGCCGCGGGTCCAGGGCGGTACCGGGACCGCGATCGTCAGCACCTCGGCCGGCGTGATGACCGGCCACGAAGCGCGTCAGAAGGGCGTCGGCGGCGAGGTAGTCGCCTACGTCTGGTAGCAGCCCCGGATTACCAACAGGATCAGTTTGAGATGAGCCGAATCGGAAGAAAACCTGTAGCTGTCCCCGACGCCGTCACGGTGACGATCGCCCCCGGGACGATCGACGTGAAGGGCCCGAAGGGCGAGCTCACGCAGACCTATTCCCAGGACATGACCGTGTCCCAGGAGGACGGCGCGATCCTCGTCGCCCGACCGACCGACCGCGGCGAGCACCGCGCCCTGCACGGCCTCACCCGCAGCCTGATCGCGAACATGGTCGAGGGCGTCACCGACGGCTTCGAGAAGCGGCTTGAGATCCAGGGCGTCGGCTACCGCGCGGCGCTGAAAGGCAAGAACCTGGAGCTGGCGCTCGGCTTCTCCCACCCGGTCTCGATCGAGGCGCCGGAGGGGATCGAATTCGAGGTGCCGCAGCCGACCGAGATCATCATCCGCGGCATCGACAAGCAGCTCGTCGGCCAGGTCGCGGCGGACATCCGCAAGCGGCGCCCGCCGGAGCCCTACAAGGGCAAGGGCATCCGCTACCGCGACGAGCAGGTCCTGCGAAAGGTGGGTAAGCGCGCATGACGGTCCAGACTTCCGAGCAGCGCCGCCTGCGCCGCCGCCGCCGCGTCCGTGCCCGGGTCACCGGCACCGCCGAGCGCCCGCGGCTCTCGGTGTACCGCTCGAACAAGGGCGTCTTCGCCCAGCTGATCGACGACCGCGCCGGCCACACCGTGGCCGCGGTCAACTGGATCGAGCCGGAGCTGAAGGCGCTGACCGCGACCGACCAGGCCAAGCGCGCCGGCGAACTGCTCGCCGAGCGGGCGAAGGCGGCGGGGGTCGAGACCTGCGTCTTCGACCGCGGCGGTTACCAGTACCACGGCCGCGTCAAGGCGCTCGCCGAAGGCGCTCGCGAGGGGGGGCTGCAGTTCTGATGGACCGCACCCTCGGAACTTCCGCTACGGTGGTCCGCTGCTCATGAAGGGCATGGACATGAACAACATCGAGACGGTCAGCCCGCGCGGCCTCGACCTCCAGGAGCGCGTGATCGAGATCAATCGCGTCGCCAAGGTGGTCAAGGGCGGTCGCCGCTTCTCCTTCACCGCGCTGGTCGCCGTCGGCGACGAAGAAGGCGTGGTCGGGATCGGCTACGGCAAGGCGCGCGAGGTGCCGCTGGCGATCCAGAAGGGCGTCGAGGACGCCCGCAAGAACTTGATCCGCGTGCCCAAATACGGCCAGACGATCACCCACCGGATCATCGGCCGCTATGGCGCCGGCCACGTCGTGCTGCGCCCGGCCAGCCCCGGTACCGGCGTCATCGCCGGCGGCGGCGTTCGCGCCGTGCTCGAGCTCGGCGGGGTGCGCGACGTGCTGACCAAGTCGATCGGCACGCAGAACCCGATCAACCTGGTGAAGGCGACGATGGATGGGCTGATCCGGCTGCGGCGGCCGGAGGAGGTCGCCGAGCTGCGGGGGCTCACCGTCACGCAGGTGCTCGGGCTTGATGGGTCCAACGGGCAAGGGACCGAGGAGCACCTGGACGCGGACGGAGGTGCTCCGACCGCGGGTCCTGTCGCGGCAGGGGACCCACCCCCCCTTCCGGTAGCTGAAGCTTCCTCAGGGGGGGTTCCCCCTACCGCGCCACCCGCGGACGATGTCGCGCCGGCTGACGGCGAGGGTTCGGTCGCGACCGAGGAGGCGCCGGCTGACGCCTCGGGTGAGGGTGATGCTTCGTGAGCGTCAAGATTTCGCAGGTGAAGTCGCCGAACGGGACCAACCCGAAGCAGAAAGCGACGCTGCAGGCGCTCGGGCTGGGGCGGATCGGGAAATCCGTGGAGCGTGAGGACTCGCCGCAGCTGCAGGGGCAGCTGCGCGTCGTCTCGCACCTGGTCGAGGTGAGCGGCTGATGGCGGATGCCAAAGCCAAGAAAGACGACTCCCGAGCCGAGGAGATCGGTCTTCACAACCTGAAGCCGAAGCCGGGCTCGACCCACCGCCGCAAGCGCGTCGGTCGGGGCGAGGGCAGTGGCATGGGCAAGACCTCCGGCCGCGGCCACAAGGGCGCCGGCTCGCGCTCGGGCGCCAAGGAAAAGGCCGGCTACGAGGGCGGGCAGAACCCGATCCACATGCGGATGCGAAAGCTGCGCGGTCCGCACATGAAGAAGTCGATGCCCTTCGAGAACTTCCGCACCAAGACGCAGCCGGTCAACCTCGCGGACCTCGAGGCTCGTTTCTCGGCGGGCGACGAGGTGACCCCTGAGACGCTGAAGGCCAAGGGTCTCGCGACCCGCACCGACCCGGTCAAGATCCTCGCCCGCGGCGAGCTCTCGACCAAATTGACGGTCCGTGCACACGCCTTCAGCAAGGCGGCCCAGGAGAAGATCGAGGCCGCCGGCGGTTCCTGTCACACTCTGGAGCCGTAATGCTCAGGACGATTCTCAACGCTTTCGGCGTTGCGGACATCAGGAAGAAACTCGCCTTCACCGCGGCGATGCTCGCTCTATACCGCCTTGGTGCCTATATCCCGGCGCCGGGTGTGAACGTCGACGCGGTCAAGAACATCTCGGGCAGCTTCGGCGGCGGCAACATCCTCAACTTCCTCAACACGTTCTCGGGAGGCAGCCTCTCGCGATTGTCGCTCTTCGCGCTGGGGATCATGCCCTACATCACGGCCTCGATCATCCTGCAGCTGCTGACCGTCGTCCTGCCGTCGCTCGAGCGCCTCTCCAAAGAAGGTGAGGTCGGGCAGCAGAAGATCACCCAATACACCCGCTATCTGACCGTCGGACTGGCCTTCTTCGAGAGTATCGGCTACGTCTTCCTCTTCCGCTCTCTCGGCAACGAATCGGGCGGCCAGAGTGTGGTCGGCACGCTCACTTTCCCGAAGGTGATGCTGATCGTGATCTGCCTGACCGCGGGCTGCACGCTGCTGATGTGGCTGGGGGAGCTGATCACGCAGCGCGGGATCGGCAACGGCATCTCGCTGATGATCTTCGCCTCGATCGCCTCCTCGATCCCGAGCGGGATCACCAAATGGTGGAACAACCCCGATCAGGTCTTCGTCGTGATGATGCCGTTCATCGCGCTCGCCGTGATCGTCGCGATCGTCTTCGTCCAGGAGGGCCAGCGCCGCATCCCGGTCCAGTACGCGAAACGGATGGTCGGGCGCAAAATGACCTCGGGCGGCTCGACCTACCTGCCGCTGCGGGTCAACATGGCGGGCGTCATCCCGGTCATCTTCGCCGCCTCGATCATGGCCTTCCCGCCGACGATCGGGCAGCTGATCAACACCCCGGCGGCGCTCGACTTCGCCGAATTCTTCAGCCCGAACAGCGTGCCCTACGTGATCGGCGAGATCTTCTTCATCATCATCTTCACCTACTTCTACACCGCGGTCACCTTCAACCCGGTCGACCAGGCGGACAACCTCAAACGCTACGGCGGCTTCATCCCCGGCGTGCGTCCCGGGCGACCTACCGCCGAATACCTGGACCGCATCCTCTCCAGGCTGACCTTCCCCGGCGCCCTCTACCTGGGCGCGGTGGCGGCGCTGCCGACGATCCTGATCAGCCAGACCTCGGCCAACTTCTACTTCGGCGGCACCTCGATCCTGATCGTCATCGGCGTAGCGTTGGATACGGTCAAGCAGCTGGAGGCTCAGCTCATGATGCGCAACTACGAGGGCTTCCTCAAATAACTGAGCACGCCGGTAGGAGTGGGTCCTGACCCCCTCCGAACGGCTTGTAACGAGGGCTCCCGGCGCACCTCGCTCGTCCGCTCCCGATCTCGCCCGAGTTTGAGAGAGGAGGGGGTCAGGACCCGCTCCCTCGCCAACCCCGAAGTTCGTCCCCTTACACGCCCGATAGGCGCCATTCCGAGGATTTAAATAGGCTTCCCCGATGCCTGAGCTGAACCTTGTCCTGCTCGGCCCGCCCGGCTCCGGTAAGGGGACCCAGGGCGAGCGCCTCAACTCCGATCTGCGCCTGCCGTACTACGCGACCGGCGACATCCTCCGCGGCGCGGTCCGCGACGAGACCGAGTTGGGGAAGAGCGCCAAGGAGTACATGGATCGCGGCGACCTCGTGCCCGACGAGGTGATCGTCGGGGTGATCGCCGAGCGGATCGACTCCGAGGAGGCCCGCGACGGCTTCATCCTCGACGGCTTCCCGCGGACCACACCGCAGGCCGAGGCGCTCGACGCGAAGCTCGGCGAGCTGGGGCGGGCGGTCACGGCGGTGCTCCTGATCGACGTCTCCGACGAGGAGGTCGTGCGTCGGCTCGGCGGCCGCCGCACCTGCGAGGCCGAGGGCCACGTCTACCACGTCGAGTTCAACCCGCCCAAGGTCGAGGGGGTCTGCGACGTCGACGGCTCCCCGTTGATCGTGCGCGACGACGACAAACCCGAGGTGATCCGCAAGCGGCTCGACACCTACCACGAGAAGACCGCGCCGTTGATCTCCTACTACGAAAGCACCGATGTGCTGCAGCGGGTCGATGGGGAGCGGACGCCCGCCGAGGTGACCGAGGATCTACGCGACATCCTCACCGCACTGCGCTCGTAGGGTCTTGCTGCCCTCTAACGTTCAGCAGATGATCATCCGCAAGACCCCCGAGCAGGTCGACCAGATGGCGGCCGCCGGCGACATCCTCGTGCGCACGCTGAAGATGCTCAAATCGAAGGCGCGGCCGGGGATCACGACCCTCGAACTGGACGAGACGGCGGAGAAGTTCATCCGCTCGCAGGGCGCCGTGCCCTCGTTCAAGGGGTACCGCGGCTTCCCCGGCTCGATCTGCGCCTCGCCCAACTCGATGGTCGTCCACGGCATCCCCGACGGCTACGAATGCAAGCGCGGCGACGTGCTCTCGATCGACGTCGGCGTGACCAAGGACGGCTGGGTCGCCGACGCCGCGGTGACGGTGCCGATCGGCCCGATCTCGACCGAGGCCAAGCGGCTGCTCGAGGTGACGCGGAGCTCGCTCTTCGCCGGGATCGAACAGATGGTCCCCGGCAACCACCTCGGCGATGTCTCGGCCGCGATCCAGGGCTCGGTCGAGTCGAGCGGCCTCTCCGTGATCCGCACCCTGGTCGGCCACGGGATCGGCCGCGACATGCATGAGGAGCCGCAGGTGCCGAACTTCGGCGAGCCGGGCCGCGGGCCGGAGCTCGAGGAGGGCACGGTGCTGGCGATCGAGCCGATGGTCAACGCCGGCGGCCCGCTGGTGCGGATGGGCGACGACGGCTGGTCGGTCTTCTCCGAGGACGGCAGCCTCGCCGCCCACTTCGAGTTCACCGTCGCCGTCACCCCCGACGGCCCCCGCATCCTCACCCCCTGGCACGAAGACGAGTAGCCCCTGACACCCGGCGGTGCGTTCGCAGTAAGGATCGGATAGCGGAACTAACTGCGAACGCACCGCCGGGGGTCAGGGGTTGACGAGGGCGAGGGTGAAGCCGTCGTAGCCCTTGGCGCCGACGGTCTGGATCGTCGTCGCGGTGACGCGGGGCTCGGCGGCGAGCTGCTCGTGGAAGGTGCGTTGGGCGGCGGAGTCGGCGTCGCCGTCGGGGTCGACGATGCCGCCGCCGCGGATCACGTTGTCGGCGAAGATCAGCCCGCCGGGGCGGGTGCGCTCGAGCGACCAGGAGAAGTAGTTCGGCGTGTTGGCCTTGTCGGCGTCGATGAAGACGAAGTCGAAGGGACCGCAGCCCTCGGAGGCGAGTTCGGGCAAGGTGTCGAGCGCCGCGCCGACCCGCAGGTCGACCTTGTCGGCGAGCCCGGCGCGCTCGATGCTCGCCCAGGCGACCTCGGCGTGATGGGGGTCATACTCGAGCGTGGTCAGCATCCCGTCCTCGGGCAGGGCCCGTGCCATCACGATCGTGCTGTAGCCGCCGAGCGTGCCGAACTCGAGGATGCGGCGGGCGCCGATCGAGCGGCAGAGGATCGCCAGCAGCCGCGCCTGCGGCGCTGTGACCTGGATCTGGGGGAGACCGGCGGCGTCGGCATCGGCCTGCGCGGCTGCCAGGGCCGGGTCGTCTTCGGCGAACAAGGTCTGCCCGACGAAGGCGTCGACCGCGGCGAAGGTATCCTGATCCACGCGGCAGATCTTGCCAGGGCCGCCCGCTTGCGGCTGCCGTCCGTCCCCTGCTATCTTTCCTGGTCGGCCCTGAGGGCCACGTATCACCCTGCCGTCCGACTCATGGGGCGCGCGGGAGTCCTGTATTCGAGAGAGAAACCGGAGCGATGAAGGTTCGAGCTTCCGTCAAGCCGATGTGCGAGAAGTGCAAGGTGATCCGCCGTAACGGGGCGGTCCTCGTCATCTGCCAAAACCCGCGACACAAGCAGCGTCAGGGCTAGCCAGATGGCACGGATCGCGGGCGTCAACATCCCCGACAACAAGCGGATCGAGATCGGGCTCACCTACATCTTCGGGATCGGTCACTCGACCGCGCTGAAGATCCTCCAGGAGACCGGGATCGACCCGGGCATCCAGGGCAAAGACCTGACCGAGGAAGAGACGATCAAGCTGCGCGACGCGGTCGAGGGCCGCGAGGTCGAGGGCGACCTGCGACGTGAGCGTTCGCAGAACGTCAAACGGCTGATGGAGATCGGCTCCTATCGCGGCCTGCGTCATCGCCGCGGCCTGCCGGTCCGCGGTCAGCGGACCAAGACCAACGCGCGTGGCCGCAAGGGCCCCCGGCGGCTGAGCATCGCCGGCAAGAAGAAACCCAGGTAGGAGAGAAGAGTGGCCGAGAAAAAATCCGCCAAAGGGCGCGCTCGTCGCCGGGTGAAAAAGAACGTCACCTACGGCCAGGCGCACATCAAGACTTCGTTCAACAACACGATCGTCACGCTCACCGACACCGACGGCAACGTCATCGCCTGGGAGTCGGCCGGGTCCGCCGGTTTCAAAGGCTCGCGCAAGTCGACGCCTTTCGCCGCGCAGGTGACCGCCGACGCCGCCGCCAAAAAAGGCATGGAACACGGGCTCGAGCGGGTCGAAGTGTTCGCCAAGGGCGCCGGCTCCGGCCGTGAGACCGCGATCCGCTCGCTGCAGGCCGCCGGCCTCGACGTGACCACGGTCAAGGACGTCAGCCCGCAGGCCCACAACGGCTGCCGGCCGAAGAAGCGGAGGCGCGTCTAGTGGCCCGCGACACCTCCCCGCAGTGCAAGCAGTGCCGGCGCGAGGGCCAGAAGCTCTTCCTCAAGGGTGAGCGCTGCTTCACCGACAAGTGCGGCGTCGAGCGTCGCTCCTACCCACCCGGCGAGCATGGCCGTGGCCGCCTGCGGCAGAGCGAGTACCGCCTGCAGCTGCGCGAGAAGCAGAAGGCGCGCCGCTACTACCAGGTGCTGGAGAAACAGTTCCGCTCCTACTACGAACACGCCTCGCGCCAGGACGGCGTCACCGGCGAGAACCTGCTGCGGCTGCTCGAGTCCCGGCTCGACAACGTGCTCGTGCGGCTCGGCTTCGCCGCCTCACGCCGCCAGGCCCGCCAGCTGATCAACCATGGCCACTGGCTGGTCAACGGCCGCCGCGTCGACATCCCCTCTTACCAGGTGCGTCCCGAAGACATCATCTCGATCAAAGCCGGCTCCGGCGCCACGGACACCGTCCGCCGCGCCACCGAACTGGTTTCGACCGTGCCGGCCTGGCTTCAGGCCGACCACGACGCACTGACCGCCAAGGTCCTGCGCTATCCCGAGCGCTCCGAGATCTCGGCGCCGGTCCAGGAGCAGCTGATCGTCGAGCTGTACTCCAAGTAGTCCGGACCAGACGCAATTCAGAAAATAAGCAACGCAAGGAACTCATGACCACTGATTTCCAGGTCCCCAGAATCACGGCCGAGAAAGTCGATGACCGCCGCGGCAGCTTCACGATCGAGCCGCTCGACAAGGGCTTCGGCTACACCTTCGGCAACAGCCTACGGCGCGTCCTGCTCTCCTCGCTGGGCGGCGCCGCGATCACCAGCGTCCGCATCGAGGGTGTCGCGCACGAGTTCTCGACCGTCCCCGGCGTGAAAGAGGACGTCACCGACATCGTCCTCAACCTGAAGGACCTCGTCGTCCGTATGCACACCGATGCCGACGAGGTCGAGGCGCCGCTGGTGGCGACCGGCCCCGGCGAGGTCAAGGCGAAGGACATCGACCTTCCCTCCGGCGTCGAGATCCTCAACCCCGAGGCGCCGATCGCGACGCTCGAGAAAAAAACCAAACTCGAGGTCTACCTGACGATCGGCCGCGGCCGCGGCTACTCGCCCGCCGAAGAGAACAAGTCGGACGAGCAGCCGATCGGCGTGATCCCGATCGACTCGATCTTCTCGCCGATTCGCCGCGCGTCCTACGCCGTCTCCGGCGCCCGCGTCGGGCAGCGGACCGACTTCGACAAACTGGAGCTCGACCTCGAGACCGACGGCTCGATCGAGCCGGGCGCGGCGCTCCGCGAGGCCTCCGAGATCCTGATCAAGAGCCTGGCGATCTTCACCGACGCCGACCGGGTCGAGGAACTGACCGCGCGCGAGGCGCTGCCGCCGCTGCCCAGCGACGGGCTCGGCTCGAACGGGGCCGGCGACACCGGGGCCAACAACGGCCTCGACGAGATCCTGATCGAGGAGCTCGAACTCGGTGTCCGCTCCTACAACTGCCTGAAGCGGGCGGGGGTGCAGACGGTCGGTGACCTGGTGCGCAAGTCGCGCGCCGAACTGAACGCGATCCCGAACTTCGGCTCGAAGTCGATCGAGGAAGTGATCGAGACGCTGCACGCCCGCGGCCTCGATCTCCAGCAGGACTGAACGGCACTAACCTAGGGCCGGTACGAGAGCAGCGACGGAGGTAAGACGTGCGGCACCAGAAGAAGCGCAACAAGTTGAGCCGTGACTCCGCCGAACGGAAAGCGCTGCTCTCGAACCTGTCCAAGCAGCTGATCGAGCACGAGCGGATCGAAACCAGCCAGGCGAAGGCCAAGGCGGTCAAACCCGACGTCGAGAAGCTGATCACGCTGGCCAAACGGGGCGATCTGCACGCCCGCCGACAGGCGCTGGCGGCGCTGCACAACGACAAGTTCATCGTCCACAAGCTGTTCGACGAGGTGGGGCCGCGGTACTCCGAGCGACCTGGGGGGTACACGCGCATCGTCAAGCTCGGTCCGAGGCGCAGCGACTCGACCGAGATGGTCTACCTAGAGCTGGTCTGACGAAGGAGCTCCGGCGGGCGGGTCCTGTCGCCGCAGGGGACCCCCCTTGTCCTCCGGTAGCTAAAGCTTCCTCGGACAAGGGCTCCCTACGGCGCCACCCGCCCGAGGGACGTATTGGTCAAGCTGGCGCCTCAGTCGTAGGCGACCGACTCCAAGTACAGACCGTGGGGTGGGGCGGTGTCGCCGCCACTGCTTCTTGGGGCTCCAGTAAGGAGCTGCGTGAAGTTCTCCACCGATCGCCTCTCTGAGGCTACTTCCAGCATCGTGCCGACCAGGGCGCGGACCATGTTGCGCATGAAGGCGTCGGCGGTGATCCGGAACGCCAAGATCTCTCCTTCGCCGCTCCACGACGCGGCGAGGATGTCGCGCTCGAAGCGGACGTGGTCGGTCTGGGTCGGGGTGAAGGCGGTGAAGTCGTGGGTGCCGGAGAGGGCGGCGGCGCAGGCGTCGAGGGCCTCGCGGTCGACCCGGTGGGGCCACCAGAGGGCTCGTCCGCGCTCGAAGGGGCTCGCGGCCTGGGACCTCGCCAGCCGGTAGAGATAGGAGCGCGAGCGGGCGTCACGGCGGGCGTCGAAGCCGGCGGCGACCGCCTCGGCGCGGCGCACGGCGACGTCCTCGGGGGTCACGCCGTTCAGGTTGCGGGCGGGGTCGGGCGGCAGCGGTGCGGCGGTCTCGAAGCTCGCCACCTGTCCCAGCGCGTGGACGCCGGTGTCGGTGCGGCCGGCGACGGTCAGCTCGATCTCCTCGCGCAGCACCTGGGCGAGAGCGGCCTCGAGCACGCCCTGGACGGTCCGCAGCCCCGGCTGGCGGGCCCAGCCGCGGAAGCCGGAGCCGTCGTATTCGATGTCCAGTCTCACGGTGGTCACCGGCGGCAGTATCCCCGAGACCTAGAATCGGAGATATGCGTGTCCTGCTGACCAACGACGACGGGATCGCGGCCCCGGGGCTGCAGTCCCTGCGGCGCAAGCTGGTCGAGATGGAGGGGATCGAGCTCACCGTCATCGCCCCCGACTCGAACCGCAGCGCGACGGCGCGCAGCATCACCACCCGCTCGCCGCTCTCGGTCGAGGAGGTCACCTTCGAAGACGGCAACGTCGGCTACGCGACCGACGGCACCCCGGTCGACTGCGTGCGCTTCGCCGAGCTCGGCCTCGGCGGCGGCCGGCCCGACCTGATCGTCTCCGGGATCAACCACGGCGCCAACCTAGGCGACGACATCACCTACTCCGGCACGGTGGCGGCGGCGCTCGAGGGGATCGTCCTCGGTATCCCCGCGGTCGCCCTCTCGCAGCAGTCGGCGGGCGGCGGGATGGGCTACGTGAGCGGCCGCTTCGAGTTCGCCCTGGCCGCCGAGTTCTCCGCTCGCCTGGTCGAGCGCCTGCGCACCGAGTCGATGCCGGAGGCGACTCTGATCAACGTCAACTTCCCGGGCACGGAGGTCACCGGCGTCGAGGTGACCAAGCTCGGCAAACGGATCTACAACGACGAGCTGAAGCTGCTCGACGAGCCCGACGCCAGCGGGCGCAGGCGCTACGAGATCTACGGCTGGAAGCCGGGCTACGAGGAGACGGAAGGGACCGACCTCTCCGCGATCGCGGCGGGGCGGATCGCGGTCACGCCGATCCACTTCGACCTCACCGACCACGGCGGCCTCGACCGGCTGCGCGGCTGGGGCCTGGAGGAGATCCTCGGCACCCAGGCCCCCGCGGCATGAGCGCGGAGGGCGTCCCCGCCGACGCGTCCGCCCGCGCCGCCGAGCTGCGCACCGAGCTCGACCGCCACAACCGCCTCTACTACGTCCTCGACGAACCGGAGGTCGGCGACGACGTCTACGACGAGCTGCTGAACGAGCTGCGCGACCTGGAGCGCGAGTTCCCGGTGCTGCGCACCGCCGACTCGCCGACCCAGCGGGTCGGAGCGCCGCCGCTCGAGCGCTTCGAGCCGGTCACCCACCACGAGGCGATGCTCTCGCTCGGCAACGCCCGCAACGAGGAGGAGCTGCGCGCCTGGGAGACGCGGCTCGCCAACCACCTGAAGCGGCTCGACATCACCGCCTCCCAGTTCAGCTATACGACCGAGCCGAAGATCGACGGCCTGGCGATCACGCTCACCTACGAGGACGGGGTGCTGGTCCGCGGCGCCACCCGCGGCGACGGGCGGACCGGAGAGGACGTGACCCAGAACCTGCGCACGATCGGCTCGGTGCCGCTGCGGCTGAAGGGCGGACCGGAGCTGATCGAAGTGCGGGGCGAGGCCTACCTGCCGATCGCCGCCTTCAAAGCGCTGAACGAGCGCCGCGCCGAAAACGAGGAACCGACCTTCGCCAACCCGCGCAACTCGGCGGCGGGCTCGATCCGCCAGCTCGACCCGGCCCTCGCCGCCGAACGGCCGCTCTCCACCTGGATCTACGGGATCGGCGCGGTGCGGGGGCTCGACCTGCCGACCCACATGGACGAGGTCCACTGGCTCGAGGAGCAGGGCTTCAAGGTCAACCCTGGCACCGCCCACCACCGCGGCGTCGAGGAAGTGGTGGAGCGCTGCCACTGGTGGGAGGACCGGCGCGAGCAGCTCGACTACGAGATCGACGGCGTCGTCGTCAAGGTCGACGAGAAGGCGCTCTGGCGCGAGCTCGGCGTGGTCGGGCGCGAGCCGCGCTGGGCGATCGCCTGGAAGTTCCCGCCGACCACGGCGACGACGACGATGGTGAAAGTGGTGTGGAACGTGGGGAGGACCGGCCACCTCGTCCCCTTCGCGATGCTGGAGCCGGTTCACGTCGGCGGCGTCACCGTCTCCACCGCGACCCTCCACAACGAGGAGGATCTCGCCCGCAAGGACGTGCGCAACGGCGACGAGGTGGTCGTGATGCGGGCCGGCGACGTGATCCCCCAGGTCGTCTCGCCGAAACTGCCGCGCAAGAACAAGAGCGCCCGCAAGCCGAAGCCGCCGACGAGATGCCCTAGCTGCGGCACGCCGACGGTGAAGTCCGAGGACGCGGTCTTCACGATCTGCCCGAACCGGCGCGGTTGTCCCGGCCAGGCCTGGCAGCACATCAAACACTTCGTCTCCAAAGGCGCGATGGACATCGAGGGGCTGGGCGAAAAGCAGGCCGCGGTGTTCCTCGAGCAGGGCCTGATCGCCGACGTCGGCGACATCTACGACCTGACGGAGGAACGGCTGGTCGAGGTGGACCGCTTCGGCGAGACCTCGGCGCGCAACCTGGTCGCGGCGATCGAGGAGTCACGCTCGCGGCCGTTCAAACGGGTCCTCTACGCACTCGGTCTGCCCGGCGTCGGCTACGTCACCGCCGAGGCGCTCGCCGACCACTTCGGCTCGATCGACAAGATCCACGAGGCGGACCCGGAGGCGATCGTCGAGGTCGAGGGGGTGGGGCCGATCATGGCCGAGCAGATCGCCGAGAACCTCGGCGACGACGCCACCTGGGCCTTGGTCGAGAAGCTCCGCGCGAAAGGGCTGCGCCTCGAATCGGATCCCTCCGAACAGCGCGTCGCAGGGGGGCCACTGGAAGGCAAGACCGTCGTCCTCACCGGCACCCTGCCGGAGCTGACCCGCGAGGAGGCGGCGTCCCTGGTCAAGGCCGCCGGCGGCAAGGTCGTCAACTCGGTCTCGAAGAAGACCGACTACGTGGTGGCGGGGGAGAGCCCCGGGTCGAAGCTGACCAAGGCCCAGGACCTGGGCACCGCGGTGCTCGACGAAGACGGCCTGCGCGAGCTTCTCACGGGCGACGCCCCGGCCGCCGAGCCGCCGGCCGACGCTCAGTAGCCGGCGACGGCGCCGGCGATGCGGTCCTGCTCGAGGTGGGCGAATTCGGTGCTGCCGACGCCCGCCATCAGGATCGAGAACGCCATCGTCTTGCCGCTCCTGTCGAAGCAGAGCCCGGAGAGGTTGGAGACGCCGGTCAGCGTGCCGGTCTTCACCCGGCAGTTGCCGTAGGCGGGCGTGCCCTTCATGCGCCCGGCGGTCGTGCCGTCCTTGCCCGCCAGTGAGAGGTCTTCGATGAAGTCTTCGCCGATCGTGCTCGCGCGCACGCCGAGCAGCAGGTCGACGACGTTCTGCGGCGAGGCTTCGTTGCCGTAGGTGAGCCCGGAGCCGTCGATCTGGTGGATTTCGGAGCCCATGCTGCGGGCGAATTCTTCGCTCACCTTCGTCCCCGCGGCGGTGGTGCCGGCGCCCCCGAACCGCGCCCCGAGCAGCTTCACCAGCATCTCGGCGAAGAAGTTGTCCGAGTAGACGTCGGTGGTGTCGACGATCTGATCGAGCGGGGCCGAGCGCAGCACCGCCACCTGCCTGGCGCCGGCCGGGGTCTTGCCGAGGGCGATCGTCGGACCGACCTTGATCCCCTGGCGGCGCATGCTCCTGTCGAGCGTCTGGGTCGCCAGCTTCGCCGGGTCGGAGGAGAAGTGGCTGGAACTGGTGGCACCGGCGAAGCCGGAGTTGAAGTCGAGGCCGGAGAGCGGGCCGATGTAGACGCTGGTCGCGTAGTTCGAGTCGGCGACGCCGCGTTTGCGGTCGAAGATCGTGTCGTCCCCATAGAGGCGGCCGGTGACCTGCCTGATCCCCGCCTTCTTCAGCTGCGGGACGAAGGCGAAGATGTTGGTGCCGAGGCCGGCCAGGTAGCTGTCGTAGAAGGCGGGCGTGCCGAGGGTCGGGTCGCCGCCGCCCTGCAGGTAGAGGCTGCCGTGGAGGACGCCTTCGGCGTCGACGGTGCCGTCGGTGAGGAGCCTGGTGGGGATACGGGTTTCGGGGCCGATCTTCGCCAGCGCCGCCGAGGTGGTGAAGAGCTTGGTGTTGGAGGCGAGCGGGCGCGGGGTGGTGGGGGCGCTCGCGCAGATGACTTCCCCGGTTTCGGCATTCTCGACGAAGAGGCCGCTCGCCGAGCCGCCGCCGGCCCGCAGCCAGGCCTTCATCTGAGCGCAGGAAGAGGCCGCCGAGGCGGTTCCGGAGAGGGCCAGGAGGAGGACGACGCAGATCGCGAGCGCCGAAAGCAGCACCTTTCTCATCGTCCCTAGGAACACCTGCGCCTCGCAAGGTAGCGGCGTCGTCGGGTAGATCCGGGATACTTCCTTACGCGGTGGGCCAAGTAGTCGACATCGAGTCGAAACCGAGGCGTCGAACTCGACGTCGGAAGAAGCCGTCGAAGACGGCTCTCGTCCTCGGCGGCGGCGGCTTCACCGGCGGGGTCTACGAGATCGGCGCCCTGCGGGCGCTCGACCTGCTGGCCGTCAACAGCACGGTCAACAGCTTCGACGTCTACGTCGGCACCAGCGCCGGCTCCTTCGTCGCCTCGATGCTGGCCAACGGGATCACCCCCGACGAGATGATGCAGGTGATCAACACCCAGGTCGAGTCCGAGCTGGAGGACCTGGAGCTGGGCAAGATGCTCAGCGTCAACTACATGGGCTTCCTCAGGAAAGCGGCGGCGTTGCCGCTGCGCAGCGCCGAAGCGGCGCGGGCGCTGCTGCGGCTGAAAGACCTCTCGGCGATCGACCTCGGCATCGCGCTCGCCGAGAACCTGCCGACCGGCCTCTACTCGGGCGGCGGCATCGGCGACTACGTCGCCGATGTGCTCACCGACGGCGGTCGCTCCAACGACTTCCGGGTGATCGACCCCGAGCTCTATCTCACCGCGACCGATCTCGACACCTGCGAGCGCATCGTCTTCGGCCAGGAGGGCTGGCGCGACGTGCCGATCTCGAAGGCGGTCGAGTGCTCGACCGCGCTGCCGATCGTCTACAAGCCGGTCGAGCTGAAGGGACGGGAGCTGGTCGACGGCGGCATCCGCTCGACCACCAACGTCGACATCGCGGTCGAAGCGGGGGCGAAGTTCATCGTCGTCGTCAACCCGCTGGTCCCCTACATCAACGACTTCGAGAAGACGATCCCGACGATGTTCGGCAGCCGCGTGCGGCGCGTCTCCGACATGGGGATGCCGGCGATCGCCAACCAGACCTTCCGCCTGATCGCCCACGCTCGCCTGCACCAGGCGGTCGAACACTGGCAGGAGCGTTACCCGGGCGTCGACATCCTCCTGCTCGAGCCGGAGGAGACCGACGAGTTGATGTTCGGCACGCCGATCATGGACTACGGCCACCGCCTCGAGATTGCCCGCCACGGCTTCGAATCGGTCACCGCGACCCTCGCCCAGGACTACGACCGTTACGCCGAGGTCGCCGCCAAACACGGCCTCGAGATCTCCGAGCGTCGCCTCCGCCGGGTCGTCGAAGAGGCCGAGAAGGCCGAGCCCGAAGAGACGTCCGCCTGGCGCCGCGTGCTCGAACAGACGACGTCGGTCCTGCTCCGCCAGAGCGGCGAGGCCTCGTAGCTGTTCCTTATGCGCCTCAGAGGCGCATAAGGAACAGCTAGGCGGCGTAGAGCTGCTCGATCTCCTGCTCGTGCTTCTGGGTCACCACGGCCCGTTTGACCTTCAGCGTCGGCGTCAGCTCGCCGTTCTCCTGGGAGAGATCCTGGGGGAGGATGGCGACCTTCTTCACCTGCTCGACCCGGGCGAATTTCTCGTTGATCTCGTCGACGTGGTCTTCGACGACCTTGCGGATCTCCGGGTTGGCGGCCAGCTGCGCGGGGTCCTCCGGCAGGCCGTGCTCCTTGGCGTAGGCGACCGCTTCTTCGGGGTCGAGGGTGACCAGCGCGACCAGGTAGGGCCGGCGGTCGCCGACCACCACGCACTGGGAGACGAGCTGGTGCTGGCGGATCTCTGCCTCGAGGTTGGCCGGGGTGATGTTCTTGCCGCCCGCGGTGATGATGATGTCCTTTTTGCGGCCGGTGATCTTGATGAAACCTTCCGAGTCGATCTCGCCGATGTCGCCGGTGTGGAGCCAGCCGTCGACGATCGTCTCGGCCGTCGCCTCGGGGTTCTTGTGGTAGCCCTGGAAGACGTTGGGACCGCGGACGAGGAGCTCGCCGTCGTCGGCGACTTTCACCTCGCAGCCGGGGAAGGGTTTGCCGATCGTGCCGATCTTGAAGCTCTCCTCGGAGGCGATCGTCGCCGCGGTCGAGGTCTCGGTCATCCCCCAGCCCTCGACGATGAAGACCCCGGCGGCGTCGAAGAAGCGCAGGATCTCCGGGTTGATCGGCGCCGCGCCGGAGACCGCGAGGCGGACGTTGCCGCCGAAGAGGTTGCGGATTTTGGAGAGGACTTTCTTGTCGGCGAAGGCGTACTCGCGCTGCAGCAGCCAGCCGGGCTTGCGGCCTGAGCGTTCGGCCTCCCGCATCCGCTTGCCGGTCTTGATCGACCAGTCGAAGATCGCTTTTTTGAGCCCACCCTCTTTTTCCATGCCGCTGTTGGCGGCGGTGTAGATCTTCTCGAAGATCCGCGGCACCGAGGGGAAGTAGGTCGGTTTCAGTTCGCCGAGGTCGGGGACGATCTTGTTCGGGTCACCCTGCCAGTAGGCGATCGTGGCGCCGAGATCGAAGCTGCCGAGCTGGATCAGCAGGGCGAAGGAGTGGGCGAGCGGCAGGTAGAGGTAGGAGACGTCTTCCTCCTCGATCACGCTCGTCTCGTTGACCATGTCGAGCATCGACCGGTAGTTGCCATGGCTGATCACGCAGCCCTTCGGCGGCCCGGTGGTGCCGGAGGTGTAGATGAAGGTGCAGATGTCGTCGCTGGTTACCGCGTCGATCCGCTGCTGGAAGACCGCCTCGTCGACCCCCGCGCCTTTCTGCGCCAGGCCCTCCATCGAGATCACGTCGTCGGCGTCGCCTTCCATCATCACGACGTGTTCGAGCTGGTTGAGGCCGGCGCGGACGGCGCGGATCTTCGCCAGCTGCTCGTCGTTCTCGACGACGAGCACCTTGGCGTCGGAGTTCTCGAGGACGTAGGCGCACTCCTCGGGCGAGTTGGTCTGGTAGATCGGGACCACGGTGGCGCCGATCGAGAGCGCCGCGAAGTCGAAGTAGGTCCACTCGGGGCGGGTGTTGCCGAGGATCGAGACGCGGTCGCCTTTCTCGATCCCGAGGGCGACGAGCCCGAGGGCGAGCGGCCTGACGATCTCCAGCACCTCGGTGAAGGTGCGGTCGACCCAGCCGCTGCCGTCGTTGAAGCGCACGGCGGGATGCGAGCCGTAGAGCTCGGCGGAGCGGACCAGCAGGTCCGCCAGGGTCTTCGAGTGGGTACCCCTCCCCTCCATCGGGGGAAGTCTATTCAGTGACGCAGGTCGGTTGCCGGCTTCCCCTGCTGGACGGCGGCCAGATTGCGCAGCGAGAGTTCGAAGAGGGTCCTGTCGATGCGTCCGTGGAAGATCGGGATGCCCATCTCGACGCATCGCCCGATCACCTCCCGCTGGTCCATGTGCAGCTGGTCGGCGAGCTCGCGCGGCGTCAGATGGTTGGCCATCAAGACCCTCCTGCTAGAAGAACTGGGTAGTTCTTCCTATCCGCGTCATCGGCCGATGTCAACGGCTTTCGGCGGACGTTGCGGGATGCCGACGGTCGATGCTCGCGATAATGGGTCGGTGAGCAATCTGACGGTCGAGCCCGAACAGCCCGAGGTCCCCGAGAAGCCCGAGGTCGCCCAGCGGCGGCTGCCGCGGCGCGGGCGCGGCTGGGTGATCCTGATCTTCGTCCTGGTCGCGATCCCGATCGTCTACTCGCTGGTCAACATCGCGACCCAGAAGCCGAACAAGAACGAGATCCACCTCGCCGGCGTCGAACAGGCCCAGGAGCTGTTCGGCGGGGTGCCGCAGGAAGGCGCCCGCCTCGGTTCCGAAGACGCCCCGGTCACCGTGCAGGTCTTCGCCGACGAGCAGAGCTCCCTCGTCCGCGAAGGCTTCCTCTCGACGATCCCGGCGCTGACCGAAAAATACGCCCGCCCAGGCTCGGTCAAGTTCCTGTACCGCCACTATTCGAACAGCGAAAACGAAGTCGAGTACGGCTTCTACGGAACCGAAGCGGCGGCCGAACAGGGTTACGGCTGGCAGTACGCATACCTCTTCTTCGTCAACCAGGACGAAGCCGACAAGTTCGGCGTCAGCGAAGCCGAAAACCGCCGCTCCGGCCTCAGCGAAACCTTCCTCGAGACGGTTGCGGGTGGGATCGAGGAACTCGAAGAGGACGAATGGAAGGAAGCCTTCGAAGCGGGTCGGGAACCAGGGAGCGCGATGGAAAAAAGCCTCCTCGCCCAGGAGGAACTCGGCTCCAAACTAGGTATCCGCTACGGCCTCGCGATGGTGCTCGAGGGGCCGAACGGCAACGAAACCTTGCAGGAAAACCCGACGCTGAAGGAAGTCGAAACGGCGATCGAAAAGGTCGAATAGCGGCGCGGCGGATCAGCCTTCGCCGCGCTCGAGTTTTTCTTCGCCCAACTGGATCAGTTTTTCGCGACCTTCGACGCGGTGGGCCTGCGCTTCGACGACCATCGCGTCGCGGTCCACCTCGACCACGGAGCGGTCCTTGGGCCAGTAGCGCACGGGGACGATGTCGCCAGGGTTGAAGGCGCCCATCGGTCCGGTCGGATAGGCGCTGCAGGAGGCGTCGACGGTGGTGTCGTCATCGAAGCGGACGCGCAGCTCGAGGTGCCATTTGTTGATCCCCTTGCTGTTGCTGTAGCCGCTCATCTTCGAGTCGAGGACGACTGCCTCGGCCCGCTCGCCGTGCTTCAGGACTTTGCCTTTGCCGAACATCACAACGCTCCTTCTCGGTTTCGTTTCAGGTTCTCTTCGACTTCCTCCTGCTCCGCCTGCCGGCGGTAGACGTCCGCGTCAGTGTCCAGTTCCACCCTGGTCGGTCCGCGCCGACGGCGCAACAGCGCCCGCCCGCCGAGATAGATCGGTATCCCGACGGCGGTGATCAACATCGCGACGAGGACGACCGTCCATCCGTGCAGTGGGCTCGGTTCGCGGCCGAACCAGGCCTGCGCGTTGACCCCGTAGCCGGTGAAGTCGCCCTTGAGGATCGCCAGGTAGTTCCCTTCTTCGGGGACTTCGAGCTTCCAGACGCGGCGCTGGGTATCGACGTAGTTGTCGTTGGCGTTGGTCGAGGAACCGATGTCTTCGGAGACCAACGGCGCTTCTTGGCCGCCCTTCGCCTTCATCGTCAGGGTCAGCGTCGGCAACAGCAGTTCGGGGGTCTCGTTGCCGCGTCCGGGCAGGGCCGCGGCGACGTTCACCTGGACGTCGCCGGCGGGCAGGTGGATGACCTTGTGGCCGGGGATCGGCACCCGCCCGTATTGGTTCGCTTCTCCCCAGACGAGGTTCGAGTTGAGGAAGACGAGCGGGATGAAGACGAAGAGGCTGATGAGCAGGAAGGCCCCGATGTAGGAGAGCGCGCGGCCGAAGCCGGACTCGATCTCGCGGATCCTGCGCATCGCCCGGAAGCTACGGACGAGGCCGCCGTCCCGCCTCCATGAGGCTCCTTGATTTCCACCTATGCTGAGCGGTTCCTTGGACTCGTCCCGATCCAGCACCGGTCCGTTGCTTGAGCGTGAGCACGAGCTCGGGCGGCTGCGGGCGGGGGTGGAGGCGGCCGCGGGCGGTGCGGGGCGGTTGATCCTGGTCGACGGCGATCCCGGCGTCGGCAAGACGACGCTGCTGGCGGCGACGGCCGCGGTGGCCGCCGAGGCCGGGCTCGGGGTGCTCACCGCGCGCGGTGGCGAGCTGGAGGTGGCGAGTGGCTTCGGGGTCGTCCAGCAACTGCTGGAGCGGGCGGTGGTCGAGGTCGGAGAGGAGGAGCGGGCGCGGCTCCTGGGCGGCGCGGCGGCGCTGGGAGCGGCGCCGCTCGGCCTCGCCCCGGCGGGCCTCCCCCTCGACCCGGCACAGGCGCGCCATGGCCTCTTCTGGCTGCTCGCCAACCTCGCCGAGCGCGAGCCGCAGGCGCTGCTCGTCGACGACGCCCAGTGGGCCGATGCGCCGAGCCTCGACTGGCTGCTCTACCTCGCGCGCCGGCTCGACCGCCTGCCGGTGCTCGTCGTCGTCGCCCACACCCCCGGCGAGCCGGCCGCGGCGCGGTCGCTGCTCGAGGCGCTCGCCGCCGAGCCACTCGCCGAGACGATCCGCCCGGCGCCGCTGAGCGAGGCGGGGACGGCGGCGGCATTGGCGGCGTGGGACGGCGGCGTGTCCGTCCCTGCCGAGTTCGCCCGTGCCTGTCACCGGTGGACGGGTGGAAACCCTCACTTCGTCGCCGAGGTGGCGACCGAGCTGGAGGCGCAGGGGGTGTCACCCGGACCGGAGGCGATCGAGCGACTGCGCTCGCTGGCGCCGCAGCGCGTCGCCGCGGTGACCTCGCTGCGGCTGGCGCGACTCTCGCCGCAGGCGGGTGAGCTGCTGGCGGCGCTGGCGATCCTCGGCGGCGATGCCACCCTCGACGTCGCCGCGGCGCTGGCGCAGCTCGATCAGGCCTCGGCCGTGGTCGCCGCCGACGAGCTCGCCCGGGCGCGCTTCGTCGCGGTCGAGCCACGCCTGCGCTTCCTCGAGCCGCTGGTCGGGAGGGTCGTCTATGAAGACCTCGGGCCTGCCCGCCGCGCCGCCGACCACGCGCGGGCCGCGCGGCTTCTCGACGGCGCAGACGCGGGGACCGCCGCGGTCGCCGCCCAGCTTCTCCACGCCGCCCCGGAAGGCGACCCCTGGGTCGTCGAGCGCCTCCGCGAGGCCGCCGCGGCCGAGCTGGGCCGGGGCTCGGCGACCGCGGCGGTCCCGCTGCTCCGGCGCGCGTTGTCCGAGCCGCCGACGGCCGAGGCGGTGGCGGGCCTGCGGACGATGCTAGGCCTCGCCGAGTCGGTGGCCGGCGACCCCGCCGGGCTCGACTCACTGCGCGCCGCCTTCGACGCGGCAGAGGGGCCGGCGCGCGCCGGCGCCGCCCTGCTGCTCGCCCGGTTCCTCGTCTACGCGGGGCGCGGGGGAGAGGTGGTGGAGCGGGTCGAGCCGGTCCTCGCCGAACTGGGTGGCGATGGCGGTGATCTGCGGCCGCGGCTCGAGGCCGCCCTGGTGACCGCCGCACGGGCCGACCGCGGGCTGCGTGAGGTGGCCGACGAGCACCTCGACCGGGTCCGCGCGCTCGCCGCCGAGGATTCGCCGGTCGGCCGTGTCGTCGCGGTCCAGTGCGCCTACGCGGCCGCCGCGGCGGGCGAGCCGGTCGCCGAGACGGTCGCCTTCGCACGCGCGGCGCTCGGTGGTGGGCTCCTCTTCGACGAGGAGCCGCTCAGCCCCGACGTCTACCTGGTCCCGATCAGCATGCTCGCGATCTGCGACGAGTTGGAGGAGGCCGCCGCCGGTTTCGATCAGGCCCTCGCGCGGGCCGGCAGCGGCGGCTCGCCACTGGCCTATGCGGCGACGGCGGCGCTCTCGAGCTGGACCGCGGTGCTCCGTGGCCGGCTCGACCAGGCGGAGCTGCTCGCTCGCGATGCGCTGCGGATCAGCGCCGAGTCACCCGGCCTCGAGGCGCTGGTCGGCTTCGCCACCGTCCATCTGGCGCTCGCCTCGCTCGAGCGAGGCGCGTCGGAGGCGCCGCTGGATCTGCTCGGTGAGGACGCCGCCGCCCATCTCGGCTCGCCCCACACCTGGTCGCGCGAGGCGCTCTTCGCGCTCGGCAAGGCCCACCTCGCTCAGCGGCGGCCCGCCGAGGCAATCGAGCTTCTCCTCGCCTGCGGCGAGCTGAGCGAGTCGTTCGGGATCCACAACCCGGCCTTTCTGCCCTGGCGCTCGGCGGCGGCGCTGGCCCTGCGCGAGCTCGGCGAGACCGAGGCGGCCGAGGCCCACGTAGTCGAGGAGCTGGAGCTTGCCCGTCGCTTCGGCGCCCGCCGGTCACTCGGTGTCGCGCTGCGCGGCGCCGGGCTGGTGCGCGGCGGGGCGGAGGGTCTCGACCTGCTGCGCGAGTCGGTGGACGTCCTCGCCGGATCAGCAGCCCGGCTCGAGCGCGCCCACGCCCAGGTTGCCCTCGGCGCGGCGCTGCGGCGCTCGGGTCACCGCGCCGAGGCCCGCGATCCGCTCGCCTCGGGCCTCGAGCTGGCCGAGGCCTGCGGCGCTACGCCACTTGCCGCGACCGCCCGCGAGGAGCTCGCCGCCGCCGGAGCTCGCGTCCGCGCCGCCGGCCGCTGGGACGCCGACGCCCTCACCCCGTCGGAGCTCCGCACCTGTCGCATGGCCGCCGAAGGTCTCTCCAACCCGGAGATCGCCCAGGCGCTCTTCGTCACCCGCGCCACGGTCGAGTCCCACCTCCACGCCGCCTACCGCAAGCTCGGCATCACCTCCCGCGCCGCCCTCCCCGAGGCTTTGCGCGATTACGACTGAGCGGTCTATGCTGGGCGCGGGAGGTGAATGCTCGTGGGGAGCAGGAGACGCGCCATTGGGGCGCTGTCGGTTGTGGGGTTGATCGGGATATGCGCCGCACTCGCGCCGGCCATGAGCGGCGCGGTAGGTGGGGAAGCGCCGGTGGCCGTGACGGTGAGTTCTCTGCCCGTCTTCGTCCATATCGGTATCTCGCCCACGGAGCTGCTTACCGCCGCACCGGCTCCGGCCACGCTCCGGGTCGGCATTGATAGCGACGATGGCATCGGCGAGTTGGGGATCTCCGCGGCGACCATCAGTCTCGACAGGAGCATCAGCTTCGAGCGATCTGGTTTGCCGGCGTGTCGCAAACCCGGAGTCGAAGACGGCATCGAGATCCAGTCGTCGGGCGAGTCCGGAGAATGTCCTCACGCCGTCGTCGGTCGTGCTGTGGCGAATTTCCGCTTCGCCTTCCCCGAACAGGTACCGATTGAAGTCCGGGCCCGGGGCAAGATCTACAACGGCAGCGTCCGCCGCGGGGTCTCTCATCTCTTGGTCGAACTGCCCATAGGGACGCCGCTCGATGGTGTGGTGTACCTGATCGTGCCGGTGCGACCCCTCGACGAAGGGCAATTCGGGAGCGAAATGTCGATCTCGGTTCCGCAGCTCGCAGGCGGGTCTGGCGCCTTGGTGGAACTCGAGCTCGAGTTGAATCGCTCCTTCAAGGTCGACAAGGAACGGAGGAGCTTCGTCGAGGCGAGATGCCCCAACGGCAAGCTTGCCCTCTCGGCCGACCTCACCTTCGACGACGGCACCAAATTCGAACAAGAAGCTGTTCGCGCCTGTACTCCACGCCGTTAGCCGTGGAGAGTTAGTTGCGCATAGAGCCACTAAGTCTCCACGGCGCTCATCGGCCGCTGGGGATCAGCCGCCGGGAGGCAAAAGAGTGGGCCTACGGTGAAGACCGCTGGAACGACCATGGCCGGATCTCCTCAGGGAGGCACAGACCGTCGTGACCCTCCATAACCCCCCGTTGTGCCTTTCAGTGAGGGTAGAGCTTCTTGTAGACATCCTCCGCATGCTTGGTGCCCCAGACCGACGCATCGATGCATTCACACACATGAAGGCCCTGGTTGCCCCTGCTGAACGCCGCCAGGATCTGGGCATAATGCCCGTTGAGGAGCGTCTTGACGGTCGCGGCGATCCCGGTTCGCGCATTGGGGTAGATCTTCACCCCTACCGAGTTGTAGTCCTTCGCCCCGGGTGCCGGCTCGGTCGTATTCCAGGGATTCCAGCTCGCGTTCCCACCCTCCGCAGCCTGCCAGGCATGACATGCCCGCAAGTTCTCCGTGGTGACCCCCGCACCGATCTCCCGCAGCACATCGTCATAGAACTGATCGCCTACCGCCCCCATCGCATGAGCATCTTAAAGGCGACTGCAGGCGGCAAGGCTCAGACTTGTCGCAAATGCCGCTTTCGCGCGGGTAAATGGTGGCCAGCCGTGCCACGGCGGTGCCGTCCATCGGCTTGCTGACCCTTGAAGGCTTCGATAACGACCTGTGCTTGCTCCTGTTCCGACCGTCCTTTTTCGGGCATTGGTCAAACGCTTATCCTGGGCCACGGGCGAGGCTTACACGAGCGCCTCTGCCGGCTTCTCGGGGGGAATCCCTTCAGACCTCGAATCCCAGTGATTGTCGGTGAGCGATAAAGCCTTCTCGTCGGTCTTGTTGTCGATTCCGGCAGCACTCGACGATTGAGTACCGTCAGTCGCATCCGTCTCTTTTCAAGGCCGTGGCTCATTGCCGTCCGCTGATCCCATGCCTGGGATGGTTCGGTGCATCGGCGACGAGGGCGGTGGCCCAGAGCCCGCCGGCGCCCGTGAGCCGGCCCAGCACGACCAGGCGACGACCTACGCGAAGCAGGTCCCGTTGGTACTCGGCAATCGAGTCGAGGGCTTCGACCTCCAGGCAGGCGGTGTAGTCGTGCGCCTCCTCGTCGGGGGCTCTGAAGCCGACGAGCAACACCGTCACGGGATGACCGGCTCGGCTCCTGTCACGGATCGGCTCTTCCATGATCGTCCCGGTGACGATCGCCAGGTTCGCCTCCTCGGAGGGATCGAGCAGGTTCAGCTTCTCGTTCGTGCGCGCGTTCGACGTCGGAGAGCAGTCCCGCCGAGGGGGTCGCGCCCGGCCGTTCACGAAGCGCGCCCCAGTGCGCGCAGCACGTCTGTGCAGGCTTGATCCACCAGGCGATTGCGCTCCTCGAGTATCCGGCTTTCGTCCCAACTCCTCGCCTGCGTCTCCCGCTCCGATACCGCGGCTCCGCGCAGTCTGGCGAACACGCGGAGCAGTAGTTCGGGGGAGTTGTTCAACTCGATCACGTCGGATCTTGAGCCGGGGCCCCAGCCGAGGCCGTCGCACACGAGCGCCAGTTCGTCCGCGTACTCGCGACCGAGACGGTCGGCCGTCGCGAAGTCCTCTGAGTCGGCGGCGAGCAAGATGTCACCGATCCCGCTCAACCGATCGAGGACGCGGTCGTAGAGCGCGTCCCGTTGTTCGGCGGTGATCGTCACCACGATTGCGACATTGAGGTCACGGTAGGCCGAGGTGGCAGGGCGCGGGAGACGAGCAGGTCCAGCGACGAGAACCGCCCGTCTCCCGCTCCGCCTTCGGTGTCGCCGTCCCTGGTCGGCGACGGGGTGGCATCGGGGGCAGCGATGGTCATGATGTGTGAGGTCCTGGGGGACGGAGCGAGAGGGGGCATGGTTGCCTCCCCGGCGCTCAGACCCCGTCGCGTCGATGAATAAGCGGGCGCTTGATGACAACGATTCTGACTACTTCACCGTTTCAAGGCCAACGGCAGCCGTCAATCCGACGATGCGTGACACTCACCAGATGCTGACTATGGCGCGACCGGTGCCTTCCGACCGCGCTCGAAACCCAGGATCGAGACTATGTAGGGGGTGGTGTCCGTGCCGTTACGGGCGGAGCGGATCAGCGACTCCTTCTCTATCTGCTCAAGGCGCTCCCAATGCCGTTCCTGCTCCTCGGTGATCTCGCGGTGTCCCTGCTCATCGAGGTTCAGCCGATCCCAGACGACACAATGGTCAGGGTCGTCGCTGATCTTGCCGGCCCACAGGGCCGCCATGATCTCGGCGAGCAATGACTGGACGACGAGGCCGACCGTCACCTGGCGCTCCAGGGGATGCATGGCGATCAGTTCCTCTTTCGAGTGTTCGGGGATCTCGATGGCCCGATAGAAGTGTTGGTCGAAGTTGCGGCGCCTTCTGGTCTCCGCCACTTCGATCGACCCGCCGTCGGCGAGTTCCTTCAGATGATTGGAGACCCTGGTGATCGGCTCGCCGATGATGTCGGAGAGTTCGCTGGCGCAGTAGGTGCCCTGGTTGAGGACGATGAGGAGTTGGACCCTCGTCCGGTGGCCGATTGCATAGCTGACCACGTCCTCGATGCGCTTGCCGCGCTGACCTGGTCTGTCCCGGCTCGTCGCTCCCGTAGCCATCCCGTCTCCTTGCTTTAACTAACTACGCCAATCAATAAAAGTTGCAGAAACTGTCGAGTCTAGGAGTTCTCCCAAACTGGGGGCCGCCTTTTCGCTCACCATATGCGGACTAGTCGAAGCCGACTTAGCATCGCCTCCGCTCGGCCCGGCCAGAGGGGGCGGGCCAATCGGGACAGGGAGGAGGTGCGCTCGATGAAGATGGAGGAGGTTCCGACCGTCGTCAACAGCGTCCAGATAACGAAGGCCATGTAGCCGGGCCTCGGGCGCCCGTGGTCTCGTCGACGCCTTGCCGAGGATCAGGCGGGACCACGGCGCTCTTTCTCCGTTTTCCACGATGGAGACAGACTAATAGAAACTTGTGAAGTTTACTAGGAAGCGCGGCTATGACCGGCTTGTGAGATGCCCTATGGAGTCGCGCGCGCCCAACACCGACGATCAACTCTGTGGGCAATCTCGGCGCCAACCTCAAGGCCGCTCGGACGAAGCTGGGGCTCACGCAAGAGCAGGTGGCCGAACGCAGCGGTGTCCATCCCACCGAGGTGAGCCGGATCGAGGCAGGCAAACGGGACCCACAGGTTTCGACGATCGAAAAACTCGCTCGGGCCGTCGAGCTTCGCCCTGGTGAGCTCCTCGATTAACGGGTGGGCGGAGGTGCGCTGCCGCACCGCTCGCCAGCCATCACTTCTGCATCACCGTTTGTCTCGTAGCGTCCCGCGAGACTCCGCGCGGCCCCCGACTCATGAGCCGGCTGCGAGCCGATGCGGGAGACGACGCGGAGCCTCTGATGCAATCGGGGCGATGGGATCAATCTGGCTCTGAAGGCGGCGAAGGCACCCGCTTGCATCTGATCTGCATCTGGGCGACCCCGGTCTCGCAGAGGTAGGTCTCGACGGTGTTCCGCGCGGGTTCCAGGGCTGAATCGGATATCGACCGTTTGTCAGGGTAGAACTGGCGAGCGATAGATCGCGGGTTCGAGACCCGTCGTCCGCTTTCTAGGCCGCTCTGTAGAGCCAAAAAACAGAGGGTGGTTCGAGACCCGTTCCGAACTTGGCTCTACAGCTCGATTTGCGACTGATCCGTGCTCCCGTGCGGCTAGGATTCTAGCCGCCGGGTTCGGTGCTCGAATCTGAGGCGAGTGAAGGTGTCCCGACGTTTGTGGGCGGGGCGATGGGATCAGTTCGGCTCTGGGAGAGGCGGAAGCGAGCTGCTTGCGTCTGCGTCTGGGCGACTGGCTTTCGGGGTTCCCACTCGACGACCCTGGCTGTGCCTTCCACGAGGCGCAATGCCGGTCAAGAGGCGTCCTCTGACGCGGTCGCGCGTTTACTGACCCAAATTCGCCCAGCGGCGTCCTCGCGCGTTTTGCGGAATTCTGCTCCGAGCCCTCACGACGTGTCTTCCGTATGGTCCTCGCGTGTCCAGCGACACGGTCAGACGCAGTGCGTGGCCGAGAGACGCCCTAGCTGCCTCCCGCCACGAGCTGCCGCGCGAGCACCAATGCGCCATCGAGGTCGCCCGCGGCGAGGGTGGTGTCGAAACGGCCGTTCAGTTCCGGGCCTTCGCAACCCGGGTGCGTTGTGCAGCGGAAGTGACCCAATGTTCAGAAGTCACCTGACTGACACGGAATTTCTGACTGTCACGGTCTTTCCCGACGAACTCGCTATTGAAATATCTCTTAGATCTGTTTGGGTACATGGCCGTCGGCATTGAACGCCGTGAGGGCGCGCAAGGGGCGTCTCACAAAACGGGACCGGACAATCGGGAGGGGTAGAGCAATGCGGAGGAGTTGGCTGGGCGCGATGAGGCAGTGGGCTGGCCGACGAGCAGGGACAACATCGATGTCCGACGGCGAGCAGAATCCTTCACGGCGAAGTCGTCGGGGGATCCGCAAGATCGACATCGGCCTGGCCGCGACCTTTTTCCTTGGCCTCGTCGTGGTTGGGAGCCTCGCCCTGAGTCCGAATCCGGCCCAGGGCAAGGAAGCCGCGCAGACGGGCGAACCGCTCGGACCTACCCCCTCCCAGACCAAAGAAGCTCTCGAATCGGGCCTCGCCCACGAAATCCAAAACGAAGAGCCCACCGACCTCGAAGCGGCACGCACGATGCCGCATGATGAACTAGGCAGGGAAGAAGCCCTCGAATTGGTGGAAGCCGTCTTCGACCCGGAGCTCGAAGCCGCGGGTGGGATCTACAAGGAACTCGAACCCGAAGAATTCCTCTCCCGATACGCCGCTGTGGTCCCGGCGGGATCGCTGCCACAGGTGCAGGGCGAATCCGCCCGAGGTCTTGCCGCCGAACACCCCGACATGCCGGTGCTGCTGGAATCGACGGCCCCCCTCGAGGCCGACAACCCTGCCGGAGAAGAGGAAGCCGTGGACCTGGGCCTCGAAAAATCCGAAGGTGAACTCCAGCCCCAGAACCCGATCTCCGAAGTGGGCATCCCGGACGAGCTGGGCGAAGGCATCTCGCTGCCAGGATCCGAAGTCGAGGTGACGTTGAAGGGTGCCCCGGACAATCGGGTCGCGACCGACGCCGAAGGGGAATTCGCGTTCTATCCCGAAGTCGCCGAAGACACCGACCTGGTTGTCGCGCCGATCTCCGAAGGGGTTGAGACTATGCAGGACGTCCGGACCGACGAAGCACCGACCCGGGCGACCTATGAACTGTCCCTGCCGCCCGCCGCGGAACTGGTCGCGACGGCCGACGGTGGTGCCGAAGTGGTCGAAGGCGGGCGGGCCACGCTCGTGATCCCGCCGCCGACGGCCACCGACGCTGCAGGGGACCCCGTCGAAGCGCATCTCGCCGTGGTGGGCGACGACATCACCGTGTCTGCGAGCCCGACCCCTTCCACCGTCTATCCCATCCTGGTGGACCCGACCTTCGTCGAGGCATGGAACTGGACGTGGGAACACTCAAGCACCCTCGGATGGCACAAAAGTGCAAGCAGTGAAGCGCTATGGCCTTATGAACGCGAGCAATGGGCGGCGGAACCGCTCTGGGGGCTGGACATCGCCTCAGGCATAGCCGGGACGAACGCGACGCCGGGGACCTGGGCCAACTGGGAATACTGGGTTCCGAGGTACAGCCAGGAAATCGCCAACTACGGCACCGAAAAGCCTCCGACCACCTGGATCAGCGAACTACGCGTCGAAGGCTTCCAGTTCCATGAGTTCGGCAACAGGGCCTATTACCCGGCGGCGGTCTGGGGACTGATCGACCCGAGGGTCGGTTGGCAGTCCGACGATATCTACTACGGCAACCAAGGCGACAAGACCAGTTGGAGTGAATCCTACCCGGTCCCGAACTACAACTCGCAGCACTGGGACAAGGGAGCCGAGCTCAACCTCGTCACCTATGAAAACGAAATGCCAGCAAAGGCGCGCGACACCTTCTATCCGAAGGCGTCGGTCACGCTGGTCGATGAAGAAGCGCCGGTCGTCAAACGACTCACGGAACCCCCACACTGGGTGAACACCACCGTCGAACCGATCGAATTCCTCTTCGAAGACGAAGGGCTCGGGGTCAAGGGCGCGCGGATCCGTCTGAAAGGAGCGAACAGCCTGCTCGAAAAAGGAGTCCACAGTCTGTTCGGGGCAGAAGTCCTCTCGATCCCCTGCACCGGGGCGGCGGCGAGCCCGTGCCCACGCGTGGCGAGCTCAAATCCGAGGGAACCGGCGAATGAAGCAAAAGCGACCCTTGCCTACAACCCTGCCGAACTACCCTCCGGGATCGACCAACTGGAAATCGGTGTGTTCGATCCCGTGGGCAACATGAAGTGGGAACCGCTCGAACTCGAAGTCGATCACACCGCCCCGGAACTCACCCTCTCCGGCCCGATCACCGAACAGGGCGAAGCAGGCACCCGTCGCTCGAGCTATCCGCTCCGGATCACCGCGAAGGACGGGACCGAAGCCGCCCCGCAGTCGGGCGTCAGGTCGCTCGAGGTCGAGGTCGATGGCAAAAAGGTCGCGATGCCCGAAGAAGCCGAATGGAACCCCGACTGCCAGACCCAGAACTGCCACGTCTCCGACGAATGGGTGATGAACGCCGCCGAATACGCCGCCGGGGCGCATGAAGTCAAGGTGATCGTCGAAGACGCGGTCGGCAACGTGACGACCAAGATCCTCCACGTCGAACTCCATCCGCCGGCCCCGACCCTCACGCTCTCGGGGACGATGACCGAACAGGCGACGAAGGGGTCCGAACGCCCGACCTACACCCTGAAGGTGAAGGGCACGGCGGCGGCCGAATCGCCGACCCCGGCGGGCACGCCTACCTACTCGCTCTCGTTCGGGAGCACCGGGAGCGGCAACGGCCAGCTGACGAGACCGGGAGGGATGGCGATCGACCCGGAAGGAGACATCTGGGTCGTCGACACGACGGACAACCGGCTCGAGCAGTTCAACGGCGCCGGCGGCTACCTCTCGCAGGTCAGGCCGGAAGCCTCCTCGAAATGCGCGCTCAGCCGCCCCACCGCAGTCGCGATAGACGCGGCCGGGGACCTCTGGGTCACCGACTCGGGCCACAAGCGGGTGGTCGAGCTCTCCCAGTCGGGAGCTTGCCTCAGGGAAGTCGGAGGGCCGGGCACCACCGAAGGGAAGTTCGCCGGCTCCGGTCCCGAAGCGATCGCGATCGACTACCACGGCGACGTCTGGGTCGCCGACACCTACGGCGGGCGCCTCGAGAAGTTCGGCGAAGAAGGCAACTTCATCAGGTCGGTCGCGACCAAAGGGAAAGGCAACGGCCAGCTCGGCGAACCTGACGGGATAGCGATCGCCCCCGGCGGCCACATCTACGTCTCCGACTGGGAAGACGACAAGGTCGCCGAGTACGACGAGGGCGGGAACCTGATCCGCCAGTTCGGGACGATCGGGAAAGAAGCGGGCGAGCTCGAAGACCCGACCGGGATCGCGGTCGACCCCCAGGGCGACGTCTGGGTCGCCGACGAAAAGAACGAGCGGGTCGAGGAGTTCACCCAGGCCGGTGAATACGTCGGCAGCTTCGGCGGCCCCGGATCGGGCGCGGGACAGTTCGAACTGAGCTATCCGACCGGGATCGCCACCGACGCCAGGGGCGACATCTGGGTCGGGGATCCAGACGCCAATAGGGTCGAGAAATGGGTCTCCTCCCACTTCTACAACGCGACCACCGCCCCGACCTTCATCCGCTCGATCGGCACCTACGGGACGACGCCCGGTCATCTGAACGCGCCCTCGGGCGTGGCGGTCGACGCCCAAGGCCGGCTCTGGGTCGCCGACTACTTCAACGACACCCTGCAGCGCTACAACTCGAAGGGCGAATTCGAAACGTTGGTCGCCGGCGAAGGGCACGGTCCGGGCCAACTCATCGGGCCGCAGCGCCCGGTGATCTCCGGGGGCCATGTCTGGATTGCAGACACTGGCAACAACCGGATCGAGGAGTTCGAAGAAAGTGGCAAATACGTCGGGTCCTTCGGCGAAGGAGGGGAAGCCGCCGGGAAGTTCGATCTTCCCGGCGGGTCGGCGATCGACCCGAACCATCGCGTCTGGGTCGCCGACACGCTCAACAGCAGGGTCCAGGAGCTCACCGAATCGGGGACCTGGATCAGGACGATCGGGATCTCCGGCACGGGGAAGCTGGAGTATCCCGTGGCGGTCGCGGTCGGTCCGGGCAACACGATCTACGTCGTCGACAACGGTGACAACAGGATCGTCGAGTTCAGCGAAACCGGTGAATTCATCCGGCAGTTCGGCAATTCGGCCGCCGAACCCGCCGGCCAACTGGCAAATCCGCGCGACATCTACGTCGATCCTGACGGCCACGTCTGGGTCGTCGAACGCGGCCACGACCTGGTCAAGGAGTACACCACCGAAGGCGCCTACCTCGGTCAGTTCGGCTCCGAAGGGAGCGGACCGGGCCAGCTGAGCCAGCCCGCCTCGATCTCGGGCGACGGCGCGGGCCACATCTTCGTCGCCGACATGGCCAACCACCGGATCGAGGAGTGGGGCCAGGACTACGTCTCCACCCTCGACCCCACCTACACTCGCTCGATCGGCACCTACGGTACCGGCGCGGGCCAGCAGAACGGCCCGGCGGGAGTGGCGGTCGACCCCTCGGGTCGGCTCTGGGTCACGGACTGGCTGAACGACACTCTGCTGCGCTACAACTCCCAGGGCGAATACGAAGCCACCTTCGGCGGTCAGGGCAAGGAAGCGGGCAAGCTCGAACGGCCGCTGGGCCTCGCGATCTCGGGCGGCACCCTCTGGGTCGCCGACTCGGCCAACGATCGGGTCGAGAAGTTCAGCGAAGCCGGCGGCTATGTCGGCCAGTTCGGCTCTGCCGGGACGGGCAACGCCCAGTTCAACAACCCGGGTCCCCCGGCGATCGACCCGAACCATCACGTCTGGGTCCCCGACTCGGGCAACAACCGGGTCCAGGAGCTCTCCGAATCAGGAGAATGGATCAGGACGATCGGGACCGAAGGCTCCGGCAAGCTGAAGGAACCCTTCGACGTGGCGGTGGGACCCGGCGACACGATCTTCGTGGCCGACTACGGCGACAACCGGGTCGTCGAGTTCAACGGCGAAACCGGTGAATACATCCGCCAGATCGGCAAGGTCTCGGTCGAATCGGCCGCCCGGCTCACCAAGCCCATCGGCGTCTACGTTGACGGCGAAGAACACCTCTGGGTCTCCGAAAGGGGCGCGAACCGGGTCAAGGAGTACACGACCGCGGGGGTCTACCTGGGGGAGTTCGGCTCGGAAGGAAGCGGGCCGGGGCAGTTGAGCACCGTCACCTATATCACGGGCGACGGTGCGGGCCACCTCTTCGCCGCCGACCTGAACAATCACCGGGTCGAGGAGTGGTCGGAGCCCGCTACCCACTCCCAGATCTCGACCGAAGTCAGCGTCGAAGGGGTCAGGAAGAGCGGCTTCGCGACGAGCTGCGCGACGAAGACCTGCAGCGTCTCGGGCGAATGGCCGCTGACGTCCTCGAGCCTCGGCCCGGGGACCCACGAAGTGAAGGTCACCGCGACCGACGGGCTCGGGGACACGACGACGAAGATGCTCGACATCAACATCGCGAGGGACACGACCAAACCCTCGATCGCCCTCACCGGCACGCTCGCCACGGCCCCGGAAGGATGGATACAGCAGGAAGACGGGAACTACACCTTCACGGCCGAAGCGACCGACGCCGGCTACGGGGTGACCTCCCTGGTCTTCTCGATCGACGGGAAAACCATGACCTCGAAGACGCAGACGTGCGCGGGAGGCGCCTGTTCGGCCAAGGTCACCAAGACGGTCAACGCCCACACCCTGACGGCCGGTGCCCATGCGGCCGAGGTCGTCGCGACCGACGGTGCGGGGAACGTGGCGACGAAGAAATGGACCGTGAATGTCGATCCGGAAGGGCACATCTCGGCTGCGGCCGCCGAAGCCACCTTGGAGGCCGTCGAAGAAACCACCTCCACCGACCTCGTCGGTGATCCGACCGACTCCTCAGAAATCCCCGGCATGGAAGCAGGGCTGGGTCTCGAAGAAGAAAACGGCGAACTGCATTCCACGGGGTCGAATGTTCCGATGACCATCGGGGAAGGCGTCGAAGAAGGCGAGGAGATGAGTGTCGCGAGCGAATATGCACTCGCCACCCCGTGTGAAGGCGCCGAAGCTGAATCTGGGCCGACGGAAGAATCGGGCGCACCCGTGGAAAAAGAAGAAACAATCATCGAACCGGAAATCGGGTCCGCGGACGAAGAAATCCCGTGTGTCTCTCTTTCCAAATTGTACGAAATGGCGGAAGAAGAAGAAAAAGAAGTCGCCACCGGTCTGAAAAAGCCGGGGGTGACGCCGATCACCATAGTGCCGCCGGGTGTCGCGCCGGTCAGCGAAGTCGAAGGCAACGCTGCCATCGCGCCCAATACGGAGCCAGAAGCCGACACCGTCACGCGCCCGATAATGGACGGCGGCTTCAACTGGGACATAATCCGCGGTCCGTCCGCGCCCGAACACTATGCGTATGAAATGGAACTGGGGCCGAGGCAGGAACTACGTCTGATCAACGAACAGGAAGCCGCCGTCTTCTACACCCGAACGGGAAATCGTGGTTTCACCATCCTGGCCACCCCGGCGCACGATGCGATCGGCAGCACTGTGCCGACCCATCTCTCGGTCAAAGGAGAAATCCTGACCCTGACGATCGAATACCGAGGGATGTCGGCTGCGACGGGTGAACCGTTCGTCTATCCGATTACCTCCGGCACCGGCTGGGAGGGAGGCTGGCAGTCTCATAGTGAACTCATCCCGGGCGAACCCGAAGAACCGTCACCCGGCGAACTCGTCGGTGAAGGCTGGTACGCACGCGAACTGCCAACTGGCGGGTGGATTGTAGGTGAAAGTGGTGCGCCAGTTGTCGGCGCCCCAACCTATGAACAGTCGGTGACCTCAAGTGGTGTCGCAACCGCTAGTAGCGCAGGCCAAGGTCAAGTAAGAGCATTCGAGGTCGCCACCGTTCCATGGTGTGAACGTTTCTATGAGGAGGGAAATGTCCCCAACCCTCTGACGCCCCAAACTTCCGATCCAAATAAGGAGTGCCCACTCACTGCACCAAGCATCGTGGTGCGGGGGTTCATCACGGTCCTATTCCACTATGAAACGAACCCACATCACGCGGTGTGGTGGGACTTCGGTCGCTACGAAGACAACTACTGCGAGGTCAATTACAGAGCTTATGCATGGGAAGGTTGGAACAAGTCTTGCCAATTTTCCGGTCCGAATCAACAAAGCGGATCAGGAGCCCACATAGTGGCCAAAGATTTCTGGAGGACGATCGGACGCCCGACGGAATTGGCAATCGTTGGCAGAAGTACGGGGGAGTGTTGGCCCGACTACATAGTGATGGAATGGAATGGGACGGTGTCAAAAAATCTGGTCGAGAATCACGGGCTTGCCCAATTGGCGCCAGAAGGTGCTACCTGCAATTGGGCAGAACTTGAACAATGATATACTCAGATTTTATTGATTTTGGTCGGGAGCTTCTATGGTGACACGGACCCCTGTACGCATCCTTCTCGCATTGGCGGCGGCGGCTTCCGTGGCGCTCGCACTAAGTGTCTTCGGGGTTATCGGGGCGGACTCGGCACAGGCCGTACGCCCCGGGACCCCGCTGCCACACACCAGTTTGAAGGTGACGAAGATTTCCCCCACCGAAGTCTCGACCGGCGAGGGTACTGCGGGGCCGCTGTTCCAGTGGGCGACCGGCTTCGGCCCGCTACGACCGGGGGCGGAGACGAGAACCCACGCACCGCTGAAGCCTGGAGCCGAATCCGATCCAGGTGTTTTCTGCGTATCCATTTCAAACCTCGGTCCGTTTATGAAGGTGCCCGGAGGCGGTGTTAGCACTCAAGAAACGAGCTCGCTCGAATGCGGCCCCATCGGCCGGAAGACCGGTCTTGTACTAACGAGTCCCACTCGTAGCGGTTCACTGGAACAGCCCGAAGGGCAAACGGAAACGTGGCAGACGTTCGACCTGGGAGTCGTGGTCTACCTTCCGTCGGTCGAAAAGGTACGTCTGCGCTTCGCTGGGGGCGGGGCCACAGTACTCTCGCTGCGACGGATGCCCGCCGCGGACCGGCCGAAGAGTTGGGAACCGTTCCGTTACGTCAGCTTCGGGGTCTATGGCTGCGTGAACGAGGTTGAAGGGCTCATGGGACAGAAGGCAGTGACGCGCGCGTATCAGACCGAATGCGGGAGCTAGCTTTGGCGAGCCAGAAATCTAAAGAGCGGTCTCGATGTCTTAAGGGTGACAGATCCCGTCCCTTCGCGCCCGTTGTCATCAAGCCCGGACCTCAATCCACCACATGATCTTGGCGGTTTGACCCATCGCTCCCGTGGTTCAGTGCAGCTCAGGCTTAGCCAAGCGGGCCTAGCCGGTGACTAAAAAGAATTTCCGAGGGGCGCCGGGCGCTCCATCCGACACCCCCGGTTGTTGGAATCCATACAACCGAGCCAGATCGTCGGAACGCCCACCTCCATCGCCCGTGGCCCCGGCCGCGTCCCGAGGGGAGGACGGCGCAGGGGACGCCCGCCTCGAGCCCGATCGGCATGGCAGAGCTTTATGCACGGGAGGGATTTGAGGTAGAGCTGACGCCACCCACCCACGATGGTGGCGTAGATCTTTACCTGGTTAGCTATGCGTCATTTGGGCGCCTCGTCACGATCGTCGAGGCAAAGAGGCATCGCGCTGATCGTCCGGTAGGCGTCGGAATCGTGAGGCAGCTTCACGGCGTTCTGGAAGAGAAGCGAGCCCACGCAGCCGTCGTCGCTACTACGTCCTTCTTTTCCCATGAGGCAAAGAGCTTCCAGGAAAGAATAGGACTCCGGCTCGCGCTTCAAGACTACGCGGATCTTCGTCAGATGCTTCGCAGTGCGACTTCTCCGGCGAACGGGCCCAGGCGGCCCGATTGACACTCGCCTACCGACCGAGGATGACGTTAACGGCGCCAATTCGCTTGGGGGATGCTTCTTTGACCACGAACCTCCTTGGTCCACCGCTGTCTGGGACCGATAGGAACCTGGCAATCGAATAGCTCCAGAACAGATTGCGACTTATCTACCCTGGAGCGACCGTTTTCTTGCTTCCGTGTGAGTGCGGCGGCGCTGCGTGACCAGGTGTCTTTTGGGCCAGAGAGTCTGGATCGACGCTCTCCTTGCGTCTGGATTGCGTCTGGGCGACCCCCGCGCGCCCCCGCAACGCCTCGTATGACCGTCAGGGAGTTGGCTCTATACGTGGCCTTGCGGAGGGGTGCGGTGATACTGATCCAATCGGGGCGCCCGGATTTGAACCGGGGACCTCACCGACCCGAACGGTGCGCGCTACCAGGCTGCGCCACGCCCCGAGAGAGGCGGATTGTGGCAGAGGGGGGTCGGGTGGGGCGGTCCGACCGGCGCGCCCGCCCGCTACTTTGCGGGGTCGGGGGTTTGAACGCTTAGATGATGAGGAAGCTCGGTTTGATCCTGGTCGCCTTGGCGGCGGTGTTTTCGCTGCCTGCGACGGCGTCCGCCTACCTGCCGCCCGGCTTCGTCGGGATCTCGCCGCAGAACCCGCTTGGGCACAAGGACTTCGAACTGATGCGGGAAGCGGGGGTCGACAGCGTCAGGCTGCCGCTGTACTGGGCGGGAGTGGAGACGAAGAGCCCGCTCGTCGTGCGGCCCGACTGGTCGGGCTTCGACAAGGAGGTCGAACTGGCCGCCGAAGACGACGTGCAGATCATGCCGTTCGTCTGGGGCTCGCCGGAATGGGTCACGCAGGAAACGATCGAACTCCCGGTCAAGACCTCCTGGCAGCGCTGGGCCTGGCAGAAATTCCTCCGCGAAGCCGCCCGCCGCTACGGGCCCGAAGGGGAATTCTGGGAGCAGCACCGCAAGCTCGACTACCTGCCGATCACCCACTGGGAGATCTGGAACGAGGAGAACATCGTCACCCAGGCGCACGATCCCGACCCGGCCGAATTCGCGAGGCTGATCCGGATCTCCGGCCGCACCCTCCACGCCACGCAGCCCGGCTCCCAGGTGTTGATCGGCGGTCTCTTCGGCCGGCCGCTGCAGATCCCGCCGAACGTCGCCTCAGGCTCTTTCCTGCAGGGCATCTACCGGGCCGGCAACGTCAAGCCCTACTTCGACGGCGTCGCGCTGCACCCCTACGTCGCCGACGCCGAGGCGATGGGGGCGGAGCTGAACAACTTCCGGCGGATCATGCACCAGCATGGCGACGACGCGACCCCGATCTACATCACCGAGCTCGGCTGGGGATCGCGCAGCGGGCCGACCAGGTGGGAGCGTGGACCGCGCGGGCAGGCCAACCAGCTCTCGATCGCCCTCGGGATGCTCTCCGACAGCCGCCTGCGCTGGAACGTCGCCGGCGTCTGGTGGTTCACCTGGACCGACGAAGGCGGCTCATGCCTCTTCTGCGGCTCCGCCGGGCTGCTCACCAGGCACTACGAAGCGAAGCCCTCCTGGTATCGCTTCGTCGAATGGACCGGCGGCGAACCGGACGCCGTCCCCGCCGCCGCCGACCCCGAATAGGCCACCGCCCCGCCGCTCGGGCGGTTCGCGAGACCCCTCGGTGGATAGGCTCCAGGGGACTGCGATATCGATGAGAGGAGAACCCCAGATGGCTTTCGAGGTACCTGATCTTCCGTACGCATACGACGCGCTCGAGCCCCACATCGACGAGGCGACGATGCGTGTCCACCACGACAAACACCACCAGGCCTACGTCGACAAAGCGAACGCGGCGCTGGAGGGGACCGAGTGGGCCGACCGCTCGGTCGAGGACATCCTCACCAACCTCTCGAGCCTGCCCGGCGACAAGCAGGGCCCGGTCCGCAACAACGCCGGTGGCCACTACAACCACTCGCTCTTCTGGAAGATGATGAGCCCCGACGGCGGCGGCGAGCCGACCGGCGACATCGCCGGCGCGATCTCCGAGGCCTTCGGCTCCTTCGACTCCTTCAAGGAGGAGTTCAAAGCGGCCGGCATCGCCCGCTTCGGCTCCGGGTGGGCCTGGCTGGTCAAGGACTCCTCCGGCCTGGCGGTCGTCTCGACCCCGAACCAGGACACGCCGCTCTCCGACGGCTCCGCGCCGCTGCTCGGCGCCGATGTCTGGGAGCACGCCTACTACCTGAAGTACCAGAACAAACGTCCCGACTACCTCGACGCCTTCTGGAACGTCGTCGACTGGGACTTCGTCAACGAGCTCTACGCCGCGGCGTAGAGCTCAGGCAGCCGGTCGCGCCGCCTCCGCCGGGCGGCGCGGCTCCGGCTCCCCCTTCGGCGGTATCTCCGCCATCGCGTGCTCGGCGAGCGCGGTGATCGTCAGCGAGGGATTGACGCCGACGTTGGCCGGGATCGCGGAGCCGTCGCAGACGAGCAGGTTCTCGTAGCCGAAGACGCGCTGGCGCGAGTCGACGACGCCGTCCTCGGGCGAGTGCCCGATCACCGCGCCGCCGAGGATGTGGGCGGTGTTGGGCACGCTGAAGAGCGCCTCCGAGATGCTCGACTGGGCGATCCCACCGGTCCGCTCGGCGAGCCACCCGGCCGCCGTGTTGGCGACCGGGATGAAGGTCGGGATCGGGCGCTCCGGGTCCTGTTCGGTCTGTAGCCGCACGTCGCCGCCCCGTTTCAGCTTCGGCCGCAGGGCGATCGCGTTGTCGAGCGTCTGCATGACGAGGACGATGATCGTGCGGCTCGACCAGCCCTTCGGCCACATCACCTTGGCGAACTTGCCCGGGTGGCGGACGATCTGGCCGAGCAGCTTCAGCGGCCGCGTCAGTTTGGTGCCGTCGCCGACCAGCAGCGTGTAGAGCGTGTTCATCGAGTCGCCCGCGTGGCCGTAGGTGACGGTCTCGATGTGGGTGTGGGGGTCGGGGTAGATCGAGGAGGTGATCGCGACCCGGCGGGTGAGGTCGTCGGGGTAGTCCTCGGGGACGGTGACGGCGAGGATCATCTCGCTGTTGGTGCGGACCAGCTCGCCGAGCCGGGAGGAGATGCGGGGCAGGCCGCCGGAGAGCCGGCAGCGCTGCATCAGCTTGTTGGTGCCGAGCGGCCCGGCGGCGAAGACGACCCCGCGGGCGGTGATCGTCCGCTTGCCGCGGCCGGGGAGGATGCCGGAGCGCTCGCTGGTGACGCTGTAGCCGTCGGAGCCGTCGAGGGCCCCGAGCGGGCGCACGTCGGTCACCATCCTTTCGGCCTCGACCCGCACGCCGAGGCGCTCCGCCAGCCAGAGGTAGTTCTTGACCAGCGTGTTCTTGGCGCCGTGCGGGCAGCCGACCATGCAGCGGCCGCACTGCATGCAGCCGGTGCGATCCGGTCCCTCGCCGCCGAAGAAGGGGTCGGACACGGTCTGGCCGGCGTTCTCGAGGTACACCCCGACGGGGGTCTTCTGGTAGGTCGCGCCGACGCCGAGGTGCTCGCCGAGCTCCCGCAGCAGCTGGTCGGCCGGGTCGTCGCGGTCGACTTCGACCACGCCGAGCATCCGCTGCGCCTCGCTGTAGTGCGGGGCCAGGGTCTGCTCCCAGTCCTCGAGGTCGGCCCACTGCGGGTCCTGGAAGAAGTCGGTCGGCGGGACGTAGAGGGTGTTGGCGTAGCCGAGGCTGCCGCCGCCGACCCCGCAGCCGCTGACCACGGCGACGTCGCGGAACTGGGTCAGCCGGAAGATCCCCTTCATCCCGATCCGCGGCGCCCAGAAGTAACGGCGCAGGTCCCAGGTCGATTTCGGGAAGTCCTGGTCGCGGAAGCGCCTGCCGCACTCGAGCACGGCCACCGAGTAGCCCTTTTCGGCGAGGCGCAGGGCGGAGACCGACCCGCCGAAGCCGCTCCCGACGACTATCCAGTCGTAGTCGAAGCGGTCGTTCACGGGAGGCTTAAGCCTCGCCGGGCTCAAGCGGGCGGAAGTCGCTGGTCCGGGCGCCGCAGACCGGGCAGAACCAGTCGCTGGGGATGTCCTCGAAGGCGGTGCCCGGCGGGATGCCCCCGTCCGGGTCGCCGATCGCCGGGTCGTAGATGAAGCCGCAGCTCTCGCAGATCCAGAGCGTCGCGTCCTTGGTCTCCGTGGTCATGCGACGAGCCTATTTGTCGAAGCTGACCGAGACCGGATCGCGATCGGCTTTGTCTTCGATTTCGAAGTACTGGCGCGCGGTGAAGCCGCCCTGGTTGGCGATGATCGAGCCCGGGAACTGCTGGATGTCGGTGTTGTAGGCCTGCACGTTGGAGTTGTAGATGCGGCGCGCGGCCTGGATCTCGTCCTCCAGCTCCGACAGCTGCCGGCTCAGCTGCTGGAAGTTCTCGGTCGCTTTCAGGTCCGGGTACTGCTCGGCGACGGCGCGCAGGTCGGTGAGGGCGCCGGTCAGTTTGGTCTCGGCGCTGGCCGTGTCCTGGACGCTTTTCGCCGACATCGACTCGGCCCGGGCCTGGGTGACTTTCTCGAAGACCCCGCTCTCGTGCGAGGCGTAGCCTTTGACCGTCTCGACCAGGTTGGGGACGAGGTCGTGGCGGCGCTTCAGCTGCACGTCGATGCCGCTCCAGGACTCGTCGACGCGGTTGCGCGAGGAGATGATCCCGTTGCGCTTGGCGATGTAATAGAAGACCGCGAGAAGGATCAGTACTACGACGACGATGATGACGATGACCATGGAGTCTCCCTGGGGGTTCGATCGGCTTGCGGGAACCTTACCGCCGATCGCGGGGGCGGCGGGCGGCTTTCCGGGTCGGGGCCGGCACTAGGATCAGGCGATGGGCGCCAAGCAGGAAGCGCAGGACTGGGCCGACATGGTGCGGCGCTTCGGCGAGCGCCGCGAATTGACCTACGAGCCGGTCGGCGGCATCCACCCCAAAGACGCGCCGGTGGCGCTCTGCGTCGGCGGTGTCAATCGCCTCACCGGGCAGCTGGCAGAGGGCTTCTGGGGATCGTCCTGCGACGCCGACGAACGCGAGGTGGGTGGCTTCCTGAACAAGGCGCTGCTGCCGACCGCGGTGCTCGCCAAGGCCCACATGCCCGACCTCGCCAAGGTCGTCCCCGCCTTCAACGTCGAGTCGATCGAGGGCACGGAGGTCGTCCAGCAGCGCCTCTCGCGCAAGGTCGAATTCGAGTCGCTCGACTTCAACAAGCGCTTCTGGACGACGGTGCCGAAGGACTTCGACCCGATCGCCCTGCGCGAGCTGTTCGGCCCGGGGTTTCTCGCCTGGGTGACGACGATGACCGGTGAGATCGACTTCGGCGTCACCGACCGCCAGCTCTGGTTCCTCTGGCGCCTGCGGGAGCGCTCCGAGGAAGAGCTGAAAGCGGCGCTGAAAAACGCCGGCGAGCTGTTCCGGCGGCTGCAGTCGGAGATGGACGAGAGCGGCATCCACACCTATCCGCCCGGCCCCTGGCACGCGGGATTGGCGCCATTCCCCGATGCGCCGGCGGTGGATGCTTCACCGGTGGTTCCGAGCTAGTCGGTTCCGCGCAGATCGCTGAGCAGGATCGAGTCGGGGAGGCCGGGGAGGACGAGGCGCTGCTCGTGGCCCTCGCCCTCGACCACCGGCATGATCGGCTCGCTGGAGCGACCACGGTAGGCGGCGAGCGCGGCGTCCGAGGTGGGATGGGCGGCCAGCCAGCCCAGCTGCACGCGGGTGGGGAAGGGAAGGACGACATCCCCGGTCTCGGCGGCGTCCAGCGCGGCCGCGGGCTCGAACCAGCGCGCATCGACGGTCTCGTGACCGTCTGGCTGCGGCGGCGTGTGGGCCGGGGCGAGGGCGAGGAAGAACCAGGCGTCGAAGCGTCGCGAGACGACCTCCGGCGTGATCCAGCGGCAGAAGGGGACGAGCTCCTCGTCGGCGGCCAGTTCGATCCCGGCCTCCTCGCGCAGCTCGCGGACCGCGCAGGCGCGGTAGCCGTCGGCGCCCTCGCCGTCGTCCGGGTCGACCGAGCCACCGGGGAAGACCCAGGCGCCGGGCATGAAGGCGGCCTTCTCGGTGCGCTTCAGCAGCAGCACCTCGAGCGCCCGCTCCGCATGCTTGCCGCCGCGACGCAGGAGGACGATCGAGGCCGCCGGCCGCGGCGTCGCCGGGGTGCCGGTGTTGAGCGCCTCGGCCGGGCCTCGTCTCCTCTCCATCGCCACACCCTATGTGGTGCCTCGATGCATCCGAGCTTTGGGGGGTCATAGGACCCTCAAAGCTCGGATGCAGGTCGTCGGAGGGTCAGCCGAGGGTGCGCTCGCGGAGAACGCATGGGCGGGGTGGGGCTATGCGGCGGGCTGTCGGGAGGGGAGGGACGCCAGCGCGGCGGCGATCGACTCGGCGGTGATGTCGAGGAGCTCTTCCAACTCGGGCTCGGAGATCGCCAGGGGCGGCATCAGGACGACGACGTCGGAGAGGGGGCGGACCAGGGCGCCGCGCCTGCGCGCCTCGAGGGTGACCCGGTGGCCGACCCGGAGTTCCGGATCGTGCTCGCCGAGGTCGATGCCGACCATCACCCCACGCGAGCGGACCTCGGTGACGCCCGGCATCGCCGCGATCTCGGCGAGGCGCCGGTCGAGCAGCTCGATCTTCGGCGCCAGGCGCTCGATCGTCCGCTCCCGCTCGAAGACGTCGAGGTTGGCCAGCGCCACCGCGCAGGCGACCGGGTTGCCGGTGTAGGTATGGCCGTGGAAGAAGGTCTTCGCCTCCGCCGGGGCGCCGAGGAAGGCGTCGTAGACCGCCTCGGTGGTGAGCGTCGCCGCCAACGGCAGGTAGCCGCCGGTGATCCCCTTGGCGAGGCAGAGGAAGTCCGGTGAGATGCCCTCGCGTTCGACCGCGAACATCGTCCCGGTGCGGCCGAAGCCGGTCGCCACCTCGTCGCAGATCAGCAGCACGCCGTGGCGGTCGCAGAGCTCGCGGACAGCGCGCAGGTAGCCGTCGGGGTGGACGATCATGCCGCCGGCGCCCTGGACCAGCGGCTCCATGATCACCGCCGCGACCTCCCCCTCGTGCGCGCTCAGCAGCTGCTCCATATGCGCCGCGTCGCCGGGCTCGGCGGCCAAGGTCTCGAAGAGGAGTGGCCGGTAGGTGGCGTGGAAGAGGTCGATGCCGCCGACCGAGACCGAGCCGATCGTGTCGCCGTGGTAGGCCTCGCGCATCCGGATGAATCGGCTGCGGGCAGTGTCGCCGCGCTGTTGGTGGTACTGGAAGGCCATCTTCAAGGCGATCTCGGCGGCGGTCGAGCCGGAGTCCGAGTAGAAGACGCGGGTCAGGCCGGGGGGCGCGATCTCGACCAGCCGCGCCGCCAGCTCGGTGGCGCCGGGATGGGAGAGGCCGAGCATGGTCGTATGGGCGACCTTGTCGAGCTGCTCGCGGGCGGCGCGGTCGAGGTCGGGATGGTGATGACCGTGGACGTTGCACCAGAGCGAGGAGGTGCCGTCGATGTAGCGGTTGCCGTCGACGTCGTAGAGGTGGACGCCCTCGCCGCGCTCGATCATCGGCGGCTCTTCCTCGCTCCAGCCCTGCTGCTGGGTGAAGGGATGCCAGACGAACTCCTGGTCGAGCCGGTTGAGGCGGGCGGTGTCGCTCATCGCCCCGAACAATTGCACTTGAGAAATGGTTGCGGCAACCGGCTGCGGGTGGGGGCTTAGTGTCCTTCCACGATGCTGATCCTGCTGCCCCCGTCGGAGGGGAAGACCGCGCCGCCGAGCGGCCCGCCGGTAGATCTGGAAGCGCTCGCCTACGCCGCCGAGTTGACGGAGTCGAGGCGGAAGTTGCTCGGGGCGCTCGCCGCGCTCGCGGGGCTGCCGCTCGAGCGGGCGGTGTCGATGCTCGCGGTCTCTCCGGGCCAGGCCGGCGAGGTCGCCGTCGACGCGCAGCTGAGCTCGGCGCCGGCGGGTCCGGCCGCCGAGGTCTACACCGGGGTGCTCTACGACCGGCTGCGCCTGGCGGAGCTCCCGAAGCGCGTCCAGGGCCGGGTGTTGATCGCCTCGGCCCTCTGGGGTGTGCTGCGACCCGGGGACCGCATTCCCTATTACCGGCTCTCGGCGAAAGCGAAGCTCGATGGTGTCGGCGGGCTCGCCGCCTTCTGGCGTCCCGCGTTGACCGCGGCGCTGCCTGACGAGGAGGGGAAGCTGATCGTCGACATGCGCTCCGGCGCCTACGCGGCGGCCTGGAAGCCAAAGCGGGCGACGCTGCTGTCGGTGCGCGCCTTCAGCGAGGTGGGCGGCAGGCGCAAGCCGGTGTCCCATATGGCGAAGGCGGTGCGAGGCGAGGTCGCCCGCGCCCTGCTCGAGGCGAAGAAGCCGCCCGAGGACCCCGACGCCGCCGCGCACGTCGCGACCGCTGCCGGCTTCGACGTCGAGCCGGCCACCGGCTACCTCGACGTGATCGTCAAGGCGTAGGGACGCGGAGCTCCGGCCAGCTGTCGGGGCGGGCGAGATCGATCTGCGGCAGGGTGAGGACCGGGGTGCCGGAGAGGGCGGCGATCGTCTCGCGGTTGTCGGCCTCGATCGGGGTCGGCTCGTCCGGCCAGGGATCGAGGACGATCGCGGCCACCTTCAGGCCCACCTGGCGGGCCGCTTCGACCGTCAGCAGGGTGTGGTTGATCGCGCCGAGACCGGGTGAGGAGACGACCACGACCGGATAGCCGAGCTCGACCGCGAACGAGCGCACCGACCAGGTCGGGGAGAGGGGCACGAGGATGCCGCCGACCCCCTCGCAGACGATCGCGTCGACTCCGTCGGCGGCGGAGCGCGCCGCCGCCATCGTCCGGTCCGGGTCGATCTCGACGCCGGCCAGGCCCGCTGCCAGGTGCGGGGACATCGGTGGGTCGAAGCGGTAGGGGGAGATCTCGTCGTCGCTCTGGGCCGAGCGTGCCGCCACCCGGAGGGCGGCGTGATCGGGCAGATCGGCGGCCGACTCCGACGCTGCCGCGGCCTCTTCCTCGTAGCCGGGGAACTCGTCCATCCCGGTCAGCGCCGGCTTGAACACCGCGACCCGCTTGCCCTCGTCGGCCAGCGTCCGCGCCAGCACCGCGGCGACGACCGTCTTGCCGACCTCGGTGCTCGTCGCCGTCACGAAGATGCCGCTCGCCCGCGCCGTGCGGCCCACCTCGATGGGGCTCACCGACGTCTGCCATTGCTCGCGCGAGAGCCCCGGCATCAGGCGGCGAGCCGCGGCGCCTTCAGCAGGCCCAGCTCGCGGGCTGCCTCGCCGACCTGATGGGCGGCGCGGCGGAGATCGTCGGGGTCATGCGTCGCCATCACCGTGAAGCGCAGGCGGGAGGAGCCCGGCGGGACCGTCGGCGGCCGGATGCCCTGGGCGAAGACGCCGCGCTCCAGCGAGCGCTCGCAGAGCTCCATCGTCGGCTCCGCCTCGCCGACCTCGATCGGCACGATCTGGGTGGTCGAGGCTGCCGCCGTGAGCCCCTCGGCGGCGAGTCCCTCACGCAGCACCCGCGCGTTGGCGGCGAGCAGGTCGACCCGCTCCGGCTCCGCCTCGATGATGCCGAGCGCCGCCCGGGCGGCGCCGATCGCGGGCGGCGGCGGCGCGGTCGAGAAGACGAAGGGGCGCGCCTGGTTGATCAGGTAGTCGACGGTCTCGGCGCCGGCGCAGACGTAGGCGCCGTAGGAGCCGAGCGCCTTGCCGAGCGTGCCGACGACGACGTCGACCTCGCCGGAGAGCCCCGTCGCGGCGACCGTGCCGCGCCCACCCGGGCCGACCGCGCCGGTCGCGTGCGCCTCGTCGACCATCAGCCGCGCCCCGTACCGACGCGCCAGCTCCAGCAGCGCGGCGATCGGCGCGACGTCGCCGTCCATCGAGAAGACGCCGTCGGTGACGACCAGCGCCGGCCGTCCCGCCGTCTCACGCATCAACGACGCCAGGTGCTCGACGTCGGCGTGGCGATAGACGACGGTCTCGGCCCGCGACAGCCGACAGCCGTCGATGATCGAGGCGTGGTTCAGCTCGTCGGAGAAGACGACCTCGCCCGGTCCGGCCAGCGCCGCGATCGTCCCCGTGTTCGCCAGGTAGCCGGAGCCGAAGAGGAGCGCCCGCTCATAGCCCTTGAATGCCGCCAGCCGCGCCTCCAGCTCGCGGTGGGGCTGCATGTTGCCGCTGATCAGCCGCGATGCGCCCGCCCCGGCGCCCCAGCGGAGCGCCGCCTCGGCGGCCGCCTCGCGCACCCGCTCCTCGGTGGCCAGGCCCAGGTAGTCGTTCGAGCAGAGCAGCAGCACCTCGCGCCCGGAGAGCAGCACGCGCGGTCCCTGCGGCCCCTCGATCAGTCGCAGCCGGCGGTAGAGCCCGCGTTCCCGCAGCTCCTCGAGGCGGGCGGCGACGTCGGTCACCGCGTCGCCTCAGGCCGCGCTCGGGTATGAGGGCGTGCGGCTCTCCTTCTTCACGACCCGTAGCTGGGTCGAGGGGTCCCACATCGGCGCCTCGTCCTGGTGATCGATCAGCTCCTCCATCGGCGTCTTCGGCGACTCGCCCGCGAGCCAGCCGGAGCGGTTGTCGGGGCGCGGGTTCGAGCCGTTGTCGGGCTGGCGCGCGACGTTCAGCCCGAGCCCCTCGAACATCGCCCGATCCTCCGCGGGCTCGGCGCCGAGCGTGGTCAGGAAGTTCCCCATCATCACCCCGTTGAGGCCCGCCTTGACCGCCATCTGATGGAGGTCGCCGAGGTTCTCGACGCGGCCGCCGCAGAGGCGGAAGAGGGCGCCGGGGATGATCAGCCGGAAGATCGCGATCCACTTGACGACCTCGATCGGCTCCATCACCTCGCGGTCGCCGAATTTGGTCCCCGCCTTCGGGATCAGCAGGTTGATCGGCACCGAGGTCGGGTTGATCTCGGAGAGCTCGAAGGCCATCTCCACCCGCTGCTCCTCGGTCTCGCCGAGGTTGAGGATGCCGCCGACGCAGGTCTCGAGCCCGGCCTCCTTGACCGCCCGGATCGTCCGCAGCCGGCCCTCGTAGCGGACCGTGGTCGAGACCTCCGGGTAATAGGAGCTGGCCGACTCGACGTTGTGGTGGACGCGCTGGATGCCGGCGTCCTTCAGCGCCTGGGCGCGCTCCGCCGACATGTGGCCGATCGAGGCGCAGCGCTTCAGGTTGGTCTTCTCGGCGACCAGTTCGGCGCCTTCGAGGATCTTCTGGAAGTCGCGCTTGGAGAGCCCCTGGCCCTGGGTCACCATGCAGAAGCGGTGGGCGCCCGCCGCCTCGGCGGCCTTCGCGTGTTCGAGGATCTGCTCCGGCTCCATCATCGCGTGCATCACGGTGTCGGCGTCGGCGTAGCGCGACTGGGCGCAGAAGCCGCAGTCCTCGGCGCAGCCGCCGGACTTGGCGTTGACCAGCGAGCACATGTCGGTCGAGTCGCCGAAATTCTCCACGCGCAGCGCCCAGGCGCGCTCGACCAACGCCTCGATCTCGGCGAGGTCGGTGAGGCGGCCCAGCTCGAGGGCCTCTTCGGGGGTGATCAGAGGGGTCATCGCAGAATCCTTTTCCCGGTGCTCCGGACAGCGCCAAGGCTATGACGCCGCGCGGATACATGCGCTCCGGGGGCTAGCATCGGCGGCATGGAGAAGGAGACGGCGCGGCGTCGGCGGCTCGGTCTGATGGCGCTCGCGGTGCTCGCCCTCGGCGCCCTGGCGATCGGGCTCCTGATCGGGAGCGGCTCATCTGGCTCCACGGGCTCGGCCGATCCCCACGAGGTCGCCGTCGTCGAAGAAGCGAGTCCGACGCTCGCGGAAACGCTCCGCCCCGGCGAACTGGCCGGGGAGCGGATCGTGGTCGGGATCGACGGCACCGGCGTCACCCCCGGGCTCCGCGCCGCGGTGCACGAGGGGAAGATCGCCGGCGTCGTCCTCTTCGAAGCCGACTTTCCGACCCGCGCCGCCGGTCGCAGCCTGATCGACGAGCTGCAGTCGATCCCGCGCCCGCCGAAGCTCGCCCGCCTGCCGCTCCTGGTGATGACCGACCAGGAGGGCGGCGAGGTGAAGCGGGTCGACGGGGCCCCGGCGGGATCGGCGGCCGAGATGGGACGCGAGGGCGCCGCCTACGCCGGTCGCCAGGGCCGTCTCACCGCCGCCAATCTGGCGAGCCTCGGGGTCGACGTCGACCTCGCCCCGGTCCTCGACGTCGCCCGACCGGGTGGCGTCATCGCGGCGACCGAACGCGGCTTCGGCTCCACCGCGGCGACCGTCACGGCCACCGCGATCCCCTTCGCCGAAGGGCTGCAGGCGGGTGGCGTCGCGGCCACCGGCAAGCACTTCCCCGGGCTCGGCACCGCCACCGAAAACACCGACTTCGAAGCGCAGCATCTGAATCTCTCGAAGGCCGAACTGCGCGCCGTCGACGAGGCTCCCTACCGCGCCTTCATCGCCGCCGGGGGGCGACTGGTGATGATCTCCACCGCGATCTACCCGGCCTTCTCGCCGCGTCCCGCCGCCTTCAGCAGGCGAATCGCCACCGGCGAGCTGCGCGGCAGGCTCGGTTTCCACGGGGTGACGATCACCGACAGCCTCGGCTCGGCCGCCGTCGCCGAATTCGGCGGCCAACGCGAAGCGGCGGTCGACGGCGCCGCCGCGGGCGACGACCTGCTGCTCTTCGACGACCTGCCGAGCGCGCTCGCGGGCCACGCCGCGCTGGTCACCCAGCTCCACCGAGGGACCCTTCGCCGCGCCCCCTTCCTAGCCGCGGCCGGTCGCGTCCTCGGCCTGCGCGGCGAACTGGCGCGCGGCGGCCCGCTCCGCTAGGACAGCTTGCCGTCCGTGTGGATGCCGGTCCCGTCGGAGGAGAAGACGCGGAAATCGTCGCCACCCGCCTCCTTCGCCGCGTACATCGCGGCGTCGGCCTTGGAGAGCAGCGTCGTGTAGCTCGCCTGCGCGTCGGGTCCGAAGACGCCGACGCCGACGCTGGCCGTGACGGCCTCGACCTCGGGGTCGTCGGCCCGGTGGGCGCGGATCGCGCGGACGATCGCTTCGGCGACGACGTTGGCCTCCTCGGGTCGCGCCCCCGGCAGCGCCACCGCGAACTCGTCGCCGCCCAGGCGGCCGACCAGGTCCCCCTCGCGGACCCGGTCGCGCAGCACTTCGGCGACTTCCTTGATCACCTGGTCGCCGGCGGGATGCCCATAGGTGTCGTTGATCGACTTGAAGTTGTCGAGATCGATCATCAGGAGCGCCCCGGTCGATCCGTCGCGGCGCGAGCGCGCCATCGCCGCGCGCACCTCTTCCTCGAAGCGGCGCCGGTTGCGCAGGCCGCTGAGCGAGTCTTCATCGGCCTCGCGCTGGAGCTTGCGCATCCTCTCCTCGCGGCTCCACGCCCAGATCAAGGAGCCGAGCACGGCGGCCACCGCGATGCCCGCGGCGCCGAAGATGATCGGCACGCTGATTTCGGGCCGGTCCGGGTCGTGGATGATCAGCAGCCAGGTCCGGTCGGCGATCTTGATCGGCGCCTCGGCCGGGTCTTCGAGCGCGCCCTGTGGCCCGACCACGGTCCGGTGCGCGACGTCGAGCTGGGTGGTGACGTCGCCGGGGAGCGTGGCGACCGCCGCCGAGGCAAGGTCCTTGAGCAGGAAGCTGCCCCCGGCGAAGCCGACGAGAGCGCGGCGGCGCTCCGCCACCGTCGCGGTCGGCGCCCCGTCGCGGTAGACGGCGCGGTAGACGTTGATGCCGGTGCCGCCGACCAGGAGCCGGATGACCCCGGTCGTGGTCACCCGGCCGGTGATCGCGGCCCGCCTCAGGTAGGGGGCGCGGGTCGGGTCGGCGGCGAGGTCGTAGCCGAGCGCCTTGGACGCGTATGCGGGGTCGTGAGAGGCGGTGTAGGTCAGCGGGTAGTAGATCGGGCGCCGTTTCGCCTTCACCGGCCGGCCGGGCGTGGACCCCGGTTCGACGATCGGGAAGCCGTGTTCGCGTTCCCAGCGGGCGCGTTCGTCCTGGTGGACGACGTCGATGAAGGCCGCCGCCTGCAGGACGCCTTCGTTGACCAGGGACTGTCCGACGACCGCGAACTGATGCTTGGACAGCTGGCCGTCGGCCTTGATGAAGGCCGCCGCCGCGGCCAGCTGCCCGACCGAGAGCGAGCCGACCGACTGCGCCTGGCGTGCCGCCCGCACCGCCTCTTCCTTCTGGTGCATGTGGAATTCGTCCTCGGAGTGCTTGTAGAAGACGATCGAGCCGACCACGGCTCCCACCCCGACCACGAGGGCGGCCACGAGTCCGATCCAATAACGAAGTTGCATCAGTGTCAGCTCGGCGATCTGCGGTCAGTTCGGCACGTTATGCAGGGACTCCCACAGATACAAGGAGGCAAGGCTACGCTCCGGGCGCCAGCCCTCGGCCCGCTCCTCGACCTGCCTCGGTGTCGGCATCTCCGCAAGCTCATACTCGATCATCACCGCTTTGCGGATGCCGAGGTCGCCGTCGGAGATCACGTCGGGCCGGCCGAGGTGGAAGAGCAGGAACATCTCCGCGGTCCAGCGGCCGAGGCCCCGCACCGCCGAGATCTCCTCGATCGCCTCCTCGTCGCCCAGCGCCTCGATCCGGTCGAGCTCCAGCTCGCCGTCGAGGACGCGCGCCGCCAGGTCGTGGACGTACTCGACCTTGCGGCCGGAGAAGCCGACCCCGCGCAGATCCTCCTCGCTCAGCTCCAGCACCGCCTCCGGCGTCGGCGGCCCGTCGAAGAGCTCCAGCATGCGCAGGTAGATCGCCCGCGCCGCCTTGGTCGACAGCTGCTGGCCGACAATCGAGCGCAGTAGGGCGCCGAAGGCGTCCGCCGGGCGCTCCTCTTTGCGCCGGCGCAGCCGTCTGGCGAGGTCGAGCGGGCCGATCCGCTCGATCAGATCGGCCATCACCGGATCGGAGGCGGCGAGCTCCTCGCGGCGCGCCTTGGCGCTCTTCCGCGCCATCGCCCTACTCGCCCGTCCAGACCGGGCGTCGCTTCTCGGCGAAAGCCCGCACGCCCTCGCGGAAGTCGGCCGAGCCGAAGCAGGCGCGGCGCAGCTCGACCAGCTCCTCCACCTGGTCCGGGGAGAGCACCGGATCGGCGGCGAGCACGTCGATCACCCGCTTGTTGCCGCGGGTCGAGAGCGGCGCCCCGGCGGCGATCCCGGCGGCCAGCGCGACGGCCGCCTCGTCTAGTTCCCCGTCGTCGACCAGCTCGTTGACGAGGCCGATCCGCTCGGCCCGCTCGGCGCCCATGTTGCGGCCGGTGAAGAACAGCTCGCGGGTGTGTGGCAGGCCGATCGTCTCGAGGAAGCGGCGCAGGCCGGTGTGGCCGTAGACGAGGCCCAGTTTGGCCGGCGGCATGCCGAGCCTGGCGCCGGCGCCGGCGATCCGCAGGTCGCAGCTGACGGCCAGCTCGAGCCCGCCGCCGAGGCAGAGCCCGTTGATCGCGGCGACCGTCGGCCAGGGATGGGAGACGATCGCCGCCATCGCCTCCTGGAAGGGATGGGCGACCAGCGCCTCGGCCTCGCGCTCGAAGGCCTCCTCGGTGAACTCGGCGATGTCGTAGCCGGCCGAGAAGGCCGGCGCCGTGCCGGCGATCAGCACGCAGCGGGTGCTGATCCCGTCGTCGAGCCGCGGCAGCGTCGAGGCGATCGCGCCGAGGATCTCGTGGTCGAGTGCGCCGCGGCGCGCCGGGTTGCTGATCCGCAACCTCACGACCGCCTCTGCCGGGCGGTCGAGGAGCAGCTTGCCCCCGGCCAGGCTCTCGCTCACCGGACTACTCGAGGACGACGAGGACGTCGCCTTCGCTGACCGACTGGCCCTCCTCGCAGAGGATCTCCTTCACGGTGCCGTCGTCCTCGGCCTCGACCGGGATCTCCATCTTCATCGACTCGAGGATGACGACGGTGTCGCCCTCGCTGATCGAGTCGCCGACAGCGACCTCGATTTTCCAGACGTTGCCGGTTATGTGGGCCTCGACGTTCGGCATCGGCGGGGACAATAGCCGCCGCCGAGGCGAAAATGGGCGTAGATGGGAACGATCTCGGACAGCGCCCTGTCGCCGAGGCCCGATGCGGGGGAGGGGCTGGCGGTGGTCGTCGCCGCCCACGAAGAGGCGGAGCGGATCGCGACGACGGTCGCCGCGGTGCGCGGCGCCTTCCCGGCGGCGGCGGTCTGGGTCGGCGACGATGCCTCGCGCGACGGCACCGCGGAGCGGGCCCTGGCGGCGGGTGCCCAGGTGGTGCGCCGCGCTCGCGCCCACGGCAAGGGCGGCAACATGACCGCCGCCTGCGAGGCGGCGCTGAGCGCCGATCCGGCGCCGCGGCTGGTGCTCCTCTGCGATGGCGACCTGGGCGAGAGCGCGGCGCGGCTCGGCCCGCTGGTCGCGGCGGTCGAGGCGGGAGAGTGCGACCTCGCCGTCGCCGCCTTCGCGCGGCGGGTAGGCGGCGGCTTCGGCGTCGCCCTCGGTTTCGCCCGTTGGGCGGAGCGGCGGCTCTGCGGCTTCGAGGCGCGCGCCCCGATCTCCGGCCAGCGCGCGATGCGGGCGGAGACGCTGCGCGCGGTGCTCCCCTTCGCCCGAGGCTTCGGCATGGAGATCGGGATGACGGTCGACGCCGTCCGCGCCGGCCATCGGGTGGGGGAGTACGAGATCGATCTCGCCCACCGCGCCACCGGCCGCGACGCCCGCGGCTTCCTCCACCGCGCCGTGCAGCTGCGCGACTTCGCCCGCGTCTTCCTCGGCCGCCTCCGTCGCTGAGCCGCTTTGCGTGGAGCCTTTCCGTCTCCAGGCGACGGAAAAGCTCCACGCCCGCCCGTTCGTCTGGTCCTGGGGCACATCCGTAACCCCGCCCCTGGGGTCGAGTAGAAACCAGACGGGCCGCCGCGCCCGCCCTTGCCGATGCCCGAGATGAAGCCACAGGTCTACCTCGACGACCGCCCGGCGGAGTACTTCGACCAGTTCTACGCCTCGGCGCGCAAGGGCGCCGGCTGGACCTACACGGCCGCCCGCGTCCTGGTGACGATCCCGACGATCGTCCTCTACCGGGTCACCGCCCGCGGCCGCCGCAACGTCCCGAGGCGGGGCGCCGCCGTCCTCGCCCCCAATCACTTCAGCCAGGCCGACCACTTCTTCGTCGGGGTCTACCTCTGGCGCAAGGTCCGCTTCATGGCGAAGTCGCAGCTCTTCGGCCCACCGGTGCTCACCTACATCCTCAAGGTCGGCGGCGTCTTCCCGGTGCGGCGCGGCCACCGCGACGAGAAAGCCTTCGAGACCGCCTACGAGCTGATCCGCCAGGGTGAGCTCGTGCTCGTCTACGCCGAGGGGGGCCGCTCACGCTCGGGGGAGCTCGGCACCGCCAAACGGGGGATCGGCCGCATCGCCCTGGAGAGCGGGGTGCCGATCATCCCCACCGCGATCCACGGCTCCGCCGGGGTGCGCGGCTGGAAGCGGCTGCGGTTCCCGCGGGTCACCGTCGAGTACGGCGAGCCGCTCACCTTCCCGGTCGAGCCGCAGCCGAGCCGCGAGCGCCAGCAGGAGGTCGCCGACCAGATCTTCGCCCGCGTCCGCGAGCTCTACGAGGGCCTCGCTACTCGAAGCGGGGAGCGACCCGGGCGTAGAAGTCCGGATCGTGCCCAGGCGTGATCACCGCGTCCGGGAACTGGGCGTGGAAGAGCCGCAGCTCCTGCAGTGAGCGACGCAGCATGTGGGCGTCGAAGGGGCGCGGGGGAAGGGCTTCGGTCCCCTCCAGCTGTCCCGCCATGTACATCGCGTCGCCGCCGATCACGAAGTCCGTGGCGCCGAGCCGGCAGATCACCGAGCAGTGCCCGGCCGAGTGGCCGGGGGTGAAGGCGAGCCGCACCGAGCCGTCGCCGAAGAGGTCGAAGGTGCGCCCGAAGGTCGCGTAGGAGCCGACCGCCTCACCGTCGAAGTCGACCGAGCGGTACTCGAAGGCGAGGTCGAAGTGGGCGCGGCGGTAGCCGTTCAGGGTCGGTTTGGAGCCGTGCGCGGCCTCCTCCCACTCGGCGGCGCTGACGACGAAGGTCGAGTCGGGGAACTCGGAGATCGCCGAGGTGTGGTCGAGGTGGAGGTGGGTCATCACCACGACCGGGACCTGGCGCGGCTCGATCCCCTTGGCGCGCAGTTGCGAGGGCACGTCTTCGCCCGCCTTCAGGCTCGGATGGCCGAAGCGGTTGGAGAGGCTGCCGAAGTTCTCCGCGCCACCGCTGGCGATCGAGGGATGGAGGCCGGTGTCGACGAGGACCGGGCCGATGCTCGGGTGGTGGATCAGGAAGGCGGGGACGGGGACCGATTCGGCCTGCTTGGAGCTGGACATGGCGCGCAGGAGCCGCAGCGTCTTGAAGCTGCCGCCGGGGTCGACCATCGCCGCGCGGGGGAAGTCGACGTGGCCCGCGATGAGCGGCTCGACCGTGACGCGGGCCCCGGCGGATCCGCCGGGAAGCGGCGCGCTGAGCGGCTGGGGGACGACGTGGACGGCCATGACGCCCACAGAGTACGCCCGCGGATCGCGACTGTAGGCTGGCCGGCGATGGCTGAAAGCTCGCGTTCGCAGGTGTTTCGGGAGGGGCTGCTGGACGGATCGGTGGTCGTCGTCTCCGGGGCGGGGAGCGGCCTCGGCCGCGAGACGGCGCTGGAGATGATGCGCCTGGGCGCCACCGTGGTCGGTTGCGGGCGGCGGGCGGAGCCGCTGGCCGAGACGGCGGCGCGCGCGGCGGGCCTGCCGGGCGCCTTCGAGCACGAGGTCCTCGACATCCGTGAGGAGGCCCCGGTCGATGCCTTCTTCGATCGCCTGCTGGAGCGCCACGGGCGCCTCGATGTCCTCGTCAACAACGCGGGCGGCCAGTTCCTCTCGCCGGCCGAGGCGATCACCCCGAAAGGCTTCCGCACGGTGGTCGAGCTGAACGTCACCGGCACCTGGCTGATGTCCCATGCGGCGGCGACCAAGGCCTTCATCCCGGCCGAAGGCGGAAAGATCCTCAGCGTCACCCTCTCCCCTCACAACGGGATGCCGGGGATGGTCCACTCGGGCGCGGCACGGGCCGCGGTCGAGAACATGATGCGGACGCTGGCGATCGAGTGGGCGCGGTTCGGCATCACCACCTGCGCGATCGCCGCGGGCCAGTTCGCGACCGAGACGATGCTGACCAAGTACCCGCCCGAGATCGTCGAGCGGGTCTCCCATTCGATCCCGCTGGGGCGGACGGGGCGGCCCGAGGAGGTGGCCTGGCTGCTCGCCTATCTCGCCTCGCCCGCTGGCGACTTCTACTCGGGGACGACGATCACGATCGATGGCGCCCGCGACAACTGGGTCGGCCCCTGGCCGCCGCAGGAGATCGCCACCGAGGGCGGCAGCCTGCCGTCCGAGGAGCGCCGGCCCGAGGAGCGCCGCTAGCTGTTCCTTATGCGCCTTATAGGCGCATAAGGAACAGCTGAGCTCAGGGTGCCGGGGCCGGCTCGAGCACGACGAGCGGGATCTCGCGCCCGGTGCGCGCCCGGTAGTCCTCGTAGCCCGGCCAGACGTCGACCGCGAGCGCCCACAGCCGTGGCCGCTCCTCCGTCGTCGCCACCCGCGCCCGCACGCGGCGCCGCCGCGGCCCGACCTGCGCGTAGGTGACCGGATTCGCCTTCAGGTTGTGGAACCAGGCGGGATGCTTCGGGAAGCCACCCTTGGAGGCGACCAGGACGAGGTTCTCCCCGTCGGGCACGAAGAGCAGGGGTGAGGTCCGCAGGGCGCCGCTCCTGGCGCCGACGTGGTCGAGCAGCAGCATCCGCCCGCGCCCGCCGGGGACCCGTTCGCCGAGGCGCCCACCCGTCCTCCTATAGAGATACGCGTGGGCGCCGGCGAGACGGTTGGTGACCGGCCAGAGCTGGTCGGCGTAGCGCAGATAGAGCGGCTCTGGCCTCGCTGCGTCTGAAGACGCTGCGCTCAGGTGTACATCCCCCCGAACATGCCGCCGGTGATGTTCAGCACCTGACCGTGCACGTAGTTGGCGAGCGGTGAGGCGAGGAAGAGGACCGGACCCGCGGCCTCCTCCGGGGTCGCCGCCCGACCGAGCGGGATGATCGCCGCGGCCATCGCCCGCATCTGCTCTGGGATGCCGAGCTCGATCTTCTCGCCACTCGGCGTGGTGATCTCTTCGCCCGCCTCTTTGGCTGCGGTGAGGCGGGTTTCGACGAAGCCGAAGGCGACCGCGTTGACGTTGATCTTGAACTGGCCCCACTCCTTGGCCAGCGTTTTGGTGAGGCCGACGACGCCCGCCTTGCCGGCCGAGTAGTTGACCTGGCCGGCGTTGCCGAACATGCCGCTGGTCGAGGAGGTGTTGATCAGCTTGCGGAACACCTCGACGCCTTCCTCGCGCTCCTTTTTCGCCGCCTCGCGCCAGTGCGGGGCGAGCGCCCGGGCGACGCGGAAGGGCACGATCGTGTGGATTTCGAGCATCGCCTGGAACTGGTCGTCGGTCATCCGGTGGGCGACGCCGTCCCAGGTGTAGCCCGCGTTGTTGACGACGATGTCGACGCCGCCGAAGGCGTCGACCGCGGCGGCGACCAGATCGTCGGCCGCGCCCTCCTTGGTCAGGTCACCGCCGAAGACGGCGGTCTCGCCGGCGATCTCGCCGGCCGCCTGCTCGGCGACCGCCGCGTCGAGATCGTTGATCAGCACCTTCGCGCCCTCGCCGGCGAAGAGCTCGGCGGTCGCCCGCCCGATTCCCCGCGCCGAGCCGGTCACGATCGCGGATTTGCCGTCCAGAAGTCCCATGTTCCCCTCTCCTTGCTGGTGAAGTCGGTCGCGGAGGCTACACGGACTCGCGTAATCCTGGCTCGCCGGCCAGTTTGCCGTAGGGCTTGCAAGCCGTCCATCGGCGCGGCGAGAATCGCGCCCGTGAACGACGTCTTCAGCATCTTCCTGCTCTCCCTGCTGGCGATGTTCAACCCGACGCTGCTGGCGGCGGTGACGATCATGATGCTGCTGCCGGAGCCGCGGAAGCTGATCACCGGCTACCTGCTCGGGGCCTATCTGGCGAGCATCGGGCTGGGGATCGCCATCGTCCTCTCGCTGCACGACACCTCCGCGGTGGAATCGAGCAAGAAGACCCTCTCCCCGATCGAGGATCTCGTCTTCGGCGCGATCCTGGCGATCGTCGGTTGGGCGCTGCTGTCGGGGCGGGCGACGCGGATGAAAGAGCGGCGGCGGGAGCGCAAGGAGGCCAAGCACGGCCCCGAGAAGCACAAGGAGTCGATGCCGGAACGGCTGTTGGGAAGGGGGTCGATGCGGATCAGCTTCGCCGTGGGCGCGCTTCTCTCACTGCCCGGCGCCTCCTACCTGATCGCCCTCGACAAGATCGCCAAGCAGGATTGGGCGGTGCCCGTCACGGTGCTCGCGGTGATCCTCTTCTGCCTGATCGAGCAGCTCTTCCTCGAGCTGCCGGTGATCGGCTTCTGGGCGGCGCCCGACTGGACCGAGCAGGCGGTCATGCGCTTCCGCGAGTGGATCTCGAGGAACGCCGTGCGGGCCGGCGGCTGGGTCGCCCTGACCCTCGGCGGCCTCCTGATCCTCCGCGGCACCCTCTTCCTGATCCTCCATTAGATCGCTGATCCCACGGGGTGGCCGTCCGAGGTGCGTCCCGGGACGTGAGGGTCGTTCAGGGAAGAAGGCACAGGGACGCCACGAAGTCGGACCCCCGCCCCCGTGAGTTCGCAGTAATGGTCGCTATCCGACGATTAATGCGAACTCACCAGGAGGCGCCACGCCTTCCCGCCCTCCGGGGTGCTGGGCGCCTGAAGAACACGGGCGTAAGAGCGAACTTCCCGACGCCCGACCCTTTCCGTCTCCCGGCCCCCCGAACCTCGGCCGCGTCCCTTCCCCCTTCGGGCGCCAACCTCCCCGAGGTCGGGAACGACGGCGCCGCCGCGCTGTTCCTTGTGTGGGTATGACGTGCACAAGGACAGCGCTACGCGATCTTCCGGAGGTCGCCCGGTCGCCAGAGCGCGACCAGGGTCGATCCGTCGACCACTGCGATCCCGCCCTTCTTCAACTTCACGTTCGCCCCGGTGAGCCGCCCGACCTCGGCCGAGAAGTCCGGCTCGTGCCCGACCAGCAGCACCGCGCCGCGTCCCGCGGCCAGCTCGAGCGCGTCGAACGGCCCGCCGCGGAGCGCCTCCGTCACCTCCGGCTCGACCCCGAGCGCCTCGCAGGCCAGCCGCGCCGTGTCGAGCGCCCGCACCTTCGGCGAGGAGAGGCACGTCTCGATCTTCGACCGCAGTCCGAGCAGCGCCAGCCCCGCGTCCCGCGCCTGCGCCTCCCCCTTCTCGGTCAGCCGGCGCGCCGCATCCGTCTCGGCGACGTCCTCCGCCTCCCCGTGTCGGAGCAGGTAGATCACGACCAGAATCTAATCGGCAATTTCGACATCGACCTTGTCGATGCAGCTCGGTGGCCGGCCGGCGTGTGCGTCGGTGTGCCAGGGTCCGTCGTGCACCGAGACGTCGATCAGCCTGTCCACCGGGAGGCAGCGCCAACCGCCTCCGGGCGGCAGGCCGCTCTCGCTTTCGCCCGCGAACTGGAAGAAGAGCGCCTGCGGACGACCATTCTTCGACCCGAGGAAGTGCGGGCACATTTCGCGGAACCTGCCCTTGTAGATGGCATGAACCTGCCTCCTGTCCAGGATCGCCTGTCGGATCAGCGGGTAGTTCTCGCTCACAGCCCGATCGTCTTGCCGATGATCTCCTTCATCACCTCGTCGGTGCCGCCGCCGATCGGGCCGAGGCGGGCGTCGCGGACGGCGCGCTCGATGCCGTACTCGCGGGTGTAGCCATAGCCGCCGTGGATCTGGAGGGTCTGGTCGGCGATCTCGAGGGCGGTGCGCTGGGTGAGGAGCTTCGCCATCGAGACCTCGCGGATGCAGGGCCGGCCGGTGTGGAAGAGGCGCAGGGCGTCGTAGGTGAGGGCGCGCGAGACCTCGGCCTTGGTCGCCATCTCGGCGATCTGATGGCGGATCGCCTGGAACTTGCCGATCGGACGGCCGAAGGCCTGGCGGTCCGAGGCATAGGCGACCGCGAGGTCGATCAGGCGCTGCATCGCGCCGACCGCGCCGATCGCCATCAACAGCCGCTCCCAGGCGAAGTTGGCCATGATCAGGCGGAAGCCGCCGTTCTCCTCGCTGAGCAGGTTGGCGGCCGGGACCTCGATGTCGGAGAAGGAAAGCTCGCCGGTGTCTGATGAGTGCCAGCCGAGCTTCTCCAGCTTCTGCGCCACCTCGTAGCCGGGCATCTCCCGCTCCAGCACGAGGAAGGAGATGCCGTCGTGGCCGCCCGCCTCGGTCGTCTTGCAGGCGCAGACGAGGAAGTCGGCTCGCACGCCGTTGGTGATGAACGTCTTCGCCCCGTTGACCAGGTAGCCGCCGTCGATCTTCTTCGCGGTGGTCGCGATCCCGGCCACGTCCGAGCCGGCGCCCGGCTCGGTGATCCCCAACGCGCCGATCTTCTCGCCGGCGATCCCCGGCGCCAGCCACCGCTGCCGCTGCTCCTCCGAGCCGAAGTTGAAGATCGGCGGCAGGGCGATCGAGGCGTGCGCGTTCAGCCCCGCCGCGACGCCGCCCGATCCGCCGGAGCGCGCCAGCTCCTCGACCCAGACCGCGTCATGGAGGTGGTCGCCGCCCTGGCCGCCGTAGCGCTCCGGGAACTTCAGCCCGAGGAAGCCGAGCTCGGCGCAGCGCCGATACAGATCACGCGGGAATTCCCGGGCCGCCTCCCACTCGTCGACATGGGGCGCCACCTCGGCGGCGACGAACCGCGCCACCGTCTGGCGGAGCTCCTCATGCTCCTCGCCGAACGGCGGCAGCACCGCCCGCGCCCCGCTGTCCTTGACGACCGAGGTATCCATCAATCAGGCCAAGTGCAAATTCTCTGTGACGAACCGAGAAATCCGGACGGGAGGGGAGTACGGTCGCCGCATGCAGAGGGCAACCTGGACGGACGAGCGGCTTGACGGCCTGGTGAAGGACGTCGACCGGCGGTTCGACCAAGTCGATAGGCGTTTCGATCGGGTCGAAGGTGACATCAGGGAGCTACGCCAGCTCGTCTACTACCTCTGGGGCTCGATGCTGATCGGCTTCATGGTCGTGATCGCCACGGTCTTGCTCAACGGCCACTAGGCCTTCCTACAGCCCGTAGCTCCGCCCGATCACGTCGAGCATCACCTCGTCGGTGCCGGCTCCGATCCGGTTGAGGCGGACGTCGCGGTAGGCGCGCTCGACCTCGTACTCCTTCATGTAGCCGTAGCCACCGAAGATCTGGATCGTGTCGTCGGCGACCTCGCAGGCGACCCGCGAGGCGTTCAGCTTCGCCATCGTGATCTCGCGCACCGGGTACTCGCCGTTGGCGAAGCGCCAGGCCGTCGCATAGGTGAGCGCCTTGGCGGCCTCGGTCTTCGTCGCCATCTCGGCGATCTTGTGACGGAGGGCCTGGAACTTGCCGATCGGCCGGCCGAACGCTTCGCGCTCGCCCGCGTACTCGATCGCCTTCTCGATCATCCGTTCCGCCCCCGCGTGGCAGCCGGCGGCGGCGACCAGGCGCTCGCCCTGGAGCTCCCAGGCGATGTGGTAGAAGCCTTTGCCCTCCTCGCCGAGGATCGAGTCGGCCGGGACGCGGACGTCTTCGAAGGCCAGTTCACCGGTGTCGGAGGCGTGCATGCCCATCTTCTCCAGCTCCGCCGAGACGCTGAAGCCGGGCACGAGATTGCCCTCGTCGTCCTTCAGGTCGATCACGAAGAGGGTGATCCCGGCGTGGCGCTCCTCCGGGTTCGTCTTGCAGACGAGGACGATGAAGTCGGCGCGCGGCCCGTTGGTGATGAACGTCTTCGAGCCGTTGATGACGAATTCGTCGCCGTCGCGGATCGCGGTCGTGCGGATGCCGGCGACGTCGGACCCGGCGCCCGGCTCGGTGATCCCCAGCGCGCCCACCTTTTCGCCCTTCAGCCCCGGCTCCAGGTAGCGCCGTTTCTGCTCCTCGGTGCCGAGCAGATGGATCGGCGGCAGCACCATGTCGGACTGCACCGCGAACGCCATGTTGGTCCCGCCCGAGCCCGAGTAGCTCATGCACTCGGCCCGCACCAGGGAGTAGTAGTAGTCGCCGCCCTGGCCGCCGTACTCCTCCGGGAAGCAGAGGCCGAGGTAGCCGAGCTCACCCGCCCGTTCCATCGCCGAGGTCGGCCAGTAGGTCTCCTCCCACTCGTTGCGATGGGGGAAGAGCTCGTTTTTCACCCACGCCTGCATCGACTCACGCAGGTCTTCGTGCTCCTGGCTGAAGATGAAGTGCTTGCGCCCCGCCGCGTGGTCGGGCTTGATGACGCTGGAGCCGTCTGAGGTCGCGGTCGCCACGGTTCTCTCCTCTGGTCGGTCGGCCGGGCGCTCCCGTGTCCCGGCGCTCGCCGCAGAGCCTAGCACCAGGTAGGAAGTGGAACTTCCCACTTTCGACCCGCTATGGTTCGGGCCGCATGGGTGCCGGGAGCTTCGACAAGGTTCGCTACGAGGTCTCGGGCGGCGTCGCCACGGTGACGCTGAACGATCCCGAGAAGCGCAACATGCTCTCCGGCTCGATGCTCTCCGAGCTGGTCGCGGCGATGGAAATGGCGCGCGACTCCGAAGAGGTCCGCGCCGTCGTCCTCACCGGGGCCGGCGACAAGGTCTTCTGCGCGGGCGCCGACCTCGGCGGCTTCTCGGCCGACGCCTCACTGATCCAGAAGCACTACGCCTCCGACCTCTTCCTCGAGTTCTTCCGGCTGATGCCGGCGCTCGGCAAGCCCTCGCTCTGCGCCGCCAACGGGCACGTGCTGGCGGGTGGGCTCGGCCTCGCCCTCTCCTGCGACCTGGTGATCGCCAAGGAGGGAGCCACCTTCGGGACCCCCGAGATCAACGTCGGCGCCTTCCCCTACATGATCATGGCGCTGATCTACCGCGACGTGCCGCGCAAGAAGGTCGCCGAGATGATGCTGCTCGGAGACCGGATGAGCGCCGCCGACGCGGTCGAGTTCGGCCTCGCCAACAAGGTCGTGCCGGCGGCGGAATTCGACGCCGCGGTCACCGACTGGGCGTCCCGCCTCGCCTCGAAGAGCCCGCTGCTGATGAAGCTCGGCCACGACGCGATGTACCGGCAGGCCGACATGCCGGTCGACGACGCGCTCGAGTACCTGCGCTCGCAGCTCTCCCTCACCTTCACCACCGAGGATCTGCGCGAGGGCGTCGCCGCGTTCTTCGAGAAACGCGAGCCGAAGTGGGAGGGACGCTGATGGCGGGCGAGCAGGACACCGAGAAGCGGCATCTCCTCCCGGGGACGGCGCCGCTCGGCGATCTCAACGCGCAGCTGCACGAGCGGCGGGAGGCGGCGCTCCGCGGCGGCGGCGAGGAGAAGATCGCCAAGCAGCACGAGCGCGGCAAGCTGACCGCCCGCGAGCGCATCGACCTGCTGGTCGACGAGGGCAGCTTCGTCGAGCTCGGCCTACACGGCCGGCCGCACTTCGCCCAGCGCGCGATGGATGACGTAGAGGCGCCCGCCGACGGCGTCGTCACTGGCTGGGGCGACATCGACGGCCGTCCCTGCTGCATCGCCGCCTACGACTTCACCGTGATGGCCGGCTCGATGGGGATGACCGGCGAGCTCAAGGTCGGCCGCCTGCGCGAGATCGCCCTGCAGAAGCGGATGCCCTTCGTCTGGCTGCTCGACTCGGCCGGCGCCCGCATCCAGGAGGCGGCGGGCTCGCTCTTCGCCGGCTCCGGCTCGCTCTTCCGCGAGGAGGTCGAAATGTCGGGCGTGGTGCCGATGGTGGCGGCGATGATGGGACCCTGCGCGGCGGGCACCGCCTACATCCCGGCGCTCTCGGACTTCGTCCCGATGGTCGCCGGTCAGGGCGCGATGGCGCTCGCCGGCCCGCACCTGGTCAAGGCGGTGACGGGTGAGGAGATCTCGATGGAGGACCTCGGCGGCGCCCGCGTCCACACCCGGGTCTCCGGGGTCGGCGACCTCGAAGTGAAGGACGACGCCGAGTGCATCGCCGCGGTCAAGACCTATCTCTCCTTCTTTCCGCCGAACTGGGAAGAGAAGCCCCCGGTCGCGCCGAGCGTCGATCCCGAGGACCGGATGTCGGAGCGGCTGCTCGAGATCGTCCCCGACTCCTCGCGCCGGCCGTACGACATGTACGACGTGATCGCCGAGATCGTCGACGACGGCTTCTATTTCGACCTCAAGCCGAAGTTCGCGAAAAGCGTGATCACCTGCTTCGCCCGCTTCGGCGGCCAACCGGCGGGGATCGTCGCCAACCAGCCCAAGCACCTGGCCGGGATCCTCGACAACGACTCCGCCGACAAGGCCGCCCGCTTCATCAACCTCTGCGACGCCTTCAACATCCCGTTGGTCTTCCTGCAGGACGTCCCCGGCTTCATGGTCGGCTCGAAGGTCGAGCACGCGGGGATCATCCGCCACGGGGCGAAGATGCTCTACGCGGTCAGCCGCGCGACGGTGCCGAAGGTGACCGTGATCGTCCGCAAGGCCTACGGGGCCGGCTACTACGTGATGTGCGGCAAGGCCTACGAGCCGGACCTGATCGTCGCCTGGCCCGGCGCCGAGATCTCCGTGATGGGCGCCGAGGGCGCGGTCAACATCATCGGCCGCTCGGCGATCGAGGCTTCGGAGGACCCCGACGCGACCCGCGAGGCGATGCTGGATGCGGTCCGCCAGAACATCGACCCATACATCTCGGCCGGCAACGCGATGATCGACGACGTGATCGACCCGCGCGAGACCCGTCCCACGATCGTCAAGGCCCTGCGCATGGCCCGCACCAAACACGTCACGAAGCCGCCGAAACGCCACGGCGTGATGCCGGTATGACCTACACGCAAGCGTGCAGCTGTTCCTTATGCGCCTATAAGGCGCATAAGGAACAGCTGGGGAGGAAGCGATGAGCCGCTACGAGGACCCGGTGATCATCAGCTGCTCGATCAGCGGTGTGATCGCCAACCGCGACCAGTGCCCGGCGATCCCCTACACGCCGGAGGAGTACGCGGCGGAGGCGCGCCGCGCGGTCGAGGAGGGCGCCGCCCAGATCCACATCCACGCCCGCAGGCCCGATGGCACGCCCTCATATGAGCCCGAGGACTTCCGCGCGATCACCGAGGCGATCCGCGGCGCGGTCAACGACGTGATCATCAACTACTCGACCGGCGCGATCGGCATCCCGATCGAGAAGCGCATCTCCTACCTCCGCGAGTGCCGCCCCGAAGTCGCGGCGCTGAACATGAGCTCGATGAACTACGCGAAGTACTCACGCAACCGCAAGGACTTCGTCTTCAAGACCGTCTTCGAGAACAGCTTCGACACGATCATCGAGTTCCTCACCGCGATGCGCGACCTCGGCATCAAGCCCGAGCACGAGTGCTTCGACGCCGGCCACGTCGCCAACCTCGATCCGCTGCTCGACATGGAGCTGCTCGCGCCGCCGCTGCAGATCTCCCTCGTCATGGGTGTCACCGGAGGAATACGGCCGACGCCGCGCAACGTCACCGCGATGTCGGACCAGATCCCCGGCGGCCCCGAGGGCCCCAACCAGTGGCAGGTGATCGGCATCTCCCGCGACCAGTGGAAGCTGCTCGGCGCGGCGCTGGTGCTCGGCGGCAACGTCCGCGCCGGGGTCGAGGACAACCTCTATCTGCCGGACGGGACGATGGCCCGCTCCAACGGCGACCTGATCGGCAAGGCGCGACAGATGGCCGAAGACGTCGGCCGGCGCCCGGCGACCGCCGCCGAGGCGCGCGAGCTGCTCGGCATCACCGCCCGCTCCGCCGCCGCGGCGTAGACGGGTCGATGGCGGCGAAGACGACCGAGCTGCTGCGCATGGGGGAGCTGGCCGAGGCCAGCGGCGTCCCGGTACCGACGATCAAGCACTACCTGCGCGAGGGCCTCCTTCCGGAAGGCGTGAAGACCAGCCGCAACATGGCCTGGTATCCGCCCGGGTACGTCGACCGGATCAGGCTGATCAAGCGGCTGCAGGAGGAGCGCTTCATGCCGCTGAAGGCGATCAAGGGGGTGCTCGACGAAGGCGCCGACCGGGCCGAGGCGCTGCTCGCGCTCGAGGACCAGATCCTCGACCGGGCCCTGGCCGGCGAGCGCACCCGGACCAGCGCCGCCGATGTCCGTCGCCGTTACGGCGTCCCCGGCGAGGTCCTCGACCGCCTCGCCGAGATCGGTGTCCTCACCCCGACGAGGCGCGGCTACTCGCCCTCCGACGTGACGATCATCGAGGCGATCGGCCGTTTCCGCGCCGGCGGCTACGACGAGCAGATCGGCTTCACCGTCTACGACACCCTGCGCTACAAGACCGCATTGGAGGCCCTCGTCCGCGAGGAGGTCGACATGGTGATGGACCGCCTCGCCGGCGAGGTGCCGCCGGCGCGCGTCGTCGAGATGCTCGAAGCCGGCGCCCAGCCGCTGAAGGATCTGATCGCCTCGCTCCACACCAAGCTGCTAGTCGCCGAGCTGGAAGACCGGCGGGGATGAGAAGGCCGGCCGTGGGCGCCCTGGTGCTGCTTGCGGTCGTCGCCGCCGGGTTCGTCGCCGAGCGGATCTTTGGTCCGACGTCCGTTTCGATGGGAGAAGCGCGCCAGGCGATCGAAGGGATGCCCTATCGCGTCTCCGTGGGGGAACCCTCCGAAGGCGTCCTGGTCGGGACCGCTCGCACCCACGGCGATTCGGTCGTCCATTTCGCCGTCGCCCGGTCTTTCGATGCGAGAGGCGTTCCGCCGCGTCTGCGTCGTGTCGACCAGAACGTCACCGGAGGAGACGGCTTCCTCGTCTGGGGTGACGGTGAAGTGCGGGTGGACGGCGAGACCGGGCGAATCGAACGGGAACGTGACGAAGTCGAATTGGCCGTCGAAGAGGCGCTTTGCCGCAAGGCGACCGGCAAGCCATGTTCGATCTGATCCCGCCCTGCGACTTATCCGTCCATATGACGGGTTTCCCACAGCGCGACGACGCCGGCCCTAATCTGGACCGATGAAGACCGTCCTCGTCACCGGCGCCTCGACCGGGATCGGGCGCGCCACCGTGCGGCGGCTCGACCAGGCGGGTTGGAAGGTGTTCGCCGGCGTGCGCCGGGAGGAGGACGCGGCGGCGTTGCGGGAGGAGTCCTCGGCGCGGCTGGAGCCGCTGACGCTCGACATCACCGACGCCGATGCGATCGCCGCGGCGGCCGAGCGCGTCGGCGCCGAGCCGGGCGGGCTCGACGGCCTGGTCGACAACGCCGGGGCGGCGATCCCGGGGCCGCTCGAGGCGCTCCCGATCGAGGATTTCCGCCGCCAGATCGAGGTCAACCTCGTCGGTCAGGTCGCGGTCACCCAGGCGATGCTGCCCGCGATCCGCACCGCCCGCGGCCGGATCGTCCTGATCAGCTCGATCGGCGGCCGCATGGCGCTGCCCTTCACCGGCGCTTACCACGCCGCCAAGTTCGGGGTCGAGGCGGTCGGCGACAGCCTGCGCCAGGAGCTGGTGCCGTGGGGGATCAAGGTCGTGATCGTCGAGCCCGGCTCGATCGACACCCCGATCTGGGAACGGGGCGAGGCGAGCGCCGACCGCAGCATGGCGGCCTCGCCGCGGATGGCGGAGCTCTACGGGGCGGCGATCGAGCGCTACCGGAAGGTGATCCGGGACACCGCCGAGCGCGGCATCCCGCCGGAGAAGGTCGCCGCCAGGATCCAGCACGCGCTGGAGGCGGGACGACCGCGGGCCCGCTACCTCGTCGGCCTCGATGCGCAGGTGCAGGGCAGGCTGGTGCCGTTGCTGCCGACCTGGCTGACCGATCGGGTCGTCGCCCGGGTCATGCGCCTATACTGAGGCGCCCGATTGACTCGTCAATCGGTTTCCACATCCCCGGGAATATCCCGGAAATCGATCGAATGCGCGTCGCCGCCGTACAGCTCAACTCTAACGCCGACAAGGCCCGCAACCTAGGTGCAGCCGAGGCGCTGGTGCGCGCCGCGGCCGCCGACGGCGCCGAGTTGGTCGCGCTGCCGGAGAAGTGGAATCTGCTGGCCCCCGGCGAGGAGCTGGTCGCCGGCGCCGAGCCGCTCGACGGCCCCAGCCTGACCGCCGCCCGCGGCTGGGCGCGCGCTCTCGGCATCCACCTGCTCGCGGGCTCGATCTCGGAGCGGGCCGGCGACGGCGAGAAGCCGTTCAACGCCTCGGTGCTGATCGGGCCGGACGGGGAGGATCTCGCCGTCTACCGCAAGATCCACATGTTCGACGTCGATGCCGGCGGCGTCTCCTATCGCGAGTCCGCCCACGAGCAGCCGGGCGAGGAGATCGTCACCGCGCCGGTCGGCGGGCTCGTCGCCGGCTTGACGATCTGTTACGACCTTCGCTTTCCGGAGCTGCACCGCATCCTCGCCGTTCGCGGCGCCCGTCTGATCACGGTCCCCGCCGCCTTCACGGCGGCGACCGGCCGCGATCACTGGGAGGTGCTGCTCCGCGCCCGGGCGATCGAGAACGCCGTCTTCGTCCTCGCCCCCGGTCAGGTCGGCAAGGCGCCGCCGCACTTCGACTCCTTCGGGCGCTCGGCGATCGTCGACCCCTGGGGCGTGGTGCTGGCCACCGCCCCCGACGAGGAGTGCTTCGCCGCCGCCGACCTCGATCTTGTCGCCCAGGACCGCGTCCGCGAGTCCCTCCCGGCGCTTGCCAACCGTCGTCCGGAGGTCTACGTCTGATGGAGCGCTCCGTCCAGCAGCGCGCCGGCGCGGTCGACAAACGCCGCCAGATCCTCGACGCCGCGGTCGCGGTCTTCGCCCGCCAGGGCTTCCACGCGACCCGCGTCTCCGACATCGCCGACGAGGCGGGGGTCGCCTACGGCCTCGTCTACCACTACTTCAACTCCAAGGACCAGGTCCTGAACGAACTCTTCATCGAGCGCTGGTCATTGTTGCTGGCGGCGATCGAGGAGGCCGATCGGACGGCCGACCTGACCCACCGCGAGAAGCTCGCCGCCGTCGCCGGCTTCATCTTCGAGTCCTATCGGCACGACCCCGAGCTGATGAAGGTGATCATCGTCGAGGTGACGCGCGCCGCCAACTCCTTCGGTCGCACCCACCTGGAGGAGATCCGCCGCGCCTACGAAGGGATCGCGAAGATCGTCGCCGACGGGCAGGCGGCCGGAGAGTTCCGTTCCGACGTCGCGCCGCGCTTCGTCTCGCAGGCCTTCTACGGCGCCGTCGAGCAGCTCCTGACCGAGTGGATCTTCGATGATGCGGCGCCCGCCGACGACCGTTTCGACGAAGCAAGGAACCTTTTGGTGACGACGATCTGCGACGGCCTCGAGCCGCGCTGACTAGGGTTTATCCCTCAAGTCCCAGAGGGGAAAGGTGTGCAGTGGACAACGAGTTGGTGAAAAGGCTGGTCTGGAGCGGGTTGCTGGCGGCGATGGGAGCACTGGCCAGCATCGTCGCCGCGCGCGGCGCGGCCGTCGTCTTCCGCCGTATCTACGGCGAGGATCCGCCGGAGTAGGAATCACCGATGCCTGACGACCAGACCCCACCCGCACAGACGCCCCCGGCCGGCCAGACCCCGCCGGTGACGCCGCCCCCGAGCGAGCCGAAGGACGAGCGCAAGCTCGGCGAGCTCGTCTTCGACGTCTCCGAAGGGATCTCCGGCCTCGTCCGCGAGGAGATCGAGCTCGCCAAGGCCGAGGTCTCCGAAAAGGCCGGCAAGCTCGCCCGCGGCGCGGTCGTCGGGATCGCCGCCGGGGTCTTCGCCTTCCTCGCCCTGATCCTGGTGATGGACGGGATCGCCTGGCTCCTCAACGAAGAGGTCTTCGACGGCAAGACGTGGCCCGGCTTCTTCATCGAGGCGGCCGCCTTCCTGCTGATCGCCGCCCTCGCCGCCCTGATCGCCTTCAAAGCCGTGAAGGCCGGTGCACCGCCGACGCCCGATCAGGCGATCGAAGAGGCGAAGCTGACCAAAGAGATGCTCACGAAGGAGGACAAATGAGCGTCGACCCGAAACCGGCGCGACCCTCGACCGCCGGCCGGCCCGGCCGCAGCGCGGCGGAGATCCGCCGCGATATCGACGTCCAGCGCCGGCAGTTGGGGACCAACGTCGAAGCGCTGCGCTCGAAAGTCACCGAGGTCACCGACTGGCGCCGCCAGGTCGAGGAGCACAAACAGCAGCTGATCATCGGCGCCGCCGCCGTCGGGTTCCTGGTCGGGATCAAACTGATGCGCTCGCGTCGCCGCAGGCGCCGTCTCTAGCGCGGCGCGACGCTCAGGTCGGGTCGAGGATCGACCACGAGATCGCGCCGAGGCCGATCAGGCCCGGCCCGACGTGGGCGCCGATCACCGGGCCGATCTCGGAGATGAAGGCAGGCTCCCCGCCGAAGATCTCGCGGCAGTCGGCGGCCAGCAGATCCGCCGTCTCCTGGTCCTGGATGTGCTGGACGACCCAGGCATCGGCGCCGGATTCGTGCAGCTGGCGGGCGTAGCCGCGCAGCCGCTCGAGCGAGCGCGACCGGGTCCGCACCCGTTCCACCGGGAGGATTTCGCGGTCGATGGTGAGGATCGGCTTGATCTTCAGGGCGCCGCCGATCCAGGCGCTGGCACCGCCGATCCGGCCGCCCTTGCGCAGGTACTCGAGCGTGTCGACGGCGAACCACATCTTCAGCGTCTCGCGCACCTCCCTGGCGCGGGCGATCGCCTCGTCCGGGCCGCCGCCCGCCTCGATCGCCGCGCTCGCGGCGAGCACGCAGAGCCCGGTCGCGCCACAGGCCATCTCCGAGTCATAGAGGTGGACCCGCTCGCCGCCCTTGCCCTCCTCGACCAGCCGTTGGCGCGCCTGGGAGGCGGCCTCGAAGGTGCCGGAGATCGCCGAGGAGATGTGGATCGAGACGATCTCCCGACCTGCGTCCAGCAGCGGCTGCCAGACGTCGATGAAATCGCCGACCGAGGGCTGCGACGTGGTCGCACCGCCGCTCGAGTTGCGCAACCGGCGATAGAAGTCGTCGTAGTCGTCGACCTCCAGCTCCCGTTCCTGCCGGCCGTCGATCGAGACGTAGAGGCTGACGACCTCGATCCCTTTCGCGGCGATCATCTCGGCCGGGAGGTACTGGCTGCTGTCGCAGACGACTGCGGTATCGGTGCTGGTGGTCACCGGGGCCAATACTGCCAAACGGGAGGCCGGCGGTTCCCGCCGCCGCCTCGCTACACTTTGTGAAGTGACCGATGCGCCTCAGGCAATCACCCTCTCCGACAAGGCCGTCGCCAAGATCGGTGAGCTGCTGACCGGGCAGGAGGACCACGACCAGGCCCTCCGCGTCGCCGTCCGTGGCGGCGGTTGCTCGGGCTTCCAGTACGCGCTCGCCTTCGACAAGGCCAAGGACGACGACCACGTCTTCACCGTCGACGGCGTGTCCGTCGTCGTCGACAAGGTCTCGATGCAGTTCGTCTTCGGCTCGGAGGTCGACTACGTCGAAGGTTTGCAGGGGGCAGGCTTTCAGGTGAACAACCCGAACGTCGTCGCCGCCTGCGGCTGCGGATCGTCTTTCCAGGTGAAAGACGATTCACCGGCGCACGCCGGCGTCTAGCAATCCCTCAACCGTTCCTTATGCGCCTCATAGGCGCATAAGGAACGGTTGACGAAGCTCTATTCGATCTGCAGGGGCGGCGACTGGGCCGGTGCGCTCTGCGCCGGGACCGTCGCGACCTCGGGCTGCTCGAGGCCGAGGGCCTCGGCTAGCTCGCCGGATTCGTGCATCTCCTGGATGATGTCGGCGCCGCCCAACAGCTCGCCGTTGACGTAGAGCTGGGGGAAGGTCTGCCAGTCGGCGATCTCGGCGGTCACTTCCCGCAGCGGCTGCAGCGCGGGCAGCACGTCGATCGCCCCGTACTCGGCGTCCATCGAGTCGAGGATCTGGACCACGCGCATCGAGAAGCCGCAGCGCGGCGCATCGGGCGTGCCTTTCATGAAGAGCAGCACGGGATTGGCTGCGATCAACTCTTCGACTTTGGACTTCAGCTCTTGGTCGGCCATGGCCACAGGTTAGCCAGTCGCCCTCGTCGGGCTCAGAAATGCGTGGCGACGATTGCGACCAGCGTCGAGAGGAGGACGGTGATGATGCTGATCAGAGCGATCATCCCGTGGATCAGCGAGCGGTTCAGATCATCGATCCGACCGTCGAGGCGGGCGAAGCCCGCGTCCATCTTGGCGTCGATGATCTTCACCCGGTCGTTCAGGTCGTCGAGTCGCGAGTCGGTCCAGGTCGATCGCATCGCCTCCATGATGCCGAAGGCTACGGAGAAAGTTGTGACGTGTGGTGCGTGGAAGTGTGAAATTTCAGGCAGGCCGCGTCTTCACCGACAGCGCGTGCACCGTGCCGTCGTCGAAGCGCGGCTTGACCGCCGCCTTGACCAGCCGGTGCTGGTCGATCCGCGAGAGGCCCTCGAACTGGGGCGCGACGACGACGGCGAGCAGATGCTGGCCGCCGCCGTCTTCGTCGGAGACCTCGACCGCGGCACCAGGCAGGGCCGCCTCGATCATCGCCTTCAGCTCGGCGAGGTCGACCGACATCGGCTCAGCCGACGCTCTCGCCGACCGTGTCGAGCATCTCGTCGACGCGGACGAACTTGACCCGGGGGCGGCCGTGGGGCTCGCCGCGACCGACCTCGGCCTGGTCGATCGCCTGCCAGTCCTCGAAGGAGATGTAGCGCACGTTCTTGTCGGCGAGCAGCTGTTCGATCGACTCCGGGGAGGGGTCGGAGGGGTCCAGCAGCGTCCCCGACCCGACGTCGGCCAGCAGGTGCTGCACCGTCTCCAGCGCGTCTTTCTTGTTGGTGCCGATGACGCCCGAGGGGCCGCGCTTGATCCAGCCCGCGGTGTAGTGGCCGACCTTGTGGCCCGCGTCGTGGGAGTCGAGCACGCGCCCGCCCTCGTTGAGGATCAGGCCGCGCCCGGGGTCGAAGGGCACGCCTTCGATCGGCACGCCGGTGTAGCCGACCGAGCGCAGGACCAGCCCGCACTCGAGCTCCTCGCGCTCACCGGTGTCCTTGGCGACCAGGCGCCCGTCCTCCTCGACCAATTCGTTGCGGCCGATGACGATCGATTCGACCTTGCCGTCGCCCTTGATCTCGACCGGCGAGGCGAGGAAGCGCAGCACGATCCGCTGCTTCTTGCCCTCCGGAGAGCGCGCGGCGAACTCCTGCAACGTCTCGACGTTCACCCGCGTCGTCTTGTCGGCCTCGTCGGAGGCGAGGAAGGCGGCACTCGCCGGGTCGAGCTCGACGTCGGCCGGGTCGACGATCACGTCGGCGTCCTCCATCACCCCGAGCTCCTTGATCTCCGGGTTGGTGAAGGCGGCCTGGACCGGGCCGCGCCGCCCCAGCACGACGATCTCCTCGATGTTCTTCTGATCGAGCAGCTCGATCGCGTGGTCCGCGGTATCGGTCTGGCGCAGCTCATGGTCGGTCAGCGCCAGCATCCGCGCCACGTCCATCGCCACGTTGCCGTTGCCGATCACCACGGCGCGCTCCGCCGAGAGGTCGAAGTCGTGGTCGGCGTAATCGGGGTGCGCGTTGTACCAGCCGACGAAGGCGGTGGCGGCGGCGCTGCCGGGTAGGTCCTCACCCGGGATCCCGAGCGCCCGGTCGGTCTCGCAGCCGACCGTGAAGACGATCGCGTGGTAGCGCGCTTCCAGCTCCTCGACCTCGATGTCGTGGCCGATCTTCACGTTGCCGAAGAAGCGGAAGCCCTCGCGCGCCGCCGTTTTCTCATACACCCGGATCACCGACTTGATCTTCGGATGGTCGGGGGCGACGCCACCGCGGACCAGCCCGAAGGGGGTGGGGAGGCGGTCGAAGAGGTCGACCTGGGCGTGGACGTCGCCGTCCTTGAGGATGTGCTCGGCGGCGTAGAAGCCGGACGGGCCGGCGCCGACGATGGCGACGCGCAGGGGGTTCTCGGGGGTGCCGATCTTGGACATTTCCGCCTTTCAGACCGTGGGGACGCCGGCTGCGCTGTGCACGCCGTCGAGGGCGTCGAGGGCGCGGCCGACCGACATCGACACGCAGGTGAAGATCGGCGTCTCCAGCTCGGTGTACTCGCTGGACTCGGTCGGGCGCAGCTCGTTGACGAGTTCGAGGAATTCGCCGGGATCGTCGCCCTCGAAGCAGACGACGAACTCCTGGTCGTCGATCCCGTAGGAATAGGTCGTGTTGATCGAGATGTCGGGGTAGCGGCGGCCGACCTCGATGTGGCTTTTCATGATCCGGCCGCGCTCCTCGGGCGGCAGCCCGTACCAGCGGCGCTGCTTCACCATCGGGTAGAGGAAGAGGTACTTGCGCTCGGAGGTGCAGATCTCCGGCCGCGCCTGCTCCTCGGAGTAGGGCGAGGGTTTGGTCATCGAGAGGAACGAGTACGGCGTCTCCGCCCACTTGGCGAGGCCGCTCTGGCCGAGGACGACGTGGAAGGTGTGGATGTCGGCCAGGTTCGGGCTCTGGCTGAGCAGGACGAGGTCGACGTCGCCCCGCGTTCCTATGGTTGAGTAGGCGCGCAGCGAGCGGTCGACGCCGAAGTCCTCGCAGGCGGCGAGGATCTCCTGCTTGTCGGCGGCG